>JUEM01000002.1:88808-121079 GCA_000817085.1 marine actinobacterium MedAcidi-G1 | reverse complement strand
TTTTCATGTGAGAGACTAAACGTGTCTAATACTTCAAGTGTCTCATAGTCGAGTTTTACGATTCCCTCTCTTCCATTACTCCAAATTGTTCGTTTTCCGTCCGGATACAAACCTGAAATAAGGCCACCGAAATGTCCAGGTCCTAGCCATTCATACTGATAATCGTTCTCTTGAAGAATTTTTCCACTTTCTTCAGAGGTAGGGATCGGACCAGTAAGGTGCGTACTGTCGCGCTGGTCGCAAAACCCATGCGCTATTGCATACTCGCTATCAGCTAGAAAAGGATTACGCCATCTTCCGTCTGGACTCATAAACGAACAGTAATGATTCAAAAAAACAAAAACAAATACCTCACGAAATATGCAGACTTTCAAAAAAAAATATTTTTAATACCATGTAAGTCATGTCAATTCAGAAACTTTCACTGTTTCGCTTTACGCGATTAATATTCGGATTAATACTTTTTGGATTCGGCTTAGCTCTAGTGGTTTTGGGAAATTTTGGTGTTTCACCTTGGGAAGTGTTCCATCAAGGAATTTCTAAGAGGACGCCTTTAAGCATCGGAATAACAATTATTTTTGTTGGAGTAATTATTCTCTTTTTTCTTTTTCTTCTGAAGGAACCAATGGGCATTGGTACAGTCGCAAATGTTTTAATTATTGGTTTAGTTGTCGACCTTACTCTGTCACTGTTTGGCCAAATCACAAACATATTTGCACGAGTAGCGGCGACTCTCCTTGGCCCTATTTTCGTAGCATTAGGTTCTGGCTTCTATATAGGAACATCTCTTGGACCAGGTCCTCGAGATGGTCTCATGACGGCATTTAATCGCAGAGGCTTGGCAATTTGGAAGGCTCGTACCCTTATAGAAGGTTCATGCATGCTTATTGGTTTACTTCTAGGTGGAACTATTGGATGGGGAACAGTTTGGTTTCTGCTTTCAGTAGGTCCGTCTGTTCAATTCTTTCTTCAACGTTTAGAAATAAATAACTGAATTCCTGATTCAAATCTCAATATTTTTCTCATGCCTACTTTAGAAACATTTCTGCCGCAAGGTCCAAGTGCTCAAGATCGCAATCATCAAGTATTTGTAAATAAAAACGATCGCACCCCCGCTGTTTGAAAGTTTCTATTTTACTGCTTACCTCATCTGGAGTTCCCGCAAACCCATTTAGACGCAGTTCATCTACATCTCTCCCTATAGCAGAAGCGCGATTATTTAGGATCGTTTCATTTTCTCCGCAGCAAAACACCTGGGCACATGAGTAAGTTAAATCTTCAGGATTTCTACCTAATTTCGCGCACGCATCTTTGACCACACTTACAAGAGATCCGAAATCAGCAGGTGATACAAAAGGGGTGTTGTATTCAGATGCATATTTCGCGACAAGAGCAGGGGTTTTCTTTTTTCCCATTCCTCCAATAATGATAGGAGGACCTTTTTCTTGTTTAGGTTTCGGTAATCCCATTGAATTACTGAATTGAATTGTTTTACCGTCATAGCTGAACAACTCACCCTCTGGTGAATTCCAAATACTATTCAAAATTTCTAGTGACTCTTCAAGCATATTAAACCGAGTGCCTATGTTTGGAAAAGGCAAACCCTGTGCTTTGTGCTCTTCCTCATACCAACCTGCTCCCAAACCCAACTCAATCCTGCCGTCACTCATTTGATCAATCTGAGAAACACTAATGGCCAATGAACCAAGATGACGAAAAGTAATGGGAGTTACTAAGGTTCCTAATCGGATCGTACTCGTATCGCGGCTTAGCCCAGCCAATGTCGTCCAAGCATCTGTAGGACCCGGCAAACCGTCAGAATCACCCATTTTAAGATAGTGATCTGAAGTAAAAAATCCGTTGAAACCGAGATCTTCTGCATGAGAAGCTAAGGCACGAAGTCGCTCATAAGTGGTCCCTTGTTGCGGCTCGACAAAAATTCTAAAATCCATGACTCAGTTTTCTTTCTGGATAACCATCGACAGGCAGCGCCGACATAGGGCCTTGTAATATTAAACCTCCATCAACATGTAGAACCTCACCAGTTATAAAACGTGCAGCAGGAGAAACTAAAAAAATCACTCCGTTTGCTATGTCTGCGACATCCCCAATATTAGGAAGCGGTTGTTCTACAAAGCCATCACCTACCCCATCTTCGTAAGTTGAATCGAAGGCATCAGTTCGAAATTGACCTGGTGCCACACAATTAACACGTACTTTAGGCCCCCATTCAAAAGACAAAGTTTTACTCAACTCCAACACGCCTGCACGTGCACTTGCACTGTGCGCTATCCCTGGAATGCCACGCCCAACAGTTGCAATTATTTGACAAATGGAACCTCCGTCACCTTCAAGCATTTTGTTACCAAATGCTTGAGTCATATTCCAAGTTCCATTCAAATTTAGATCGATCACACTGCGCCAACCATTCGGGCTGAAATCTCTAGCTTTTTGAGGAAATTGTCCCCCAGCATTATTAATCAGAATGTCTATATTTTCATGCCTCTGCGACAACTCAGTTACCGAATCGTTATCGCGAATATCAACGACGTCATAAGAGACCTGCCTCCCTGTTCCATCAGAGATCTCTTTTGCGGCCTTAGCCAACTTTTCCTCTTGACGGGAAACAATGGTTACATTTGCACCCACTTGACTTAATCCCACCGATATAGCACGACCAAGTCCGGTAGCTCCACCAGTTACAAGAGCATTTCGTCCTTTGAGTAGTTCTTCGTTATAGATCAAATTACTTTTCATAATTTATCTTTGCATTAGGGTTATTTTTCTGGCTAGTAAGCCTCTCATATTCATACACTCTTCTAAAGTAGGGCTTGGAATAGTGTTAAAAATGAGTATTTCATATTTTTTATGATTATTAGCAGAATCAGTGAGTAAATAGTAAGTAAGAGCCTCTTCTTTTTGGGTTTTTTAATGATTTGATCCGCTTTGCCAACTTATGAGGCAAAATGTCCTGTACAAGAGGAGTGGGAATGATCGTCTTTACATATCCAGGTCAAGGATCACAATTTTCTGGTATGGGTACCAGTTGGTTGAATCATCCATCATGGGAACTGATTGAAGAGGCATCAGATGCGACAAAAGTAGATCTGGCTGACTTACTCCTTAATGCGGATGATGATTTATTGCGTGAAACGCAAAATGCCCAACTAGCTACATTCGTATTAAGCATGCTCATTCTTGATGCTGTTGAGCGACTCGGTCTTGACTCGACAGGTCATGCGGGACATAGCCTCGGCGAATACAGCGCTCTTACTGCTTCAGGTGCCCTCGATTTTTTTGATGCTGCGCGACTCGTAAATATCAGAGGAAACGCAATGAAAAATGCTATTGAAGAAAACCCTGGAACAATGGCTGCTGTTCTAGGCCTCCCTGAAGCTGATGTCGAAAATCTATGTGCTGAGATTGATGGAGAAGTTTGGGTGGCTAACTACAACTCTCCAGGCCAGCTGGTTATAGCGGGTACTAATTCAGCGCTAGAGAAAGCAAGTGATCTCGCAAGGGAAATGGGGGCGAAAAAAGTCACCCGACTGTCTGTGGCCGGAGCATTCCATACTCCACTAATGAATTCAGCGAGAACAGAATTGTTAGAGGCTATTGAAAGCACTGACATACGGCCACCGTCTGGAATTGTGGTTGCCAATGTCGACGGAATGGCTCATGAAAACCCAGAAACATGGCGGGCACTTCTCTCTGCTCAGTTATGCAGCCCTGTCAGATGGACGCAATCATTGGGGACACTTCTGTCAATGAACTTTTCGACATTTATCGAGATAGGACCCGGAAAAGTACTTACAGGTCTAACAAAACGCACGGAACCAAACACGAAGCGTTTAAATGTCAATGAACCAAATGACTTAGATCAATTACTTGATCTAATTGCACCTACATCGTCCACTGAAAATGACTCTGGATTAGGCCATGAAGGCGAACACCTTTTCTCCACAGACAGGCTAGTGGTTAGTCCATCTGCTGGACTTTTTAAACCAGAGAGGAACTTGGAAATTGGTCAAAAAATTTCTAATGGAGAACTTATTGGGCATGTTGGAAATATTGAAATCCACTCGCCTTTTTCAGGGGAACTTATGGGTTGGATCGCCGTGACAGAAGAACGACTAGCCGCCAGCCAACCCATTGCATGGCTGCGTGTAACATGATCAATACGCCTTCGTTAGATAGTATTTTCTAGAAAAAATAAAAGGGAACAAATGGAACGTGTAGTTCTTATAACCGGTGGAAATAGAGGTATTGGTCTTGCAACTGCAAAAGTTTTTGCTGCAAAGGGAAATAAAGTAGCGATCACATACCGTGACACTCCGCCTGATGGGATGGAAGATTTTGGTATCCACTCGTATTCATGTGACGTTACTGATGAAGAACACATCGACAAAACATTTAAAGAAGTAGAAGAAACACTGGGTACTGTCGAAATTCTGATTGCAAATGCTGGCATAACTCGTGATTCCTTGGCGGCTAGAACAAGCAATGCTGACTTTTCTGAAGTTTTAGACACGAATTTAACTGGTGCATTCAGAACAGCAAAAAAAGCTTTGAGGGGCATGATGAAAAATCGATGGGGTCGAGTAATTTTCGTATCATCTCTTTCGGGCAGGATAGGCCAAATAGGTCAAAGTAGTTACGCAGCATCTAAGGCAGCTCTTGTGGGGCTAAGCCGATCACTAGCCAAAGAATATGCATCTCGTGACATAACCGTTAATGTCGTCGCACCTGGAGCTATAAAAACAGACATGCTGGAAAAATTGTCCGAAAATCAAATAAATGAATACATAAAATCGATTCCGTTAGGGAGATTGGGAAAACCTGAGGAAATTGGTGAAATTATTGCTTTTTTATCCTCCGAGCATGCCTCGTATATCACCGGTAGCGTGATCCCTGTTGATGGCGGCCTTTACATGGGATAAACCTTGTTTAATAAGCTTGGTAGAAGCTAAGTAACGCTCTATTGTTGTATGAGCAGTTAAATATAAGGAGTTGAAATGAGTGACGACAATTTCGCAAGATTTCAGAAATGTGCTGTTGAAGTACTATCAGTTAGTGCAGAACAGGTAACACCAGAAGCAAATTTTGCCGATGACCTTGACGCCGACAGTCTTGACTTAGTCGAATTAGTCATGGCGCTCGAAGAAGAGTTTAGTGTGACTGTTGAAGAAGAAGAGTTAGAAGGTATCGACACCATACAGGCGGCATTTGAATTAATTACAAGCAAGCTCTAATGGCGAACCGAAAGGTCGTCGTTACAGGCTTAGGCGTTGTCACATCGTGTGGGGTAGGAACCGAATCTTTTTGGGAAGGTCTCTGCGGTAGCCCACCTGAGGGTGATAGACGTATAGAGAATTTTGACCCCTCTGAATACTTCAAAAATTCAAAAGAGGCTCGTAGAGCAGATCGCTGTACTCAATTTGCTATAGCAGCCGCGGAGATGGCCATGCAGCAAACCGGGGAACTAACTGCTAGAGCTGACCGCTCCGGTGTTTTTATAGGAACTGGTATAGGAGGCATTGAAACTCTAGAAGAGCAAATTGGCATATTGTTAGAAAAAGGTTCTCGACGCGTCTCCCCTTTTCTTGTCCCAATGATGATGCCCAATGCAGCTACAGCTGCGGTTTCTATGAAATATGGTTTTCAAGGCCCTGCTGAGAACACCTGTACTGCATGTGCTGCTGGCACGCATGCGATAATCAATGCATCTCGCCTAATTGCTTCAGATAGATGCGACGTTGTAATTGCTGGCGGTACAGAAGCTGCTTTTACAGGTAGTTCAATTGCTGGTTTCACAAATATGACCGCCTTTTCTTCAGAAGGGGTCTCTAGACCTTTTGACCTTGATCGTGATGGTTTCGTTATGGGTGAAGGAGCAGGGATTCTCGTTCTTGAGGAAAAGGAAATGGCTCAAGAGAGAGGGGCAAAAATCTATGCAGAAATACTAGGTGGTGCCAGCAATGCTGACGCACACCATATTACGGCTCCTTCTCCAGGGGGTTTAGGAGCAAAAAAGTGCATAGAGCTAGCTTTAGAAGACTCTGGAATAACCTCAGACTCCGTTGGATACATCAATGCGCATGGCACTTCAACGCCCCTGAATGACTTGGGAGAGGCTCAAGCAATAAATTCAGTTTTCGGTGCTGACGGACCACTAGTTTCCTCCACTAAAGGAATCACTGGTCACACACTCGGTGCAGCAGGTGCAATAGAAGCTGTCGCAGTAGTTATAGCAATGCAAAAATCTCTCATTCCTCCAACTGCTGGATTCATAAATCCAGATCCTGAAATGCCGGAAATAAACCTAGTTCATGGTGAACCTGTTCAATGGACCCCAGCGCCTGCCATTTCTAATTCTTTTGGTTTTGGTGGGCACAATGGTTGTTTAGTTATTGGACCTAACTAATTCAATCAAATTTTTGCAAAAACAAACATCAAGTTGCAGCTACAAGCTAGTTCGCTATCAACATGGGCTTCTCCTCTACCCTTACCACCTCGAGCGGAAATTCTTGTAAGTTCAATTGAAAGGTCTAACTTTTCACCTGGAGAAACTCGACGTCTAAAGCGCACGTTATCCATACCGCCAAACAACGGTAAGAGGCCATCAAAATTTGGATCAGAAAGTAGCGTATAGGCGCCTAACTGGGCTATTGACTCACACATTAAAACACCTGGAAGAGTTGGAAAGTCAGGAAAGTGGCCGGGGAAAAAGTCCTCAGTTTCTTTCAATTGCCAATATCCTTGAGCTGATTTAGGGAGCTCTAATTTCGTAACCTCAGTTAAGAACAGGAAGGGTTCTCTATGTGGAATAACTTCTTCAGGTTTTGGCAAATTCATCACAACCTCCAAATTCAAAAGGTCTGCCGGTAAAACCAGCAGACCTTTGAAAATAATTTAAATGTAAAAATTTACATCTACATTCCCATAGGAGGCCCACCACTCTTAGCAGCTGCCTTAAGCTTAGACCCTGCAGAAACCTTAACTGCCTTCGTAGCTGGAATACTAATAGCTTCTCCGGTTTGAGGATTTCTACCTTGTCTAGCTTTACGAACTGTCTGTTCAAATGAAATCCAGCCGGGTACTGTAACCTTCTCATTACCCGCAGCAACTGCATCCGCTACTACATCAAACATAGCATCCAGGCAAGCCCCAGCATCTTTGTTCGAAACGCCGGCTTTTTCAGCCATTGCAGCGATCAAATCACTCTTGTTCATCCACCGTCTCCCTTGTGTTATTTACGCACCCACATTGGGCACAAGGCCACGCGACACGTTTTCAGAGGCAAAGTCAAGCATTTAAGCCTGTTTTAAAGGGGTTTTTTTAGAAAAAAGCCTTAATTTATGCTTTTTTTAAGGTTTTAGACAGAAAATTCAAAATGTCTTGATTTTTAGTAGTTCTTATCTAGTGCATTTCTAAATGATGAAACTAATTCTCCCACTTTTTCCGGTGAAGAGCTATCGATCATTTCTTGAACAATTGCGCTTCCGACTATCACACCGTCACTAATCTCTGAAGCTTTCACAGCTTGCTCAGGAGTACCAATCCCAACTCCCACCAGAACAGGTTTAGAAGTTACTTTTTTCAATCGCGATGCGATTTCGATTGCACTATCAGCCAGTTCAGAGCGCACTCCAGTCACTCCGAGCAGCCCCACCGCGTAAACGAACCCATAACTTCTTGTGCATATTTCGTAAAGTCTCTCGTCAGGCGTTGTGGGAGCGGCTAATAAGATTGTTTCAATCTTAGAGTTAGACGCCGACTCCGACCATGCATCTAACTCTTCTAAAGGTAAATCAGGAAGTATGCAACCAGAAATTCCAGCTGAAGCAAGTCCTGAAGCAAATCTCTCATGCCCCATCCTGTAAGCAAGATTGTAGTAAGTCATTACAGCAAGAGGTGCTGCAGAACTTTCTCCTCTCAAGTCATTCAAAATGCTTACAGGTGTAGATCCAGATTCCATCGAAGACTCGTTGGCCATTTGGATAATAGGTCCATCCATCACTGGGTCAGAAAAAGGAATTCCAATTTCTACAACATCGGCTCCAGCTTCAATAACGGAATGCATTGTTTGGATCCAATCATTTCCTAAACCACCAGTTATGTAAACAACTAGAGCTTTCTTTCCGGAATCTATTTTTTTTCGAAGAACCGACTCAATCTCTACATTCTCAGACATTCAAGATTTCCATCATCTGTCCAACATCTTTGTCACCCCGGCCGGAAAGATTCAACAAAACAGTTTTACCAGTCAAGTACTCGCGTTCTCGCGAGACCCAAGCAAGGGCATGAGCTGGTTCCAATGCCGGAATTAGGCCTTCACTGCGACTCAATAGTTGAAAAGCGTCGATTACTTCAGCATCAGTAACTGACTCATAACGGGCTCTTCCGGTCGATGATAGGTAGCTGTGTTCAGGGCCCACACCCGGATAATCTAACCCTGCACTTATTGACTCTGCTTCTAAAACCTGACCAAATTCATCTTGCATTAAGAACGACTCCATTCCATGCACTACTCCCGGGACACCTCTTCCGATTGCAGCTCCGCCAGCTGGCTCAACTCCGACCAGTTCTGCATCACTGTCAATAAAGCCAGAGAAAATACCTATTGCGTTAGACCCACCCCCAATGCATGCACAAACAACATCAGGTGTGGTACCGAGAATCTCTTCCGATTGTTTCCGTGCCTCTGTTCCTATGACCTCATGAAACGTTCTAACCATCCATGGATAAGGATGAGGACCCATAACCGACCCAAGGCAGTAGTAGGACTCTTCAACGGTTGCCACCCAGTCACGCATTGCGTCATTTACAGCATCTTTTAGAGTTTTACTTCCGGATTCGACACTTTTTACCTCCGCCCCTAATAACTTCATTCGGAAAACGTTCAGCTCTTGTCGTTTCACATCTACTTCACCCATGTAAACGCAGCATTCCATATTTAAAAGAGCAGCTGCCGTTGCTGTCGCTACCCCGTGTTGACCAGCACCAGTCTCCGCCACCAAACGTTTTTTTCCCATCCTCTTAGCAAGTAAAGCTTGGCCCAGTACATTATTAATTTTGTGGGACCCGGTGTGATTAAGATCCTCTCGTTTCAATAACAGTCGACAATTAAGCTCAGAAGAAAGATTGAAACATTCTGTAACAGGTGATGGTCTACCCGCATAGTCAGAAAGAAGAGAATCTAGTTCTTTCCGAAACGAATCATCGTTCCAAGCATCAATAAATGATTTTTCGAGTTCATTGCATGCCGGCACCAACGTTTCAGGGACATATCGTCCCCCAAAGGGTCCAAACCTTCCTTTTTCATTAGGGTTTTTTAAATTCATATACTCACTCTAGAAAATATCAATCAGTTTTTGCTTTAAATGACTTTGCAGTTTCAATAAAAATTTTTAACAACTCAGGATCTTTCCGTCTAGGTTCGGACTCCACTCCAGTAGCCACATCAACACCGAAAGGAGAAAACTTTTCAATTCCAGCGCTAAGGTTTTCCACATTCAACCCACCAGCCAAAATTAATTTTTCACTTTTTATAGACTCCGTTGAGATATTCCAATCAAATCTCTTACCCTCACCAGGAGTGTTCGAGTCCAAAAGTAGAAAATCCACACCATAATCGTCAAAGTTAGATAAATCTGATGAGTCAAAAGGAAGAGCTTTGATAGTAAAAGGAACGCTCTTTGCAACTAGCTGACAATCTTCATGGCTTTCATTTCCGTGCATTTGTGCAGCATTAAGACCTGTTATTTCAACTATGCGGGTTATCTCTTCAGGAGTGACATCACTAAAAATTCCAACACTCATAATTCCGTTTGGTAGTTTTTTTACCAAATTTTTCACAAACTCAGTTTCAACTCTTCTTTTTGAGGTAGAAACAAAATTAAAACCAATGGCGTCGCACCCAAAATCAATAGCTAAAAATGCGTCTTCCTGGTTAGTCACACCACAAATTTTTACGAAAGTTTCACCTGTAGCTATGTCAGTCATCGCTTTTTACCTCAAATTTATTACTAAGCTCAGAAAGTGTTTTAATCCGATTATCTGATTTGACCAACAACTCTCCAACAAGTACAGCTGAATATCCAGCTTTCATCAGATTACGGGCACTTTCACCTCCGTCTATACCTGACTCCGCTACAGCCGTTACAGAATCAGGAATTTTTGAGATTAAAGTATTAGCTTTTAATGGATCGACATCAAATGACTTCAAATCTCTTTGATTAACCCCGATCAATTTCGCCTCTATCGATAAAGCTCGATCTAATTCTTTTTCGTCACTAACTTCAACTAACGGATCCAAACCAAGTTCTATTGAAAGTTCCAAAAAATCTTTGAGTTCAAATTGATCCAAAGCGGAAACAATCAACAAAACAGCATCGGCTCCCATTATTCGTGCATCACAAATATCGCGCTGGTCAACTGTAAAATCTTTTCGCAAAACAGGTATCTCTACCGCTCTTGACGCTTCGATTAAATCTTGTTCAGAACCACCAAAATTTTCTTCGTCCGTTAACACGGAAATTGCTGCCGCTCCACCACTTTCATATTCAGCAGCTAAGACGGCAGGGTTAAGGGCGGTAAATAAGTCGCCTTTTGATGGTGACTTTCTCTTAATCTCTGCAATTACAGCTATCCCCTCTTCAGAATGCTTTATTAATGAATTCTCAAATCCTCTGGTGGGGGCAGCATCACTAGCCTGTTTGTATAAAAGTTCAAAACTTCTATTGTCGTTTCCAGCACTTCGACGATGCGAATCTAAAATTTTCTGCAGGTAAGTCATTGGATCAAAACATCCTCACACAAAAGAAGTTCACTTCTGACTTTGACGCTGTCTTGACATTTTTCGAGCTGCAGGTATTGCTCCCAGTAATGCACGGGCTTTGTTTCTGCATTCCTGATCTTCTGCATGAGGATCACTGTCAGCAACTATTCCAGCTCCAGCCTGAACCGAAGCAACTCCATCTTTTACGATCATTGTTCTTATTGTTATTGCCGTATCTATATTTCCGGAAAAATCAAAATATCCAACAACCCCGGCATAAGGTCCGCGTTTTGTCGGTTCGAGATCATCAATTATTTGCATTGCTCTGACTTTAGGAGCACCGGACACAGTTCCAGCTGGAAGGGTTGCTCGCAAAACATCAATTGGGCCCAAGTCGTTTCGAAGATCGCCAGAAACCTGACTAGTCAAATGCATCACATGACTATATTTTTCTAATGTCATTGTCTCATCAACTGTCTCTGTACCAAACTCGACTACTCGACCTAAATCATTCCGTGCCAAATCTAGGAGCATTACATGTTCAGCTAATTCCTTTGGATCTTCTTTTAACTCAGAAGCAAGAATGCGATCTTCTTCATCTGTTTTTCCTCTTTTTCTAGTGCCTGCTATAGGTCGTGAAAAAACCTTTCCTTCAATTAAGCGCACCATTGGCTCTGGAGAAGCGCCAACAATTGAAAGTTCCTCATAACGGAAGAAATACATATACGGGCTAGGGTTTATCTGTCGTAAAACTCTGTACACATCAAAAGGGTCAGCGTCCAACTCCACGTCGAACCTTTGCGATAAAACAACTTGGAAAATATCTCCATTTATTATGTGTTCTTTTGCAGTTTCCACGGCTAAACAGAATTGATCCGTTTCAAAAGTTGACATCACCTCCGGTAGGTCTTCATCTAAAGGCGGAGGGAACATTAGGGGTTCCTCTGAACCCGTGGCTCCTGTCTCCGCTAAGTCCTCTAATCGTCTAATAGAATTTTTGTACTTTTCTTCGATCGAGCTTTCAGTTTCTTTATCGCCTATTAGAACATTTGAAATCAGAAAAGCTCTCTGCTTCCAATGGTCGATTGCGATCAGATCGCCTATCACCGAGAGTTTTGCATCTGGCAAGTGCTTGTCATCATTGGGCACATGGGGCAAATTCTCTACTTCTCTAACTATGTCATACCCTAAATACCCAACGAGTCCACCATGTAAAGGTGGAAAATCGTCAATGTGTGGAGTTTCAAATACATCTAATAGATCAGTTAAAAGTTCTAACAAACTCATTTCTGGATCTACCGCAACCGGTAATGAACCTTCTAAATAGATCTGATTGTTTTCTTTAGTGATTGTCGCCAAGGGCTTCCCACCTATAAATGACCATCGACCCCAATGCTCTCCTCGATCAACACTTTCAAGCAGAAAACCATCATCACTACCGATACAACGATTAAAAAGCGCTACAGGAGTTGTTAGGTCAGCCAGTATCTCAGTCCAAACTGGAATTACGTTGTAATTCCCAGCCAAACGCTGAAACTCGGTGAAAGACGGAGAAATTAATAAATCAGTTTGCACTGGAACCAAAAGGAGTGAAAAAACAAGTGAACTCACCTGTATGACAAGCTCCTTTACCCTCCTGAATTACTGAAAAAAGTAACGTGTCGAAATCACAATCGTAAAAGGCTTTTTGAACAAATTGCCTATCGCCAGAAGTCTCGCCTTTACACCAATACTCTTGACGGCTTCTGCTCCAAAACCAGGTCCTACCGGTAGAAAGAGTTTCTCTAAGTGACTCCTCGTTCATCCAAGCCATCATCAAAACTTTTCCCGAACTCTCCTCTTGAACGATTGCAGGAACTAAACCTTCGGAATTAAAACTAATGCGCGAAATTTCTTCATCGTCTATATTAAATGACTTACCTATTTGAGATTCCATTCCACAAGTCTATTATTCTCATGCATTAAAAATGAAAATATATTATAGATAAAGCCCTGTACTGCCTTCTTCTAGACGTTTAGAGGCCACTGCATGAATATCGCGCTCTCGCAAAATGATGTAGTCGAGACCTCTCACCTCAACTTCATATCTGTCTTCCGGATTAAAAAGCACTCGGTCAGCAACCTCCATCGAACGGACATTGGGCCCCACAGCAACTATTTCGGCCCAGGCTAACCGTTTACCCATCTGAGCGGTGGCAGGTATAAGTATTCCTCCCGTTGACCTTCTCTCACCATCTTCATCATCAATCTGAACGAGAATTCGATCATTTAGCATTTTTATTGGAAGACCTTCGTCTTCAGCTGGGCCAGGCATTTTTATCACTTTTGAATCATTCACAGAAATCACGGTATCGGCAACCTGATTAAGCACCTCTCACAGCTAAACCGGCTTTTAACAATTCTTTTTTAACCTCAGAAACTGTTAATTCTCCAAAATGAAAGATAGAGGCAGCTAAAAGTGCATCAGCATTACCTGATAATGCCCCATCGACCATATCTTTCAAATTCCCCGCACCGCCACTAGCTATTAACGGCACTGATACCTCCTGACTCACAGCTTTGAGCATTTCAATATCAAAACCATCTTTTGTTCCATCTCTGTCCATCGACGTTAAAAGAATTTCACCTGCACCTTTTCCGACTACCTCCCTCACCCATGCAAGTAAACTCAGACCAGTCGCCTCTCTTCCGCCATGAGTGAAAACTTCAAACCCGCAAATAGTTTTATCGCTACGCCTAGCATCAATAGCGACGACTACGCATTGCTTGCCGAACTCGTTAGCTACATCAGTTATCAAATCTGGTCTAATAACAGCAGCAGTGTTCAAAGATATTTTATCCGCCCCGAGTCGGAGTATCTGTCTAGCATCCTCGACAGAGCGGATACCGCCACCGACAGTGAATGGTATAAATATTTCTTCCGCTGTTCTTCTTACGACTTCATGAAGCGTCTCGCGTGAATCTGAAGAAGCAGTTATGTCTAAAAAAACTATTTCATCCGCACCTTGATCGTTATAAACAGAAGCCAATTCAACCGGATCTCCCGCATCCCGAAGGTCGACGAAATTAATCCCTTTAACAACTCGACCTTCATCGACGTCCAAACATGGAATTATACGTACCACTCTCATATGGATTCGAAAGCCTCAATGGCTTGAGATAGAGAGAATTTTCCTTCATAAAAAGCACGGCCCACAATCACACCTCTTAGATTTTTCCCATTGACATCTAATAAGCTCAAATCTCTCAGATCATCAGTAGAACCCACACCGCCGGACGCAATCACATCTTTTGTGGTTGATGAAATAATATTCTTGTAGGCATCAATATCAGGTCCTTCTAAAGTGCCATCTCTCTCGATATGTGTAACGATATAAGCATCAACACCTGTTTTTTCGAATCTTTCAAAGAGGTCTGTATAAGACAAATCGGTTTTCTTCTTCCAGCCATGAACAGCTACTTTATTGCCTTTCAAATCAACGGCAATCGCCACCCTGCCAATTGAAACTACCTCTTCGAGCAAAGATGGGTTCTCTATGGCTGCCGTACCAATAACAATACGAGTAACACCGGAATCAAAAATTAAGCGGGCTCTTTCTAGGTCACGAATCCCTCCCCCTACTTGCACAGGAATCTCTAATTGAGAAGCAATTTTTTCAATTATTGAAGCATTATTAGCAATCCCTGTTCTAGCTGCGTCTAAATCGACGATATGAATCCATGAAGCGCCTTCTTCTTGAAAAGACAGCGCCTGCGAAATCGGATCGTCGCTATATTGAGTTTCACTTGAATACACACCTTGTAAAAGACGGACACATTTACCATCAATTAGGTCAATAGCAGGAAATACATTTTTTTTCATTCTTGGTTACTTCTCAATAGAGAAAGAAAGTTTTTTAGAAGCCTCATACCTGTTTTTCCAGATTTTTCAGGATGAAATTGTGTAGCCCACAAGTTATTTATAGCAATAGCAGCATTAAGATCGCTCCCGTAATCACAGAAAGCTACGCTTTCTTCTGTTATTGGTGCTGAATAACTATGAACAAAGTAGACCCAAGGGTCTTCTTCAATTCCCTTAAGCATCGGGTGTTTAAAGTTGCATTTCAACTTATTCCATTGCATTTGGGGAATTTTTACATCTCCCTCGATAGCCCTTACCTGCTCGTTAATAACTCCTAAACCCTTTGTCCCAACACTTTCATCGCTTCCGTTATACAAAAGTTGCATACCTATACAGATTCCTAAAAACGGCTTAGCCCCTGAAGCGGCTTCTTCGGCCATAGAAGCTGCAATAGAAAATAATTCAGTTTCTACCAGCGCTTCTGCACACCTGCCAAATGCTCCCACACCTGGCAGAACAACCCCATCAGATTCTTTCAAAATTGACTTGTCATTTGTAAGGATTGCTTCCGCACCAGCAAATTCAAGAGCTTTCTGCGCTGACCTTAAATTTCCAATTCCGTAATCAAATATCGCGACCGTTGGCCGAGAGGTCACAAGGATCCTTTCGTTGAAGGAAGATCGACACCTTCAATTTTCACTGCGTCTCTCAACGCTCGCGCAACTCCTTTAAAAGTCGCTTCAACTATATGGTGAGTATTTTTACCACGCACTAATGAAATATGAAGGGTTACTTTTGATGTAGCTACAAAAGCCCTCCAGAACTCCTCCATTAATTGTGGATCAAAGGGTGGATCACCTAATATTTTTTCTCCCGGAAAATCAACTTCATAATTGCAGAAAGATCTACCGGAGATGTCAAGTGCTACATCTATTAGCGCTTCATCTAAAGGCACACTGACAGATGAAAATCTTCTAATTCCAATTTTATTACCAAGCGCAGCATTAAAGGCTTCTCCAATCGAGATACCGACATCTTCTACAGTGTGGTGTGCATCGACCTCTAGGTCACCAACTGATTTCACCAAAAGACCTATACCAGAGTGTTTGGCCAATTGTTCAAGCATGTGGGTAAAGAAAGGTATTCCAGTCTCAATTGAAGTATTTCCACCTTCAAGATCAACTGTCACCTGAATATCTGTTTCCTTCGTTTTTCTTTCTATAGAAGCTTTACGATCTGTCATTTAAGTATCTTCCTAACTGCATTCAAAAAGGTATCATTCTCGCTTTTGCTACCTATCGTAACTCGCAAGCAGCCACCCAAACCTTCCCAGCTAGAACAATCACGAATCAAAATTCCTTCTTCAAGTAACTCTTCCCACAATTTATATGCATCGATCAGCTCAGGCTTGAACAATAAAAAATTAGCTTCAGACGGCCAAACTTTTAAAGGAAGAGAAACTAAAGCATCAAAAACCTTTTTTCTCTCTTTTTTGATCTCATCAACTTTTCGTCTCATCTCATCTTCATGTTTTAAAGCCAAAATACCAACTCTCTGTTTCACAGAATCAAGATGATAAGGAAGAGAAACAGTTTTGATCATATTTATACACCATTCCGGAGCAAGTAAATACCCGAGACGAATGCCTGCCAAAGACCAAACTTTAGAAAAGGTGCGGATAAAAGCCACATTAGATTCATCACTTACGATCAGCTCTGAAGCATTCTCCGAAAATTCTTTATAGGCCTCATCAATAACCAGTAAGCCTCCTGTTGAATTAAGCTCAGTAAGAATCCCGTCAATTAACTCTGGAGTCTCAATATTGCCAGTCGGATTATTCGGGGAGCAAAGAAAAACTATTTCGGGCCTGTCTTTTTTAATTGCATCAAGTGCGGCATTTTCGTCAACTTGAAATTCTGCATTACGTGATCCTTCGATAACACGAGTTCCTGTGATCTTTGCTATTTGAGAATGCATCGCATAAGTCGGTTCAAAAATCAAAGCTGATCTGTCATTCCCGCCAAAAGCCAAACAAATTGACTGTATTACTTCATTGGATCCGTTGGCAACGAAAACCTCACTCCCTCTCAAGAGTTCTTTATCAGCTATAGAGGTGCATAACTCATTTGCCGAACGGTTCGGGTAGCGATTTAAATCAAAGTTTTTGATTTCAGATTGAAACTCTTGAGTAAAAGTATCTGGAAGAGGAAATGGAGATTCATTTGTATTTAATCTCACAGGCACGTCGAGTTGTGGTGAGTGGTATCCTTCGAGAACACCGAGATCTCTTCGAGTTAACGGAATTTTATTCAATTCGAACTCCTCGCAGGCGGATCGAGTCTGCATGGCTTTCAAGTCCTTCAGTTACAGCAAAGTTAAATATGTGCGGACCGAGACGATTTAAAGCTTTTTCAGAACTTGTGACAACGTGAATGTCTCGCATAAAATCTCTGACTGTTAGTGCGCCAGCAAATCTTGCAGTTCCAGCAGTCGGCAGTACATGACTTGGACCCGCTAAGTAATCTCCTAGAGAAGCAGGCGACCAGTTGCCACAAAAAATTGCTCCGGCGTTTGATACTTTCTTTGCCACCTCTGCTGCGTTAGTTGTCATGATTTGCAAGTGTTCCGGAGCAACTTCGTCTACTATTGCCACTGCCGAGTCCAGGTCATCTACTAGTGCACAATAGCCCCCAGTCTCGAAAGTTGACTTAATGTTTTCTCCTCTCGAAGAGTTCCTCACTAAATTTTCTAATTCATCTGAAACTTCAGCGGCAAAATTTTCATCTGTAGTTACCAGCCACGACTTGCCTCCAGGCCCGTGTTCTGCTTGAACTGCAAGATCCACAGCGACAAATTTTGCTGGTGCTGTTGAATCTGCAATCACCATTATCTCTGATGGTCCAGCAAATGAAGCGGGAACTCCAACCCTTCCAACCACTTCTTGTTTGGCTAAAGAAACATAAATATTTCCTGGACCGACTATAACGTCGACAGGTTGTACAGATTCAGTTCCATAAGCGAGTGCTGCGATTGCTTGCGCTCCACCAATTGGATGAATGACATCTACTTTCGCAACAAAAGCTGCCGCTAAAGTATCAATTGAAATTCCTTGACCGCCAGCCGGTGGCACAGTCACGACTACTCTTTCAACACCCGCAACTTTGGCAATTAGAGCGGTCATTAGCACAGTCGACGGATATGAGGCTAAACCTCCAGGCACGTAACAACCAGCACTGGCGACTGGTTTTTGAAAAGTTTCAATAGATAAGCCGTTATCGTCCAAGATTGTGTGTTCAGTTAATTGTGTTTCCTGGTAAGTCACAATTGCTTCAGCTGAAGCGTTAAGAGCGTCTCTAAATTCCTTAGAAATCGAATGGTATGCTTTTTCTACCTCTTTTTGATTTACTACCAAATCGTCAAGGACGATGCCATCGAATTTCTGCGTCAGATTACGTAATGCAGTATCCCCCAAATTTCTAACTTCGCTAATTATCTCTCGCACAGCCTCAATTGGGAGCTCATCAATCTCAGTTGAAGCAGGCATAAAGTCTTTCCACTCTGAACCTTTTCCCCTGAAATCGATTTGCTTAAGCATCACATAACGCTACCTGCTGGGCTGCAGTGATCGGTAACGATTTATCTTGTTGTAAATTTTCCCCATTTGAACCAAACTTATGGATGCAAATAATTTCAAAGGCTGAACTGTCTTCGCTGAAAAGTCAACTTGAATCTTTACTTAATGCCTTAATAGAAATTAATGATAAGTCTTCTTCTGAAAATGAAATAGATGCAAGCAACAGGAACTTACTAGAGACTGAACGTCATCTTCGCGGCGCTTTAAGGGAATTGGAACATCTTTCAAAGAGCTTATAAAAAGCTCAGCGCCCCTAAGGGCGCTGAGCAAGCGAGGCGGGTGGCGGGAACCCGATTCTCGCCAAACCGGGTTGCGGTACCCGGATAACCAAAATTACACTCAATAAAAATTTATTTCCAAATTGAAATTTTTAAATTTGCGAACTTACGCAAAAATCACTTAATGAACAATCTTCACATACAGGTTTCCTACTAGCGCAGACTCTCCTGCCATGTAGAATTAGTCTCAAGCTAAATAAACCTCTCTCAGATGCCGGAACCATTGGATTCAGTTCCATCTCAACTTTTACTGGATCTGTTTCTTCAGTAATACCAATACGCCTCGAGAGACGCCCGACATGAGTATCCACCGGCAAACCAGGCAAATCCAATGCGACACTCCTCACAACATTCGCTGTTTTTCTACCAACCCCTGGTAATTTTGTTAATTCTTCCATTGATGAAGGAACCTCTCCCTCATGATTGTCCACCAAAGCTTGAGCCATACCTAAAAGACTTTTAGTTTTATTAATATAAAATCCGGTTGATCTGACAATCTCTTGAACGCTTATTTCATTAGCTTCAGCCAAACTTGCGGCGTCAGGGTATTCATCAAAAAGTTTTGGAGTAACCATATTAACTCTTTTGTCTGTGCACTGGGCCGACAAGATTGTTGCCGCTAGTAATTCGAATGAATTCTTATGATCTAACTCACATTTGGCATCAGGATACTCAAAACCTAACCTCTTATGAGCTTCTTGTGCTCGACCTTTAGGTGATCTTGGTCTTCCCATAATCAAACCGTATCGTCTTTCATTCTCTCCAGTAGCATTCTGAGTAATGGAACAATTACTTGTTTCCGACGGAACTGATAATGCAACTTTGACAAAAAAGAACGTCGGGGAGACTGAAAAACGAAATGATACTTGGCTTCTTGAACTAAAGATTCATGAAAGCAACGAAGAACGGTCCCGCCGAATGCTGGAAGCCGCCGCACACACCGTTTCGATTTCGGGGGGCGGAAACATCGAATACTGGATAGAAAATATCAGTGAAGAGGATAACGCTGTGCCGGTCGCTGCAGGTTATTCGCCTTTTCGCGATCTAAGAATTCTCTCAAGAGGTCTCCCCGCTTTACCAGCAGAAATAGAAACACGCGGATTTACCAAAAGTGATCCTGATGAAATTATAAGAATAAACAATGCTGCTTTTGATTGGCACCCTGAACAAAGCGGAATGACAATAGAAAGCTTGACAGAAACACAATCTGAAGCCTGGTATGCAGATGAGGATTTTCGTATCCTCGAGACAAATAATGAACTTAGAGGTTTTTGCTGGATGAAAATTCACGTACCTACTAACTCAACACTCAAAAAAGGTGAAATATACGTAATTGCAATTGACCCATCTTTTCAGGGACAAGGACTTGGTCGGCAACTAGCTTTATCAGGATTGGAATGGCTGTCCAAGAAAAAAATACGAGAAGTATTCCTATACGTTGAATCCGACAACTATCCTGCACTGAAAACTTATGATTCTCTCGGTTTTGAACATATTTCTACAAATCGTTGCTTTCAACGAATGATTCGTCAAGATAACTCGTAAAAACCTAAATATTTTTCTTAATAGAATTTTTAGAATTCAGAAATGAGGATAAAAATTGCAGACTCGACGTTGGATAAACACGAATCAAACCCAAACGCTTGTTCTTGGAAACGTACTGCTCTACATGGAAGGTGTGTTCAACATTGCGCGAGGAACCTTTTTAGCTTTAATAGGAGCCGGAATGCTCTTAGCAGGCTATGGGATAGCAAATGACAAAAAAATTGCTTGGAAACTAGGGGTAATGACCTCTCTCCTTTCAATAGCTATGCGACTAACCTCTCAAAGCATCGGGTTTGATACAATTTTTTCTCTCGTCTTTCCTGTAGTTCTCTTTTCTCTCCTCTTACACCCACTCAGTCGCGACTACCAGAAAATCTGGTTCAGTTAGATGAAACCTTCAAAGAAAGAGACGCCTCTCCCAACTTTTTCGGAAAAGGAAATGACTGTAAGAAAAATGTTCGATCGAATCGCCCCGCGATACGACTTACTAAATCGAATCATTACCTTTGGTCTAGATATCAAATGGCGTAAAAAAACTGTCAAATTTATACATACCCATCCAGGAAGCCGAGTCCTCGATGTTGCATGTGGTACAGGTGATTTATGCGACTCATTACGTAAGGCTGGAGCGAATCCCATTGGAATGGATTATTCGCGAGGAATGTTGGGATCATTTAATACAAAAGCACCACTGATTAATGGTGACGCTTTAAAAATACCAATACGCGATTCCTCTATAGACGGAATTACATGCGGATTCGCACTTAGAAACTTTCTAGACATAAACCCATTTCTTAAGGAAGCTGCGAGGATATTGAAGCCAGGCATGCACTTAGCAATTCTTGAAGTAGACGAACCAAAGAATCGTTTTATAAAAGCAGGACATTCTTTTTACTTCAAAAAAATAGTGCCTTTCATTGGTGGGGTCTTCTCTGACAAAACCGCTTATAGCTACCTTCCACGTTCTGTCGTATATTTACCGGAAGAGAAAAAAATTGTCGAAATGATAGAACAGTCTGGATTCAGCAATGTTAAAAAGTTCAAACTTACTGGCGGGATAGCCCAACTTCTCATTGCAGAAAAACAAAAAGATTAGGAAGAAATAAGAAGACCTAATGTCAGTAAAACACCTAGTGAAATTTGTAAAATACTCACAACTTTCAGTGCATTGTTCCAACTTATGGCGTCATTTGCTTCATAGACAATCTTGATGCTCCTATAGACAAAAGGAGTGGCAGCTAGGACTAGAAAGACCCAAGTATGCCAGAAGGAAAGCACCAAACTTATGAAGAAACTTAAAATAACCATCCAAGTAAACAAGTTTCGATTTGCAGCTTCCCCCATCAAAACAGAAAGAGTTCGTTTTCCAACTTTCTTGTCATTTTCATAATCACGCAAATTATTTACAGTCAAAAGTGCGCAAGATAAAAGCCCGGCGACACAACTTAAAAGAAAAACTTGAATCGAGATTCTTTCCAATTGAACGAAGAAACTTCCATTTGTTGCTATTAGTCCAAAGAAGATGAAAACTGACAACTCCCCTAGCGCCCTATAACCGTAGGGGTTCGATCCACCCGTATAAAACCATGCACCGAAAATACAAGCAAGGCCAATAGGGATCAACCAAAGCGTTGTAAGCAATGACAGGTATAAACCTGATAAAGCAGCGACAAAGAACATAAACATCGCTGCTTTAAGTACTTGAGAGGCTCGGGCTAGATCTCCACCCACCAGCCGAGTGGGACCTATACGCATGGGACCATCGCTACCTCTTACACCATCTGAGTAATCATTTGCATAGTTAACACCCACTTGCAAAGCAAGAGCAATGATTAAACATAAACTAGCTGAAAGAAAAGAAAATTTTTCTGTAGATGCCGCAGCGGTGCCTAGCACAACTGGCAATACCGCCGCAGGTAAAGTCTTCGGGCGTGCACCTAGAATCCATTTATTGGACATTCTTATTTATTGCTTTCTATTACTTAAGAAGCTTTTTCTAAAATATGGATACCACAAGAAGAACCGAGGCCGATCACATGAGCTAACCCAACTTTAGCTCCTTCAACTTGCCTATCTCCAGCCTCTCCTCTTAGATGAGTAGTAACTTCAAATACATTTGCAACTCCAGTTGCCCCTATTGGGTGACCTTTCGAAATTAACCCACCAGAAACATTCACAGGCATACTTCCATCTCTAAAAGGCTTACCAGAATCAATAAAATCTCCCGCTCCACCAGGCTCGCATAATCCTAGATTGTCATAGTGGATCAATTCAGCCGTAGCAAAGCAGTCATGCAACTCAACCAAATCTAAATCTTCCGGACCCAATCCGGCCATTTCATAAGCCTGTGCTGCTGCATTTTTTGTGAGGGTGTTAACGTCGGGCTGAACTTGTCCGCTTTCTATATAAGGATCGGATGTTAATACAGACGCCGAAATTTTTACTGCCCTTTTTTGAGTTTCTGAAGGCAAGGATCGAAGTTTTTCTTCAGAAACAAGTATCACTGCAGCAGCGCCATCGCCCGTAGGGCAGCACATCAAGAGGGTATTTGGGTAGCTTTGCACTGGTGCACTCATAACTTCTTCCATCGAAAACTCTTTTTGATACTGCGCCAGAGGATTAAGAGTTGAGTGTTTGTGATTTTTATAAGCAACTCGTGCAAATTGTTCGAAACCAACTCCATCATTTTCATAGGCATACTGCATACCTGCTTGAGCAAACACGCCAGGCATTGTCTCTGTTCCTAAAAATCCATCTACCCCCATAACGGCGCCATAACGACCAGAGGGTTCAAATATATTGCGTTCCGACTTTGTCGCACCTGACAACAAGCCCATTTTCCCCATTTGCTCTACACCTATAGCGATTCCCATATCTGCCTCTCCAGCTTTTATAGAAAGATAGACAGTACGAATTGCTGTAGCTCCTGTAGCGCAAGCATTTGAAACGTTGTAAACAGGAATACCCGTTTGACCAATCTGCTTTTGAATTCGCTGCCCCATGCTAGTGCTTGCTTGAAAAAGTGTCCCTGCAGCCAAAACATCCATATCGTGAATCGAAACACCAGCATCTACCATTGCTTCCAGACTCGCCGTGGATGCTAAATCGACAGAATCCTGATCCTCATAGCGGGCAAACTTCGTCATGCTTGCACCAATTATCCAAATTGAATCATCACTCATTTTATTATCTCTTTTCAGTCTTCTTTTTTAAATAGGCTCGTAACCAAACGCTATGCACTCTTTCCCATCATCATCGGTCCCACACGGATAAGTTGTAAGAATTAAGTTCATACCCAATTCAACATCCATTGGATCTTTGAGGCCGACTACATTCGAGCGAACCGTAGTTCCATCTTCTGTTAGTACTATCGCCGACACAAATGGTACGGGAACAGAAGGAGCTGCCCTGTGCACGATACTGAAAGATGTCAAAACGCCTTCATTTGAAATGCGCCGTCTGACAAAATCCGTAGCGCCGCAGGAGGCACATGCATTTCGTCTATCAAAGAACCTGGCAGAGCAGCTAGTGCATTCATTTACTTCCAAATAAGGAGACTCGTCTAATATCAAGTAATCCACAATAGAAACTTGCTTACTCATTTCAGAAACCACCTAGCCATTTTTTCTCGTTATTCATTAATCACGATCATATCGAAGATAACTAGAATTTTTCACAGCGGAAATCTCCAACACCCCGATGCACTACCTCATTCAAAGGCCTTCGTTTACGTTTTTGCGAACGTCCAAGTGTTACTTTTTGTGTATCGGGATAACCCATAATCAATACTCCCAACGCTTCATAGCTTTCGGGAATTGAAAAATGTTCTTTTATTCTTTCCTCTCTATCGAATAAACCTATAAAACAGGTCTCTAACTCCACTTCAATAGCTAACAATTGAAGTGCCATTGTGGCGAATGCCGCATCAGTCAGCCAGTAAGGAACTTTCCAATCTTTTTTATCTCCACCAAGATTCGTATAGCTCTTATCATTCTCTTTATACCTATCGGTATAGAGAGAGGGAACACCAAAGGGAATTATCAAGGCAGGAGCTTTGAACAGGCCAGGAAAGGAAAAACCGCTTCTATCTTTCTCAGAAAATGAAACTCCCCAAAAATCATCAATTAAAGACTTTTCGTCAAGTAAAAGAAATTCGACTCCTTGAGAATTGCCGGCTGTTGGCGTTCTACGTGCTTTATCAATTAAATCAAGGACAAGGCCTTCAGGGGGTTCACGGTCGATAAAGGAGCGACAAGATCTCCTCTTACTCAAGGTCGCTGAGACCGAATTATCTGTTATTTGATTTGAACTGTTAGACCAACTTTTCGAGGTCTTCAGCCATCGCCCAACCGTACGCAATTAAAACATCTCCACGCTTCAAGTTAAGTGGTTTGAAAAAGGCAGCAACATCAGGATCTATCTTTTCAGGCTTAAGACTCTCGTGATCGATAACGCAAGCCATTTCTTCAGATCCTTTTGCAATAAATTTGTGCTCATCATAAGAGAGAGAAGACATTCCGTAACGCTTCACAAGTCTCTTACCCCAAGCGCGATCTTCGCCAGTCTCTTTTACATTAGGATCAGGCGCTACTCCAGTTAAAGACTTAAAAGCTTCGAAGCCAGAAGGATCATTCAATCTTGCTCCCATGACAACATCTTCGTCTGGGAAAGCTAGGACTGCACGACGGAGATGTTCAGTAACAATTGCTTTTAAGAGTGTGTCTCGTTTGCTCGTCCTACTTATCGAGGAAAGACCTATTATCACACTAGGAGTTCCACCAATTCTCTCAAGTGTAAAAAAGGAAAAACCTTTCAAATGACCATTTTCACGTGTGGTTGTGCACAACACCCATTCTTCAGTTTGTTTTGAAATTAATCCTATTCCAAAAGAATTTGGACCTTCGGCGCAAAGTTCCGCCATCTCTTCAAGTTCAGCATCACCTAGCATGCTGCAATCTTTTGTTTCGACCTCTATAGTCACCGAAACCAAGCCCCCGTTTCAAATAAATAGTCTCTAAAAACAAGTAAACCTGCCGAAGATTTCTAATATCAGCAGGTCATTCATCCTGCCGGATACTAAGCAGTATCCCAACCCCAACTAGTTACTTCTTGCAACTCTTAGAAATCAAATGAAAGAAACCGAATCGACGCCCAGTAGAATGCGCAGTTCCGCAATTAATCCGTTACTTGGATCCACAGAAAAATCATCAGAAAGTCTTAGTAATTGGCGATCACCAAGACGGAAGAAAACTTTTACATCTCCAGGATAATTACTTAAAAGCTGCTTAATTTCAGAAATCGTAGACTCATCTACTCTTTCAAGCGGTAGAGAAACTTGAATTGATTGCCCTGAATCATCATTCGAAGTTTCGAAAGTTTCCAACTCTGAGCAAATCAACTTCGGTGAATCCTCTCTTGAATCGAGTCGACCTTTGACAAGGAGTACAGAGTCGTCAAGCAACTTATGCCCGTGCTCTGCCATTGACTTTGGAAAAACCATTACTTCAATTGAAGAGCTTAAATCCTCAAGATCAAATGTAGCCATCAAGTCACCGCGACGAGTCCAACGCTTCGAAAGATTGGTAACCACTCCCCCAGCAGTAAAAAACCCACCATCCTCTAATTCACGAAGTTCAATAATTTTCGAATCTGTTTTACGTGCCAAAGCATTCTCGTAACCCTTAAGCGGGTGGTCAGATACATACAAACCCAGCATTTCTTTTTCAAAAGTTAATTTCTGGGCTTTTTCGAATTCCACGTTAGGTATTTCAGAACGTTCGTCAAAAACTGGCTCACCTTCCGCATCACCAAACAAGGAAAGCACCCCCATATCATGTTCCTTGCGACGCGCAACTGTAAGAGTTATAAGCTCTTCATATACTTCCAGTAAACCCTGTCGAGGGTGTCCAAAAATATCAAAAGCTCCAGCTTTGATGAGCGACTCTACTGTTCTTTTATTCAAAACTGAAGTATGACAACGTTCTAAGAAATCATAAAAATCTTCAAAAGGACCATTTTCATTCCGTTCTTCAACAATTAAATTAACTAATCCCTCCCCCACATTTCGAATAGCCGAAAGGCCAAAAACAATCTTTCCCTTATCACCATTCTGACTTAAGTCAGGAATAGGTGCGAATGCACTAAACGCCGAATTCACATCCGGAACAGTCACCTCTATACCAAGCAATCGACATTCATTTAAATAAATGGCTGCCTTGTCTAGATTTGATTTAACACTCGTCAGCAAAGCTGCCAAATATTCAACAGGGTAATTAGCCTTCAAAAAAGCAGTTTGATAAGCAACAAACCCATAGCCGTATGAATGACTTTTATTAAATGCATAATCTGCAAATTGCTCTATGATCTCAAAGAGTTCTTCTGCTAAAGAAGCGTCGTAACCCGTTTTATCGCAACCAGCTAAAAATCCTGCTTTTTCTTTCTTCATTAGAGCACGATCTTTTTTTCCACATGCTTTTCTTAAGTTGTCAGCTTGAGCGAGGGAATACCCAGCAAATTTCTGTGCCACTCTCATAACTGACTCTTGATAAATCATCAATCCATACGTGTCGCTCAGGAGAGACTCAGCGTCTTCATGGAAATAGGTGACACTTTTACGACCATTTTTTCTATCAGCAAAATCATTATGCATATTTGCTGCCATTGGTCCTGGACGATAAAGAGCAACGAGTGCAGCCACGTCATCAAATGAAGTCGGATGCAATGAACGCATTAAACTCCTAATGGGTCCTGACTCCAATTGAAATACACCTATCGAATCTCCTCTAGAAAGCATTCGAAAAGTTTCTTTGTCGTCTAAATCAACTCTGTCGATGTCCAGGTCGAAATCTCGTGTTGATTTAATCAAAATAAGAGTGTCGGTAATAACGTCCAAATTCCTCAAACCCAAAAAATCCATTTTCAAAAGTCCAAGATCTTCTACCCCATGCATGTCATATTGAGTAACTATTGGCGCATCTTCTGGGTCCTGTCCCGACTCAGGCTTTCTTTGAATTGGCAAGTAGTCAGTAAGGGGATCTTTCGTAATCACAACTGCTGCTGCATGAATTCCGTCTTGCCGCCTAAGCCCTTCAAGTCCACGAGCTACATCGACTATTTGCTTCACATCAGGATCTGCAGAATACATACCTCTCAAATCTGCAGCCATTTTATAACCATCGCTGTAGCCATCTATTTCCTCCATACACGCTGATATTGGAGTGTCGCGACCTAAAACTAGAGGGGGCATTGCTTTTGCAATTCGATCGCCAATTGCATAAGGGTGACCTAACACTCTTGCAGCATCGCGAACTGCTGCCCTTGCTTTAATTTGAGAGAAAGTAACTATTTGAGCTACGTGATCTCGGCCATATTTATCTGCGGCATACCGAATCAACTCATCCCTATATCGAGAATCAAAATCCATATCTATATCGGGCATACTTATCCGATCTGGATTGAGAAATCTCTCAAAAAGTAAATCGTATTTGATCGGATCCAAGTCGGTAATGCCTAAAGAAAAAGCAACTGCACATCCCGCAGCGCTACCTCTCCCCGGGCCCACTCTTATCCCTCTTTCGCGTGCGTAGCGTATTAAATCCCAGGTAATTAAAAAATAAGCTGAAAAGCCCATGTCGCTAATTGTTCTAAGCTCATACACAATTCGGTCAGAAATTTCATCTGTCAATGGATCGCCCCAACGCTCTTTTGCTCCTTTTAGAGTCAAGTGCGAAAGAAAAGAATCAGCAGAATCAAATCCGGCAGGCAAAGGAAAATCTGGCAATTGTGGGTTTCCAAACTCAATTTCTATATCGCACCGCTCAGCTATAACGAGTGTATTGTCACAAGCCTCTGGTATTTCTCTGAAGATACGTCTCATCTCATTTGCGGATTTAAGATAATGTTGATCGCCGTGAAATTTAAAACGGTTAGGGTCACTCATTACACACCCAGTCTGAACACACAATAATGCGTCATGGGAATGAGAGTCCTCTTGATTTACGTAATGAGAGTCATTGGTAGCAACAAGCGGAGCTCCTATCTGGTTTGCTATTTTAACTAAACTCGGATTTGTCCTAATCTGCTCTGGTAAACCTTGGTCTTGAAGTTCGACAAATAAATTACCTCGTCCAAATATCTCTTGAAGTCGACCAGCCTTATCTAAGGCACCCTGAAAATCATCTCGCAATAGCGACTGCAAGACGTGACCTCCCAAACAGCCAGTGGTAGCGATGATTCCCTCGCTGTGATCGTTGAGAATTTCCCAGTCAACTCGGGGCTTATAATAATAACCTTCCAAAAAGGCTCTACTAGCTAGCTGGATCATATTTTTGTAGCCGACGTTATTTTCAGCTAGAAGAGTCAAGTGGTACATGATTTTTTGCCCGGTATCCGTTTCACCCCCGGAGTCATCCATCCGGCCTCTGCGAGAAAAACGTTCAAAACGAGTTTCGTGTGCCATATAGGCTTCAGTGCCGATTATCGGCTTGACACCGTGATCTCTACATGCGCGATAAAAATCTAAAACACCATACATATTCCCATGATCAGTTATTCCTAACGCTCTCTGACCATCATCTGATGCGGCTTTAACCAACTCTCCAACGCGGGCAGCTCCATCTAGAAGTGAATACTCTGTGTGGACATGAAGATGAGTGAAGGATGCAGACATAAGTTCTACAAATAATTTCCCGGTCTGTCTTCACTTAAATCAGATTTCTCTCCCCCAGCTGGGTTGAGCATTCCAGGTTGAGAGTCCCCAATCTGTGAAGTATTCATAAATTGATGAGCAAACACCGCCGCCTGAATCCCTTGAATCAAACCTTCCAACCATCCAACCAGTTGAGCTTGGGCTATGCGAAGTTCATCGTTGCTGGGTGAAGCATCAGAACCAAAAGGAGAAGCAAGCCTGTTAAGTTCTTCTCTTAAATCATCAGACAATGCAGAACCCAACTCCGTAATGGAAGATTGATATATCTCTTTCAGTCTTTCCCTACTTTGGTCGTCCAGAGGAGAAGATTTAACTTCTTCAAGGAGTTGACGCATCATTGTTCCGACACGAACAACCTTCGCGGGCTCCTCAACGAATTCGCTCTGTCTCTCTTCTGTTTCTTCAGTAAGAATTTCAGGTTCTACAGGTTCTGTCATTTTTCTCCTTATTCAATCACGACTTTATGCTAATAAACTAAATCAGGTGACAGCAGACAAAAGAGGGACGTGCATTTCCTCTTTAGTTAAAGAACCGTGCCTTGTAATGAGTTCAAAAGGCATCTTTTCAGCGGGGTCAATGAATCCTATTTTTTCACGCGCCAGCAACGCAACATCTCCCAAACGCCCTCTAACTGTTCCACTCACTAAAGGCCCCAAAAAACCAGCTTCTAAGATCTCTTTCTGGGACATGACCCACGCTGAATTTTCAAATGTTTCTTTTGACGCCTGAATTAAATCCTCTTCCATCCCCGGTAAAGCATGCAACCAACGAAATCTTGCTTCCCCGCTTTGCTTCGAAACAAGATCATTTAGATCTCTTGTGAGTCCTATCATTCGATCCTCTACCTCCACCTGGCCATGATCTGCAGTCACTACCAAAGCTACGTTTGATGGTAAGCGCTGCAACAGTTCTGCAATCATCTGGTCACATTCTGTAAGTTCGCTAAAGTACCTATCAGTAAAACCAAACTCGTGAGCTACCCGATCTACTCCGTCCCAATAAGCGTAAACAAAAGGCTCGGAAGTATTTACAGAATCGACAATCAGTTCGACCAATTGACTTCGATTCTTGTAACCCGAAAATCTAGTATCCCTCAAATGGGCATTCGAAAAGCCCGATCCTTTATGTT
The DNA here is from genome assembly GCA_000817085.1 of marine actinobacterium MedAcidi-G1. Lineage (GTDB taxonomy): Bacteria > Actinomycetota > Acidimicrobiia > Acidimicrobiales > MedAcidi-G1 > MedAcidi-G1. The sequence goes on along the minus strand of JUEM01000002.1, from coordinate 91,165 downwards.
CGGCAGAACTAACTACCTTTGGCTGCTGATTATCGAAAACAGGCATCAATTGAAATTGGTAGGGATCAGGCCTATCGGCACTGTTTCCTGTTGACCATCTCAAAGAATTTAAAATTCCTCCTTCAATAGATATTCTATATCCCACTATTCCATGCTCACCGGGAGGCACGCCAGTAGTTATAGAGGTTAAAGCAGTTGCCGTAGTGCTAGGAGCAACGGTGGTTATTAGATCTCCAGAAAACTCAGATAGAGCTGGAAAAAGTTTCTTGTTATCTCGAAACTGTTCCCATCCCAGTCCATCAAGAACTAAAAGCACAATACTCTTTGCCAGAAAAATATCTTCTGAAAAACATGAAGGAATGTCTGACACGCCCAGCAATGCAGGGACTAATTTACTAACGCAACAGTCCGAATAATCAGGTAATACAGGTTCCATGTGTATTAAAAGTAACTCGACTCGGCTAAAACTGCTATCAAATTAATCGAACTCATTCTCATCTAGAGTTGCCAATACGTTTTTCAAGTCTTCAGGCAGAGGAGACTCAAATTCGCAGGTACTTCCGGTGCGCGGATGTTCGAAACACAGTTTATGCGCATGTAAAAACTGTCTTTTAAGAGCTAAATTATTTCTATTAACCCCGTAAATCTCATCTCCGACAACTGGGTTACCAATAGAAGAAAGATGAACTCGTATCTGGTGAGTCCTGCCAGTTTCAAGTTCTAACTCCAATAAGGAAACGTTTGAAGAAGCCCAACTCTCACTTACTCGATATGTGGTTTTTGCGCGTTTACCATTAGACACGATGGCCATTTTTTTCCTATTTTTGCTTGATCTACCAATGGGGGCATCAATAATTCCTTCAGGGCCGTCTAGGACTCCCCAGACCAAAGCCTTATACACCCTTTTTATTTTGTGTTGTGATAACTGATCAACAAAAAATTGATATCCAAGATCTGTCTTCGCAGCAAGTAAAAGTCCCGAAGTGCCTTTATCTAGGCGATGCACGACACCAGGCCTATTTTTTTCACCTATATCTCTAATCTCTGGACTTATCGCTAAAAGCCCATTAACCAAAGTTCCTGAAGAGTTTCCAGCCCCAGGGTGTACCACCAAGCCAGCCGGCTTATCAATTACAAAGAAATCAACGTCTGAAGTGATCACTTTAAAATCTATAGAAGAATCTGCTTCAATCTCTACTTTCTCTTGATGATCGCTCACAGAAAACTCAATACGATTCCCTATAGAAACTTTAAATGAGGGACGCGTGACCTCTTTGTCATTGACTACGACCCGACCATTTCTAATTAAGCTTGACGCCTCACTTCTACTTACACTTCCAATAAATGCAATTAAGCGGTCAAGCCTTTCACCTTCCAATGAATCAGGAACGACTTCATTAAACTCGTTCAAAACGCAATCCATTTACTGCAAATAATAAACATCCAATGACTACTGCCGAGTCCGCAATATTAAAAACAGGCCACCATTGAAAGTCGATAAAATCTACTACTTCGCCTTTCAGGAAACCATCGGAAGAGCGGAAAATGCGATCTGTAAAATTGCCTAACGCTCCTCCAATTATCAAGCCATAGAGAATCGCTATTCGTCGATTTTCTGCATTCACTGCTACTTTGAGCAAAACAACAATGACAAGGAAAACAACAACTGATACCAGTTGTCCCAAGTTGCTAGCCTTGCCAAAAGAGATTCCCGCATTACGCACTAAACGCATTTGAAGGGTCCAAAACAGCTCGACAACTCGCCCATTTGATAAATGTTCTAAGGCAAACCACTTGCTTAGTTGGTCAAGAATAAGAGTTGCTAAAATAACTACAGTTAGAGATTTTCTAATTTCCATTACCAACTGCCTTTCAGCGCCGACCTAAACCTCCAGCTTTGTATTCAACTCTTTCTGAAGCCCATGGGATCGCTTCGAGTCTAGCCTTAGGAATATCTTCGCCTGAAGTCTTGCAAACTCCGTATGATCCATTTTTAATTCGTTCAAGTGCGGCATCGATTTCATCTACAGCGTCACGTGCTTGAGCGCTTAGAGCAAGATCGAGATCTCGCTCTACCGCTAGAGTGTCGCCTCTACCTGACTCTTCATCGAACTGGACATCACCAGGATCTCTATATTCCAATAACTGATCCGCTTCTGCTTCAAGAGTTTCAGCACTGCCCAAATAACTTGCGCGTTCCTTTATTAATACTTCCTTCTGTTTAACTAAAAAGGCCTTGTCAAATTTACGTTTGCGTTCTACTTTTTTAGCTGCAGGTTTTTTAGCTGCAGGTTTTTTAGCTGCAGGTTTTTTAGCTGCAGGTTTTTTAGCTGCAGGTTTTTTAGCTGCAGGTTTTT
>JUEM01000002.1:0-88795 GCA_000817085.1 marine actinobacterium MedAcidi-G1 | reverse complement strand
TGCAGGTTTTTTAGCTGCAGGTTTTTTAGCTGCAGGTTTTTTAGCTGCAGGTTTTTTAGCTGCAGGTTTTTTAGCTGCAGGTTTTTTAGCTCCTGATTTGTTAGCCAAGTCAACTCCTATTCCGAGCCGTGAAGGTTACCTCAGTTTCTTTACGAAAATGTGGATAATACTAAAAACAAACTACTAAAGACTCAAATTGGGCAACAGATATATCAAATTCTACTTTTAAAGCTATAAATCACTCGGAAATTTCATCGTCACTTACTAGGTCTACAAATTTAGAGTCCAAAACTGAGTTTTCAGGAAGTAAAGAAAGCTCTTTAATTGCTTCCTGCATATCACTCAATCCTCTTAGTATTCTCTCACGATGTGCAGAAAACTGTTGCTCGAATAGATCGACATTATTCTGAATGTCATTTTGACGATTTTCAGCCTCCAGCAGTTCATTTTTCAATTTTTCACGTTCCTCTGAAGCTAATGCGTGTAATTCTTTTTCTGTGAAGGATCTAAGATTATCTGCCTCTACGCGAGAATCTTCAAGTATCTTTCTCGCCTTACCCTCTGCTTCTTCGATAAGTGCTTCTACCTCATTTTCTCTGAGGTTTAGCCTTTTAATCTCTGAATCTAAATACTCTTCTGCAATGCGTTCCTTTTCTTCTGAGTTTTTCAAATTCTCACGTAAGATTTTTATCTCTTCACAAACTCGATCAAAAATTTCGTCGACTTCTATTTGGTCATAGCCACGCATTTTTGTTTTCAAATCGACTGTTTCGAGATACTCAACGATGTCATCAATTGCCATTTTTAAATATTAACGTACTTAAGTCGTAAGAAATAGATAAGTAAAAATATTGTCAAGCACAAATAAAATTTTGCAGTAGACCTATTCCGAAGAAGGCAACAATCGGTGACAAATCCATGAGAGCTGAACCAAAGCGAATAGGTGGTAAAGCTTTACGTAAAGGTCGAAGAACTGGATCAGTAGCGAAGGATAGAAATCCAGAAAATATAGCTGCTCCCCCATTAGGCGAAATTGGAAACCAACTAAATACGACTCTGGCCAAAATTAATAGTGAATAGATTTGCAAAAAAAGACAAAGAACATTGGGCATCTAACTAATCCTGTGCGGCGCGCTTAAGTTCTGCTTTTATTTTTTCTCGCGTTTCGGGATCTACAGTTACGTCCTTGGGTACTAACAGGTACTCTTGGTTTCCCATTCTTTCCATCTCTCCTTTTTCGGAGTAACACAAACCACTAGCAAAATCGATAATTCTTCGTGCGACTGCGTGTTCAACACCTTCTAACTTAATTAGAACAGCATTACCAGACGTGTATCTATCAGCAAAAGAAGTGACTTCATTGAAACTTCTGGGTTCTTCCGTCTTTGGTTTAGCGGAGCGTGCAGCTCGCAGAGGTCTCACAGTGCCGGTGGATTCTGAAACAGAGGATCTTTCTTCAGTAAAATTTTCCATCAATCTTGCTTTTATATGAGTCTTAGAAGGTTTCGAGGTTGCAGTTTCGTTTTGACTCTGTTCGTTAGGCCAATTTCGAGGTTGGACGCCGTCAGACATTCCTTCGTACATTTCGTCTGGCCCTAAACCCAACCAGAGCATGGTCTTTTGCCAAAACGACATCAACGCCTCCGTTTATCTAAGCTACAGGTAAAAGAATAGTAACTCCAGATTTGAATAAAAAAGTATCACCTTAAATGTAAATATTCAGCTTTCTACTTTTTTCTTCTTTCACCAAAAATACTTCTGCCCACTCGCAAAATAGTCGCTCCATAATCGATTGCGATTTCAAAATCGTTAGACATGCCCATAGAAATTTCTTTCAAACCCATGCTTTTTGCAAGTTTAGCCAATCCGGCAAAAGTATTTTTAGTCGCCTCAAGATCTTTATCAACTCCAATAGTCATAAGGCCTTCAACAATAAGCTCTTTGTCATTTGCAAGCTGTATTAAATCTGGGACGTTCTCGGGAGGACACCCTCCTTGTTTAGATCGTTTATTCATGTCTACCTGGATAAGAACTTTGGAATATTTCTGATATTTAGAAATCTCTTCGATAACTTCTTTTCGATCCACAGAATGCCAAAGATCTACAGTTTTATATAATTTTTTAATCTTGTTACGTTGTATTCCACCAATCATGTGCCAAGTAATTTTGTCATCATTTATAACTTTTGCTTTTTCAAGCATCTCCTGTGCATAGCTCTCTCCGATGGCCGTTAAACCCACTTCCAACATCGCTTCAACTTCCCTAGCTCCAAAGCCTTTCGTAACTGGAAGTAAAGTGGCTTTTCCATCACTCTTAGTTTTGACCTTTTCAACTAATTGTTGAGCTTTTTCTTTGACTTCATCTATATAAGAAGTTTCCATCTGCGAATCCTTATAGTCATTTTATTCCTTCCAGGCAATCATTACTTGACGCTTATCTGTCGCATCGGCACGAAACGACCAGTATCGAGGATCACATTTCGTGCATGAAGAATCCTCATATTTGATATCAATATCAAAATTACGAAGTATTTCCTTTACACATAATCTTATGTCTAACGAAATACCACCCGTAAGAGTTCGACCCACTATTTTTTCACCATACTTTTTGACAAGAGACTGCATTTCATTTTCGTCGAATTCATAACAACAAGTATCTATACATGGTCCCAAAACAGCACATATCCGTTCGTCGCTTTTTTTTCTTATCAATTGGACTGTTTTCTCTAAAAGACCTCTTTCAATTCCACGCCAACCCAGGTGAAGCAGACTTACAATTCCGCTTTGCTCTGTCAGCAACAGCGGTAGACAGTCTGCGATTGTTATAGATATTATTTTTTGGGAAGAAATGGTCGCTAGAGCGTCACCCTTAATACCAAGAGCCCTTTCATGGCTTTCAAGCCAGACAATTTCATCTCCATGCTCTTGAGAAAGCCAATTCCACTCACCGTCGTGGAGTTCTGATTGATTCTTACTTAATATATTTTTGTCATTTTGGGCGGCTGAAAAGTTACCATCCTTGATTTCAGAAATTAAGGAAACAACAAAATTCCCATCAGTTAAAGCCTGCCGAAAAATTTCTCGTGCCACTCAGAATTTTTACTTTAAAAAGTCAGGGACTTCCAAACCGTCCTCGTCATCAAAATCTTCACCAAAAACGTCAGCTAAAAGTCCTTCTTCTTTTTCCTCTGTATTCCTAAACAAAGATCTAGAAGGTTTTCTTGCACGATCACTATCCCAGCGATCAAAACCAGCTGCTATTACTGTCACGCGCACGGTTGCGGCCATCTCGTCATCGATAACTGTTCCAAAAATTATATTTGCATCAGGATGTGAAACACTATGTATCTCGTCAGCTGCTTGACTAACCTCGATAATTCCTAGTTCAGAAGAGCCTGTGATATTTAATAAGATTCTCTGGGCGCCCTCAATAGAAGCCTCCAAAAGTGGGCTAGAAAGAGCCTTTCTTGCGGCATGTAAAGCTGCACTGTCCCCTGTTGATTCACCAACTCCCATTATTGCTGATCCAGCTTCGTGCATAACTTGTTTCACATCTGCAAAGTCTGTGTTTATCAGACCTGGCGTCGTTATAAGGCTAGTTATACCTTGAACCCCATGAAGCAATATTTCATCAGCCATTGCGAAGGCATCTATCAAAGAAGTATTTTCATCAGAAACTGATAACAAACGTTCATTTGGAATCACAATTTGAGCATCCACTACTTCTCTAAGTGCTTCGATGCCACGATCAGCTTCCGTTGAGCGCTTTCTTCCTTCGAAAGCAAATGGTCTACTAACCACACCAATTACTAGGGCTCCAAGAGACTTTGCAATTTCAGCTACTACTGGTGCAGCCCCAGTTCCGGTGCCACCCCCTTCACCAGCAGTAATAAATACCATGTCAGCACCTTCAAGACATTCCTCGATATCACTGCGACAATCTTCAGCTGCTTGCTGACCAACTGCGGAATCACTCCCAGCTCCTAAGCCACGTGTCAGTTCCCTTCCAATATCGAGTTTTACATCTGCGTCACTCATTAGCAATGCCTGAGCATCAGTGTTGATAGCAATGAATTCAACGCCTTTTAAACCGACATCTATCATCCGGTTTACAGCGTTAACACCGCCACCGCCTATTCCAACCACCTTTATTACTGCCAGGTAATTCTGTGGTGTTGTCACAATAATTCTCCATCTACTTGGTGACTGATATTCGTTAAATTGTTTTCAAACGAAAAGCCCAACCTTAAAGTTTAACTTTAAGGTTCCTCCTGACTCCTCCTAGTGGTTAAGAGACTACGTGGAGTGAACTATAAAGTCAACCTCTTACTTAAATTCCTTTAGCATCTCGCGGTGTCACGTTCTACAACTGGATTGTCTTTAACGCTGACATCGATACTTTGTATACACATTAATTCCACTTGCCCAAGAACAGCTCTCAAATCACTTATTGCATCAGTAAAGTCTTCATCCGCTCCCAAGTCCACAAAAACAGAATCATGTAGTTCCAGTCGTACACCAGATGCTGTTGGAGAAATAATTTTAATCCATTTTTGCAAATCTGGGGTTACCCCTCTCGCTGCTTTAAGTAACATTTCTGCAGTTTCGATTCTCTCTCCGGGCTCTACAAGATTTTCCACTAGTAGGGTTACAAAATCAACGGATGGGTCTAATTTTCCAGACGTTAGAACAATTCCGTTGACATCAATAGTCGAAAATTTCCCTTCAAGAGTAACAAGATAAGCAAATGCCTCACGTGTACTCACCCAAATCGAAATAGTGTTAGGCCATTCTTTATTTACCTGAACTTCATCTACCCATGGATTCATCGATATCGATGATTCTGCTTTATTGGTATCGGCTGAAATCATTGATTGAGAAAGCAAAATGCCGCTTGCGGCTATCACCTCATCAGAAGTTATTTTGCTCCCCCCAGTTATCAACACTTCTATTTCATCGACATCCAACAATGCTGATTGGGTAGCTGAATAGAGGCCTAAGAGAACAACGAAAGGTAAGGAAATGAATATAAATTTCTTAAAACTTTTTGTAGAGGCCTTCACGCAGAATCACGATCAAAACCTACTAGAACCGTTTCTGGTTTAAGTCTGATTGAGTGAATTTCTTCGACTTTTTCTGCTACTAACAGCATCAACTTTCTAACATCATCTGCACTGCCGCCTTCATCGACTTGTATAAAATTTGCGTGCTTTTCAGAGATGCAAGCAGAACCAACCCTGAGTCCTTTTAATCCAGCTGCTTCTATTAATCGTCCAGCTGAGTCACTCTCGGGGTTAGTAAACACGGAACCAGAATTCTGTCCACCCGGTTGATTATCACGTCTCCATCTAACTATTTCCTTTAAGAGATTGTTGCTTTCATACTTATCTCCCTCATGCAATTTAAGCGTTGCCGCAAGCACTAAGTCAGCATTCTTTATGCAAGAATGACGGTAGGACATCTCCAACTGAGAAACTGGAACATTAATCAATAAACCAGTTAGTAAATTCAGAGTTGTTACTTCAAGCAGAGAAGCGGCCATATCACTACCGTGACCGCCTGCATTCATTTTCACAGCTCCACCGATAGTACCCGGAACGCCTACCGCCCATTCAAAACCCTTTAATCCGAACTTGACAGTTTGTCGAGCGACCAACGGCAACTTTGCGGCAGCGCCAGCTTTTACTATCGTGCCGTCAATTTCGATGCTTTCAAAAGAATCACCCAACTTTAAGACAAGTCCATCGAAACCCTCGTCCGAGATAAGGACGTTAGAACCATTACCTAAAAGCAACACGGGTAATGGAAACTTTTGGAGTCCTTCAATTACTTTAGAAAAAATTGAACTATCTTCTACTTTTAAATATAAAGCCGCACGGCCCCCCACTTTGTATGTACTCAAATCAGATAAGGAAACATCCAAAAAAAATTTATCCTGATGAAGCTCTTCAGGTATATATGTCAGGAACCCTTTGAGGTTTTCTTTAAACACGGAATTTCCTCATACTGTATTTGATCTCTTCAGGTAAAGAAGTAATGTCACCAGCACCCATTGTTAGGCACAAATCCCCTTCAGATAATTCAGTAGCAAGAAAATCAATTAATTCGTCACGATTCGGAAGGTAATGAAGATCCAGATCAGGGAACTTTTCTTTTATGGCATCAAAGACTATAAGACCAGAAACTCCATGTCGGGGACTCTCTCCTCCAGCAAAGACATCTGTTATTACAACGCGATCAGCTTTTACGAAAGAATTCGAAAAAGTAGCCCCAATAGACTCTGTTCGACTGTAGCGGTGGGGTTGAAACACAGCGAAAATTTGGTTCCAGTTGCCACTGCGAGCGGCGTCTATGGTGCTTTCAACTTCTGAAGGCAAATGAGCATAATCGTCGACAAAAACAATACCGTTCTCATTCCCCCTGTGCTCAAAACGACGAGCAACACCGCCAAAACCTGCCAATGCATTCGTTATAGTTTCAGGCTGGACACCGGATAAAATTCCAGCTGCCGCTGCCATAGAAGCATTTTTTATATTGTGCAGGCCAGGTGTGGGAATCGAAAGTTTAAAAGACTCTTCACCCGTTAAAAGGAACTCGGAACCTTTCCATGTCTCTTTCGTAACCTCTATTTTCCAGTCAGCGAGAGAATTTAAGCCAACGGTGGTTGCATTAATTTCATTTGAGAGACGTAGAGAATTATCATCATCTATACCGAGTAAAACGATTCCATTTGTTTCTTTGCCAAATCTTACAAACGCTTCATAAAGGGCCTCAAATCCTCCAAAATATTCGAGGTGGTCTTCTTCAAGATTTGTGATTATTGCCAAATCTCGCTTCAATCCTAAAAAAGATGCATCACTTTCATCCGCCTCAACGACTAGAAGTTCTCCATCATCCCATACCGCGCCTGTTCCGATTTCATTCACTTCCCCTCCGATAATAAAAGAGGGTTTGAGTCCAGCCTCACGCAATAAAAGGGAAAGCATTGAGGAAGTCGTAGTTTTACCATGCGTGCCTGCAACAGCGATCGATTTCTTAAGCTCAGAAATAGCGCTTAAAACTTTTTCCCTGCTTAAAAGAGGGGTTCCATTCTTTAGAGCTTGCAAACACTCGACATTTGAATCTGAAATAGCTGTAGAACGTGCAACAAAGTTTACTTCCTTTACATTTCTAGGGTCATGCCCTATGTAAATTTCAACTCCAAATGCTCTCAAGCGGTCAAGGCGATGCGAATCCTTTATATCAGAACCACTTACTTCGTGACCCATAGTCGCAAGCACCTCAGCTATTGCTCCCATTCCAGCCCCACCAATACCAATAATATGAACAGAATTGCTAACAGAAAGATCTAACTTTTCATTTGCCATGAGACCCTCCATCTATAATTTCAAAAATCAATTGTGCAACATCGTCTCCAGCATTTAGATACCTAACATCCTTTGTTTTTTCAGCCATTTCTTGCAAAATTAAGTCTCCATCTAATAAATCACTGACTCTATTAGATAAAGAAAGGTAATTAAGCTCACTGTCCGGAATAACCACCGCCGAACCGTTTTTCTCGAAAAAACGCGCGTTTTCTTCTTGATGGTTACCGGGAGAATTGGGAAGAGGAACAAGTATCGAGGGAATACCCAAAGACGTAATTTCTGAAATACTCGTAGCACCTGCTCTACTGACAACTAAATCCGAAGCTCCGATTAGTGGTGTTAAATCCTTCAGGTACTCAATCATCTCGTATTCAACATCTCCAATTGATTTTCTTTCAAGTTGAGAGAATTCATACCAGTCACGTGACCCCACAATATGATAAATCGAAATCGCCCTGCCTTCCCAATATTGAGACAATTCAAATATCGTTTTATTTAAGTGACTAGCTCCTAAGGAGCCGCCAAAAACCGTGATCATTTTTCGATCCCTGACTCCTAGTTCTCGTCTAGCGTCATTGCGGGAATCCGTTTCGATAAATCGTAAAATTTCGGACCTTAATGGATTACCGGTCAATACTGAATTTGGAAGATCAACGTCACGGAAAGAAACGGCTGAAATTTTAGCAAATCTCCCAATAATTTTGTTTGTAGCTCCCGGAACCGCATTCTGTTCAGCAACTATTATGGGCACGTTAAAAAACTTTCCTGCTAAACCACAAGCAAGACTTGCGTAACCACCCATTACAACAATAATTTCTGGTTTCGCCTTAATGATCATGCACGAAGCCTGAAAAAAAGCCACCAATAAAGAAAGAGTCGATATTACGTTCCGAAAAGTAACTTTTCTTTGAATCCCACGTCCAGGAAGTACGGTCATGTCATAACCAGCCTCATTAACGATTTCTCTACCGGCCCCCCTCTTGCTTCCAACGAAATGAACTTCATTTTTCTCTTTCAAAAAATCCTTACTGTAAAGTGCCTCAGCTATAGCTACAGCTGGAATTACATGACCGGCTGTACCTCCGCCAGCGATCAAGACTCGACAAGCATCTGAAATCATTAGTATTTTCCCTTACTCATCGAGTCTGCCTAGCTACATTCAATAGGATTCCGAAGGCCGCCATAGTTACCACCAAAGAACTACCCCCAGAAGAAACAAAAGGAAGAGGGACCCCTGTAATCGGTAGCATTCCAAGAACCGCCCCCAAATTTACAAAAGCTTGGATGCTTATCCATGCTGTAATACCTGCCGCTAAAAGTTGACCGAAATTATCAGGCGCTCTAAAAGCAGAAGCTAAGCCTGCCAAACCGATTGATAGAAACGCGAGAATTACTAAACAAGCTCCAATAAAACCCAACTCCTCAGCAACAATCGCGAAAATAAAGTCCGTATGCGAAAATGGGAGAAACCCCCATTTAGCACGACTTTCTCCAAGCCCTAATCCACTCACACCGCCTTGTGAAATCGCAACCGCTGATTGAAGAGCTTGCCATCCAATACCTGTCGGGTCCTGCCATGGATCTAAAACCCCTAAGAGTCTTTTACGTCTATACCCAGACGAATAACTTGCCACAAAAAGCAAAGCACCTCCAGAAATCCCCATTAAGAAAAGATTTCTAATCCTGAAACCAGAAAAAAATAAAATAGACAAGGAAATTGCAGCAACTATAGCAGTCGTTCCTAGATCCGGTTCGAGCATCAAAAGAGCACTCGCCGTTCCAAGAACTAATAGAAATTTCTTTATCGAGGTGAAAGTAACATCAGTTTTTTTCTTGGATCCCGAGAATAAATCTGCTAGATAAATAACCATCGCTATCTTAAGAAATTCAGAAGGTTGAAAAGTGAATGAACCGATTCCTATCCATCTAGCCGAACCATTAGCGGTAATTCCAACACTTGGAAACAAAACCAGTCCACAAAGAATTAATGACAAAAGTAAAAACGGAATTGAGAATTTCCTAAACTTTCGATAGTCAATTCGCATTGTCACTGCCATAGAACTAATGCCTAAAAAAAGCCATAGAACTTGCCTTTTTAAATGATGCCAAGTGTCACCAAAAATACGAAGATCGTTAACAGATGAAGCTGAAAGCACCATTACAACTCCCAGAAGAGTAAGGACAATCATCGCCGCAATTAAAACGACAAAATTCAATGAACGAAAACCTGGTGGGTTCGCAGCGATATTTAAAAGCTTTTTTCGCTTCCCAGTAGAGGTCTTACCGTTCATGGCTCACCTAGAATAATTTCAATTCGGAAACCGCTCTGATGAAATCTAAACCTCTTTCAGAGTAAGACTCATACCAATCAAAAGATGCGCAAGCAGGTGAAAGAAGGACAGTTCCATTAGGAAGAGCTTTTTTATAGGCCGTCTCAACGGCTTCGTCCATCGTGTTCGCAGTTTCAATAGTGCAATTATCTTTAAAAACTTCAACTATTTCTTCAGAAGCCTCGCCGATAGCGACAACGGCCATTGGGTTCGTTTCTTTTAAGAGGTTTAAATTAAGTCCTTTACTTTTACCACCAGCTATTAAAACGGCATCTTGTATTCCTCTTAATGCAGAAACAGTGGAGTGCGGAGTAGTTGATTTACTGTCATTTATGAAAGAGATCCCATTTCTTTCAGCAACTAGCTCAAGTCGATGCTTCAAACCTTTGAATTCTTGAAGTATTTGAACGCAAGACTCGACGCTAGCGCCAAATTTTGTCGCAAGAAGTAAAGCTGCCTGAGCATTTTCTAGGTCGTGAGGCATGCATCGTGGTAAATCTCTAATATCAAATAGCGCATCTCCTTCGAATAAAAAGTCAAAACCTTTTACGTAGCAATAAGAACCCTCGGTTCCAAATCCCGTAGCCCCCTTAGGTGCATGGTGTTTAACAGTCATGTCAGAAAAATTAGCAAGTGCATCAGATTTTTTTTCGACGCCCTCCCAAACGCGTTTCTTAGCCTGCAAATAAGAATCCAAATTTAAATGGTGGTCGAGATGATCGGGTGAAAAATTTAACCAAACAGCTGGTGACGCTTTAAAACTGAAGCTATGAGCAAGTCGAAATGATGACGCCTCAACCACAAAACAATCTGCCGAACTGTCTTCTATAGCTTTTACTACGGGCTTGTCTAAGTTTCCAGCTCCAACGGCGTTTAAGCCTGAACGCTTAAGCATCTCCGTAATCAGTGTGACAACTGTCGTTTTACCATTAGTTCCAGTAACTGCACATCTAGGCCTAGTATCCCATTTGTTAGCTAAATCACCTTCATCGATAATTGTCGATCCAACTCTAAAAGCAGCACTAAAGACAGGGTGGTTATCAGGGATACCAGGACTAACAACAATTCGTGAAAACCTTTTAAGAAAATTATCCCAATTATTACTTTTGGGAGTGGACAAAATTTCAAGCGACAAATTACCGGCCCACTCATAAATGAATTCTGCAGGAAAGTCATCTACAACGCATACGTCATAGCCGCGCGAGACGAGCGCCTCACTCGCGGCACAACCTGAAACTCCTAATCCAAGTACTAAAGTTTCGTCACTCATCAATAAGTACCGGCAATCAGTCCGACTATTCCAGACCTGAGTGAGTCACCATAAAAAAGACCGATGCCAAGAGCGGTGCAAAGACCAGACATCATCCAAAAACGTACAATCACAGTCGTTTCAGGCCAACCAGATAGTTCAAAATGATGATGCAGAGGAGCCATTTTAAAAACTCTCCGCTTAGAAAAAAATCTGAAACCTAATATTTGAATTATTACTGAAAGGGTCTCCACAACAAATAATCCGGCAACTATAGGTAAGAGAAGTTGAGTATTTGTCGCGAGCGAAAGTGCAGCAAGTCCAGTTCCTATCGCTAAAGATCCAGTGTCACCCATAAAAATCTGTGCTGGTGCAGAATTCCACCATAAAAAACCTAGACATGCACCCGCCATTGCCGCCGAAATTACTGCTAGATCTAAAGCATGCGGAACATCGTACAAATCTGGATACCGGAACTGCCAGAATGAAATAACTCCAAATGCCCCGAAACAAAAAACGCCAGCTCCTGCAGCCAGTCCATCGAGTCCATCAGTTAAGTTGACAGCATTTGCCGATCCTGAAATAAGAATAACTGCCCATAGGCCCCACAAAATTTCACCGATTTCCCAACCCGGATAGTCAAAACGCGTAAAAGAAATTTGGGTATGAACCGGAGAGTAAGTAGTCATCAAAATAGCAAAAATTACTGCTACCAATAAAAGGCCAAACATTTTTGTTTTTTTATTTAAACCCAGATTTCTCTCGCGGACTACTTTGATCCAGTCATCAATCAGTCCCACCGCTCCTGCTCCAATAATACTGAGCATTACAAAAATTCCAGTTTGGGTGTAAATCCCGTGGTACAAGTCACTAATGGCATACCCAGCTGTAGCCCCGGCTACAATCCCCACGCCGCCCATTGTCGGGGTTCCTGCTTTCGTTATGTGACCTGCTGGGCCATCCTCACGAATTGGCTGACCAATCTTTAATCGAGTTAACCAAAAAACTAGAGTTCGGCTCAAGATCAAAGAAACCACCATTGCAATTGCAGCTGCGATAAGAATTCGTATCATCGCTCTCCAGAAGAAGACAACTGTGCAACTTTCTCTAACAATACTGACTTGTCAGAAAAGGGAACTTTCTCACCTTTAATCTCTTGATATTTCTCGTGTCCTCGCCCTGCTATTACGATTAGATCACCAGATTTAGCTTCATCAACAGCTTCTTCTATAGCTTGTCGCCTATCAACGTAGACACTTTGAGGGTTTATAGACATACCTGAAATAATTTCAGAAATTATTTTTTCTGCATCTTCGCTACGCGGATTATCGCTTGTCAAAATATTCACATCAGCTCCTCTACTTGCGACTTCTCCCATCAATGGACGTTTTTCGGAATCTCTATCACCACCACAGCCAAAAACAAGAATAATTCGTCCTGTGGCTATTTTTCGACACCCTTCAAGAAGTTCTCCGAGCGCAGACGGAGTATGTGCGTAGTCGATGATTGCAGATATGCCTTCAGTAATCACTAGAGGCTCAAATCGACCTTCAATAGGATTTGCAGATTTCAATCCAGCTATAATATCTGCCGTCTCTAATCCAAGTTGAATCGCAATCTCTGCAGAAACAAGTGCATTAGAGAAAGCAAAAGGTCCACCCAATGGAATAGTTACCCTCTTGCCTCGCCAATTAAAAGACGAACTATTTTGATCAAATAAAACATCTCTTTCTTTTAATGAGAGTGCTTTTACTTCCATTCCACTTGAAACTGCCTTTTCAAAATAAGACTGGCCATATTCTTCGTCAGTTGAAATTACTGCTCTTTCTGAGAAAACTCGGCTAAACAGAAGACCTTTAGCGTTATAGTAATTTTCCATTTTTCCGTGAAAGTCAAGATGATCGTGACTTAGATTTGTGAAAGCAACCGTTGAAAAGCAAGTTTCTTCTACCCTCTTCTGAATAAGAGAATGAGAAGAAACCTCCATACCTACTACTCCAACTCCACTATTACAATGCCTCCTTAACTCCCTTTGAAGTTCAGGCGACTCGGGAGTTGTTAACTTTCCAGTCAAGGTCCCAATAGTCGCTGTAGAGATTCCTGTTTTACGCAATATCTCAGACAACAGGTTAACTACACTAGTTTTGCCATTAGTGCCAGTAACTCCGACAACAGTTAATTCTTTTGAAGGATTACCAACTATTCGAGAAGCAATACGGGGCAACTCGCTTCTAACATCCCCAACTAAAAAAGTCGGAATATCGAATTCAGATGCTTCTTCAGCAAAAAGTGCAGAAGCACCTGAATCTATTGCTTCTTGTATGTAATTGTGGCCATCTGTAGTTTCACCCCTTAGACAGCAAAAAATATCTCCCTCACTAACCTCACGCGAGTCATGGATAACACGTTTAATTTCTGGATCGACTTGATTACTATCAAGTGACCCTTCAACGTTGGCAATTAGATCTGATAAAAGCATTATTCAACTAGTGATCCCGCAACTTCTTCATCAAATCTATTATTAGGCAACTCCGAAGAAAATGAATTTAATAGTCCAGCCTGAATTGATGTGATAGCAAGTACCCGTTCTGAAGAAGTTGGGTCGATTTTTTCATTTTCAGATGGGATCCTTAGTTGTCGTACTGCGAATTTAGCAAAATCTGCAAAAATTGGAGCTGCTGCTTTTCCACCAGAATCAGCATTGGAAGAAGGCTCATCCACTACTACTAAGGCGACTATTTCAGGATCATCTACTGGAAAAAATCCTGCAAAGCTTACTACATAGCGCCGATCCTCTTTTTCTTCCCCATAACCACCTAATTGGGGTTTCCAAGCCGTCCCAGTCTTACCAGCGACTCGATAACCAGGAACTTGCGCATTCCTTCCGGTACCCGAACTCACTACTGTTTCTATTATCTGCACTAGAGAGTCAGCGGTTTGTGACTCAATAATTCTTTCCGGTTGAGTCTTTAAAGATTCAAATGTCATATCTACATTATTCCCCATACTTCGTATGAGAGTGGGCGCGGGCTTCAAACCACGGTTGGCAAGAGTTGCATATGCAGTCAACATTTGTAGAGGAGTTACAGAAACTCCTTGCCCTATAGCTATCGTCGGTAAAGAAGTTCCCGACCACTTTTCAACTGGAAGCAGAATTCCATTTGCCTCTCCTGGAAAATTTAATTCACTCTTTCTTCCAAGACCAAACTTTTGCAATTTATTATGCAAAAGCGAGGCTCCAATTTCTTGCGCCCAAAGAATAGTTCCAACATTAGATGACCTATAGAGAATTTCAGAAACTGACCATTCGGCTTCCTCGTGGTCAAACCAGTCTGAGAAATCAGAATCATGGACGTGTATCTCGTCTTCTACTTTTCGAACTGAGTCAATTGAGGCCACACCAGCATCCATAACCGCAGAAAAAGTCAATGGTTTTATTATCGAACCAGGTTCAAAGGTCCATGTCGCACTCCGATGTTCACTAACTTGCTGTGTCACTCCATCTGGATTCCGCTCAACAGCGACTGAGGCTAATATTTCTCCAGTTGATGGCCTCATCGCAACCAAAAGACCGCCTTTAGCTTCTGCTTTATCAACTCCAGAAATCAATATTTTCTCAGCTTGGAACTGAAGAGAACGATCTAAAGTAGAAACGATTGTTTCACCATTCTCAGCTGCCTCCAACGAATACTCTCCACCTGGAATTGTTGAACCTCTTGGACCGCGTTCAACTATTTTGAGTCCATTCTCACCCGCCAGATAGGCATCATGAGATTTTTCTAATCCACTTATACCCTTGCCATCTATGTCTGTCCTGCCGACTATCGCAAGTACTGAGTCTCCGTCCGGTCTAACTCTGCTTTGCTCTTTCTGGGTATAAACGCCCGAAAGTTTTAAAGATAAAACTGCATCTGCAAAGCGATCCTCTACTTGTCTTGCTAGATACACAAATCTTTTCCCACTACTCAGTTTTTTTTCTAATTCTTCCAGATCACCACCAATTATCTGGATTAGAGCTTTAGCAGTCAGCACTGGGTCTTCAACAAGTCGTGCATCTGCAACTAAGGATCTTCTTGGAACGGAAACTGCAAGATCAACTCCATGCCGGTCGAGTATTGACCCTCTTTGAGCAAATACTTTTTCTGTTTTCATTCTTTGACTAGCTCCGTGAGCGATGTAACGCTCAGAGTCCAATATTTGAAAATAAACTAATCTCCAAACAAGACCACCCGAAACAAGAATCATTACAAGTCCAAAAAAAATGGAGCGTCTAAAAAAACTTTTTAAAGGGGAAGCTTGAGGTTTTTTCTTCATATTTTATTTCTTCCCAAAATCAACTAGATCGCCTGAAAGGGTTACCCGAGGGTGGCGGAAGCTCAGAAATTTGTTGTAGTTGTTTTCTCGTAGCTGGCGCCAGCATATTTAGACGGCCTTCTGCCGCAAAAAGAATTCTGTTAGTGTTTTTCAATTCAGCAACTTCAATTCTTAATTCCTGTGAGTTGCCAGATTCCTCTACGATTTTGAGTTGAAGGGAATCAACTTCTTGCTGAATGGAAACTAAAAAAGCATGTGAACCTGCAACTGAAATAAGAAGGACAAAAGAGACCAGAACTCCAAGGAAAATAGGAAATGCAATACCAGTTTTTTGCATCTGACTTTCAGCTTTAATTATTTTCTTTTGAGAAACTGGAAGATCTGCTGTGATCGTCATACGCTCTCCAAAACTCTTAAGCGAGCGCTCTTAGCACGTCTATTTTCTTTTATTTCTTCTTTTGAAGCGGTTACACCTGAGTGAGGTAATTTACCTTTTATAACAGCACCGCAAACGCAAGGGAGTTTGCTGGGGCAGCTACAACCGCCAGTTGCAACATTTTTGAACAACCCCTTAACCATGCGATCTTCACCCGAATGATAAGAAATGACTATTCCACAACCTTTTGGCTTTAAATAGTCAATAGAGGTAGTTACTCCTTGACTTAACTCTTCAAGTTCGTGGTTAACTTCCATTCGAATCGCTTGGAAAGTTCGCTTAGCGGGATGCCCACCTCTCCTTCTTGCTGCCGCCGGAATCGCTTTCTTTATCAATTCAGCGAACTCTAAAGTATTTTTTATGGGGCGATTTTTTACGATAAATGTGGCGATACGGGCCGCAAATCTTTCGTCTGAATTTCTCTCTATAATTCCCTTCAAGTCAGATTCTTCTAAATTATTCAATAAATAAGAAGCTGTTTTTTGTTGACGAGTATCCATTCTCATATCGAGAGGACCGTCAAAACGATAGCTGAAGCCTCTTTCTGCATTATCTAATTGGGGTGAAGAAACACCCAGATCAAAAAGAAACCCAGAAATATGAAGAATGTCTTCCCCAGCGAAAATTTTCTCTAATGATGAAAATGGTTCATGGAAAAATCTGACTCTTCCAGAAAATTTTTGGAGTTTTTGACGCGCAGCTTCTAGTGCCGAATAGTCACGATCAATGGCTATAAGTTCAAGATCAAGACGCCTTTTTAAAATTTCTTCTGAATGGGAACCTCCACCAAGTGTCGCATCGACAAAAATCCCCGATGGAATTCGATCAACGACATTAAGCACTTCATTCATCATGACTGCCCTATGTTCAAAATTTGGAGTTGATTTATTTTCCACTTAATTACCTTTAAAATATTTTCCGACTATCGACCGTTCTCCGAATAACTAACTTAAGAATTTTCTTAAAGATCTTGATGGGAGGAGGTGGAGGAGGGGCCTTCCATCTGTTACTCGGAGAACGATCCATAATCGGAATATTGAAATAATTAAAAGCGGTGGGTTATATTCCTCCCCCCTGCCAAAAGGTGTCGGCTACGGCCCTATCAAGGTCTTCAGCCATTCCTTCCCAATCAACAGGATTCCAGATCTCTATGTGCGTAATCGCTCCGCATAGAAGGGCTTCATTTTCCAGGGAGGCAAATTCACGTAAACGTTGCGGAATGCTCAATCTTCCTTGACTGTCAATGCGCTGTTCATCAGAGCTAGCTGCAAGTCTTCTAAGTACTTTTGGTTCTACACTGCCCTCTTGGATTTGAACTTGAAGTCGGGAAACCATTTCTGCAAAAGCTTCGGGGGTATAAATCGCTATGCAATTTGCTGCCGGTGAAATAAAAGCTTCTGCTGAAAAACGAGACCTAAATTTTGCGGGAAGAACTACACGTCCTTTTTCATCGAGTGAATGTTCATGTGTTCCTACAAAAAGCATCCTGTGTTCCCTTTTAAAATCTTGATTAAAAATCTCTTAGAAAATATGGGAAAGGCACAATGTTCCATTTCGCCCCATTTTCCTCCACATTTCTAGTATAACACCCCACTTTTGTCAATAGGCGCGCCAATAAGAGAGATTTATTTAAATTTCCTTTGGTTTCTAGAAATGAAAGGTGACTTAATTTATGGTTTTTATTAATGCATGCAATAGCTCGTCTGGGTCTCCTTCAATCGGAGCTGCCAGTTCAAGCAAGTCACTAATAGTCTGTTCTCTTGGTTCCAGGTGAAGAAGATCTACGATTTCCTTAACAGGCCATGAAAATAAAGCAGCACACTGAAACCATGCCCCTTCTCGAGTTCGCCTTTGACTAATACCAACAGTTTTTTTTCCTGAAACTGTAACTTCACCAGTTGCTAGCCCCGCGAAACATACAAACGGAGAGAGTTTGTTTTTTCGGATCTCATCGTTGTGAACTATGCCATTAAGGCCGATTTCTTTCATAGCTTTTACCCAAAGTTCGCCTAGCCATAGCGAGGATTGTTGAATGTCGTTGCACCACAATGGATCTCTCCGTGGGATAATGAAATCAACCCAAAGGACTTGACCAGGCGCTAGAAAGACGGCTCCCCCTCCTGATTTTCTATACACATAATCACATTTAATCTCTTTATCTAGAGGCATGTTTTTCTGTGCAGTTCCAAAAACCATCGTTGGGTTTTCAATCTCATGAATAATAATTTGTCTCGTTTCAAAAGTAGGAGTTGTGAGATGTCTATCTGCAACACTTCCTGCAGATTTTTTTATAATCCAACTTTCCACGAGTTCAGTTCTTTAATTTTTCTAAATCAGCCACCCATGAAAGCCAAGCAATTACAACTTTAACTTCCGGCAGTTTTTCGACCTCGCCTTGATAAGTGATAAGTCTAAACTCCATAAAATCACTACTAGGAAATGGTAAAAATGGAAAAACTAATGGCCATCTGTTTTTAGCGAGCATAAAAACTTGTTTGATAGCTGAAATCCACAATGAAGGTTTGCAGAGTAAGGCAAAGAAAAGCTTTGCTAACCATTTCCAAGTCAACATCGGTCAGGTGCCTTTTGCATTCAGCCAAATAGCAGCGGCCCCAATTAAAGGAGCCTCTTCTTTAAGGCCGACATAATTGATTTGAAGATTTTGAGTAAAGTCAAGACCACAAAAATCTTCAGCTGTTGAACGAACCTTGTTTATAAAAACAGATCCGAACCCTAGAGCAACTGAACCACCGATCAGAACTGTGGATACATTCAGTAAATTAACTGCGATCGAAATAGCTTTTCCGACAAAATAACCACTTCTAATCTTTATTTCTTCTGATGCTTCAACTGCGGGTCTACCTGTTTCCTTCTCTATTGCAGCACCTGAAGCAACCGCTTCAAGACAACCACTACTACCACATAAACATAAAGGGCCGTCACTTTGAACATTTACATGTCCTATATGACCGGCGTTTCCCATTTCGCCTTCCACGAGTCTGCCGTCAAGTACGAGGCCGCCGCCAATTCCTGTTGAAACGACCATCGCTAAATAGTTTTGTTGCCCAGAAGCCGCTCCTTTCCAACCTTCCCCCAGAGCAACTGCTTTAGCATCATTATCAAGAATTACCGGCAAACCAAGAGCTTCCGATAATTTCAGTCGGAGTGGAAAGTTTCTCCATTGAGGGATATTTAATGGGGAAATCTCTTCCCCATGGTTGCTCATGGGTCCTGCGCTCCCTACTCCACAACCTTCAACTTCGACTTCTCCCAAAACTTCTTTAGATAAAGAAAGCAACTTATCAAATAGCTCTTCTCCATTATCCGCTTCTGTGGGAGTCGAAGATTGTTTCTCAATCACACCATCTGAAGTGACTCGGGCTACAGCAAGCTTAGTTGCACCGATATCTATTGCGAGAATCTCCTGCACTAGCATTCTCCTTCATAATTTCAGTCAAGATTGTCGCGACGAAAACGATCTTTCATTAAATCTCGAAACTTCTGAGATGAATCTCCTAATTTGATGCCCTTTTCGCTCCATATAGAAGACTGTGATGCTTGTTGAATGCCAGTTCGTCCTAGGTTCCTAGCATTCTTTTCAATTGAAAGTGCTGAAAATAGCATTAGAAGAAAGGCTATAAATGCGAACACAAAAGAGACTGACAGTGTTATGAGCATGCAGGCCACTCCAACAAAAAAAGCTAAAATTGACCATTTTAGATTTTTAAGTGACTTGGTGTAGACAGTAGTTTCAGAGACTTCACGCGCTAATTCCGGATCGCTCTCGTAAAGACTTTCCTCAATTTCGAGCAGGATTCTCTCTTCGTCTTCTGAAAGTGGCATTTATTTAACTCTCCTACACGTCATAATCTCTCTAATAAATTCTAACTGTTAATCAAGGCATAACAGCATTACCCCGCTAACCCTTTCTCATTTAATCGTTGAATTAGACTCTGGACCCCACTGTTGTTCTCCTTTTCTTTTAACCCGCATTCCTTTAGAACCGAGTATGCTCGCTGGTCCAATTGATGCCGCACCAAATCGGTCTCGGATTAAGTCGACTGCATCTTCAGTGCTTTTCCATCTGGAATTAGAATTTTCAGAAAATTTGAGCTGCTCAACAAGATTATTATCAAAGTTTGTAACAGAAATCCCGAGCAACCTAATTCCGGGTTCTAGATCCACCTTATCGAGCAACTTTTTGGCTTCTTCAACCACTACAGAAGATAATGAGGTTGGTTCAGGGAACGTATAGGAACGAGAAAAAGTGGTGAAGTCGGAATAGCGGACTTTCAATGAAACTGTACGGCACTTTTTTTCAGATTTCCGCAAACGCCATGCAACAGAATCAACTAGTCGGACCAACTCGCGTTCTGTGTCTTCGCGACTTGTTAAATCTTTGGAAAAAGTTTCCTCATGCCCTATTGACTTAGCTTCTTGCTCGACTATTACATCCCGTTCATCAATTCCTCTGGCTAGGCGCCAGAGTTGTTCACCTGCTGATTTTCCAAGACTGTGGACCAAACTTCCTTCAGAAACCCGCCCTAGTTCTCCAACAGTCTCAATTCCTAGATTTCTCAATTTTTTGTGAGTTTTAGGCCCAACACCCCAGATCGCGTTAACTGGAAGAGGATCTAAAAACATCTCTATTTCACTTTCATTGAGAAGGAAAATGCCTTCACCATATATAGGTCCCCTACGCCCCACTTTTGGTTTCGCATTTTCACTTGAAAGTTTGGCTAGGAACTTATTTACAGAAGCTCCAACACTGCATCTAAGGCCTTCCTCTTCGTATATGGCATCTCGAATTTTCTGAGCAATCGACTTGGGGTCACCATGAACCCTTTGCACTCCTCCAACATCCAAAAAAGCTTCATCTAGAGATAACGGTTCCACAAGCGGAGTGAAACGTTTAAGAATATTCATAATTTTTTCACTTACCTGAACATAAAATTCATAGTCTCCAGAAATAAATTTCAGATCCCTACAAAGTCTTCTAGCCCTTTGGGAAGGCATAGCTGAGTAGATTCCATAAGATCTCGCCTCGTAAGAAGCAGCAGCTACGACGCCACGATTTCCACTTCCCCCGACCACAACAGGTTTACCTATTAATTCCGGGCGGCGAAGCAGCTCAACCGAAACAAAAAACGCATCCATATCGACATGAAGTATGGGAGTTCTCACTGTTCTCTTTCTACAATCAGGTTCTTTGATTCATCAGAGGTGACCCTGTATTTAAAAAATTTTTCTGAAGGAATCTTTCCTCCTAAATACGCAAGGAGCGGCTCTCTGACCCAAATTGGAGAATCTTTTAATCGAATTTCACAGTCTCTTTTGGGAAAAAAATTGGCGTCTTCAACAATTCCATCTGGATCATTTATAACAATCGAGCCGTTCCATTTAATAGCTTCAAAAACTTTGACTTGTAGATGCATATTCTGTTGCGGAAAATCCACAGACACTCCATAAGTCAGATCAGACCAAATTGACACCTGTAGGCCAGTTTCCTCGAGCACTTCACGTTTTAAAGCCTCGAGTGGACTCTCGCCGTAGTCGACTACACCGCCGGGTGGAGTCCAATCAATTCCACCTCTTCTTTCTGAGTGCAAGCTACCTCCGCGTCGATTAGCTACTAATAAAAAATTAGAATCTTTTCGGATGAGTCCTCCAACAACTGACCATTTTCGAAAAGATTCGTTTTTCATGTCAATATCATTCACCTAATTAAATAGCTAACTTTGGGCTGTAGTCTAAAGTTAGCACCTGTTATCTAATACACAGTCAGGAGTATCAACTTCTATGTTCACCTCTTCAATTCCTTCAGTGAAAGCAAGACTTTTGGCCATTACAGCGATAACAATTTCTGGGTTATGTGGAGGTCTAGTTGGATACGCAGTCACAGATCTTCAGTGCGAAAACGAATGCGATGCACTTTCCGGCTCCATAGGTCTGGGTTCAGCCTTATTGTGTGCTCTAGGTGTATCAATTGTCGCCAATCTAGCGCTTAAAGCTATGTCCGAGTGGAAGACAACTGAGCGTCAGCAATCAGTACGTGAAAGATACCCAGTTGAGTAAAAAGTCAACCGAGGAAACTTTAAGATCTATTGCATCCCAAGCAGCCGAGAAAATAGGTAAAAAAGTAGCAAAAAAAATTGGGGAAATACATACCTTTAATTACAAAAGCTCAACAACTGATTTGGTAACCGAAATTGATAAATGGTCAGAAAAAAGAATTACGGAATACGTAAATTCCCGTAGAGGTGACGACGAGATCATTTGCGAAGAGGGCACTTACATGCAAGGAAAAACTAATATCCGTTGGTACATCGACCCCATAGATGGGACAACAAATTTTGTTTATGGACATCCTGGATTTTCTATATCTGTAGGAGTCGAAATCGACAACGAGACGAAAGTTGGTGCGATATACGTTCCTTTGCTAAATGAATTATTCAGTGCTTCTTCCGTCCACGGAACGACGCGTAACGGCAAGATAGTTGAAGTCAGTAAAACAAAGGACCTTTCCAAGGCTTTAGTCGCTACAGGCTTCTCTTACAAATCTGAATTCAGAGCTGTGCAGGCAAAAAACCTAGTTGGAATTTTGCCTAAAATTAGAGATATCCGCCGAATAGGCGGAGCGGCATTCGATCTGGCATCCGTAGCGTGTGGCAGAGTAGATGCATTTTTTGAATACGGTCTCTCTCCATGGGACATCTCAGCAGGTCATGCTCTCATAAAAAATGCTGGGGGTGTAGTGATGACTATCAATCCTTCAAAAGCTAATAACTCTAAATATTCCGAAGTTAGTGTCTTAAGAAGTTCCTCAGAGATCTCTGACGACACAATTACGGTAGCCGCCTCTGAGCTCCTAATAGATCAAGTAGTGGAATTAATAATAAACAGTCAGGTAGATTATTAATAGCTATTTAAAAACATTCAATAAAGAGCCTTAAAACTCAATTTATTTGACTGAATAAAAGCCTAGAAAATTTCAATCTTTACAGAATGCCGCAACAACCCAAGAAATGAGGCAACATTAAAGTATGAGTGTAAGAATTCTCACAGTAGAAGACGACGAAAGAATTCGTACTGCTGTCAGCTTAGCCCTCCAAGAGGAAGGCTGGGAGGTTGAAGAAACCTCCAATGGTGAAGATGCATTGGCTGCATTCTCTAGACAGCCAAGCGATGTCGTGTTGATCGATATAATGCTTCCCGGAATAGATGGATTTGAGGTCTGCCGAAAGATACGCCGCTTAGGTGATGTACCAATCGTTATGGTTACCGCCCGCTCCGATAGTCATGATGTGGTAGCAGGGTTAGAGGCTGGAGCAGATGACTATCTAAAGAAACCTTTCGACCCAAAAGAATTATCTGCGCGTGTAAGAGCACTCCTTAGGCGGTCTAAAAGCATAGGGACGCCATCAAATTTTTCATTTGATCAACTTGAGATAATAGCCGATGAAGGGCTAGTTAGAATAAGTGGTAAAGAAGTGCATTTAACCCGTACAGAATTCAAGCTCCTCATCGAACTAGCGAGCAACTCTGGGAAAGTTCTAAGCCGCGAAGACCTACTAGAGCGAGTTTGGGGGTATGACTATTTTGGAGATAGCCGACTTGTGGATGTTCACGTTAGACGCCTCCGAACAAAAGTTGAAATAGATCCTGCGAATCCAAGATATGTGGTGACTGTAAGGGGAATGGGTTACAAACTTCAAACCCAATTTTGATGCCGGTTGAAAGAGTCAAATACCCCATGTCAAATGAAAATTACGACCAAACTCAAATCACTTCTTACAAATTGAAACTTGGTCTGCGAACTAGAATCTCTCTCTTCTTCGCAGTCGGAGGTTTACTCGTATCGATTGGACTTTCTGGAGTAACTCTTGTGCTCACCAGACAACAACTTATTGATAGTCGTGAGAATGCAGCATCTGCATTTGCTTCCACCAATGCCACCCGTTTATCCAATCAGTTAACACCAGAGTCTTCTGTAGAAGACCTACCATCAATTGTCGACTCAATGACAAAAATCGAAGGGAGTCAGCGACTGATAAGGATTGGTAACGACTGGCTTCCTTCACAGGAGTTAAACAGAGATGATATACCAAGGAATATTTTAGACCGTGTTGATCAACTCAAAGCGGGCCAACTAAGAGCAGAAATTAATGGTAAAACTCGCTTAGTTTTAGGAATTCCACTTCAAGTCTTTGATGCCGCATATTTTGCCATAGTGGACCTAACTGACCTAGAAGAAACCCTTGACGACCTGAGAATAATTCTTTTTGGGGCAGGGGCAGGGGTTACTTCTCTTGCTGCACTTCTGGGATGGTGGATAAGCCGACGAACATTACGCCCGCTCAGAAATGTCAGAGAAGCAGCAGAAGCAATCGCTGGTGGTCGTCTAGATACAAGATTGATTAGACAAAGTGACCCTGATCTGGACAGATTATCGGAATCATTCAATGAAATGGCTAGAGCTCTTGAGGAACGTATTCATAGAGATGCACGTTTTGCTTCTGAAGTAAGCCACGAGTTGAGAAGTCCTTTGACTACGCTCAAAGCAAGCGTTGGAGTTTTAGAAGCTAGGAAAAATGAACTTTCCGCCAGATCTAAAACCGCACTTGACCTCCTATCACGTGATTTGGAAAGATTTAATCGTCTAGTGTCTGAACTTCTCGAGATATCTGGTTATGACGCTGGTGCTGCATCTCTGGAACTCGAAGAAGTTAACGTTTCTCAGTTCATCCAAGCAGCTACAAGAAACGATTCTTCAATCACTTACTTACTACCTCCAAATGCAGACTCTCTAGTTATAGATGTTGATAAAAGAAGGCTAGCAAGGACTCTTTCTAACCTTTTAGACAATGCACGCCGTTACGGATATGGAGCAACTGTTATAGAAGTTTCTACAAGCGAAAATACACTCCAAATAGCTGTAGAAGATGCTGGGCCTGGTATTTCAAAGGATGAACGCGAAATTATTTTTGACCGTTTCTCAAGAGGGTCGACTAGTGGGCAACGAGGTGATGATGGAGGAACGGGCTTAGGTCTGAGTCTTGTGCAAGAGGATGTTCGACTTCACGGAGGGAAAGTATGGGTTGAGAATCTAAAAGTAACAAAATCGGATACAGGTTCCCGTTTCGTAATCGAATTATCTACAACAAGAGAGGAAACCTCATGAAAAAGAACTCGGTCGTTCTCACTCTATTATTAAGCATCTCTTCAATGACGGGTTGCACTATCCCGCTTGATGAGAATCCTAGAGATCTTTCTTCAAACTTGCCTGATGCTTTACTACCAGCTGCTTCAACAACTACTCAAGCGCCTGCCCCTAAGGAAACCGTCAAAATCTTCCTTGCTAAGGCCAATTTAGATGGGGAAATGAAACTTGAAGCTGTTAATCGTGAAATCTCCGGAGATGGTTCGATAAACGTTATCTTGGATCAAGTCTTGGCTGGACCTACTTTGAATGAGCAAGAAACACAGCTCGTTTCGCCATTTGCTGAAGGTAGTAAAGTGATAGGCGCCATTCTTGAAAATGCTTTACTCGAAATACACCTAGACAGCCTCGATGGCTTTCCACAAGATGACTCAAAGAGTAACCGTCTTGCTTTTGCAATGCTTGTCTGCACCGCATCCGAATTAATAGCGGGTGCAGACATTTCTTTCGTACAAATTATGGTTAGGCAAAATGATTCACTTGAAGCTATTAATGCACCCGTGACTGATGGGGACCCTCCTGAAGAAGGTGCTCCTGTACTGTGTGCCAACTATGCAAGCTTTATGACAGAAGAGAATTTCTCATAGTCGGAAAGGATGAAATTGCAAGTCGTTTTAGCTTTAGACGCAGGCACTACGAGTGTTAGAACACTGGCAGTAAGCCCTTCTGCTGAAATTCTGACTACTTCTCAGCAAGAATTCAACCAGATCTATCCAAAACCTGGTCTCATAGAGCACGATCCGGAAGAAATCTGGCTAGCCGCAGCTAACACTCTGAAGGAAGTTTCGCAACGAGTTGCAGAAATGGGACATGATGTTGTCTGTATTGGTATTACTAACCAGCGTGAAACTTCAATCATTTGGGATCAAGACTCAGGAAAACCTTTACATAATGCAATTGTTTGGCAGGATCGCAGAACAGCCGACCGCTGCCAAGAATTACTGGAACAGGGCTACCTGAACGAAATTAGACATAAAACGGGCTTAGTCCTGGATCCGTATTTCTCTGCCTCAAAATTTGAATGGATGATCAACTCCTCTTCAGTTGCCCCTGGAATGAAATTTCTTTTAGGAACAGTGGACTCTTGGTTAATTTGGAAACTCACCGGTGGAGAGGTGCACGCTACTGAACCCTCAAATGCCTCTCGCAGTATGTTGTTTGATCTAAATCAAGGAAAATGGTCTGATTCATTATGTGACGTGTTTTCCGTTCCTATTGACTCACTCCCAGAAATTCACTCAACCTCTGGTCATTTCGGCTCAACATTAACTGACGGACCCCTTGGAAAAAAAGTGCCTATTAGAAGTGCTATCGGTGATCAACAGTCTTCTCTTTTCGGACAAGCATGCTTCAAGCCTGGCGACACTAAAAACACCTACGGAACCGGTTCCTTCATGCTTACTAATATAGGCAAAGAAACACCCACGATTAATGACGGTCTTATAACAACAGTAGCGTGGAAATTGGACTCCAAATCGCCCTTAACTTACGCAGTTGAGGGATCTATATTTTCAACAGGGGCAACAGTTCAATGGCTACGTGATGAGCTCGGAATAATAAATAAATCTTCAGAACTCGAACAACTAGCTCTCACTTCGACTGATAATGGCGGTGTAGTTATTGTCCCCGCTTTTGCAGGCTTAGGTAGTCCTTGGTGGGATGCTGATGCTCGAGGAATCATCACTGGCCTCACACGAGGAGTCGGAAAAGCTGAACTTGCAAGAGCAACAATTGAATCAATGGCTTTTCAAACTCGTGATGTTCTTGAGAGCATAAAAAGAAATGGGATGACAACTCCGGAAAAACTGAAAGTAGATGGGGGTGCTTCAGTAATGGATCTACTAATGCAGTTCCAAGCTGATCAACTCAAAATTCCTGTCATTCGTTCTTCTAACAAAGAATCAACTGCCATGGGCGCTGCTTATCTTGCCGGTTTAGCAAGTGATGTGTGGGGGTCATTGGAAGAAATTCAGAATTTGTGGAAGGGAGATGACCCATTTTTGCCAGACTTCAATAATCCACTTTCTGAAAAACTTTATGAAAATTGGCTCGAGGCTGTAAGTAAAAGTAAAAATTAGGACGTAAGGCGTTTTTAAACTCTCTACAATTTCAGTCTTATATCTCGAGTCTTTCCTTCAAATCATCAACCGCAGCATGCACTATTTTGCTTTCTGCACGGCGCTTTACGAAACCTGGTAGACGAACTAGTAGGTCAACATCGAGATTGTAGACGACTTCAGTCTCCGCACCATCTTCTCCAGAAGGATTAAACTCATAGTCACCATTCATTCTCCGAATTAAATCACTTTCTATTAAGCGCCATGAGATCCTAAGAGGATTAGAGCCATAGCTGTATCTAAGTGTGTAATTGGTACTTCTTCCCATTGCGGCTGCACGAAACGACACATCGCCAGGACGACCACTTTCATCTCGGACTAAAATCTTGACTTCTTTAATATCATCAGTCCAGTCTGAAAGTTTTTCAACATCTGAAACCATGTCAAAACATCTCTGAGGGGAAGCTTTAATTATTCTTCTTTGATTTGCATGATCGACCATATTGCCCTCCGTCTAAAACTCTACTTAAGAGTTGCTGAATCCAGTGCCTTAATAAGACTTTTTGACAGTTGGTCATACGAAAAATAATTTTCAGCTCGCTTACGTGCATCAGAGCCCATACGTTCCAATTTTTCTGAATCGGTTAAAAGCGTCTCAATAAATTGCGATAGCTGTCTTGGGTCATTCGGAACGTCGATGATGAAACCCGTTTCATCATCTGATACAGCATCTGCCGATCCGCCACTTTTACCAGCGATTTGAGGAATGCCTGACGCTGCTGCTTCCAGGAAGACTATTCCAAAACCTTCTTGTTCTAATCCTCCCCAACGAGAACGGCATGGCATACAAAAAATATCGGCTGCTCTGTACAAGTTAGGCAAAATTTCTTCCGAAATTTCTCCAAGAAATCTAATGCCACTTCCTGAATCTTTTGCTAAACCTTCTAATCGTGGAGCATCGCGACCTTTTCCTCCAATTAGTAATAGCAATTCTGGATAGGTTTTCTCAAGAATTTTAAACGCTTCTATCAACACATCTATACCTTTTCTAGGAACCAAACGAGTTAACGCAAGAATTACGTTTGCGTTATTAGGTATTTCAAAGTCTTTCCTTATTTTCTCTTTATTAAATATGTTTGCTGGACTGAATCTTTCAATATCAACACCAGGTGCAATAACAGCTATGGGTAAACTTTGCTTTGCTATCCGCTCCGCTTCTTCCGCCGGATAATTCCCAGCACAAATAACTAAGGAAGCTTTTTTGAGAGTGTTTGCTAGAAGTGATTTAGCAATAGGCAGCTTTCCAGGTATTGCTAATTCCGCCCCGTGTATAACAAGTGCATATGGGATTCGAGTCTGCGGAGCTAATATCCCGAGTGGAAACGCCGGATCCCAAACTATTAGTTCCGCGTCAACATCTCTTTTTAGTCTTTGTAAATTTTTATTAATACTTGGAGTAGGCAGTAAAACCTTTTTGTTTGATCTGATAGTACGAAAAGGTTGTTTAGAATCAAATTCTTTGTCTTTAGAGAAAGGCGTCGTGTAAACACAAAAATCTTTATCGGGTAGGCGCCGCCATAGCTCCCAAAGATAAGACTGAATCCCTCCTATTTTCGGTGGAAAGTCATTTGTAATTAATATGTGCTTTCTCATAAATGACCCTCTGCCTTAGCCAGCATAATTTCATTTACAACCAGAGGATCAGAATCATTTTTTACCAAATCTACAAGTTCTTTATGACCCAAGCGAATACTGGCCCATACTGCATGACTTCTTAATAAAGAGTCTGAGTTAAGTAAGTATTCTGTTAAGAGAGCCTTAAATAGCTCATTCTCTGTTTCTTTTGAATTGCCGATTGAAACTAGAGCGTTGCGTTTTAGATAACGAGGATTTCTTTCTGCTATGTACCAAGAAGAAAAACGATCTAAAAGTTCTTCATCTTCGGCTTCTAAAATTTCCGAAGCAAGATAATCCGCCTTGATCTCAGGTTCCCCATCACTATTCCGCTCTTCTCTTCCCTCTGGACACACCTCTTGGCAATCATCACACCCATAAATACGATGCTCTATACTTTCTCGGTATTCGTGGGGAATTATTCCTGGAGCCTGAACAAGCCATGCAATACATTTTCTTGCGTCTACTACTCCTGGCTCAATAATTGCCCCTGTAGGGCAAGCGTCTATGCAGCGCTTACAGACGCCGCAGTCTTGTTGAACTTTTTCGCTTAAAGGAAGTTCGACATTTGTAACAATCGAGCCCAAAACAAACCAACTCCCCTGTCCGGGAATCAAAACATTGCCATTTTTACCGTGCCATCCGATACCTGCCCGAATAGCTGCTGCACGGTCGACCAAAGAATTTTCATCTGCAACAACCTGTGCTTTCCAGCCATCTTTTTTTAATATTTCAGAGATCTCTGTCAGAGCTTCACGAAGAACGCTGTAATAATCCTTTCGTGCGTATGCAGCAATTCTTAGAGCCTCACTAGACACTGTTTCGAGCCGCGGAGCTGGTGTTCTGAGAGCTCCTACAATTAATGATTTTGCATCTTTCATTATCATTTTTGGGGTTGTTGAACGTTCAGGGTTTCGAAAAGTAAACTGCATTCCTCCATGAAGCTCTTTTTCTTTTCTTCGTTCTATTTCAATGCGCGTTTCCAGAAAGGGATCCGCGTTGGTAACACCCAATGCCGATAAACCCAATTTTGGGGCTAATTTTGAGATCTTTTCAAAATACTCATACCCCAAGTCATTATTTACCTCAAGACTCATTATCGAATTTTATGAGACCTTGAAGCTTTAAAAAACCCTAATCGGCTCCGAATAACGCAATGGAGGCACCAAACCAGCCGCTACTATCTGCTTAATGGAGCGATATTCGTCAAGATTAATTACTACTGCCGTTGAATCAGTATCTCCACATAAGAAAGTAACTACACAGTCTCCACAGTGTTGTGATTCTTGTTTAGTGCACTTTTCACAATCAATTAATAACTTATTTTCTCTTTCTTTAAAATTCATATTTATAGATTGTCATGTGCCTGTGACAGTAAAATCAATTTTTGGCCATTTAAGTGGCTTCTCTTTTAATGAGGGATGTTTTAAAGTTGAAAATTAGGCTTATTTTGAGCTTCTTAGCATTAGTTTTTTTGATTTCTCTCACTTCTTGTGGATCACGTCATGAGGAGCTCGACAACATTACTCAAAGCATTGAAAAGTGCCCTGGAGAGGTGGTCCCTACACCCTTGATAATCAACTGCTACTACCACAGCGAAGGCAACTCGGATACAGCTTTTGCAGTAATTAAATCTACGAAAGCTACCCATAAGCCAATTCTTTTCCTTCACGGTGGGCCAGGCGGGAGGTCAATTTTTGATCGGCATATATGGCTAACACCTCAATCCGAACTACTAAATTCTCATGATTTAATTTTGGTTGATCAAAAAGGTTCAGGTGAATCTAAACCTTCTCTAGACTGCTGGGAAGTTGATGGTGGTTTAACAGCAGAATCAATTTCAGATTGCAAAACGAGGCTTTCTTCAGAAGGAATAAATTTTTCTTCCTATCGAATTTCAGAAATCGCTGAAGACATAGTTGACCTCCGAATCGCCTTAGGGATTAACAAGTGGAATTTGTACGGTGTTTCTTTTGGTTCGCGAATAGCACTCGAGTTAGTTGCCATCGACCAAGCAGCAGTTAATAGCGTTGTTCTAGATTCACCTCTTCCTAGTCACGTGGCAGCCTATGACTCTTTACCATACGAGTCAGAACTGGCAATAAATTTTGCAATCAACAACTGTCAAAAAATAAAAGAATGCGACACTATAGTTCTTGATCAAGAAATCCCTGATTGTTCAAATGAACAAAAACCCATATCCGAGTGTCTCGGTGAGTTGCTCATAGATCTTCACAAAAATCCGATTATATTTTCAGATGGTGAAAAAAGCATTCCTGTTGATGACACAGTATTTGCATCCCAACTAGCAAAAACTCTTGCCCATCCAGATGGAAGAAACATCGTTCCAAAAGCTGTGGTACTGGCACTAAATGGCCGTATGGCGGAAGCCATGAGTTCTCTCTTGACTGTTGGCATTTCTGGGTATTCAGAAGGTGATGAATTAAGTGAAGGTGCGCAATTCTCTTCTGAATGTCTTGACGAACTTCCAAAAAACAATCCTCTTATTGAACAGTATTCAACTCCTATCGCTTCAGCTCTGACTGAAAGAGAGAAAGTCCTTCAGGAAATCTGTGCAATTTGGAGTCCTGATGAAACTATTTTGAAGGAAACTTTTTTTCAATCATTTGAGACAGAAGCCTTAATACTTGGAGGTTTGCTTGATCCAATCACACCAGTCGCCTGGTCTTCAAAAACGCAGGAAATTTTACCAAATTCTATTTTGGTGAAGAGAGAGAATTGGACACATGCCCCTTCCTTGAGCGACCAATGCGCAAAAGAACTTGTCTACAAGTTTTTCACTGGTAGCCGGTGGGTTGCTGAAAATGCACCTTGCTGAACACAGTTTATTTAAGGAACGTAGACACCCAACCAAGCAAACACACATAAAGAAACCATGCAACAAGCTGAGATAAAAGGAACAGCGAAGCGAAGCCTAGCTTGACTAGAAAGTGATAAAACACCCAGAATTATTGGAAATCCATTTAAAGCGTACCTCTCAAGACTGTTTATGTTCTCTGCTGCAAGTGCTACTGCTATACAGCTAGCCGAGAAAAGTACATACCTTAGAGGCCATTCTTTAAAAAGTTTGACCAATAAAAAGAACAGTAGTAGAGCAGAAACTACATGCAAAGTTTCAGTTGGCGAAGCCCCAGTGAATACCCGAGCGATTCCTTTAATGATTCTAGAAAAGGGATCGACAAAACTACCTCTTAGAGACTCCTGTGCTTTTATCGGAGCGAGAGTTTGATCAAAGTGGAGTGACGCCCAGAGTATGTATATACCGCTTCCGATGAATCCGCTGGATAGAGCCGCAGTTGACTCAAATAATCCTCTCCTTTGGTTTATTTTCCGATTTTCCCAAATTGTCCAGAGTATTGGAATAGTTAGAAGTAAACCAGTGGGTCTAACTAAAGCTGCCGCAAATGAACAAAAAATAACTGTCTTCCATTGCTCTTTACGAAGACCTATAAAGCAATAAATGCTAAAAGTTAAGAAGAGACTCTCCGCATAAGCCCATGTAAGCACGAAAGAAGATGGGAAAATAGAGAGCAACCAAACAGAACGCTTGGCCAATCTCTCATCACGGGTTTCAAGGAAAACTAATTTTTTAATTGCCACCAAGGCTATTAAGGAAGCAAGATTTGCTATGAGGATCAAAGAAATAGAAACAGGTCCCGGAATTAAAACATCGAAGAGACGCCCCAGAATTACATATCCAGGGAAAAATCTAATCCCTTCCCTAACCACATCGTCATAACCGTTTGCAACTATAGAGGCGTACCAATCTCCATCCCATGCCATCAAACCTCGATCGAATCTTTCCCCATTTGGTGGGTCAAAAGTACCTGAAAGTAATTTGCTCAATATCCAAGCTAGAAAAACAAGACATTTTGAGATAATGAATGCTGGCAACACTAAGAGTGCTTCACGACAGAAATTACTACTACTTGTCCAATTTAATGATTTAATTCTCTCAGATTTCATTACTTGTTACCGTCGTATCGAACAAGATTTGCGGGGTTGTAATACTCATCACCGTCAGCATTAACCAGAGTTTCACCGCCACTTAGTCGCTTACTTAGTTCTGACCTGAATGAACCACATTGTTTTCCAAAGGAATCGAATCCATCTATCCACACGAGCCAAATATTTTGCTCACTGCTACTTCTAGCTAAGAGATCTTCAGCTATAAGCAAAGGTGAAGATTCAAGATTTCGCTCCCTGTAGTCATACCAGTCGATTCGCTCTCCGCTCTCCAGTGATGGGTAAGAAAAAAATTCATAACCCTTGCCCAAAACTCTGTTTCCTGCTGGAGCTAACTGATCGGGACAAAAAACGATCGAATCTCCTTCCTTTCCCTCATTAGTAATAACGTCCGCAATCTCTCCGAGTTGAGTTCGATCCCGTGAGAGTTCTCTGGCAACTGAGACAGAACAAAGAAGCAACAAAAGTGTGAGAAGTAAAAGAGTTACCTTTGACGGCAGGCGCGACAACCCGACAGCAGAAGCAAAAATTACAAAAGGAAAGAAGAAAACTCCGTATCTACCTTGAAAGGCTGTGTCTGTTAAAAGACTTACTGTCGAGCCAAGAATCATTGTGCAAACAGAAATAAGACAAATTTCTTTCAACCAGTAAAGTTCATTTAAACCAATTTCTAATCCAGATCCTTTTTCGTTAATTCGAGTGAAAACTCCAAGTGACACTAATAAAGAGAGCGCGACTGCTACCAATAATGCTTCTGATCCTTTGCCTCCGCCAAAAGCTTCTAGAGTCAAAGCCAGAACAACTGTTGGCCTGGGTGCTTTTGACCAAGGGGTTCCTGTATGTTCTAACTGCTCGAGGAAAACCGGTAGCCAGAAAACAAAAGGAATGCAGGCTCCTGCACTCCATGTTATTAGACGCTTGTAATTCTTTTTTTCTTCACCAGAACTTCTCATAGCCCTAATCAAGAGAAAAGATACGAGCCCAGCAAGAAAGAAAAGTGACCAATAATGGGTCATCAATAAGCAAGCAAGAGATACCGCATAAAAAAATCTGTTTTTAGTATTTGAATTTTGCGTAACCGTAGCTTTGTAGAAATTTAAATAGACGCACAGAAGCAAAAAAATTATTAATGAATACATGCGAACTTCTGTCGCATATCTGATAGCAAAAGGGCTTGATGCCATTAGAGAGGCAGCTATCAGTGACTCTCTCTTGCCCATGTGAATGCGAAAAGTGAACCAGGTCATCACAATTGCCAAACAACCCAAAAGTCCAGAAAAGGCCCTCAGGGTAAAATCTGAATTTCCGAATAAATCTGCCCAGAACCCTAAAAGAAAGTAATACAGAGGTGGGTGACCGTCGTGGCGCAAAGCTTCCACAAGAGAAGAAAAACTCTCTTCCGCTATAGAAGCCGACTGAGCTTCGTCGAGCCAAAGCGGTGTCATAGGCAAGAAATTGAAAATGACTCCAAATGCAATTCCTGTCATGGCAACTACCCAAAACACACTTTTTTGAAAATCAATTTTTTCAGTCACAATTAGATCGTACCCCTACATGAGTTAGAGAAATATCTCAGGCCAATAGAAGTAATTTTTGCTTATTTTCCCCTCTATCCCTTTTGGGCTTCTATGATCCGTATTAGTGACTATTAATGACAATCAAAATATTGATCCAATTATTATCGGGGCCGGGCCAGCAGGTCTTACTGCTGCATACCATCTTGGGAAACACGGCGTAAAAAGTACGGTTCTAGAAGCTGATTCCATCGTTGGTGGTATCAGCCGTACTGAGGTAAGAGACGGTTGGCGCTTCGATATAGGAGGTCACCGCTTTTTCACAAAAGTACCTATGGTTTCTGACCTCTGGCATGAAATCCTCGACGAAGGCGACTTTCTTTTAAGGCCGCGAATGAGTCGCATCTTCTACAAAGGTCGCTTTTATGACTACCCTCTAAAAGCTAGTAATGCACTAAAAAATCTTGGTCTTTTCGAATCTTTCTTATGTGCTCTTTCATATCTTTGGGTGAGAATCAAGAAGCCATCAGATGTAAGTACTTTTGAAGGTTGGACGGTAAGTAGGTTCGGTTG
Organism: marine actinobacterium MedAcidi-G1; assembly: GCA_000817085.1. Classification (GTDB taxonomy): domain Bacteria; phylum Actinomycetota; class Acidimicrobiia; order Acidimicrobiales; family MedAcidi-G1; genus MedAcidi-G1. The sequence goes on along the minus strand of JUEM01000002.1, from coordinate 54,075 downwards.
GCGGCTCTACAGAATGTTTTTTAAAACTTACACTGAAAAAGTTTGGGGTGTTGATGCAAGCGAAATACAAGCCGACTGGGCTGCACAACGTATTAAAAATCTTTCTCTTTTTAAAGCCGTATTAAATTCACTAATGCCAAAGAGGAATCAGAAAGAAATTACAAGTCTCATCGAAGAATTTGAATATCCGAAACTGGGCCCGGGAATGATGTGGGAGAAATGCCACCAACTCATACAAGATCAAGGTAGCAATGTTGTTTTTCAGAACTCTGTAACTTCTATTAAGCATTCAAATGGTAATGCAAACAAAGTAATTACTGAGAGCCCTAATGGACCTGAAACTTTTCTTACTTCGCACATAATTTCCTCGATGCCAATTTCTAAACTACTTCTGGCTATGGATCCCCCGGCTCCTGAACACGTCAGAGAAGCTGCGCTCTCGCTGACCTTTCGTGAGCACATAACCGTCGCACTGGTGGTTCCCGAAGAAGAAGGTTTCCCTGATAACTGGATTTACATACACTCGCCTGATGTCCAAGTTGGCCGAGTTCAAAACTTTGGAAGGTGGTCTCCTTACTTAGTTAAAGACGGAAAAACTTGTCTCGGTCTTGAGTACTTCGTTACTGAAGGTGATGAAATTTGGAATACTCCTGACGCTGATCTAATAAGTCTTGGCAAATCCGAAATGGGTATTCTGGGACTGTTAAATTCTGAATGTGTTGAGGAGGCTTACGTCGTTCGGATGCCAAAGGCTTACCCGATGTACGACAAAAACTATTTCGAAAATGTCGAAACGATTAAAACGTGGTTGAAACAAAACGCCGAGAATATTTTTCCAGTCGGCAGAAACGGCATGCACCGCTACAACAATCAAGACCATTCTATGCTCACTGCCATTTTAAGTGTTGAAAATATTCTCGGAGCTGATCATGATATTTGGTCTGTGAATGTGGAACAGGATTACCACGAAGAGGTTATCGAGACTTGAAAGCCCTCTTTAGGTACTGAAAGTGATAATTCCATTGCTACGTGATCCTCTAGGCAACTTTCTAAAATTTCAAAAAAGACCATTTTATTTCAAACTGCTTCTCATTTCTCTTTTTGCTTTCCTTGTAAGAGTTCTATACGTGATTTTTGTTGAAAAAGGAGATCCGTTAAATGGGGACGCCTTTTACTACCATCATGCTTCCCGCTTTCTTGTTGATGGTCTCGGATTTATTGAGCCATATAGATACATGTTCGGGGGAGCTCAAGAACTGCTCTTCATTGAAGACCCCTCATACCTAACTAAAACCGCGAACCAAAGTCTTCCCGTCGGACACATAGAACCAACGGCTGGCCACCCGCCTCTTTGGGTTTTATTTTTGGCATTTCCGGTTTTGATCGGATTAGATAGTGTTTTTATTCAACAAATTTTTTCTGCTTTAATAGGTTCCGTCGGTGTTTTGACTATTGGTTGGGCAGCGCGTGAAGTAGTTGGTGAGAAAAGTGGACTGATCGCCGCAGGAATAGCTTCAATATATGCATTTCTATGGTTAAATGACGGACTGCTAATGTCAGAAACTCTCGTTATACCAATAGTGGCAATTATAATTGGACTTTCCGCTCGTCTATACCGTAAGAGTTCCCTTTACCTTGTATCAGCATTCGCTGTGATAGGAGGGTTGGCAATTCTCACAAGGGCTGAATTAATAATCGCTATTCCTTTTTTGGCATTACCTATTCTACGCACTTCATCTGAGACGCTGAAAAAACGATTGATCAAATATTTACTTGTAGGAGTTATTGTTATTTCGGTGATGATGCCTTGGGTCGCTAGGAATTTAATCCAGTTCGAAGAGCCGGTATTCCTCTCAAATGGTTCAGGAATTTTAATGGCGCAGACTAATTGTGACGCAACTTACTTTGGAGATAAACAGGGTTACTGGGAATATTTGTGCGGTTTACCTCAACCTGTAGGAAAAGATGGTGAACCTACTGATGAATCAGTTCGTGATAAGGAGTATCGCTCAAGAGGCATTGACTACGCTGCGGACAACAAGAAACGTCTTATTACCAATGTCATCCCGAAGCGGATAGCTCGTTTATGGGGTTTTTACTCTCCAATAGAGCAGTTGCGCGCTGACAAACTTGTTGAGGGAAGAAATTTCAGTCTTTCACTTATAGGACTTTTTCAGTATTATGCTCTGTTGCCTCTGTCAATTCTTGGTCTGATTAAACTCAAGAATAAAAAAGGAGCTTTGTTGCCACTCATAGCTATGCCTTTAATTACCACATTTCTCGCTGCTATAACTATGGGAACAACCAGATACCGCGTTTCAGCTGAAATCTCAATAATAATTTTTGCTGCCTTTGGGATACAGTTTCTCTTCGAAAGGATCAGGAAGGTTCGCATAAGTACGAAACAAGAATCGATTTCTTTTTCAGAAGATAAAACATGCTAAAAAATATTTCAGTCACCCTAGATGTTGAAGACCTTCGTCCTGCAGATCATTTTGAAGACCGGTCAAAATTGATGACAGAAAAAGTTTTAAATCTTTTTGCTGAAATGAAGATTCGAGCGACAATTTTTGTCGTGGGTGATGTAGCGAAAAAGCATCCAGAAGTAATAAAGAAAGCTGTAAAAGATGGACATGAGATTGGCTTGCATTCCCATAAACACATACCCCTTCAACTGTTAAACCCAGGTAACTTTGAACAAGAATTAAGCGACGCAAAAACATTACTTCAGGAAATTTCTGGGCAACAGATAAATGGCTTTCGTGCTCCGACAATGTCACTTACACCCGAAACTAAATGGGTGATCCCAATAATGCAAAGAGTAGGTTTTACTTATTCTTCGAGCGTTCTACCTGCTAAAAACCCTCTTTATGGATGGGATGGTTTACCTACACACCCATTCAGGTGGTTTAATTCAGTCATAGAGTTTCCTTGTCCGGTAACGAATATTCTTGGCTTTACCATTCCTTACCTAGGAGGAGCTTACTTCAGACTTTTCCCCTCAATCATTAGAAAAATAGGCGTGAGACGATCTTCAAATAAAGAGGTTCTTTGGACCTACTGTCATCCTTGGGAATTTGATCCAAACGAAAGCTACTATCAGCTTGAAAACGTCGGCCGTGCCACAAGTCGGATCGCTTGGATCGGTAGAAAAAAGATGGAAGGTAAAATGCGTGTCTTTCTTAAGGACGCTTCATCAGAAACCCTTGGCGACATAGCGTCGACAATGAATCTTTCTAAACTGCAAATAGTCGATCCGGAATTTTCACCTCTTGGAAAAAAGTGAATCTGCAGTGGGGACCGCTATAGAAATCAAAGAGAAATATGAGATACGTAAAAAAGTAAACTTTAATACGATTCTATTCCTTATTTGTCTATTGGGGCTTTCCATACGTCTCTTGTATTTTTTTCTCGTAGCTGCTGACAATCAATTAAGTGGTGATGCCTCCTCCTACCATTTAACGGCAAATCTTTTTGCAGACGGTCTTGGCTTCACTGAACCATTCCGTTACCTCTTTGGGGCTACCGATTTAGTACCTATTGAAGGAGAACTGGTTGAAGTAGTCACACCAATTGGCCACATGGAACCAACTGCGGGACATCCGCCGATGTGGACCTTACTGCTCTCAATCGGCTCTTTTCTTGGTTTCACAACTGTTTTCCAGCAGCAGATATTTTCAATATTTCTAGGCATACCCTCAATCGTTCTTGCGGGTTTGATCGGACGGAAAATAGGTTCAGAAAAACTTGGTTTAATTACTGCATCACTTACTGCCACTTATGCATTTATTTGGATTAATGACGGACTTCTTATGGCAGAAACGTGTGCAATCACTGCGGCCTTTGCATGCATTCTGGCCGGACTTGTTTTTGCTGAAAACCAGAAAATGAAAAACGCTCTGATTTTTGGCTGTGTTGGTGGTTTAGCAGCTCTGTGTCGGGCTGAACTGCTCATCTATTTGCCCCTTGTAGCAGCAGTTATTCTATTTAAGAAGAAGATTTCATGGCGAATAAAAATAGTTCGCTACCTTTCTATTGGCTTAGTGGCCCTGCTGGTAATTTCTCCGTGGGTGATTAGAAATCTTTACTCATTTGAAGAGGACGTTTTTCTATCCGACGGCGCGGGCACGGTTTTAGTTCAAGCGAATTGTGATTCCACCTATTACGGGCAAAACCTTGGGTACTGGGAGCTCAAATGCGGTCAACCGCCCCCGTATGGCAAAAATGGTGAACTACTTGACGAGTCACAAAGAGATATTATTGTTCGAGACAGATCTCTTGATTACATCGCTGATCACAAAAAGAGGCTTATAACAGTTGTTGCCCCTGCGCGTATCGGCAGAATGTGGGGTGCATACAAACCCATTGAACAGCTACGCCTTGACGTCCTTGCCGATCGCAGATCTTTGACAATTTCCTCAATAGGTTTTGGTCAATATCTGCTTTTATTACCTCTTTCCCTAATTGCTATTTTAAAACTGTGGAAAAAAAGAAGAGAAATTATATTTATAACTTCAGCATGGATTCCAGTTGTTACATTTACCGCTGCCTTAACTTTTGGGAATACCCGCTATCGAACTGCTGCCGAAACATCCTTGGTTATTCTTGCAGCTTTTTCTATTGATCTATTAATTAAGAAATTTGCAAAAAAGTCTGAACTATTCGACAGGGATGTATGAGCATCCCCCTGTGGGGTCATCGTAACGTTGATCCTTAGTCCACTCCCCCAACCACCAGTTGTCTTCTTTCGTAAAAAGGGGAAACCTTTCTTCAATTTTTTCAAAAACAGATCTACCTATAACTGCAGCACCGAATGGACATAGATGCCCATCGTCCTTGCCGTTGCGAACCTTACGTATCTGATAAGTCTTACCATCAAGGCCAGTTAGGAAACGTACAAAAGCACCCTGTTCACTGCCAAGTAGTTCATCTGTATCTATAAATTCAACTTCTATTTTGCGATCAGAAATTTCTCTATAAATTTGATTAACTAGATGGCGATTTTCCTCCAAACCTTCCCCCTCAGGGGTTGGAGGCATTCCTATCCAGATAATCAGGGAAGAAACTTTTAGTATTTCTTCTATTGAATTTTCTATGATTTGTTCATACTCTTTTTGATTTTCTTCGGCAAATGCCAGATCCCAACCTCCGATCATTACTGTCATAACCTCAGGTTCGTTTTCGAGAGACTCTTTTAGATAGCCCTGAAATCCTTTTTGAGTTAAACCAACTCCCCCAAATGACCTATTTTCTACATTGACCGTTTTAGTTGATTCTAGAACTGCTTTTATAGCTAGATCTGCATCATAAGAAACGCTGTCTCCAATAGTGACGACACTTAAAGGCTCATTTTCTGTTGGAGTTCTGATTATATTTTCACTCGAATCCACACTTTCCGTTTCTGATTTTTCTCCATTATCTGATTGTGTGTCCAAAAGAGTTGTTTCTAGAACAACTTCTTTTTCGATTAATAAAGATGAGGCTGGCGTTAAATCTTCTGTAAAAAAGGTCAAGTTAGGTGAGCTAGTCGAGGTTAGAGTTGGCAATCTTGCCGTCTGGGTGGTGATTTCCTGTCTTGCAGTTGATGTCACTGTTTCCTCTACAGATAGATTTCCAAAAGCGGTTTCTGTAGAGCTGCATGCTGATAGAAAACAAATGGACGTAATAACACACTCTTTGTAGTATTTTCTAAACACTTGGTGAGGCTAACCGACCGTATAGGATCAGCGTGCTGTGAAGAAAAACAAAATCTTACCTATCTCTGCAACTCTTCTAATAATTCTCGGACTTTGGGTTGCTTTAATTCCTTTTTCACGGCCTTTACCAGGTGGAGAGATTTTCTCGTTTGAAAATACTCCAGAGGCTTCTTGCAGAAGTCCAATTTTTGGTACTTTTGCTGAAGATTCACCCTCTTATGATGTTTATGTCTCCCCTAAACCAAAAATTGGAGATCCAACAATAAATCAATCTATTAGTTGCTCTAGTAGAGCTACTTTCCGTTTCGTCTTTGGATTTTCTCTTTTTCTTTTGGGCACATGTTTAATAATTTATTTTAAAAGAAATAAAAAATGGAAAACTTAGATCTTTTACTTACTGCACAACTCTTAAACGGCGTGTTCAAACCTAAAACTCATGTAACAGTTGAATACTTGGAATGGCAGTATCTTAAAAATCCTTCTGGATCTGCTTGTATTGGATATCTATTTGAAGCAAATAAGCAAATAAGCAACTACGCTTTGATTCCAAAAATTTTCCAAAACTATCTCGGAGAAAGAATCACTTTAGGTATAGGTGTTGATTTAGCCGTGTCACCTAACAGCCGTGGTAAAGGATTATTTCGTAAAACCATAGAAAATAGCTACGAAGCCGGCATTAAAGGTAATTTAGATGGGATTCTTGGAGTCGCGAATTCGCAATCTTCACCAAGGATGACCGAAGCGATGGGATGGAGAAAACTGCCTTCTTTCGATTTTCGACTTTTAAAACTCTCGAGATCAGAAACTGCTTTAAAAACATTTCAATTGCAATCTGATCAATTCAAAAAAATTGCTATAGAAGGAGTTTTTGATTTTGAAACTTTTGAACACCCTTCTGAATTTTACCCTGCTTGGAACAGAGAACTTTTGGAGTGGAGGCTTTCAAGGCCAGGAGCTGATTACTATTTACATACATGTGAATCGGCTTTTATCGTGAGTACAAAAATTTCTCTCAAGGGGCTCAAAATAGCTCTTCTGCTAAAAGCATTTCCTATAGACATGAACAAGACACCAATCCCAATTGCACCGATTGCCTCAGGTGTTGCCAAGTACCACAAAACGCCTTTTGTTGCTTATTGGGGTCAAAATCAATACTTTGAGATGAATGGACTTAAAGTCCCAAGAAAATTTCAACCCAGCCCTCTTGATTTAGTCGTTCATTTTTTTGAAAGGAACCGCGATTTCGAACTTAAAGAATTTGAATTATTAGACTTCGATGCTTTTTAGATGTCGAAGAAAAATGTTCAAGCGCAGATACCGTTCTTTTAATGGAAACTGCGGCCATCATTCCAGCTTTTAACGAAGCAGAGTCACTGCCAAGTGTAATCCGTGAAATTAAAGAGCTTTTTCCAGACCATCTAATAGTTGTAGTCGATGATGGTTCAACAGATGAAACCGCTGATGTTGCTAAAAAATTTGACTGTGTGTGCCTCTCCATGCCGTTTAACCTTGGAATTGGAGGAGCTCTTCGTTTAGGTTTTCGCTACTGCCTTGACAGAGAAATTGACTACGCGTATCAATTTGACGCAGACGGCCAACATGACCCAACGCAAATATCTTCACTACTATCTGAACTCGAAAACTCTGACATGGTGATTGGTAGCAGATTTTCCACTGATTATTCTTACGAGGTTGGCCAGAGTAGAAAAGCTGCCATGAACTTCCTAAGGTTCTTGGTGAGAATTTATACCGGTCAAAAATTTACTGACACTTCTTCTGGTTTTCGCGCTTTCAGAAAACCAGTAATCAGGCTTTTCGCTAAGGAATATCCGGTTGAATATATGGACTCTGTGGAGGCCCTACTTATAGCTTCAAAAAATGGTTTTAAAATCTCAGAAATCCCCGTTCAGATGAGAGAACGATCTGCTGGACAGCCATCTAACCGTAACTTTCGCCTAGTTTATTATTTTTTAAGACTCTTGATAGTTCTACTTGCTGGTACTCGCGGAAAGAAAAAGGAGTGACTCAATGAGTACATCGACACATATCTTGATAGCTGTTCTTGCATTAGGGTCTTTATTTCTGATCGTAAGACTAGTTAGGCTTAAAGCTCTTAAAGCAAAATACTCAATTCTGTGGCTAACAGTTGGAACATCATTAGCGGTTATTTCTGCCGTTCCCCAGATACTCGATTGGAGTGCCGAACAACTTGGCATTTGGTATCAACCAACTCTGTTCCTTCTCTTAGCAATTGGCTTCTTATTGCTTTTGGCTATGCATTTTTCTTATGAACTTTCGCGAATAGAAAATCGTGTAAGGATTCTCGTCGAAGAAATCTCTTTACTGAAAGAAAAAATAGAAAAAGAAGATTAAGAAACTGGCAACAGATTTTCAACCCATCCATCTTTTTCTAAGATTTCTTCAAATTCTCTAGACAAAGCATCGGCTCCTACTTCAAAAAAATGGACGCCATGTTCTTTGCGAAGAGGAACCATGGAACCATCAAGCATTTTCATATTCCAACGAAATTTTCCTTCTTCATCACCTAAGACTTCCATACTGTCGAGCATTTCAGCTTTTGGATACCAATCACTGACTACAGAATGCCAAATGCTGTTCAAATCGTCCGTCAAATAAGAGGGATCCGACATTTTAGGGGTAGTCCACCAATACAGGTATGCTCCATCTGCTATCCAATGAGAAATTGCGTCGTTCGCTCGCTCAGTTAAAACCTCGCTCCACCGCAAAGAACCTGGTTCAAGATCTTCCCCTTCGATTGCGTACCCTTGAAATTCGTTAGCTCCAATCATTGCTATGACAATGTCCGGACGCACTTTTCTGACCATCGAGTTGTAATCAGGTATTACGTCATCTTCCCAGTCCCAATAAGGAACCGTGAAGCCAAAACCAAGCGCACCCCTGCCTTCAATATTTACATCAGGCCGTGCTTCTAAAATTCTTTCCAGTCCATATTGAAAATCAAGCATAAGAGAGTCACCTACGGCAAGTATCCTTAGCGGATCTTCAACCGTAGCTGTCCTTCGAATTTTCGCTAAAGACTCTGGGTTAACTAAAGTTGTAGTTGTAGTTGTAGTTGCAGCTATTGCATTTGCGGTTATCTGAGGAGGTAAAATCGTCGGGCTAGGCGGCAGATCAATTAGATTCTCAATACTCGATGATGTTGATTTCAATTCAGTTGCTTTTACCCCGCTGTCATTTTCTTCCTTTGCTTCTTTTATTGAAAGTATTGGAAAGCTTTCTTCTGGGACGATCAAAACTTGTTTCACTAATGGTTCAAGCATCTGTTCTGATGGAGAAGTATCAATTATGCGTTCTGAAAAATCTCTTATTTCATCAAATTTAATTTTTCTACTTAAGTCACCTATTGGCTCTGACCATTCTCTGGCTAAATCACGACGAAAATCATTTTTTTGTGTTGAGGCCCATATGTCAAGCACACCAGGTGCTAAAAAAGAAGCGAAAATAAGAAAGAAACACATCACGAATAAAGATTTAAGAGCTTCATTGGAAGACTTTTTCCGCATAAAACCGCCTATCTTTACTATAAAGCGGCAATATTAGTGCATTTTGCTTAAAAAAAAAGGAAAATCAAAAAATATTAAAGAAAGTTCAAACAGGATCCACCACAGCGTCATTTGATTCTTCTAATTTAACATTTGACAGTTCGATTGGTCCGGTGAGACCAGTCGAGTTACAACTATAAAAGGGGTACCTCTCCATGATGTCAACAATTCTCACTCTGATAATTCTAGGAATGCTTTTTCAGGGTGTAGTTGCTGTTCTTGACAGTATTCTCGACACCGCAGGTGTCAATGGGATGCTTAAAGGACTTCCAATTATCGGGCCTAATTTAAATTTAATTTGGGCTTATCTTTTCGTAGCAATCACCGAACTTGGTGGTATGGACTACGGTGCATCAACCGAAATTCTCGGAATGGGAAGTTTCGGATCTGATATCGGAACTGCACTAGCAATTTGTGCATTTATTCCGGTCGGAAATGCAGCAATTTCTGCTCTTGGTAAAGGCGTAGCCCGCTAAGTAGCAATAACTAAAAAAAACCCCGTCACTTCGGTGGCGGGGTTTTTTGCATTTATGTGGACCATCAACTCAACATTTCTACTTTCACAAAAATTCCTTTTGCTATTGCAGTCCTCGTTTCCTCCGCCCAGAGCTCAGCTGAAACATGAATTTTTCGACCTTCAATTTTTTCTATCTTCCCTATCCATAAAAGTTCTTTAGCTATGGGAGTAGGTTTTTCATATCTTACTTCCAACGTTCCTGTCATAGCGCCACAATTATTGACAACCAAAACGCTTCCCATTATGTCGTCAAAAAGTAAAGCAATTACACCTCCTTGGACAAGATCAGGTGGCCCTACATAGACTCCATCAAGTTTTCCAAGAGCTCTTATTTCCTTGTACTCACCTTCATTGCATACTTCCACCTTTAAAGGTGGTGCTATTGGATTAAGAGGGCCTACAGCCGGACTGTAAGGAAAAAATTCTGACGGGCTCTGATCTCTTCTTTCAATTGGGTTTTTATCGTTCTTCAAAGACCCCTGTGCCGTTGTCCCTTCGTAGCTATAATTTTCAGCCTCCGAAACAACATCAAAAATTTTTCTACTTAATTCATTTATAACTTCATCAGTTGTGTCGATCAAGCGAACCGCTTTCATCAAGCGTCTGGTCACTTCGTTTAAATACACTAATTCGCCAGACACAAGTCCCACTTTCTGATTGCCTAAAGTATTCTGAGATACTGCACAAATACTGTTCTGAAGACTACGGTTAATCAATGAAAGCAGAAACTCTCTATGACAAAAAATGAACCTAAAGTTGCTGTGGTAACAGGTGCCGCTTCCGGAATAGGAAAGGCAACCTTAATTACTTTGCTTAATCAGGGATTTAAGGTTGCCGCGATGGATGTAGACGCTGCCGGCCTTGATGGATTGTCAAGCGTTATTAAGTTAAATAAAGACCTTTGTGAAACTTATGTAATTGATATTTCTTCAAGAGAACAATGTCATTCAACTATCTCTCGAATATTTGAAAAAAACGGCAGAATCGATGTCTTTGCGAATATTGCCGGAATTGCAAGAAGCGAACACGCTACCGAAGTTTCCGAAGCGTCCTGGAATGAAATGCTTGGCGTCAACCTGTCGGGAGTTTTTTGGTGCTCGCAGGCGGCAATACCCTTCCTGATAGAAAGCAACGGTTCTTTGATCAATGTTGCTTCCTGCTCAGGACTCATGGGGCAGGCTTATACAGTCGCTTACTCTGCCACTAAAGGTGGTGTTATTGCCATGACTAAGTCATTGGCAATGGAATACGTCAAAACTGGTGTCAGGATAAATGCTGTAGCGCCTGGTAGTGTCCAGACTCCACTTATTAACAATTATTCTATACCGGAAGACATAAACATGGATTTGGTGAAACCATATATGGGCTTTCGAGGAATGGCTGAACCCGAAGAAATTTCAAATGTGATTTCTTTTTTAGTATCAGATGATGCCAGAAGAATACACGGAGCCGTCATTGCGGTCGATGGTGGACTAACAGCAGGTTGAAATGGCTTCTAAAAAAACCCAACATAGTGAAACCCCTTTTGTCCTAGGTGTCGACCTAGATGGTGTATGCGCCGACTACACAACCGCATTTAGGGAAATTGCTGCTCAAGAACTTGGGGTAGACCAATCCGAGCTTCCACTTAAACGTTCTTGGGATTTCAGCGAATGGGGACTAAGCACTGAGGAGTATAGAAAGTTGCACCATCTGGCAGTTGATGAGTACAACATGATGAGACAGATGCCCGCTATGGATCAAGCATCAGAAGTTCTGTGGAGACTCTCTGATGCCGGTGTTTGGATTCGAATTATCACTCACCGCCTCTACGTAAACTGGACTCATGCTAAAGCAGTTGTCGACACGGTCGAGTGGCTAGATGAAACAAAGATACCGTATAGAGATATTTGTTTTTTAGGAGACAAACCACAAGTGGGAGCTCATTTATATATCGACGACGCTCCCCATAACATTGAGGCACTTGAATCTACCGGTAATAAGGTAATAATTTTTGACGCCCCTTATAATCAAAATCTAGAGGGACTAAGAGCACATGACTGGGAGTCTTGTGAACACTTAATCTTAGATGAGGCGACAAAAATGGGTTTCGAAATCCAATCTCAACTTCCAGGATTTGAAGAAGGTAGAGACCGTTTCTAATCAGGAACGTTTAAAATCGGGCGTTCTTTTCTGCGAAAATGCTTTAGGGCCTTCTTTTGCGTCTTCTGAGGCAAATACTTCCTTACCGATTGGATCTTCGAATTCAAAGGCCTCTTTTTCTGTCATTCCGCTCGTCTCTCTAAGAGTTCGCAAAACAGCCTCAACAGCGAGCGGGCCGTTTTCACTAATAGTCTTAGCTATTTCCATAGATTTATCCAGTGCGTTGCCATCGTCTACTAAATGACCGACTAAGCCAAGATTCTTAGCTTCTTCAGCTGTTATATGCTTTCCTGTTAAAAGTATGTCTGCGGCTTCTGTAAAAGGTATCTGCCGTGCAAGTCGAACTGCCGATCCACCCATTGGGTATAAAGACCATTTGACTTCAGAGACGCCGAAAACAGCTGATTTTCCAGCTACTCTTATGTCAGTTCCTTGGAGGATCTCCGTTCCTCCAGCAATAGCATTTCCCTCCACAGCAGCTATCAGAGGAACTCTAGGGTGCTTTGTTTTCAATAAACCTCTATAAATAAAATCCGAACCTTCTTTTTCCATACGTTCACTAACGTCATAATCATCTGTGTTTTCACTATCACCTGAGAGCGATCGCAAATCCATTCCTGAGGAAAAATTTCCATCAGCTCCTGTCAAAATACAAACTCGGATGTCTAAATCCTCATCTATCATTTCCCAAGCATCAGCTAGTCGGGCGAACATGGGAAGAGTCATTGCATTTTGACGACTTGGCCTATTCATTGTTAGAAGTAAGATTGATCCATCTTTTTCTACAGTCAAATCGCTCATTTTTCTCCCTAACAAATCGTTTAAATATATTTCGTCTGCTTTAATTCAAAGCAGGAATTACTTTATTAGCAACTAGCTCCAAACTTTCCCACCCAATACCTGGATCCACTCCCCCGACTAGTGGATGTAAAACTACTGCGCCATCATTTCTTACAAGATCCACACACTCTTGAGGTGTGACAATTAAATGCTGGCCCCCTTTTTTCAACTCATCAGTACTTGTTCCTTCTACATGCCATGAAGATCTTTGATCGTTATATTGCCATGCAGCATATGCCATGGCGTCGTATAAAAGATTCTCCCCTATCTCGTTCCATAGTTTTTCTGGATCTTCACTCACCATCACCATCCCGGGACCAGAAGGCATCATGCACATGGGACTTTCGTAGCCAATCTCTTTTGCTTTCTTATAATAAGCAGTTTCCAAAGATTCATCTCTAACCGCTGGTACAAATGGTAACCCTAAGTTCGCTGCTCGTATCGCTGATATTTCGACTGAACCGCCAACAGAAATTAAGGAACTTGGCGCTGAAACTGGCTTAGGGCTAATAAGCACTTCTCTTCCTTCGTATTCAAAAGGTTCACCTTCTAAGGCAGTGAGAATTGTTCTGATAGCGTTCTCAGTATCTTTACCACGAGTTTTTCTGTTCTTAGCAAACATTTCAAACTCTGACTCTCTGTATCCAATACCCATTACAACGTTAAATCTCCCGGGAGCAATCAAGTCTACAGTTGCTATTTCTTCTGCAATTCTGATCTGGTCATGTAAAGGTAATAGCAAAGCAGAGACAGAACAAAAAAGATTATTCGTTGCCCCTAACACACTCCCCGCTAATAACAGAGGCGAATTCATATATCCGTCTTCTGTGCCGTGATGTTCTGAAAGAACAACTGCTGCAAAGCCCTTGTCATCAGCCCACTGAACCATTTTAAAAAACTCTCGGTATTGATCACCATGGGTCAAGGTCTCCACAAAAGGTGGAACACGTAAATCAAAACGTAATACAAACATTCTTACTCCAATTACTCGTTAATTTTCGCTAGGTTACTTCTCGCCACTTTTAAGTCTTCAGGATTTGTAACCCCGATCCACGACTCGCTGCTTCTAATCACATCTATTTCAATGTCGTTATTTAACCGTTGCTCTTCAATTGCCAAAGGTAAAAGAAACTCTGATTCTTCCTCTGAAGAATGCAGGCCTACAAAAATATCCCATTGCTTTTTGAGCAACTTTAAACTTTTCGACGGCAGCGCCCATAGATTCATCGAAACATAAGTTTCGCTAGAGATTGACTCTTGATCCCTACTTCTAATTAGATTCTCTTCGTTTCTTATTTCGTGTGTTTCTTCAATGCTCAAAAGTTTTTCGTTCTCTACTGAAAGAATTCCCCGTGACACACTTCCATTTTCAGGAATCGTGTTCTTTATCTGAAAGGCTAGAATCGCCGGGTTTATACCATCAAATCCGCTAAGAATCTGCCTTAACGCTGTGGGCCCATAATAGTCATCTGCATTCATGACAATAATCGGGCCGTCTGTTTCATCTAAAGCTGTTACAACCGCGTGTCCTGTCCCCCATGGCTTATCGCGTTTTGGTTCAAAAGAATCCTGATGAACGATTTCAATAAGTAAATTATTTTGCTGGTACTGAAGGAGATGCTTTTTTAGCTGTTTATTTAAGATACTACGAGTAACTATTACTATTTTTTTTATTTCTAGTTCTATCGCTTCTCGAATTGCATAATCAAGAAAAATTTCATTTTTTGGGCCGACTGGCACCAGTTGCTTGGGTGCTCCGAACCTACTTCCCAGTCCAGCTGCCATGATCACGAGGGATACATCATTCATTGAGCAATACCTAATTCTTATTTATCCAAAAATGCGTCACGAGCTTGATCGCCTATGCCCAATAGGTTCATCTCGAATGTATAACCTTGTTCTAGCCTGTAACGCTTCGAAAGATTCGTTTCTTCAATAGCGTCAAATGAGGCTTTTGCCGCTTGTATTAATGTTCCATTTTTTTCTGCGATCTTTGTAGCAGCCTCCATAGAAGTATTTTCAAGTTTTTCACTTTCCACCACTTGAAGAACCGATCCGTAAGAAAATAGCTCTTGAGCGGTCGCAGTCTCACAGGTGTAAAGCATCCACCTTGCTTTCTGGGGAGGAACCAAACGCATAAGGTGACTTGCACCGCCGAGCGCTCCATTGTCTACTTCAGGAAGACCAAAAGTAGCATCATCGGAAGCTATGACGATATCAGCGCTACCGGCTATCAAAATTCCACTCCCCAGACAGTGACCATTTACTGCTACTATGACAGGTATTTTTGAGTTATGTATTGCGTCGGCCATCTCATAACAGGAATGATTAGCTTTCAAAATACCTTCATTTTCTGGAAGACCTTGCATTTCTTTAATATCTACTCCTGCACAGAAACCATTACCAGAAGAGCGCAGTAAAACGACTTTAATATTATTTTTTTGGTTGCTATAGGAACAGATTTTTTCTGCAATGAAGTACGCATCTGTGCTATTAAGTGCATTAACAGGCGGATTATCCATAGTTAGAATCGCTATTCCATTATCTATAGTTTCATGCACTGACATACTTCACTACTCCATTTCACTATTTAATATGTTACAGACACTACCTTCTAAGCAAGACTGAAGAACCGTGTCCGAACAGACCTTGATTTGCTGTAATGCCTATTCTGGCACCTTCGACTTGTCGATTTCCTGCTCGCTGGGAAAGCTGCCAGTTAACTTCACACACTTGAGCGATGGCTTGAGCTGGAACGGCTTCTCCAAATGCTCCAAGTCCACCGCTTGGATTTACTGGGATCCTTCCTCCAATCGAAGTGCTTCCATCTCGTAAAAGAGTCTCTGCTTCACCGGGTTGACAAAATCCAAGCTGTTCGTACCAGTCAAGCTCCATAGAGGATGCCAGATCATAGACTTCGGCAACATCTACATCTTCTGGCCCGACCCCTGCTTCTTCGTAAACGTATTTTCCAATTGATTCCTTGAACCCTGTTTCGCTTGGAAGGGTACTCGCCGAAGAGTCAGTTGCTAAATACGGTAGGTCTATTAGAGGATCTGGGTAAGTAGGAGTATTTAAAGCAATCGCTGATATTCGAACCGGATCAGACACTCCTATCGATTTAGCATAATCAAGAGAAGAAACTACGACTGCCGCTCCACCATCACTTGTTGTACATATCTCTAAAAGTCTTAATGGATCAGATACCACGGGAGAGTTATAGACATCTTCCAGTGCGTACTCTTTGTTAAATCGTGCATTTTGATTGAATACTGCATGCTTACTATTTTTGACTTTGACTAGAGCGAAGTCTTCCTGAGTCGCTCCGTACAATTCCATGCGTCGTCTAGCATGTAAACCGAAATAGACGGGATTAGTTGCTCCAACCATATGAAAGCGAAGCCAATCAGTGTCGTCAGTTCTAGTTCCAGCATTAGGAGCAAGAAATCCGTCTGGCGTGGTGTCAGCTCCAACAACTAGAGCTACATCACATGCGCCAGAAAGAATCTGTCCACGGGCGACAGAAAGAGCAGTAGCACCCGAAGCGCAAGCTGCATACGAGCTAGCCACTTGGGTTCCATTGAAACCTAAAGCACGAGCCATGGTTGATCCAGCGACATAACCGGGGTAACCGCATCTAACGGTTATTGCTCCAGAAATAAAACCGACTTCGCTCCATTCGACTCGGGCATCATCTAAAGCCTTCTTCGCAGCAACGGTTCCATATTCAACGAAATTGCGACCCCATTTACCCCACGGGTGCATTCCAGCTCCCAATATCGCTATATCTTCCATTTCTAACTCTTATCCTGTTTCTGCTCTTCTAACAATGGCTTCCACATCCAAGTCAAGTAACGATTTTCAGAATCTTCATACAAAGTCCCAACTTTTACTTCAACTGACATGCCTATGCTTAGATCTTCAACTCTGTAACCATTTACTACCTGACCTATTATCACTATTTTTTCTTCTTCTAATTCTACCGCTGCAATAACAATAGGTTCATAAGGATCAGCCGCTATGAAAGGCGGCGGTGGAGGGTAGACACTATTTGTATAGGACCAAATTTTTCCAAATCTGCTTAAAAGAACTTCTTCCACTTCATCTTCAGGAAAATTGGGGTCAGAACCTCCAAGATCTTTTGGAAAACAATAACTTCCAGATTTTTTAAAACGACCACCTATCAAATGTGCTTCTTCTTCAACAGTGAAGAAACCTTCCACTGCTGGGATCTCAATTTTCATATCTTTAGCCACAGTTTTTTGCTTTCTGTCATTAAAAAAGAGCGGATGTTAAGCGTTGTCTCCATGCGCTTGTTCTTGGATCATCAGGACCTAATAATTCAAGTAAATCTACGAACCTATCCCTTGCATCCTCGTCTGTTTTTACTTTTGCAATCAATTCAGTTAATTCCGAATCAATGTCGCCTACATTTTCGAGACGTGCTATCGCTAATACTCTTCTCGTTTCAGGGCTCTCAGGTATTTTTTCAAGAAATTTTATCGCCTCCTCTTTGTCCCCATCTTCATTTCTCGCAACAAGTAGTTGTGCGAGACTCGTAACTGCTACCGGATTATCTGCCTCTATTTCCAGAGCTTTCCTGAGGGACAGCTCGTCTCCACTGTTAATTAGTTTCTCTAATTCTGTCATTTCTTCAGAGGGAAGGAGTTTTTGAACAAAATCCCTTACAGCGTCTTCACCTTGTGCTCCAACAAAACTGCTGACAACATCTTTATTATGTATTGCGAAAACAGCCGGAATTGACTGAACCTTAAATGCTCCTGCAACGCCGGGGTTTTCATCAATGTTTACCTTGGCAAGAACAACTTTCCCATTTGTCTCTTCTATAACTCTTTCAAGTATTGGACCTAAGCTCTTACACGGACCACACCATGGCGCCCAGAGGTCAACTACCACCGGAGTATTTTCCGAGCGTTCTAATACTTCTTTTTCAAAATCACTATCAGCTACTTCAAGAGTCATCTTCATCCACCAAACAAGAAAACAAATTTCCTTACCTTTAGGGTAGAGAGATCCTCTTTCCTCCACTACCGTCTGAGCATGAATACAACTCCGGGTATAAGAAAAAATGAGGTGCGAAAATGGTTAGATATACATGTGAACGGGGTTGAAGGTGAGCTCGAGTATCACCAAATTATTGGAGGTCACTCTAATTTGACTTATACAGTCATGGAAGAATCAGGTCGAAAATGGGTTCTTAGACGCCCTCCGCTAGGACATGTTCTTGCAACTGCACATGATATGAGCCGTGAATACCGAGTAATTAAAGCACTCGCTGAAAGTGACGTCCCAGTTCCCAAAGTAGTTGGTCTTTGTGAAGACACAGAGATAAACGACGCCCCTTTTTATGTAATGGATTTTGTGGAAGGAGTAGTGGTACGTGACGCTGAAATTGCACGATCCCAATCCTTCTCAGCTCGAAAGAAAATGGGTGAATCTCTCTTAGGAACACTTGTTTCTTTACATGCAGTAGACGTTGACCAAGTAGGACTTGGAAACTTAGCTAGAAAAGATGCTTATATCGAACGCCAGCTCAAACGCTGGAAAGCACAATTTGAACAATCTACTAATAGACAAATATCAGGTGTTTTCGAAGTTCATGACAAACTTTTGAGAAATATTCCTGAACAGCAAGGTGTCGGGATAGTGCATGGCGACTACAGATTAGATAATACGATCATGACAGAAACGGGTGAAGTGGCTGCGGTTTTAGACTGGGAACTTTGCACATTAGGTGACGTTCTTTCAGACCTTGCAGCAATTATTTCCTATTCAAATGATCTTACAGGTATGGAAACACAAGCAATGTCAGTTGAGGGTTTCCCTACCCCTAGGGAGGTGCATGACCTTTACGACGACTTGAGTGAAAGAGACCTTTCAAAATTAGATTTTTATATATCATTTGCTTATTGGAGACTTGCTTGCATACTTGAAGGTGTTTATACAAGATATGCGGCAGGAGTAATGGGCAGTGAAGCCGATGCCGCAGCTATTGAAGTTTTTGGAGAACGCGTTCTTCTTCTAATTGACTTAGCTAACTCGACATTCCAAGATTTTTTGAAAGATTGAACAGATGGAAAATAATCAAGAGAATCTTTTCGAATTCATTCAACTTAAAGAACTTCAAGAACCTGTTTTGATTTTGGCTCTAGATGGCTGGATAGACTCATCTGGAATTGCTCGCAGTGTAAAAGACTCACTATTATCAAAAGCCCAAACTCACCCGATAGTAAAATTCAACACAGACAAGCTTCTAGATCATCGTGCTCGTAGACCTATTCTTAATTTAAATAATGGTGTAGTGGAGAATTTGGAATGGCCTTTGATAGAGCTTTCTCATATCGAAGGGTTGGAAGGACCTGATGCTTGCATATTGCACGGTCCGGAACCAGATCATGGATGGAAAATTTTTGCTCAGGCTGTGACAAATATTTGCCACGATCTTGCTGTCTCTCTAGTAGTAGGACTCGGAGCGTACCCTGCTGCAGTGCCGCATACCAGACCAACTAGACTTTCTTGCACAGCAAGCTCTTCTGAAATGGCCAAAAAACTGGATTTTGTTACAGCCTCTGTCAAAGTCCCTGCCGGGCTTCAAGCTGTGATTGAAAACGAAGTTTCTAAAACTGGAATTCCTTCTATAGGTCTCTGGGCTCAAGTCCCCCACTATCTCTCAACTGGACCCTACCCGCCTGCTGCAGTTGAGCTATTGGAGGGTCTGCGAAGTATCTCTGGTATTTACAGTCAAGATTTACAACTCGACCGAAAAGCTTTGAATACTAGGAGTCATTTAGATCAACTGATTGGCAGCAACGAAGAGCACCTAACAATGATAGAAAAATTAGAACTTGCTTATGATCAACTCAATAGCCCTGATGAGAGCTTGCCTTCAGGTGACGATCTTGCTGAGGAGTTACAGAATTTTCTTCGTTCACAAGAAGAAAACTGATTTAAAAGTTTTGTCAGACCACAATGTTGATTAAAGCAGGGGGTCTGACGATTACACGTTTAGGTTCCTGGTCGTTCAATAACTCTTTTATTCGTTCCGAAGTTAAAGCCAAGTTCTGAAGTTCTTCCTCAGTTAAATCAGATGCCACTTCAATACGATCTTTGAGCTTTCCATTTATCTGCACTACTAGCGTTACTGTTTCAGATTTAATTTTGGATTTATCTGCTTCTGGCCAAGCCTCTAGGTGTACGTGCCCCGAGTTTCTAATCTCCCAAAGTTCTGCACAAAAATGAGGAGTTGCCGGTGCCATTACTAAGAGAAGTGTGTCAATGGCAGATCCAAGCACTTCCACGTGAGCCTTATTCTCAGTTTGAACCCAACGGTACAAAGTATTTGTAAACTCCATGAAAGCTGCAACCGCTGTGTTGTAGGACCAACGATCATAATCGCTAGTGATTTTTTCAATTAAACGATTTGTCAGACGAACGATTTCTTCATCTTGTTTGTTTGTAGCCCCTTGTCTAAGTTCTCCTACCAAAGAGTTTTCTGGGTGTGCAATTCTCCAAACACGACTCAAAAATTTAGCGCATCCATCAATACCGAAATCTTCCCAATCAACATCTTCTTGGGGCGGCTTTACTTGTAGGTGTGCTAAACGTAAAGCGTCAGCCCCTTGCTGATCAAGGATTGCTTCTGGTGCTACTAAATTTCCTTTAGACTTTGACATTTTTGACCCTCCGAGGCGGATCATTCCTTGTGTGAAAAGTCTTTTAAATGGTTCTCGTAGATCTTTTGGAGCTACTCCTAGATCTGACAGTGCCTTAGTAAAAAATCTTGCATACATGAGGTGAAGAATTGCGTGTTCCACTCCTCCTATGTATTGGTCAACAGGTAACCAGTGGTCGATAGCTTCTTCACTAAAAGGGCTTTCATTATTCCACGGGTCGGTGAATCTTAAAAAATACCAAGATGAATCAACGAAAGTATCCATTGTGTCGGTTTCACGTCTAGCGATTTCACCACATTTTGGACATTCAACTTTAAGGAAATTTTCGTGTGTCGTTAGAGGAGACCTGCCTGTCGGCATAAACTTTACATCATCAGGCAAATCGACAGGTAAGTCTTTTTCTGGGACTGCTTGCTCTCCACAGGTATCACAGAAAATAATGGGTATTGGACAACCCCAGTATCTTTGCCGTGAAACTAGCCAATCTCTAAGACGATAATTGATTTTGTGTGAACCAATATTTTGATCTTCAAGCCATTGAATAGCAGTTTGTTTAGCTTCCTTTATTTTCATTCCGTTAAGGAAGTCGCTATTTATAGATTCACCATCTCCTGTATAAGCCTCTCCTTCAAAATCTTTTGGTGGCTTAACGGTTCTAGTGATTTCACATCCATGTGCAATAGCAAAATCCCAGTCACGTTGATCTTCACCTGGAACTGCCATAATCGCACCGGTTCCATAGGTCATTAAAACATAGTCAGCTAAAAACAGGGGAACAGGTAAACCTGTAAATGGATTTATCACAAAAGCCCCTGTAGATACTCCTCTTTTCTCGATATTTCCTTCAGAAGAGAGCCGATCCATTTCAGAGCGATTAGCTACTTCCTGCCGAAAGGCTTCCACTGACGATTGATTCTCTTTTGTTACCAATTCATCGACTCGTGGATGTTCTGGAGACATCACTGCAAAAGTCATACCGAAACCTGTATCGGGTCGTGTCGTGTAGACATCTAAAGGAGGAACATTTTCTCTTCTCTTGCCATTGATGTCAGCGATTGGTAAACCAAACTCAGCTCCTTCGGAGCGACCAATCCAGTTTTGTTGCATAAGTTTGACCTTTTCTGGCCATTCAACGGTATCCATGTCATCAAGTAGTTGTTGTGCATATTCAGTTATCCGATAAAACCACTGTTCCATCTCTCTACTTTCAACAAGGTCTCCTGATCTTTCACAAGTGCCATCAGCCAACACCTGTTCATTCGCTAGAACAGTCTGACAACCGGGGCACCAATTAACCGGGGCTCTATCCCTGTAGGCGAGACCTGCATTGTAGAGCTGAAGAAAAATCCACTGAGTCCACTTCATGTACTGACTATCGTGACTATTAAAAGACCTTCTCAAGTCATAAGCTGCACCAATCCTACGAAGAGAGGCAGATAGTTTTTCAATATTTTCCTCTGTATGGATTCGTGGGTGGGTGCCTGTTTTTATTGCGGCGTTCTCCGCTGGAAGCCCAAAGGAGTCGAAGCCGATAGGCGACAAT
Source organism: marine actinobacterium MedAcidi-G1 (assembly GCA_000817085.1). GTDB lineage: Bacteria > Actinomycetota > Acidimicrobiia > Acidimicrobiales > MedAcidi-G1 > MedAcidi-G1. The sequence continues at coordinate 32,059 of JUEM01000002.1, read as the reverse complement.
ACTCCATCTCCTCGCATTGTCCGGTACCTAACCAACAAATCACCCATGGTGTAATTTCGCACATGCCCCATATGAGCTGGTCCACTGGGATAGGGGTACATAGACAAGACATAGTACGAAGGGCGCGGATCGTCATTATCAACTTCGTAGGTACCGTCGTCGATCCACCTTTGTTGCCAACGCGACTCTATTTCTTGAGGATTGTAGGTTTCAGTCACGCCTTTGAGGCTACCTAACCTTTTAAAGACCTTTGTAAAAAGAGTTGCATTACTTGGAGCAAGTAGCCACTAGCTTCTGGTACGATTTCTTTCTTCAGGGGCTATAGCTCAGTTGGCTAGAGCGCCTCCATGGCATGGAGGAGGTCGGGGGTTCAATTCCCCCTAGCTCCACGTTCTTTTATATATAGCCTAAATTGACAGGCATTAATCAAATGATCGACAACTGGGAAAAGTAGTTTCAATCAAGCCGATTGCTTTCTGTATCTAACGGGTTCTGTCACACCATCCCAGTTTTCTTGTGCTTCTATCCACGGGGCAAAAACTCCGCGAATCTCATTATTGTCTCCATGCAGCTCCAAAAAACAACCGATTAAATCACGAGTGTCGATGTATGCCACATCAGCATGTGACCACAATTCTGAAGCAACAGGGTATCCAGCACTAGCAAATCGCTTTGCTTCTGTTTTCACATCTGCATCTGGAACAAGCATCGCTATATGGTGGAAACCCTCTTCACCTTTTTTGTACATGTCTCGATAGATGGATGGTGCTTCCTCATCTTGCTGTATGAATTGAACCTGAGTTTCACCGTGGTATCCGAACGCATAATGCAACGGCGTTAAAAAACTTTCGCCGCGGTATGTCTGTGTTTCAGTCACATGGTTTTCTGTTATAAAAAATGGTCCTGCTCCTACCGCCTTATGCCAGTTAAAACAAGTTTTTTCAAGATCATTAACAAACCAAGCGTGCTGAAATATTGGGTATCTGATTAACGGTTCCAATTCGTGTCTCCTAGGGCATGTGTCGTCCGCCATTTAACATGACGGTCATACCGGTAATGTAATCTGATCCTGGGCCGGCAAGAAAAACAAAAAGAGGTGAGCCATCTTCTATTGGGTCACCGAGTCTACCTAAAGGCATTTTGTCTTTAAGCCCCTGGACGAATTCAGGGTTTGCTGCTTCCCATGATTCCCATGCATCGGTTCGAAGAGAAGGATTTATTGTGTTTACGCAAATGGCATACTTTCCCCACTCGTTAGCAGCAGTCCGCGTGAGCGCTCTTATCGCTTCTTTAGTAGCGTTGTAGCAAGTGTTTCCAGGAAACCCTTGCATACCTGACCCAGAAGCAAGATTGATTATTTTTCCTCCTCCCTCTTTCATATGAGGAAAAACTGCTTGCATTCCCCAAAGAGTTGCAGAAGCTCCCGTTCTAAAAGTGTAATCCCACTCATCATCATCGGTATCTTCAATTGGTGTGGGGATCGTTGATGTGCGCGGATTAGCTTCAGTTCCGAAGCCCTGAGCATTGTTAACAAGAATGTCAACTGTTCCAAATTCTTCCACTGCTTTTTCTACCATAGAAAATATTTGATCTTTCTTACCTACGTCGCAAGGGACACCAACTGCAATGCCACCTTCCGCTCTGATTTCTTCCGCCACTTCTTTGACGCGTGAAGGCGTCCGAGAGGCAACAACTACTTTTGCCCCCTCACGAGCATAAACAGTCGCAATACCCTTACCGATGCCCCGACTAGATCCTGTAACAATCGCAACTTTTCCTTCAAGCTGACCCATACCCACTCCATTCATTAAATACTTGGATGCAGCATGTCACGATTTTTATCAAGTAGCCACATGGCGTACGGTCTTTCTTTGGAATACGAAAGAGAAAAAATGAATAATAAATTTAGATTTGGACTCCAATACTTTACGCCGGAGTCTCCCTCACAATGGCGCGAAACAGCACGCAAAGCGGAAGATTCTGGGTACTCCACTTTTGTCCTTGCCGATCATTACATAGGACCTGGACGCGCTCTAGAAGCTGCAAATCATCCCATTCAAACAGTTGCCGCAATTCCTGCGATGATGGCTGCAGCGGATGCAACCTCATCAATAATGATTGGATGCAAAGTAATTTGTGTGGACTACCATCATCCGACTGTATTAGCCAAAGAACTGGCGACAATCGACTTTCTTTCAGAAGGCAGATTAGAAATTGGTTTCGGTGCTGGTTGGGTTGCAAGTGAGTATGAGGCAATGGGTATGACAATGGATAAACCAAGCGTTCGCATTAAACGAATGGGCGAAACAGTCGAGTTGTGTAGAGATTTTTTTAATGGTTCGGATCTTAATTATGAAGGCGAGTATGTTTACGCAAAAGAATTTGCTGCCGTTCCTGCTTCCCCCCAAAAAAATGGACCAAAAATTATGATTGGAGGAGGGGCGCAGAAAATACTAACGACAGCAGGACGTCTAGGTGACATAGTTTCTCTGAACTTCAATAATTCTGATGGGAAAATAGGAGCAGCGGGAATTGGCAGTAGTACTGCAGAAAAAACTAGAGAGAAAATCGGTTGGATAAAAGACGGAGCTGGCTCTCGTTTTGATCAGCTCGAACTTGAACTTCCTGCCTATTTCACAACTATCACAAACGAAGCTGCTTCTGTCCGTGAAGGCATGGCTGCTAATTTTGGGTTTTCTGTAGAAGAGTTCAGCGAATACCCTCATGCTCTAGTCGGTTCTGTTGCTGAAATATGTGAAACTTTGGAGCAACGCCGTGAAGAATATGGTTTTAGCTATATTTCAGTCAATGAAAGACATTTAGAAGAATTTGCACCTGTTGTAGCTGAACTTTCTGGTAAATAAGTATCTAATGACTCTCGCCTAACCCCCAGCGAATACCTCTTTTCAACAATTCGTAATACTGAGGAATCTCCCAAGAGCACCTTTCAATTTTTGGATAATAGTCAGTTACGGGTCGCATATCGTAATGACCTCGGCAATGTCCAAGAGTGTTGTAAAGAACACATCCTTCACCTAAAGGGCGAAGATACATAACGAGTCGACGTTTATCGTCGTTATTCCAGTCGCTTTCAACAAATCCTCGTGCGTCACCGTTCCAGTCCGTGTGTAATAGGGTCTGTAAATTTTCGATGTCGTGATACTCACAAAGATAAAGTTCGTCATCAGTTTCAAAAGACTCCAAATCTGCAACCAGCCAGTTTGATGGATCACTGATTTCAACTGGGTAAGGAGCTATAGGAGGATGAGCCACAAATTGACTACCCAGTGTTTCCGCCCAAACTGGAAAACAGCGAGGTGAATCAACTCCATTTTCCCCTCCCATATCTAGCGCAGAATTAGTTCCATGGAGAGCCATCCAGCGCCCTCCACTTTCAACCCATTTTCTTATAGAACTCTGCGCCCCTTCTGATGGGCGTACATCGCAGGTGTAACTGATCATAAAGCTACACTTTTCGATTTCTTTAATATTCTCATAATCGGAAACTGTCGTTACTTTAATTTCTTCATGTGCGGCTAAAAGTTTGAGCAACTCTAAACGAGCAAAGTCAATATCGTGGTATTTACCAGCCGCTACGAGATATACATCAACTATGTCAGTCATGCTTTCCTTAACTGCTATGTCAGTAATCCACTCTCTTGGAGAAACCTCCGTCAACAGTGATGTTGACGCCGTTTATATGACTTGCTTTGTCGCTAGCTAAGAAAGTAATAACATTCGCCACATCAGAAACTACTCCCATAGCTCCTCCTGGGTGAGCTGCTTCAGTTGATTCAAAAAATTCTGGCATTCTTTCTTTTATCGAGTCCCAATCACCGCCATCTACAAAAATAGGTCCTGGTGACACCACATTTGATCTAATTCCAAGCTTTCCGAGCACCTGGGCTTGTCCTAATGTCCAGTTGGTCACAGCAGCTTTGAATGCAGAGTAGCTTCCTGCGCCTGGCCCAAAATGCTCCGCTGCAGCTGTCGTACCGATGCTCACTAGAGAGCCTCCTCCATTTGATAATTCATCTTTTGCTACTTCTACTGCATGGAGAAGCGCCATTAGGTCAACATTGAAATTATTTTCCCAAGCGTCCAGAGATTTAGCACCTTTAGCCGACGTGTTGTGCACATATAGGTCGATACCACCCAACTCTTCAATTGAAGAAGTTACCCATGCGGCAAGTGAATCACTGTTACCTGCATCAACCGCAGATCCTATGATTCTGCCTTTTCCAGAAAGGTCTTCAATTGTCTTATCTACCTCCTCAGAATTGCGCGCGCATATTGCCACGTCAACACCTTCATCGAGAAGAGATTCGACGATCGCTCGGCCAATACCCTTCGTCGATCCGGTCACAAGTGCCTTTTTCCCAGCAAGTCCCAATTCCATTTTCTACTTCTCCTAACAGATTAAAAATTAAAGATTAACTTCAACAGTTCACCACAACTAACTGTCCGAAGCGATATTAGGAAACTACCAACGATACGGTTTAAGTGTGGAAGATTCTTCTGAAAAAAATATAAATGAAATAATTTCTTTAACAGTTAAATATTGTTGGGCGTTAGATGAGAGAGACTGGGAGTCCCTATCTGAGGTTTTCTCACCCGATGCTTATGCAAAATATGGCGTTACAGAACATAAAGGCATTAACTCGATTATCGAAAAATGTCAAAAGGCACTGGTTCCTCTTGACTTCAGTCACCACATGGTGAGTAATCATGTAGTCGAGATAGAGGGTGATAAAGCAAGATGTAAATGCTACTTCCAAGCACAGCACGTAAGAAATTCCACCCTTGGAGGAGTTAATTTTGTGATTGCTGGAAAGTATGAAGATGAACTCATCCGAATCAACTCAAAATGGAAAATAAATAGTCGTGTTTTAACTAAAATTTGGACTGAAGGTAATGAAAAAGTGGTCAATCCCTAATTTGGGTCCTGTAGTCCAAGTCGCGTATGCCGTTGAAAATCTCAAAGACGCCACCAGTTCCTGGAGTGAACTCTTTAAAGTAGGGCCCTTTTTCATTAAAGAACACATACCTTTGAAAAACGTTCGTGTTAAAGGCGTGCACTCTACATTTGACCATTCATCGGCATATGCCCAGTGGGGGCCTGTCATGCTTGAATTAATATGTGAACACACTGAAAGACTTGCTAGTACCTCCAACAAAGAAGAAAAACCACTTCCCTATATTCACCATTGTGCAGTATTCGTGAATGATGTCGAAAAAACTTCGAAGAATTTAAAAAATTTAGGTTTTGAGGAAATTTTGTATGCAGAAACACTCTCTGGGTTTCCATTTGCTATGCATGATGCAAGAAAGGTTTTCGGCCATTTTGTAGAGATTTATGAACCTAACGAAGAACTAACAAATTTTTATCGTATGGTTGAAGAGTCTTCCCAAAGTCAAAACAAGGAATGACAGGTTAAAAGTATTTAAAGGAGTTTTCATTGGATCCGATAAAAGATCTTCTTCACTTATACTCTGATGCGGTCTGCAGACAAGATGCTGATCAATGGACCGAAACGTGGTCTGAGTCGGGCATTTGGGATCTTGGTCATGGTGATCCCGTGTCAGGCAAAGAGGCTCTTAGGTCTTTCTGGGTTAACTCAATGTCAAGATTTGAAAAAGTGATTCATACCTACAGCAATAGTATCTCTGAGGTAAATGAGAGTTCAAAATCAGGTTCAGGTCGTGCATATGTAACGGAATGGCTCAAACCCATCGAAGGAGACCCTGTCGTCCTTCAAGCTTTTTACGACGATGAATACGTTTTCGAAAACGACAACTGGCTATTTAGCAAAAGAACCCTTAATCGTATTTATATGGGTAAACCGGATTTTTCTAGTTAATTCAACTGTTGACAACTTGATTCATTGCATCTATAACTGAATCAATATCACCATCATCAATATCTAGATGTGTAACAGCTCTTATCTGATTACCTATCTCACTCATTTGAATATCTTTTTCAGACAACTTTTGCAGAAACTCATAGTTACTTTTCCCACATGAAGTCATGTCGAAAAAAACAATATTAGTTTCTGGTTCTACTACTGCTGCTCCTAGTTCTTTTAGTGCATCTGCTAACGTCTTTGCTCTTTCATGGTCATGTTTGAGTCTTTCAACATTTTCATCTAAGGCGTAGATAGCTGCAGCTGCCATAAGCCCTGACTGACGCATGGCTCCTCCAAGACGATGCTTCCAAAGCCACGCTTTATCGATCATTTCAGCATTTCCAGCTATGCAAGCCCCCATAGGTGCTCCTAAACCTTTTGAAAAATCGATCCAAATTGTGTCTGCTTGACTCCCCCAAGTTTCTGCAGGAACACCAGATGCCACTACAGCATTAAGTAACCGTGCCCCATCAACATGAATTCTCATCTGTTTGCTCTTAGCGAAAGTACATACATCTTCCCAAAGTCCTATGGGCCAAACAGTTCCACCAGCAAAGTTGTGAGTCTGCTCCAAACAGATCAAGGAAGTGGGTGGCCTGTATCGGCTCGTCTGATCTAATCTTTGCTCGATTTGTGAAGCTGTAAACTGCCCTCTCTCTCCATCTATTGGATCCGTTAAAACACTTGAGACAACTGCAGGCCCGCCTGTTTCCGATCTAAGGATATGACCGTTACTTTCAAGCATGATGACATCGCCCGGTGAAGTGTTTATAGCAACTCCGATTAAATTACACATTGTTCCGCTCGGCAGGAAAACAGCTTCTTCTTTTCCTAACAATTCAGCCACTTTTTTTTCGAGTAAAAGAGTTGTCGGGTCAGACCGGGAATGCTCATCACCAACTTCTGCTTCAGCAATTGCTTTTCGCATATTTTCTGTAGGAACTGTTTGTGTATCGCTGTATAAATTAATCATCTTTTTCCCAATCTAATATTGGTTGATCCAACCAGAGACGTTCTAAATTATAAAAAGAACGACGTTCTATATCGAAAATATGAACAATAAAAATTCCGTAATCCATAAGTATCCACTGTTCACTTTCTTTTCCTTCTACACGAATCGGTTTCAAATTCTCTTCTTCGGATACTTTCATCTCAATTTCTTTGCGAATACTTTGCATATGGCGCTGATTATTGCAGCTCGTTATGACAAAAAAGTCTGTGATCCCTATAACGTCGCCAACATCAATTACTAAGGTTTCTAACCCTAATTTTTCCGCGGCGGTTCTTGCAGCAAAAGTCGCTAAACGGGTTGATCGGGATTGTAGTATTTTTTTCACAAGAGAATGAATACTAACTAATCATCGAGAGAAATCACGGCCAATTAATACCGTTAAGTCAGCTACTGGGCTAACAAGTTCATCTTTTATTACGGGCGCTCCAATAGCGGCAGCAAGTCTTTCTGCCTCGCCTTGTGTTTCAAAATCCTTGTAGACCACTCGAGTTTGTATCACGTTGAAAGAGCGAAAATTACCTATAACTGTAACATTTGCATCGTTTTCTCTTAACAATCTTTGCATCTCACTACTTAGAGAAGCGTCATCTGTCCCATTCAGCAACCTGACAGTTACTCTTTTATCATTTTCTGTAGTAGCTGGAAATGGGAACATGTCAGTGATAAGGCTTGACATTAAATCAGGGTTTGTTTCCGGGCCATTTCCTAGGTCATACCAAAGATTATCGACCACGACAAAAGGAGCATTAGCTAGTGAAGAAATCAATTCCACAACCGGTATGCGCATAAGTGGGAGCGAACCGTCAATATCACCGCTTTCGACTAAGCTATTTATCCAACTCCTCCAAAAGTTTCCCTGATTCTTTTGACGGAAAATAAAACTTTCTTCTTTTTTTTCAGATATAAATTCAAATACTTCAGATTTCATCAATGTTTGGATTTCGCCCGTGTCGTGACTTGTTGTTGCAACTACACCAATAGGCTCGACTAGAGTCACCCAACGCTCAGGAGTAAGAGTCGTTATGCCTGAAAACTCCGTTTTCAACAGGTCAGAAATAGACTTGCGAAGCACCTCCAAGCCCAAATTAGAATATTGAGAATCTAAAGTACAATTTCCTTCGCACCCTTCCAGTTCCAGTTCCGGTGGCAACAAGAGGATTGTGCCCCCACCACTTTGACGATCTGAAATTGAGATGACAGCAACCTGAACTAAAGCACCTGATTCATCTTCCGTGATCAAAAGTTCCGACCATGTTTGTTCCACAAAAGCCTCAAATCCTTCTTTGAGAGGGTCTGTAACAGCTTCTCTTGTTGCTCCATCTTCGCTTTTAAGAACCGAACTGAAGCCTTCAACAAGGAGAAAAGAGGAGTAAATCAGAACTATTACCAGCAGTAAAGGGAACCCGAACTTCCACAAGAATACTTGGTCTTTGATTTTTCTTTTAATCACATCAAAAAAGGGAACTTTTTCCTTTTTCAATTCCTCAGTTGAGGACTTATCTTTTAAAAAGTTTTCAGAATTTTGATCACTCATCTATCGGATCCTGATAAAGCTTGGCAGAAAGAATGTATTCTTCCACAGAAGTAGAAATCATTTCTTCTACAGGCTGACCTTTTGAAACTCTTGACCTAACATCTTCGGCGCTTACATCAATATCGGGAATGTCTAAAACTGGAAATTTCCAATCAGCGTCTATCTCGCCACGATCCGTTCCGGGGCGAGTTAAAACTACGACCTTAACTTCTTCGCAAATTTTTTGTGGCTCATGCCATGAGTCGAAATCTTTTGCCACGTCAGCACCTATTAGTAAGAAAAAATCACTATCTGGAAATCTGTCACTTAATTCAAATACCGTATCGATGGTATACGTTCTCCCCCCGCGTGCAATTTCCATATCGTCAGCTATTAGACCGTCGTGTTCTTTTAAAGCTCCTTTGAGCATCTCGAGTCTGTCATGCGATGATGAAACTATAAAGTCTCCAACTTTCAACGAGGCTTCATTGCGGGAAGTTTTTTGCCAAGGGTCATTAGCCACCACCATCAATACGAAATCAAGTTCAAGTTCTCTCATTGCTGATAAAGCAGCTGAAGTGTGCCCTCTATGTGGGGGGTCAAATGTTCCGCCAAATACGCCAATTCGACGTCGAACCTCTTTAAACACAATTAAATAGTAATGCTTGATAAAAAATTTCACTGTTTTAAGGGATTCAAAGTAGCAAATATAGAATTTTATTCACTGATAAACCCCAGAAACTAAAGGAAAATAGGTAGGTATGACGAAAGTCATAAACGCCGACTCTTCCACAAAGTCACAAAATGTGACAAAATATAACGAAGGCGTTAACAGACTGACCAAAAAATTACAGTATTTAACCGTCTTCCCAGCAAATTTTCTAAGTAGGAAAACAATTCCGAAAAAGAAACAGAGACGCGTTAAAGCGCATAAAAAAGAGAAAAAATGAGTGATTCAGTAGGACAATACTTAAACGAAATTGGAATGGTTCCCCTTCTTAATGCACAAGAAGAAAGGCAACTTTCCCAGACAATAGAAGCAGGAACTGACGCACGTACTCGTAAAGAAGCGGGCGAAACAGGTCGCGAAATTGTCAGGGCTATACGAGCCGCAGAACAAGCAAAAGATAGGTTCATTAGATCTAACCTTCGGCTTGTAGTTAGCGTAGCGAGGCGTTACCCGTTGCCTCCCGGTATGGAACTACTTGACCTTATACAAGAAGGAAATCTAGGCCTCGAGCACGCTGTAGATAAGTTCGATTGGAGAAAAGGTTTTAAATTTTCTACTTATGCAACTTTCTGGATTAGACAAGCCATTGGTAGAGCTCTCGACCAGAAAGCAAGCCTTGTACGCCTTCCCGGAGATCGTTCCGCTAGCCTACGTGCTGCACTAAGGGCAGTATCTGGCAATGGAGATGAATTAGATGAAGAGCACGCCAGACTCCACCGTTTGACTACTCCTACATCTCTCGACAGAACCATAGGAGATGATGACAGCAACGAATTAGTAGATTTACTGCCAGATGCCAATCCAGGACCCGAGCAAGAAGTAATGGACCGTTCGGAAAGTGAAATGGCTACTCGACTTTTAGATGTATTAGACAAAAGAGCGCGCTACGCAGTTGAACAAAGGTTCGGACTTGTTGACGGACGCAAACGAAGCTACAGAGAAGTTGGAGAAGAACTTGGCGTTACAGCAGAGGCAGCTCGTCGTTTGGTAAAAAGAGCTGTAAATACTGTTCGTGATCGCGCTGGTGAAAGTATAAGCGTAGCTTAAAAGCGTTTTTATAATAATTCGTTTTTTTACCCTCCGTTTATTCCGTAAACTTTATACATGGGAAAAAGTTTGAAGATAGATAAGAGTTCGGATTGGCAACCCAGTTCATGGAAAAGCTTTACTGCTAGCCAACAACCAATATGGCCTGACTCTACTTCTTTGCAAAAAGTTTTGGATGAGCTTTCCGAATTGCCACCTTTAGTATTTGCAGGTGAAGCACGTAATCTGACAAAACAACTAGCTGCAGTCTCCCAAGGGGAAGCGTTTTTACTTCAAGCTGGTGACTGTGCAGAATCCTTCGACACCTCGGCCGACTCCATACGAGACAGACTTCGCGTCATATTGCAGATGGCAGTAATTCTTACTTATTACACAGGTGTTCCCGTTGTAAAAGTTGGGCGCATTGCCGGACAATTTGCAAAACCCCGTTCTAGCGATACCGAAACCGTAGATGGTCTGGAACTCCCCTCATTTCGCGGTCATATGGTAAATGACATAAGTTTCAATGAAGATTCACGAGCGGCCAACCCCAAACGCCTCTTAACCGCATACAACCGAGCAGCTGCGACACTCAATCTTTTAAGAGCATTTACCAAAGGTGGGTTTGCTGCCCTTTCTAGAGTTCATCAGTGGAACCGTGAATTCGTTGCCGCTAGTCCTGCGGGCCAGCGTTACGAAGCACTAGCAAATGAAATAGATCGTGCTGTCTCCTTTATGCAAGCCTGTGGAATGGATGGAGACAAAATGTCAGAAATGAGTGAAGTTGACTTTCACACAAGTCATGAAGCTCTTATTCTTGGTTACGAAGAAGCTTTGACCAGACAAGATTCATTAACTGGAGAATGGTATGACTGCTCAGCACACATGCTCTGGATAGGAGAACGAACTAGAAATCTAGATGGTGCCCACGTAGAGTTCCTGCGAGGAGTCAATAACCCGCTTGGGTGCAAACTGGGACCTGATGCAAACGCTAAAGATGTTATTTCTCTTTGTGAAACTCTAAATCCTGAGAAAATACCCGGAAGACTTACTTTAATTTCAAGAATGGGCGCTGAAACTGTCTCAGAAAAACTGCCCTCTATTCTTGAAACTGTAAATGCTGCTGGACACCCTGTTGTTTGGGTTTGTGATCCGATGCATGGAAATACGTTTTCGACAGAAAATGGACACAAAACTAGGCACTTTGATGATGTTCTTAAAGAAATAACTGGTTTCTTTGAGGCGCATAAAAAAGCGGGCACTTACCCAGGGGGTGTGCACCTAGAACTAACAGGAGATGACGTAACCGAATGTTTAGGTGGCGGTGTTCAACTGGAAGCGGACGACCTTTCAAAAAGATATGAAACCATGTGCGACCCTAGGTTAAACGGATCTCAGAGCATCGACATAGCTTTTAGAATCGCTGAACTTTTGCAAAACAGCCAACTTTAATTTTTCTAAACGAGCTTTTCTATAAAAGCTTCGAGCTGACGAAGATTTCTAACTTCATAAGCACCATCGCAATGGGTTGCGTACTCTCCGAGTATCGAGTCACCTGTATCCCAGTATGCTTTTGGTTCCGGGTTTAACCAATACAACTTTCTCGCTTTCTGTTGCGCTTCTTTAAGAATCCAAGATTGTGAAGCGTGATAGTTATTACGTGCATCCCCCAAAATAAGAACAGTTGTTTTAGGTCCAATATCTTTTCCATATTTTTCCCAAAAAACGCCAAATGCATGCCCATAATCCGAATGACCATCAACCCAAACCACGTCTGCTTCCGTATTAACTCTGTGAACAGCCTCTCCTATATCTTCGACACCTTCCAAAAAACGAGTTACTTCATCCAGCCCGTCGATAAAAACAAAAGAACGCACTTTTGAAAATTGACTGGAAATAGCGTAGAGCAAATGAAGGGTAAATCTAGCAAACGCTGCAACAGATCCTGAGATATCAGCGACGACCATAATTTCTGGTTTAGAAGGTCGAGGATATTTAAATTTAGGTTCTGCTGGAACTCCTCCGTAGCTTAATGAGTGTCTAATAGTCTTGCGAAAATCTAAAGGACCTCGTCTCCCATACTTTCTTCTCCTTGCTAAACGAGCAGCAAGTTTTCTTGTAAGTGGATAGAGAGAACGTCTTAAATTAGCCATCTCTTCTCTGGAAGCGTGCATAAAATCTACGTCTTCTGGTAGCGGTTTCCTCAAAGTCCGAGCCATAGCTTCGACACCACGATCCGCCACCAAACTTCGTCTTATCTCTGATTCAATCTGCTTTTTTAGTTCTTCAATTCTATTTTTGTACTCATCTAGTTCAAGCCGCTCTTCAAGCTGTGTAAGTTCACTTAAAGCCTGCTCCCTGCTCTCCTTCATCAATCGCTCCAACATTGAATCAAGGTCAAGATTCCTCAGAGTTCGGTAGAGGTAATAGGTGCCACCAACTGGTCTTCCAGGTTCCATTCCCGCATATCTAATAACCGACTGGCGTGCTAGAAGTCTGAGCATGGCTTGGTCACCATTCAACAAAGCACGAAAAAGCATTTCTTGCAGCTCTTCAGGGGAAAGACCCGACATGGCACCGCCTCCCGCTGGGGCTTCACCTTGCTGGTATTCAGCTTCATCTATTTCGCTATCTGTTGAATTTGTTAAATCGTTATCCCTTATCTCATATTCAGAGCCACGAATAGAAAAATAAACTTCAAATACAATCTCAAAAGATTTCCAGTGTGAATAATTCTTTACGAGAGTTGCCCCAAGCGCATATTTAAATGCCTCACGATCTTCAATTGGTATGTGACTAACTGCCTCCATTGCGTCAAGGCTCTCTGTAAGGCTTACTGGTAGTCCCGCTAGACGTAGCTCAACTATGAAACCGTTTAAAAGATCGAGAAGCGGCGATTCTTCACTTCCCGCATGAATCGATTTATTCAACTTGCTAGTTGATGACATTACTAAACGACGCTGCAGCTTAGGCTGCACCCTCTTCTTCAACTTCTTCTATCGAATCAGGGTTATCTGCAAATTCTTTAGTAGCTTTTTCTATGTCTGACCTGTACTTCAATAAAACATTCACAGTGTCTGTAGCGATATCTGCATCAATTTTCTCTACACCCAACAAAAGAAGTGTTTTTGCCCAGTCAAGAGTTTCTGAAACAGAAGGGTGTTTCTTCAAATCCAACTGCCTAATCGAACGAACTATCCTAGCTATTTGATCAGCCAGATTTTTATCCATTCCTGGAACTTTCGCATTAATTATCTCTCGTTCTCTATCCAAGTCGGGATAATCAATGTAAAGATACAAACACCTTCTTTTTAGGGCTTCAGAGAGTTCACGTGTGCCGTTCGATGTTAAGAAAACCAAAGGCACTTGAGTACCTTCGACAGTTCCTAATTCCGGTATCGACACTTGATATTCAGAGAGTATTTCCAGCAACAATGCTTCAGTTTCAATTTCCACACGATCAACTTCATCAATCAAAAGTACCACTGGGTCTTCAGCTCGAATTGCCTCCAGAAGCGGACGACTTAAGAGAAAATCTTCGGAGAAAAGGTCATCTTCTATCTCGCTCCAGTCTCGAGTATCATCTTCAGCTTGAATACGCAAAAGTTGCTTTTTGTAATTCCATTCATACAAGGCTTTTGATTCATCAAGCCCCTCGTAGCACTGCAAACGAATCAAACGTGCATCACTCATTTCTGCAACGCTTTTAGCGAGCTGAGTTTTTCCTGTTCCAGCTGGGCCCTCTATGAGGACAGGCTTAGCAAGACGATCAGCTAAATAGACAATTCCTGCAATACCGTCGTCTGCTAAATAACTAACATCGTTCAAGCCTGAACGAACACCGTTTACATCTTCGAATCTGTAATCCACTTGAATGAGCGTATCTTTCAACAAAGCCTCATCCTCAAGGAAAAATACAACTAATAACAAATAGTTATTCTCAGAAAATGCTTTCCCTAATCACACTCCAATCAACCTACGACTAACCTTCTATAAGAAAAGAGGTAAAAGAATTGGACTCCTCTAAAGAAACTCAGGCTATTTCCGGAAATAGCGGAGCAAAAAAAATTGGTGCAGGAATACTGCTTTCACGTTTGGCGGGCTTGCTAAGAGAGTCTTTACTTCGTTCCGTTCTTGGTCTAGGCCCAGCAGCTGATGCATTCAGTGCATCTCTGCGAGTACCCAACATTCTTCAAAACCTCTTAGGAGAAGGATCTTTGTCAAGCTCATTTATTCCTGTGTACAGCAAACTGCTTTCCGAAGGCAAAGAGAAAGAAGCAGGCGATGCTGCTGGTGCCGTAGCAGGTCTTCTAATTGCCTTTACAGGCGCACTAACTCTTCTTGGAATTCTAATCGCAAGACCAATGGCTAAAATTTTGACTCCTGGGTTCACCTCAGAAAAACTAGATTTGACAGCTGATTTGATCAAAATAACTACAGGTGGAATTGGTTTTCTTGTACTCTCCGCCTGGTGCCTCGGAGTGTTAAATAGTCACAGGAAATTCTTTTTATCTTATGTTGCTCCAGTTATCTGGAATGCTGCGCAGATTGTGATTTTGTTTATTGCTATAAATAAAGATTGGGATCCGACAAAAGCAGCCAAAGCAGCAGCATGGGGTTTACTCCTTGGTGGAATCGCTCAACTTCTATTTCAATTTTCAGGAGTAATTAAATTACGAACTAAAATAAGATTCTCATTTTCTTGGAAAAATCCACCTGTAAAAGAGATAATCAAACGCTTCAACCCCACGGTTTTGGGTAAAGGTGTAGTCCAAATTTCCGCTTACTTTGACCTAGTTCTAGCTTCGCTGCTTGCAACTGGAGCAGTCGCAGCGCTAATGTCCGCACAAGTTCTGTACATTCTTCCAATAAGTCTTTTTGCCATGAGTATTGCTGCAGCTGAACTTCCGGAGATGTCAAGAAATACAGAAAAAGAGTACCTAAATAAACGCTTAGGCCAAGGAATCAAACAAACTTCTTTCTTGATGCTTTTAACCTCGGTGATTTATATTTCAATCGGAGATCAAATTATCGGAGTTATTTTCCAATGGGGCTCATTTGATAGAGACGACACTATTGTGGTGGCCGCAACATTGGCTGCATATTCTCTTGGTATCCCTGCAATAGGTATTTCGAGGTTGTATCAAAGTGTTCTATACGCAAATGGCGATACTAAAACTCCTGCTCTTTCCGCAACTTTAAGAGTAACAATCTCTTTTACTATGGGATTACTGCTCATGTTTCCTATGGATAGGCTCTTTATCTCGAATGCAGCTTTAGAAAAAGAACCTGGAAGCATCCTTAATAATTGGGGGCCATTAAGCGAAAGTGTTAGGTCTTTGCCAGAAAATCCTCATTTGGGAGCTATGGGGTTAGCCCTAGCTTCAGCAGTAGCTGCTTGGATCGAAATGCTCTTCTTAGCTAAAAAAACTAACAGCAAAGTTTTTTTAGATTCCTATCCTTCATCCCCAATATTAAAGCTTTTACCTGCGACCATTTCAGCACTAGCTGTTTCCATTATTGCTAGGTGGTTCTTATCCGATATGAATGAAATAATAAATTGCTTAGTCTGTGTACCTGCCGCAATACTTACATACATCATCATCTCGAGTAAAAATGGTGTGCGAGAATCTCTAGTTTTGATCGAAAGTTCTAAAAAAAAATTAAGAAATTTAAATAGAGACTAAGGAAGCATTACTAGATCATCAGTGTGAATAACTTCGTTAGAAACATCTTCTGGTAATTGAGATGTATTCAAACCAGCATTTTTCCTGACATTTTTTGAATCTTGTCTAACGATACCTTTTGCAAAAATTTTTGATTTTTCATCAATTATTTCGACAGCGTCACCGATTTCAAAATCTCCAATACTTTTCAGCACTCCAGTTGGAAGCAAAGAAGCACTTCCTTGCAAAGCTTTACGGGCACCTTCATCTACCATTATTTGCCCATTAGAACCCACAGCAAATGCGATCCAAAGTTTACGGGCATTTAATCGGGTGTCTCGAGGATGCACAACGGTTCCAATTCCACCTACCTCATTGCAAGCATCTTTTAGAATTTCAGCTCGGGAAGCATTAGCTATTACAGTTCTAACTCCTGACCAGCTAGCTATTTTTGCTGCTGCCAATTTGGATGCCATCCCTCCACTTCCTCGATCTGAACTGCTGCCTCCAGCGTATTTCTCCATCTCCTGATCTATTTCTATTATTTCTTCTATTAAAGAAGCTTCAGAGTCCATTCTCGGATCGGCAGTGAATAGACCTGAGGTATCAGTAAGTAAAACTAGTAAATCTGCTTCAACCAGATGGGCTACTAGTGCAGCAATGCGATCGTTATCGCCAAAACGAATTTCATCGTCAGCAATTGCATCATTTTCATTTACTACAGGAATAACACCTAAATCGATAAGTGTCATGAGAGTGTTACGAGCGTGGAGGTACTGTGATCGAACAAAAAAATCTAAAGGGGCTAATAGAACCTGCCCTGCTAACAATTGATGATTAGCTAACTCTTCACGATAAATACCTATGAGGGAGCCTTGACCTATAGCAGAAATGGCTTGCAGAGTTGACGGATCCTGCGGCCTCTTCTCTCCTGTTAAACCCAAGAAAGGAAGTCCGGCAGCTATAGCTCCAGAAGTTACGATTACGACATTATTTCCAGAGCGCTTAAGATCTGCGACTTCATGACAAATCTTTGCGACTGACTTTTGTGATATTTTCCCTTCTTCGTCTGTTATCGAAGAAGTTCCCACCTTAACGACTACCGTTTTATTCATCTTCGTCATACTCAAACTCTAGTTTTCCTATCTTTACAATTTCACCTTTTTTTACTCTTGCGCGAATCAATGCCCTATTTACGCCCATACTTTTAAAACGGTCTTGCAAGTAAAACAATGCATCCGGATTGTTTAAGTCATTTAAATTAGCAATTCTTATTAACTCTCTGTCCCTAATCTCCCATTGGGTTTCACTAACTTTTTCGACTCGTATACCTTCGGGTTCGGGTTGGTGTAATATACGCGTTGGATTAACAGGTCTATTTGAACGAACTTCTTCAATCAAACCGGCTATTTGATATAAAACTTCTTTTACTCCATCACCGCTGATAGAAGAAATTTTTTGACCTTCAAAATCAATACTTTCTATTGCCATATCAGAACGTGAACCGACAACGATTCGTGGTCTTGATAATAATTCTGGACGATATGAGTTCAATT
Source organism: marine actinobacterium MedAcidi-G1 (assembly GCA_000817085.1). GTDB lineage: Bacteria > Actinomycetota > Acidimicrobiia > Acidimicrobiales > MedAcidi-G1 > MedAcidi-G1. The sequence continues at coordinate 14,650 of JUEM01000002.1, read as the reverse complement.
CATTCTCTAATACTGTTCTTTGTCGTTCAGGTGAAAGCTCTGAGGTTTGAGATAGGTCCAAAAGTATCAACAAGATACTCGCTCTTTCTATATGTCTTAAGAACTGATGCCCCAGACCTCTACCTTCACTTGCCCCTTCTATCAAACCAGGTATATCTGCAACGGTGAATTCTGGTATATCAGGAGTCTGAACAACTCCTAGATTAGGTTCGAGGGTCGTAAACGGGTAATCAGCAATTCTGGGTTTAGCTGCTGAAATTTTTGATATAAACGTACTTTTCCCTGAGTTCGGAAAACCCACTAATGCAACATCTGCGAGAAGACGTAACTCCATTCGTAACCATTTTTCTTCACCTTCTTCACCTTGTTCGGCAAAAGTTGGTGCCCTTCTTTTATTGCTAAGAAACCGAGAATTACCCCTTCCACCTCTACCTCCTCGCGCTGCCAACCACCGGTCACCATGGCTTGCGAGGTCAGCTAAAACCTGTTCTCCTTCTAGTTCATAGATAGTGGTTCCCTCAGGGACTCTAATTATCAGTTCTTCAGCTGACTTTCCATGTCGCTTGCCTCCTGAACCATGTGTTCCGCTCTTTGCGCGCCTGTGTGGATGATCTCGGAATGCTAGGAGAGATGCAACGTTGTGGTTGGCTTCAATCCAAATATTTCCACCATCTCCACCATCTCCACCATCTGGACCACCGCGAGAAACGTGAGCTTCACGCCTGAATGAGACAACACCTGCACCACCATCGCCAGCACAAACATTGACACCGCACTCATCAACAAAATTTGACATTTGTATCTCCCAGAAGAGAGTAATGAAAACTTACGGGATATTCAAAATCCCAAAAACTGAGTGTATTTCTAAGTTATTAGCACTTAAGAAGAGTCACCAAGAACGTCGATTAGCTTACGTCCTCTACGGAAACCAAACTTCACAACACCATCTGCTGTAGCGAAAAGAGTATCATCAGCTCCTTTTCCTACATTCTGTCCAGGATGAAACTTTGTTCCTCTTTGGCGCATAATAATACTACCCGCTTGAACCTTTCCACCGTCGAACACTTTTACTCCTAGCCTTTGTGCATTCGAATCCCGGCCATTTCGAGTTGACCCACCACCTTTGGTTTTCGACATTCAACTAGCCTTTCTTTATTCCCGTAATTTCTATTTCTGCGAGCTTTTGCCTGTGGCCCCATCGGCGACGCTGATTACTTTTATTCTTGTAAGTGAAAGCTTTAATTTTTGGACCTTTAGCATCGGCAATCACACGAGCGGTAACTTTTGAGTTACCCAAAGACTCAGGTGTAGCCAAAACACTATCCCCATCAACTAGCATCACAGGTTTCAATTCAACATCAGAATTTATCTCACCAAGTCGCTCGACTAACAAGCGTTGTCCCTGTTCCACGCGGTACTGTTTTCCACCAGTACTTATTACTGCATACATCCTATTAAGGTTAGCTGAATGGAGACTGGTAAACACCGCTTATGACTAATTGCTAGCGGTGTTTTCCCCCATCAGAAGCTGAAACAAGCTTTTCGTCCAATACAAACCCACGCCCTGAACAATCATCGCACTCATCTGTAAAAGACTCGATCAGACCTTCGCCGATACGTTTTCTTGTCATTTCGACCAGACCTAATTCGGAAATGTCAAACACCTGAGTTCTAGTTTTATCTCGCAGTAACGCTTCTCTAAGAGAGTTAGCTACTACTTCACGATTCTTTTCTAACTCCATATCGATGAAATCTATAACAATGATTCCACCTATGTCTCTTAGTCTCAACTGATGTGCTATTTCTTCCGCTGCTTCAAGGTTGTTAGATAATACTGTTTCTTCAAGGCTTGAAGAACCTACATTTTTTCCGGTATTAACATCAACTACTGTTAAAGCTTCCGTACTTTCGATAATTAAAGAACCACCAGAAGGAAGCCAGACTTTCTTATCAAGGCTTTTCATGAGTTGTTCATGCACATGATGTCTTTCAAACAAGGAAAGTTTTTCTTCGCTTTTATCGTAAAAAGAAACTCTGTCTGCTATTGCAGGTGCAACACTTTCAGCATAATTTTTAACTTTTTCAAACAATTCTTGATCATCAATTAAAACACCACGAAAGTCTTTGTTGAATTCTTCACGAATGTAACGGAAGACCAATTCGGGTTCACGATAAAGAAGCGACGGGACTTTCGCTTTTTTAGCAAGTGAATTTATACTCTCCCACTGCTCAATTAATCTTGTCAGATCTAAGGAAATCTCTTCCTCTGTAACACCCTCTGCCGCTGTTCTAACAATAATTCCATGTTCTGCAGGCTTTATTCGATCAAGGATAGAACGCAGACGGCGTCTTTCTGAATCAGGTAGACGTTTTGAGATACCAAAGGTTTTACTTTCTGGTATAAGAACCACAAATCTTCCCGCTATAGAAATCTCTTGGCTCAGACGCGCTCCTTTGTGAGAAATTGGATTTTTAGTTACTTGCGCAATTATTTTCTGGTTAACTTTTAGTGCTTCTTCAATTTTAACAGGAGAAGCGTCTTCCATATCCTGCTCATCGAACTGTAAGTCTCCTCGATAAAGTACGGCATTTTTAGGTGTTCCAATATCTACAAAAGCTGCCTCCATGCCAGGCAAAACATTTTGAACCTTTCCTAAATAAACGTTTCCATGAATCTCACTCCAATCATTTGCTGGGTGGGAAACATAGTGTTCGATTAAAGACCTTCCTTCTAGTACCGCTATTTGTGTCACCCCTTCTGAAGCGCTAACACACATCAAATAACGCCCTATCGGTTTTCCGCGTCGTTCCCTTCCACGCCGGTGACGTAACGAGCCTTCATCCAGATCAACCGGGGAGTGCCCACCAATTCCCTCTACATGATCTCTTTTGGAAGAGCCTGAAGGTCTTGTATTCTTTCGCTTACGGTCTCGTTTTTGATTTTTTGATTTTTGCTGACTATCGGAAGTATCTTTCTTGATCTCCTTAGTCGGTGCCGGTTTACTGTCGCCAATTTGCGGCTTTTTGTCTTCTTTATTATTCGAAGAAAACTTGTCTTCTTTTTTCTTCTTTTCGTTGGACATTTAGTTTTTCCCTTCTATTCACGCCAAAACCTCAGCAGGCGCGGCAGGGCAAAGTTCGATTGATAATTGTTCAATTCTTTTATTCCCTGCAAAGTTAATTCTTCTTTTCTTAGAACACGTACTGTTCTTAGTTCTGAGTTAATTCTTTTCAATAGGTGTGTCGGCCGTAGCACGCGTGGCTTAGTACCTAATTCTGTAATTTATTGTAACTCCATCTATGCGTTCTTCAGTGATATCCATAGAGTGGATTTGCGATCTAACATCTTCAGTTGTATTTTACCTTTTCTTTCAGGTTATACAGCTTAATTTGATCTTTCATGACGTCTCATATGAACACTTTCTATTAATCCAAGCCCAAGAAAAGTTGTCACAATAGAAGATCCTCCATAACTAATTAGAGGTAACGGAATTCCTGTAATAGGCATTATCCCAGTCGACATTCCCACACTCTGAAAGGTTTGAAAAAGAATCATACAAAAAATTCCAACAGAAATCAGCAGTCCGAAAGTATCTTCAGCCAATCGTCCGATTCGCCAAATTCTGAACAGTAAAAGCCCTATTAGAGCTAGGACAAAAATACTTCCTAGAAACCCTGTTTCTTCTGCTATTACTGTAAATATAAAATCTGTCTGTTGCTCTGGAACTAAATCAGAATTATTTTGCGTTCCCTTAAACAACCCACTCCCAGTGATTCCTCCATTACCAATTGCTATTTGCGCTTGCTCCAAGTTGTAACTTGCAGCTGTGGATTCATCATCATTAACAAAGACCAGTAATCTTGAGACTTGATAGTCCTCAAGGGTTTCAGATTCAAATACAGCTATTACTCCTGTCAAGAGAATCAAAAATAGGACAAATAGATACCGTCCTTGAATTCCAGCTGCTACAACCATGCCAGCAGTTATCGCCCCGTACACGAGTATCGTTCCCAAGTCAGGCTGGGCAAGTATGGCCACAACGGGTAAAGCGACAGCAAAGAGTGTAAGTGCCAATCTTTTTTTGCTTATTCCATCATCTCCACTGAGTAAAAAAGCGAGTACTAAAACAATTCCGATTTTGCAGTATTCAGATGGTTGAAAGTGGTAAATCCCAAACTCATACCAACCTTTAGTTCCTTTTTTTTCAACGCCAAAAAATAATACTGAAAATAACAATCCGAGTATCACCAAATAAATCAAAGGAACCAGCCTTTGAAGCCTTTTATGGCCAAACGCTATGACAATTACCATCCCGACAATCCCTAAAACTAGAAAAATTGCCTGTCTTTGGAAATACAAAAGGTCATTTTTTACTACTACCTCAAAAGGTTTTTTAGTTGCCGAATAAACCATCAACAATCCAACTCCACTTAAACACAAAGCAAGTACAGGGATTGAAAAATCAATATGACGTAAAAGTTTACTCTTTCCAAAATTAGGGGTTCTAATATCAACCATCTCAACTAATCCATGCTCTGGGAAATATTTAACAGATCGGTTGGTGATAAAACAGATTGAATTACTTGATCACAATTGATTTCGATTCCACGCACCCTAACCGTTCCATCAGGACTCAAAGCAGGACCAAAGATCTCCACTTCAGATTCGCTAAAACTCTCTAAATTTTTCAACGAATCGCTTTCACGCCATAAATACCAATCAATACATAGTGGTAATGAAGCTGAAACTGCATAACGATTTTCGGTAGTTAGTGCTTCTGGAACCGTGTCTTCAACCACTTTTTGCAAAACTCTTGCAGCCATAGGCGCTGCGACAGCACTGCCGAAACCGGCTTCCTCTAACATCGCTACTATTACATATTCTGGTTCTTGAGCTGGAGTGATAGCTGCAAATAAAGATGAATCGGCTTTTCCTCTAACTTCAGCTGTTCCGGTTTTTCCAGCTGTAGGAAAGTTATCTAGGGGAAAGAATGCGCCATCTGTAGCTATCGAGTTGAATGCCCAGTAAGCAGTTCCTTCTATATCTTCCGTAACGCCCACCAGCCCTCTCATTACCCTATTTATAAAGTCCGGATCAATCTCAATTTCTTTTTTGATTCTTTTACCAAACTCTTTAAGGATTTCGCCATTTCTGTCGAACACAGATGAAACAATATTTGGAGCTACATTTATTCCCCCATTTGCCAATGTTGAGTATGCATTAGCTAATTGCAAAGGTGTCACAAGCACATCTCCCTGACCTACGGAAATATTGACATTGTCTCCTGGATACCAATTAGCATTAGGAAAAATTTTGGGATTATCTTCATGTCGTTCTTTGCGTTTTTGAGGGGTTGGAATATACCCATCTTGTTCGAAAGGCAACTGGACTCCAGTCTGCATTCCCAACCCATACAAGGCTGCGGCATTTTGAATCGCGTTATCAGGATGCTTTGGATTTATATAAATAGATTCCCCAATTGTGTAATAATAAACATCACTTGAGACGGTAAGGCTTCTAATTAGATCAACATTTTCATATGGTTTACTTCCGGCATTTCTAAAAATACACCCACCTGCTGTTTCTAAATCTGCCGCATCGGCTCGGCAGCTTTGCAAAAAATACTCACCAGGGTCATCTAAAGGCTGATCAGCTTCTTTTACTCTTCCGGTACCAAATACGTCGTCGTGCCATGCAGCATGTGCCGTGAAGACTTTAAAAGTTGAACCGGGCGCATATTCACCCTGAATAGCCCTGTTAAACATCGGCAAGTCATTTGCCGGATCATTTAATTCGTTCCAGCGAAGCACAGAATAACCGCCAATAGACTCATTTGGATCATAAGTAGGAAATGAAGCCATCGCTTTGATATCTCCACTCTTAGGAGAAATAATTACACCTGCACCACCTGGAGCTATAAATGGTGGCGCTTCTTTACCATCTTCTAAAGTTTCGGGAATTTTCTCTCGAGATAGATAGATACTTCTTTCAAGTTCATTTTCAAGAAGACTCTGTAAATCAATGTCTATTGTTAAATGAACATCATTTCCTGCTACAGGAGGTTTAAAAAGATCTGTTCTTTCACGTATTACTCTCCCTCTTCTATCAACTTCAACTATCTTTTTGCCGTTCTTACCTCTTAGATCATCTTCGAACATTAGCTCGATGCCAGATTTACCTATCTGGTCTCTCAATGAATAATCCTTTCCTTCTACAGGTTTTCTGGTTGAGAGCTCAGAACTAGTAACAGGACCTACCCAGCCGAGAACATGACCGGCCAGCGAGCCGTAAAGATAAGAACGAACAGAACGGTCGGCAACTTTTACACCTGGATAGAGATTGGGTCTCTCTCCAAAATAAACAAGTAGATCCTCGGGCACATCTACAGCAATCGGAATATCGTCGTAAGGTCCATAAGAAGAACTCTCTAGCATCGCCTCGATATCTGATACCTTTATGAGCTTCCCCGAACGATTTATTTCCATCGCTATTTCAGTCAGCATCTCATTGAGTGCTTTAGAATCCATTTCAGAATCTTCAATTTCTTTGGGATTAAGTGTAACCGAAGCAACAACTCTATTACCAACAAGTAATTTCCCAGAAGAGTCATAAATCTGCCCTCTTGGAGCTTCAATATTTATCACTCGGGTAATATTTGTCGTAGCAACATCTTTAGCCTCATCAGATTTCAGAGCTTGCAAATACCAGAGTCTTGCGGTCAATACGAGAAACATGGACAAAGCAACTACTGCCAAAACGCGCATTCGATAACGAGTTATTTCCTCTGTCAACGCTCGCTCCGTGCAAACTGAGTTTTAATTTCGGTCGGCATTCCACTCGATACTGTCCACTTGACAATGCTGTTAAATGGTTTCGAGAAAAAAGTTGTCATAACCCCAGCAACAATTGCTGTTTCCGGCAAAGAACTTGTATTGAAAGTACTCTCTCCGAAAATATCTCCTACTACTGCAGTCAAGATGACGCCCGTAGCAATAGCCACAACTATTCCAAAAGCTCGGATCATACGTCTTTCGTTGATAAATCTCTCTTCAAGACTACTTACCCCTACGGCTATCACAGGATAAACAAGAGCATGTATTCCCAGTGGAGATGCGACTACACAATCATTGACTAGCCCGGCCCAAAAAGAAACATAGGCCCCGCGAACAGGCCCTCCGTGATAACCGGATAATACCGAAATCAATAAAAGAAGCTCTGTTCCCATACCGCCAATACGTATTTCAGTAAAAATCGAAGACTGTAAAATTGCCGCTGAAATAAGAACGGTCAAAACTCTTAACCAAGTATTCAATTGTTTTAACTCCCCTCAGCTTCCAAAATCACGTTTAGAAAACTCAAATTTTCTAACGATGCCGATAAATCAATTTCTATCGAACGCGCATAGTCCGCCTCCATGTCTGGATCAATAACTATTCCGACTGGAATATCTTGAGGGAAAATACTTCTTCCACCTGATGTAACCACAACTTCACCAATTGAGACTTCAGCGTCAATGTTTATTCCTGCATCAAGAACCAGAACACCAACTGATCCATTTCCACGCGCAAGTCCTTCATCTTGAGAATTGATTAACCTTACCCCAACTCTAAAATCTGGATGTGTAGCAAGCCTTACCAAAGAAGTCGATCTATCAACTTCATATAAATAACCCACTAATCCAGCTTTTGTTATTACACCTGCTCCTTCTTTCACACCATCATCGGTGCCTTTATTTATCTCAACAACATGACTATTGTAATTTCCGCCCGGCACTCCAATAATTCGTGCCACCGTTGTTTCTAATTCCAAATAATCTATATCAACTTCACCCAGTAGTCTTTCGAGAAGTTCGCGGTCGGCTTTATCACTTAATTCTTCCCCTCTCATTCGCGCTATTTCCATCTGCAAGCGTTCATTTTCGTCATTTACTTTTTCGTAATTGAAAATTCCATTCCATACTGTCTGAAACGGATCAGTTGCTCTATCAACTACTCTGCGAAATGGACTGATCACATCACGAAAACCTTGTTGAAAATCGTCTACCGGAAGAAAGTTCCTGAACTGGGCAGTTAGCAGAGTCAAAGCTACCGCCATTAAAACAAGCAACACTACCCTTGGTCTATCGCTTGACCCTTTGGCCACGAGTGCTACTCCTGGTTACTACCGAAGAAAATGGTTCCGAAACGATCAATCTCTTCCAACGCTTTTCCAGCACCTAGAACAACCGAGTTCAATGGATCGGGTGCCATCAGAACTTTCATTCCTATTTCTTCGGTAAGTCTCTCAACAAGTCCGACCAGTAGGGCGCCGCCGCCCGTTAGCATGATCCCTCTCTCCATAACATCAGCTGCTAGTTCTGGTGGAGTGGAATCCAGAGTGACTTTGATTGCGTCTATTATTGCCATTAAGGGAAACGCCATTGCTTCTCGTATTTCAGTTGTTGTAAAGTTTACTGTTCGCGGCAACCCAGTCGCCAGATCGCTTGCATTTACTTCGGCTATTAGTTCTTTCTCAAGAGGATAGGCGGAACCAAGTTTCATTTTTATGTTTTCTGCTGTTCTTACCCCAACAGCTACACCATGTTCTTGTTTTAGATGTTGAATAATTGCTTCATCAAGTTCATTTCCGGCAATTCTTATCGATTGATTAGCAACAATGCCTCCTAGCGAAATCATTGCGACTTCCGTAGTGCCTCCACCGATATCCACCACCATACTTCCTGTCGGTTCGGCGATAGGTAAACCAGCTCCAATAGCTGCTGCCATAGGCTCTTCGATTATGTAAGCAGGCGATCTCGCTCCGGCATGTTCTGCCGCCTCTTGTACAGCTCTTCTCTCGACCCCTGTCACCCCTGATGGTACACAAATTACCATTCTAGGTTTTGCCCATCTTCGACTGTGAACTTGTTGAATGAAGTATCGAAGCATTTTTTCGCATACATCAAAATCAGCGATTACTCCATCTTCCAATGGGCGAATTGCCTGTATGTGCCCGGGAGTGCGGCCTATCATTCTCTTAGCGTCTGCACCCACCGATAGAACCGTCCCATCACGGATATCTATTGCGACAACAGAAGGGTGATCGAGGACAATACCATCACCTCTTACATAGACAAGTGTGTTAGCTGTACCCAAGTCAACTGCGATATCACGGCCACCGAAAAAAGTACTTCCAGTAACCTGTTCGATTTGAGTGGCCATTACTATTTACTTCCTGATTTTTTTGATCAAATGAAACTTTAAAATAACTTCTTAATACAAACAGTTAAGTACATAACTGTCTCTAGACGTTAGCCGAACTGAAACGTTTTTACCACTCTAAGCGCACATCTGACCACCTAGAGCGTGATCTATAATTCTGGGAAAAAAATACCTATCTCACGTGAAGCAGACTCTTCAGAATCTGAACCATGTATGAGGTTTTCAGGCATCTCAGTGCCAAGATCGCCTCTAATGGTTCCCGCTTCCGCCTCCGCAGGATCCGTAGCGCCCATCAACTGTCGAGCAATAGCAAATGCTTCGCTCTCGCCTTCCAATACCATTAGCATCGCAGGTGATCTCGACATGAAAGTTACCAGTTCATCATAAAACGGTTTCCCCACATGTTCTTCATAATGACGGGAAAGGAGTTCAGGATTCAAATTCCTCAACTCAGCGGCAACGATACTCAAGTTCGCCTCTTCAAGACGACGAATTATTTCGCCGACCAATTTTCTCTCAACGGCATCTGGTTTACACATTACAAAAGTTCTACTCATCAGAACATGCTATGCCCTTAAATAAACTTAGTTGCAGAGTATTCAGATTTCAGACGTCGTTGAATTTGAAACTTCCACAGCATGTCTGACTTGAGAAATATTATAGAAGGAACCTGCTGCAACTATTAGGTCATCCTCGTCTCCTATTCTCAATGCTTGCAGAGTTGCTTCATAAGGATTCTCCGCTCTCTCCACATCCAATCCGAGCCTTAATACAACCGCTTCTAACACGCCAGTATCGATTGCTCTTGGGGAAGGTGCTTTGCAAACAATTACAAGATCAGGGGAGATATCTTTAAGCTCTGTCAGTATTTCTTCTGGGGAATGGGGTTCCAGTATTCCCAAAATTAAGATTCTTCGACTCTCTGGAAAAACGTCATTAATGGTCTCTGCGAGATGATTTGCAGAGTCTCTATTGTGAGCTCCATCGGCGACCACCACAGGTCTACGCGAAAGAATTTCTAAGCGTCCTGGAATCGACAACTCTCCAAAAGCATCTTCAATTACATTTTCTGGAATTGGACCTTCCAGAAAAACTTCAGCCGTGGCTAGAGAAAGCGCAGCATTTTGCGCTTGACGCCTACCATATAAAGGCAAAAAAACTTCTTGGTAGTTACCAAAAATTCCTCTTACATTTATTACTTGTCCCCCAACAGCTGGAAGATTCTCTTCAACTAAAAAATCTTTTCCATATTGAAATACAGGATGTGGTTTTTCTAATAGAAACAAATCCACCACATCGTCTTCTGGGTTGCCAAGCAGCAGCGGCTTACCCTCAACGATTATTCCAGCTTTTTCCCCTGCAATTGCCCTTCTCCATCCTTCTGAACCGTCGGTGTGATCTTTCCCAATGTTCGTTACAACAGCAATTTCTCCTTCAAGAACATTTGTTGCATCAAAACGTCCGAGTATTCCGACTTCTACGACAGCTGCATCTACGGCCTCATTGCTAAATAATAGAATTGCTGATGCAGTTAGCAGCTCAAAATAACTTGGCTCCAAAGAGTTGCTATCGACATATTGAGAAACGTCAAATATTATTTCCGAGAACATTTCTTCAGTTATTTTAGAGCCTGCGAGGGTGAATCTTTCTCTAATGCTGTCAACATGCGGACTCATGTAAGAGCCAACTCTGAGTCCATTTGAAGAAAGAATTGATTCAGTCATACTCACAACCGAACCTTTTCCATTGGTTCCAGTTACATGGATAGCTTTCAAGTCCTTATGAGGCTCTCCCATGCACTCAACAAGCTCTGACATCGCAGCCAGACTCAAACCATGTATTCTTCCTGCGGTCGCCTCTCTATTTATAAAGCGGTCTAAGAACTGCAGAGCTTCCGTAAAATTCATATCTATCTAGGATATTGCCAGCGACTTAAGAAGCAGCCCGATCTGTCTGATCTTCATCTCTTAATTCAATTTTTGGGAGTCCATGTTCGATAACTGTTTCACCATCCACAATCACACGGCCGGCCGTGTTATCACTAGGTAACTCATACATAGGGTCTAGTAAAACTTCTTCAAGTATTGCCCTTAGACCTCGGGCACCTGTACCTCTCGTAAGAGCTTGTTCAGAAATAGCATTTAAAGCTTCTTCAGTTACTTCGAGTTTGATATCTTCGAATTCGAAAATTTTCTCATATTGTTTTATTAAAGCATTTCTTGGTTCAGTCAATATTTTCTTCAAGGCCTCCACATCAAGCTGTGAGACTGTAGCCACTACCGGTAGTCGTCCAATAAATTCAGGTATCAACCCAAATTTAACTAAATCCTCAGGTAGAACTCCCGAAAAAAGTGTCCCTAAATCTTTTTCCTGAGCAGAGCGTATATCTGCTCCAAAACCAACACCTGCGCCACCAAGACGGGTTTCTATCGTTTCTTCAAGTCCCGCAAATGCTCCACCGCAAATAAACAGGATGTTAGTCGTGTCGATCTGAAGAAATTCTTGATGAGGGTGTTTTCTTCCTCCTTGTGGCGGGACAGCAGCTTTCGTACCTTCTAAAATCTTCAAAAGTGCCTGTTGAACACCCTCACCTGAAACGTCTCTTGTTATTGAAGGGTTTTCGCTTTTCCTAGCCACTTTGTCGACTTCATCTATATAAATTATCCCTGTCTCAGCTTTTTTAATGTCGTAATCCGCTGCTTGTATAAGTTTGAGAAGAATATTTTCTACATCTTCCCCAACATAACCAGCTTCGGTCAGGGCCGTAGCATCAGCTATAGCAAATGGAACATTCAGCATCCTTGCAAGAGTTTGTGCCATTAAGGTTTTACCGCATCCGGTCGGCCCTATGAGAAGAATGTTAGATTTTGAAACTTCAACATCGTCCACTGAAGCACTTGCAGTTTTTATTCTCTTGTAGTGGTTGTAAACAGCTACGGAAAGTATCTTCTTAGCCTGAGCTTGACCAACAATATACTCATCAAGGAAAGAAAATATTTCACGAGGTTTAGGCAGCTCAGTCAAAGTGAACTCAGAAGTTTCTGAAAGTTCTTCTTCAATTATCTCGTTACAAAGGTCTATGCATTCGTCGCATATGTAAACGCCAGGACCAGCAATTAGTTTCTTTACCTGTTTTTGCGTCTTACCACAAAATGAACACTTTAGGAGTTCTCCGCCTTCTCCAAACTTGGCCACTTTAAATTAACCTTTCCCGAATTCTCTTTTCTAGTATCACGATCAGGTAACTGCCGATATAGGTCCGCTGTTATCCGCAAAATCTCTTGAATCGATTACTTCATCAATTATTCCATACTCCACGGCCTCATATGCAGTCATTACAAAATCACGATCGGTATCACCATGAATCTTTTCTGTTGACTGACCAGTATGCTTGGCTAGAATTTCCTCTAGCTGAATTTTCAATCTTTGAATTTCTCGTGAAGCTAGCTCTATATCTGACACCTGTCCTTCCGCACCGGCATAGGGTTGATGGATAAGAACTCTTGCATGTGGAAGAGCTAATCTCTTTCCTTTAGAGCCAGCCGCAAGTAATACCGCCGCCGCGGAAGCTGCCTGACCAAAACAAATTGTTGTTATATCAGGCTTTATGTATTGCATCGTGTCGTAAATCGCAAATAAAGCATTGATATCGCCCCCAGGAGAGTTTATATAAAGACTTATATCGCGGTCTGGATTCTCCGACTCAAGATGTAAAAGCTGCGCAGAAACTAAATTTGCCACCGCATCATCTATGGGCGTGCCAAGAAAAATGATGTTCTCTTTCAAGAGGCGCGAATAAAGATCGAAAGCCCTTTCTCCACGATTTGTCTGTTCAACAACCGTTGGAACTAGATAATTACTGATGCTTAAGTCAGCAAGAGTCATGATTCATCATCTCCATCATTGTTTTCTTGGTCCGCGATTTGATCATCTATCAAATCATCTTCACTCATATTGTCCGCACTTACCTCATCATTTTCGCTTATTTTTGAGGGCAAGTCAGGGATGTCTGGTTCTTTGACTTCTAAAATCGACGAATCTACTGGATTTCCTTCTTCATCTAGCAGATTGACTCTGTCAAAAACCCACTGTAGAGCAGCTTCTTTTGCTACATCTGCGCGAACATCAATCAGTCGCCCAGACTGTTTCAAAGCATCATGAAGTTCTTCTGCTTTCATCTGCATCTGTCCAGCCATATTTTCTAAATAATTCTCAAAAGTTTCTTCTTCTTCATCTAAATATTCAACATACGCGACAGCACGTAAACCTAAATCTATACGGGCAGAGACCTCTGCCGTCTCACGAAAATCGTCTCGTATTGCTTCGATTTCCCCCCCTGTTGCTTCCAGATATTTATCAAGTTCAAGACCTTGCGAATTAAGTCTCATTTCTAAATCTCTGATTCTTCTATCAATCTCACTTTCGATTAATTCATTTGGAAGTTCCAGTTCAACTAGATCACCTATTGCTTTAGCAATTAGATCGCGCGCCAACATTCCTACTTGTTCGCATTTCGTTTCACTCATTCGATGCCTAAGATCGACTAACAACTCATCAGCTGTCTTGAATTCAGATACCTGAGAAGCGAAATCGTCATCCACCTCGGGTAAAATACGAATCTGCACTTGCCCCACTTCGATAGTTATTGAAAATGAATTTTCTTCTTCCGTCGGGTGCTTTGCTTCAAATTCAAGATGGTCTCCCATTGAGCTACCAATCAAATAGTCGTCCAGTTCAGGCAGAACTGTTCCACTACCAACTTCGTAGAGGTATTCAGTTGCGCTGAGACCAGAAACGGCTTCACCGTCTTGTGTCCCTTCTATATCAATTGTTACAAGATCACCTTCTTCAGCCGGTTTTTCAGCCTCTTCTAGTGTCGCCAAATGTTTCCGCATGGAATCTAATTGGGTTTGAAATTCCTCTTCAGTCACTTCTGGTGAGGGAACTTCAATTTGCAGAGATCCGTGTCCGCTTATGGAGGGTTTAGGCCTGATCGGGACAGTTGCCTCGAACGTCACAGGACCTTGGCTTATATCGCTAGTAATTTCAATTTCTGGTGGACCGATTGCATCCACTTCATTCTCAATCAACGCTCTCCCGTAGTAAGTAGGTAATGAATGTTCGAGTGCATCTTGTCGTCCAGCCCCTGCCCCAAATCGTGCTTCGATGACTTTCCTTGGGATTTTCCCTGGCCTGAACCCAGGTAGTTTTATATTTTTCGAAATCCGTTTTAAAGCTTCGCCAACTTCAAGGTCGAATTCTTCATCTTCTATTACGACGCTTAGTTTAACTTTGTCGTCGTCTTGGGTTGTTATTTTTGAATCCACAGACATGGGAGTGTATCGCCACAGTTGACTTCTCTAAACATCATGATTATCTCTAATTTTCACCTGAGGAGCAATTCAGACCGCTAACATCGATATTGTTTGCGGGTGTAGTTCAATGGTAG
>JUEM01000015.1 GCA_000817085.1 marine actinobacterium MedAcidi-G1 | reverse complement strand
TATCGGCATAGAAGGACGCATAAAAGGAGGTCAGTCAGGAACAGTTCTTTTTGGTGATCTAGAAAGAGCAGGTCGAGCGGCTCAAATCAACACTTTTGGCGGAGGTGTTAATGAAGTCATGCGGGAAATCGTTTCGTGGGTAGGACTAGGAATGACGAGAGCTAGCCGTCAAACAGAAAGCAAAAAAAGCTAATGGATTTTGACTTTTCGGAAGATCAAATAGATTTATCTAATCTCGCCAAAACAATTTTTAGTGACTTGTCAACTAGTGACAGGGTTGCAGAGATTGAAAAAACAGATCAAAGGTTTGACAAAAATCTGTGGGAAACACTTTCTGATTCCGGATTACTAGGAGTAACTATTCCCGAAAGTTATGGAGGTCTCGGTTTAGGGATGGTAGAACTCTCCCTTGTACTTGAGCAACAAGGAAGAAAAGTTGCCCCTGTGCCACTTCTTGCAACATCTATTCTCGGATCTTTGCAACATCTATTCTCGGATCTTGGGCAATAGCCAAATATGGTAAAAACAATCAAAAAAAGCATTGGTTACGAGAAATTTGCACAGGAAATCAAATACTTACGGGAGCATGGACTCCACACACTAATTCAACAAATCTAATTACCGAAAATGACGGTAACGGATGGCGCGTAACTGGTGAGAAACTTGCGGTACCTGCTTGTAATTTAAGTAACGCTGTTCTAGTACCGGTAACTATTGATGAAAATCAAAGAATTGCAATCATCTCTTTAGAAAAAAAGGGAGTGCAGAAAAAAATCGTAGAAACCACAAACCTTGAACTCCACGGAAACCTATCATTTGATGCTGTTGAATTAAGTGAAGAAGACCTTTTAGATGAAAAAGGTGAAATCATTTTTCAGGAAGTTTCTCAAAGAGCAAAAATCGGTATCTGTGCTCTGGTTCTTGGTTGTTGTGAGGAAGCTTTAACTATGACCGCTCAGCATGTTTCAGAACGAGAACAGTTTGGAAGACCATTGTCTACAAATCAAGGCGTCGCGTTACAAGCAGCAGATGCTCATATTGACATAGATGGAATAAGGGTCACACAATTACAAGCTGCATGGGAAATTGATGAAGGTTTGGAATGTTCTAAAGCTGTCTCTTCAGCAAAATGGTGGGCATCAGAAGCTGGACAAAGAATTGTTGTTACTACCCAACACCTGCATGGTGGAACAGGCGCAGATACAACACATCCAATTCATCGTTACTTCTTATGGGTTATCCAATTAGCCGACACTTTGGGTGGAGCGGGAAAAAGCTTAAATGCGCTAGGAAAATTAATTGCTGAAGAAGCTTTAAATAAAAATATTTAAATTCCAAAACCATCAATTATTGGTTCTTTTTCTGCGAAGAAAAGTGACAGCTCAGAATCTATTGCATCGAAAGACCATGCTTTATTTGTCGAAGTTTCAAACATTCGTCGAGGTTTCTCATAAACAACAAGTTCTCCGCCCCAAATCTGTAAAACATTTCCCGAGACGCTTTCAGAATTCGATGATGCCAGCCATGCCACTAATGGGGCTACGTGTTCAGGCGCATATTTATCAAAACCTTCTTCTGGTTTTTCAAAAAGTGAAGCTGAAGGACCACCCATATTCATACGCGTTCTAGCTCTCGGAATCAAAACATTTGCGTTACATCCAAATCTTTGTAATTCTCTGGCGGCCGAAAGAGTTAAAGCGATAATCCCCGCTTTTGCCGCACTGTAGTTTCCTGTTCCTAAAGCTCCTATCAAAGCAGCTTCTGAAGAGGTATTAATAATGCGCCCTCCTAATGGTTTTTCTCCATCTTGTTTCCAAACCTCTCTCCAATGAGCCATTGTGTGGCGCATCATGCAGAAATGACCTTTTAAATGAACTCTGACAACCGAGTCAAATTGTTCTTCTGTCATTTTTTGCAACATCGAATCCTGAATAAAACCTGCGTTGTTCACCAAGATGTCTAAAGAACCGAATTTATCTACGGCCGTATTTATCAACTCCTTAGACTGATCCCAGTCAGCAACATCACCAAAATGAGCGGTAGCATTTCCACCCTGTTCAATAATTTCAGCAACCGTGGAATCTGCTGGTTCAGTATCTGAACCGATTCCATCTCTTGTCAATCCAAGATCATTAACAACAACACTCGCTCCATGCATTGCCAACTCCAGAGCTTCAACTCGTCCCAGACCTCTTCCAGCACCAGTAACAACTGCCACTTTCCCGTCAAGAACACCCATACTAAATCCTTTCAATAATTGTTGCCGTGCCTATTGCTCCACCGCAACACATCGTGATCATTGCCAAAGAACCGTCTCTTCTTTCAAGTTCATTTAATGCGGTCACCATCAGACGAGAACCCGTCGCTCCCACAGGATGACCTAACGCAATCGCCCCACCATTAACATTCACTTTTTCGGAATCAATTTCTGGATTTTCGCTAAGCCAGGACAAAACAACAGACGCAAAAGCTTCATTGCATTCGAATAAATCAATATCGGAAAGACTTATCCCAGACTTTGACAAAATCTTTTTTGTAGCATCCACAGGACCATCCAGTAAATAATAAGGATCTGTACCAACTACTACATTCGCAACAATTTTTGCACGAGGCTTTAACCCGTTAGCTTTAGCCCGATCCTCATCCATCCATAACAAACCTGCTGCTCCGTCAGAAATTTGTGAAGAATTCCCTGCTGTATGAATACCATTTTCTAAAACTGGATCTAACCGTGCGAGAGATTCATAATTTGTATCACGAATACCTTGGTCAGTATTTACCAATAAGCTCTCGCCTGTTCTCTCCCCTTCCGAATCCAAAACGGGTGCACTTATTGGAAGAATTTCATTTTCAAATCTTCCTTCATTTTGTGCAACAGATGCTTTTTCTTGTGATCGAAGACCCCAGTTATCTACATCTTCACGGCTGATGTCCCTGTTTGAAGCTATTCGCTCAGCAGCTTCGAATTGATTGGGGCTATCCCAGGGAAAGTCATCAGGTTTCGAAGAGCCGGGACCATTAAATACATTTGCTCCAAGCCCCACCCGGCTCATTAACTCGACCCCACATGCTAATCCGACATCAATTGTTCCAGCTTCTATAAGAGCGTGAATCAAATTGTTGGCTTGTTGACCTGAGCCACACTGGGTATCGATAGTCGTAGCACCTGTCGTATAGTCCCCCGAAGTGTTTAACCACGCTGTGCGAGTTACGTTGCTTGCTTGTTGACCAGCCTGCGTTACACAACCACCTATAACCTGCTCTACCTCAGAGGATTGAATCCCTGTTCTTTCAACTATTCCTTGCTGTAGAAGGCCAAGCAATTGTGTCGCGTGAAAGCCATTGAATTGGCCTAGTAATTCTCTTCCCCTTCCAATAGGAGTTCTCAACGCTTCTATAATCACAGCTTTCCCCATACGAACTCCTAACTTGTTACTGTGTCAATCATCGCCGACAGCATTAGATTTCCCACGTTATTTTCAAAATAAACGATTAAGAAGCATCTTAGATAAAGTCTTTCTGTGGATCACTCTCCAAAAATCATTATTCCAGAAGCAAATCTTAGAGATATAGGTGGGAAAAAAACTCAAACTGGCCTAGAAGTCAAACCAGGATATCTCTTCCGAAGCGGACATTTAAGTGAATTGGAAACAGAAGATTTTAAAAAATTTGAAAATCTGCAATTAAGAACAATTGTAGATTTGCGAAGACCTTCGGAAATAGAAATGTACCCGACACCAAGTTTGGAAAAAGTTGAGACTCTTAATTTCTCAGTATCTTCTGACGATAACGAGTTTGCCATCGCCGCAAACTTTATGAACGGTGAACAAATCCCTACTGGGATGACAGGAGAAATTATTGAAAGATATTTCAAAAATTCGGTCAATGAAAAACTTGATTCTTACGTGCCAGTTTTTGAAACATTAACTGACCCCAATAACTTTCCTTTACTTTTCCATTGTGTAGCAGGTAAAGACAGAACGGGAATTGTTTCTGCTTTTTTACTCGGAATTCTGAATGTGGATGAATCTGTAATTATTGAAGATTATTTACTGACAAATAAACTACGCAAAAGAGAAATGGAACTAAAAGAAAAAGAAATAAGAGATCGTTTGGTCGAAACAATTGAAAATAAAACTGAAAAACCTATTGAAGAATACATGGAAATAGCTAAATCTCTTCTATACGCCAAAGAGAACTTTATGACATCAGTGTTTGAAGAGATTAAGAAAAAGTTTGGAACCTGGGATAACTTTAGGCTTACTGGTCTAAAAATTAGTGACCAAAGATTTAATGAACTGAAAAACTTTCTCTTAACAGACTGACTATAAATTCAATAAAGATGGCAGTTCCATCAAATGATCGACTATAAAGTCTGCTTCTAATTCGTTCTCTTGATCATCGTTTGCCCCTCTAAATCTGACGCTGGTCATACCAATGTTTCGTGCGCCTACAACATCAGTGCGCTTTAAATCTCCCACATGAGCAGCTTTAAATGGCTTGATATTTCCCATTCCTTCTAATGCTTTCATAAAAATTTTTTCGTCAGGTTTATAGACACCCACTTCATCAGAGAATGCAAAAAAAGTTACATGGGGAGAGATCCCAAATTCAGTTAAAAAGAACCGTAAATGCCTACCAGCCGACAAGGAGGTGTCACTTACTATCGCGGTTTTTATATCTTTCTTGACCAAGTATGCCAAAACTTCTTCCGCTCCTTCGACAACATCAACTTTTAAAGCAAAAGAAGCTTGATCAAAAGTTTCCGTAAAAACCTCGCGATCTTCAAGGGTAATTTGCTCACCAAAAACGTTGAAGGCGTCTTCTAGTGCCTCTTTGGCTGTGTATTGACGGCCAGCTCGCCATTCAACATCAAATCGGACTGGGAGCATTTCAAGAACTGATAGCAATAAATCGGAAGAGATATTCAAACCTCTTTCATCAATTACTTTTTGCCAAGCAGATTGTCTGACTTCAATACCGCCCGGTTCACTAACTAAAAGAGTGTTCCAAAGATCAAAAGTTACACCTTCAATATCAACGTGTTTAGATTTCAATTTTTAATCTTTTTTATGAACGACAAACTTTGTCATTTAATGCTGCTCTAGCAACGGCTTCCGCAACTTTGTATGGCACAGATTTATCAAAAACTGAAGGAACAATGAAATCAGGATTCAAATTATCTTCTTCAATGGAATCAGCTATGGCTTTTGCCGCAGCCAGTTTCATATTTTCAGTAATCTGAGTTGCACCTACATCTAGTGCACCACGAAAAATTCCAGGAAAAGCCAAAACGTTATTAATTTGATTCGGGTAGTCGCTTCTACCAGTTGCCATCACAGCTGCAAGACCATCAGCTTCCTCTGGACGAATTTCAGGATCTGGGTTAGCCATTGCAAAAACAATAGGGTCTGGAGCCATGTTACGAAGATCACTCGCATCAATAAGTCCTGGTCCGCTCAAACCTATAAAAATATCTGATCCTTTGATCACATCGTTCAAAGTGCCCATTTTCCTATCTGAGTTTGTGTTATTAGCAAACCACTCCTTTGCAACATTTAAATTTTCACGTCCCTGATAAACGGCACCGGAGCGATCAACACCTACGATCTCTCCGACTCCCGCTCCAATTAATATTTTTCCTACAGCGACTCCGGCGGCACCCATGCCTGCTATTACAACAGACTGATTTTCAATCTCTTTGCCGGTCAAGCGAAGTGCGTTCCATAACGCTGCGAGAGTAACGACTGCTGTTCCATGCTGGTCATCATGAAAGACGGGTATGTCAAGAGCTTCTTGCAACGCTTCTTCAACCTCGAATGCTGCCGGCGCGGCAATATCTTCAAGATTTATTCCACCGAAAGAAGGTGCGAGTTTTTTGACAGTTTCAATAATCTCATATGAGTCAGTGACATCTAAACACACAGGGAAAGCATCTACCCCTGCAAACTCTTTAAAAAGTAGAGCTTTTCCTTCCATTACGGGCAAAGAAGCTTCAGGTCCTATATCTCCCAAACCAAGCACTGCTGTTCCATCAGTAACAATAGCGACTGTATTTTTCTTAATTGTCAGATCATGGACGCGAGATGGATCTTTATGAATAGCCATGCAAACTCTCGCAACTCCTGGAGTGTAGGCCATGGATAAATCATGATTGTCAGAAATCTCTGCTAGAGGTGAAACTTCAATTTTTCCACCCTTGTGCATTTCAAAAGTTCGATCATGCCAAGACAACAAATCAACACCATCTAGTTCTTTTATATGCGAAATCACCGAATCTACGTGTTCTTCGTCTCTGCAGTTTATTACAACGTCATTCGTTAAAATTTCACCCCGGACATCAAAACCACCCATTGAAACAATGTTTGCTCCTGCTTCACCAACAGCTGTAGCAAATCTTCCTAAGGTGTTAGGGACATTTTGAAGTTCGACTCTTATATAAATCGAATAAGCAGCAGTTGGTAAATATGGCATGAGGCTTAAGCCTACGAGAAGTATTGAAAATAAAACTACTGATTTTCGTAATCAAAGCCTAATTCAGGTGCAGAAACTAATGCATGAAAAGAAATTCCTTCTTTTTTAGCTTCCAAAGAGCAGGTTCCACCACGATCAACAACAGCAAGAATCATCACAGGATTCCCACCTAGTTCACGTACAACTTTTGCGGCTTCTAGAGGGGAAGTTCCTCTTGTAACGGTGTCTTCACAAATAACGACTCGGTCATTTTGCTCTAGGGCGCCAGCAAGTCGTCCTTCAACGCCATGATCTTTAGATTCTTTTCTAATACTGAAAGAACGAAAAAAATTTCCTCTATTAGCTGCGATGGAGGCAACTCCAAAAGCAACAGGGTCGGCTCCAGCAGCCAACCCGCCTATTGCTTGAATATCATCTGGTATTGCTTCGATAGCAGCTTCGGCTACTAATAACATTCCCTCGGGTCGACATATTGTTTGTTTTGCGTCGCAAAACCAGTTGCTTTTACGACCTGATTTTAAAACGAAGTCACCTTCTTGAATTGAAAACTTTTTTAAATGAGCAATCAATTCGTGATTATCCATAAAGTGAAGTTACCCCAATATTTCCACTTGGCGAGAACCCTTTACTATCTCACCTATAACGTGAGCTGGTTTTTTTTCTTTATTCAGTTCGTCCAATACTCGATCCGTTGCATTCGGAGGAACAATCAAAACCATTCCAATACCCATATTGAAAACTCGAAACATCTCTTCATCATCGATTGCACCTGCAGATTGAATCTCAGAAAAAATTCTTGGAGTTTTCCAGCTGGACTTATGTATGGCGGCGTCAAAAGCTTCGCCTAAAATTCTTGCCACATTCTCAGGCAATCCACCTCCTGTTATGTGGGCTATCGCATGAATTTCGTTTTCATTCAAAACATTTAAAATGGTTGGAGCGTAAATTACACTTGGTTCCAATAATTTTTCGCCAAGAGTGCTTTCAGCACCTTCCCAAGCAGGATCAGCGAGAGACCTGTCGGCAGTTTCTGAAAAAACTTTTCGCACCAGGGAAAAACCATTAGAACGAAGATTTGGCGACTCTATTCCAATTATTTGATCACCTAATTGAATATTTGAAACTTCAATAACTTTGTTTCTTTCAACAGCTCCAACTGAAAATCCTGCCAAGTCAAAAGAGTCGTCGTCCATAACACCTGGGTGCTCCGCAGTTTCACCCCCGATTAAAGAACACCCTGCTTCTACGCAACCCTCAGCGATTCCTTTAATTAAAGACTGAACTAGTTCTGGATTTAAATGACCTATTGCTATGTAATCCAAAAAAAACAGAGGTTCCGCGCCGACGCAAACAAGGTCGTCTACACACATTGCTACGAGATCAATTCCTATCGTTTCATATCTTCCAGTTATTTTGGCTATCTCCGACTTCGTTCCCACTCCATCGGTTGCAGAAACTAACAACGGATCTTTATAAGACGACAACCCCAAATCGAACATTGCAGCAAAGCCACCAAAATTGTCAACTACTTCTGGTCGGCGTGTCATTGACGAAAATGGTTTTATTTGTTCAACAACTTGTCTGGCCGCTTCCAAACTTACGCCCGAAGACAAATAATCATTACTTTTCACAACAACACTCGATTGGAAGTTCATGCTCTTCCAATATTAATAACTCGTTGTTCTAATACTTGAAAAAAAGTCATTTGAATCCAGATTACGATCGTGACTTTCTTCATTATTTGATTTTAAAGAAAGTTCTAAAGGTATCTCTATGGGGTATTTACCTGTTAAACAAGCATCACAGAATCCCGCTCCCATTGCTCCAGTCGCGCTAAGAAGCTCTTCAAGTTGTAAATAACTAAGACTGTCTACTTCTAAATACCTTTGTATTTCGTCAACTGTTAAATTAGCTGCCAATAATTCGCCTTTTGAACCTGTATCCATACCATAAAAACAGGGCCATCTATAAGGTGGCGAAGAAACCCTTAAATGAACTTCTTTTGCACCTGCATCCCGAAGCATTCGAACCATTGCTTGTGTTGTTGTTCCTCTAACAATTGAATCATCTACAACAATTAATTTTTTATCTTTTATGTTTTCTTTTAAGGGGTTTAATTTAATCCGCACTGTTGACGCACGCATTTCTTGTGTAGGAGCAATAAAAGACCTACCTATATAACGATTTTTTACTAGGCCTTGACCGTATGGAATTCCTGATTCCCTAGCAAAACCTTCCGCAGCTGGAATTCCCGATTCCGGAACACCCATAACTAAATCTGCTTCTGCAGGGGCCTGCCTTGCAAGTGCTTCACCCATTTTAACTCTTGCAGTATGAACACTTTGGCCGTAAAGATAACTGTCAGGGCGGGCAAAATAAACAAACTCAAATAAACAAATACGCGGATCGATCTGATCTTCAACAAAAGGAAAAAATGAACTACAACCTTTTGCGTCGACTATAACCATTTCCCCCGGATCAATTTCTCTAATAAAATGTGCTCCAATCACATCAAGAGCAGCGGTTTCAGATGCCAAAACCCAACCTCCATCAAACCGCCCTAAACACAAAGGGCGAAATCCGTTAGGATCGCGAACACCAATTATGCGATCTTGGTCACAAAAAACTAATGAAAACGCTCCAGATAGCTTTGGTAAAACGCTTTGAAGTGCTTCTTTCATAGGGTCATCTACGTCTTTTACTTGTTTTGTAGATATATCCAAAGAAATCAATTCAGCAATTAAATCACTATCTGAAGCTACGGTTCCTTTTAGCATCCCTGCATCACTTGCTAACCGATCTGTATTTACCAGATTACCGTTATGTCCTAGTGCAAATTCAATGTTGCCAATACCACGATAAACCGGTTGAGCATTTCTCCATGTACTCGAACCAGTTGTCGAATAACGAGTCTGCCCTATCGCGAGGTTCCCATTTAAAGCTGCGAGATTCTTTTCATCGAAAACATTTGAAACTAGTCCCATGTCCTTTACAACTGTTATTGATTCTCCATCACTAACTGCCATACCGGCGGACTCTTGTCCACGATGTTGTAAAGCGTATAGACCTAAATAAGTTAGGTGTGCCACTAGATGATCGGGGGCAAAAATTCCGAATACCCCGCACGCTTCGTGAGGTTCATCAAAAAATAATTCAGGCTGTTCTTCAACTTGCTGAATAGCTTCACCTTTTGACACTGAAGCGATCATATGTCTAGAAGTGAATTAAATCCCGCATACCCATTAATCAAGCACTGACCGTTCCTACACCTAAAGCATTAGGCAATTGTGTCAAAAATGCTAAGTCAATAGTTTCTTTCGGAACATCTATTAAATCTTTAACAATGAACCTGTCGCCACCGACTAAACCTAGACGTGTCGTAGGGATATTCGCGCTCTCTGCCCTAGATAACAACTCGTTTACATTTTCCGAATTTATTGAAACTAGAACTCTGCTTGGGCCTTCTCCAAAAAGAGATAGCGCGTCAGGAATTCTAGCGACAGTAATACCAAATTTGGATTTTGCTACCATCTCAGCTAAAGCAACCCCTAACCCTCCAGCGGATAGATCATGAATGCCGTCAATAATTCCATCAGACACAAGACTTCTCACTAAGTCAGCAAGAACTTTGTGAGTTTCTAAATCGACATCTATCAATTCTCCACTATTAAGCCCATGCAGAGCACTCCATAACGAGCCGCCCACATCAATATGGCTTGGACCTAGAAGAACTAAACGATTGCCTTCTAAAAGCTCAAATCCAGGGGGTTTTCTGTGAAGTTCCTCAATCTTGCCAACTAATCCAACAATAGGAGTTGGCGAAATATTTACTCCAGAGGATTCGTTATACAAACTCACATTTCCACCTACTACGGGAATACCAAATCCTTCACATGCTTCTGCCATTCCATCTATAGATTCCGAAAGTTCCCACATAACTTCAGGATTCTCTGGATTACCAAAATTAAGACAATTAACAAGAGCCAGGGGATGCGCCCCGACGCAGGAAAGATTCATTACTCCTTCAGCAACAATCAATTTCGTTCCCACTCTTGGATTGACGGCACACCAACGATGGTTTCCGTCCGTAGTAATTGCTAAACCTTTATTGGTTTCTAAACCACTTACAGGATCACGCAATTTTAAAACTGTTGCGTCATATCCTGGCCCTACAACAGTATTTAAGAAAAGTTGATGGTCATATTGGCTATAAACCCATGAAGGGTCTGACAAAAGTGAAAGAAGATCACTTACTACGTCACTTTTAACTTTTAACTTTTCCGAAGAAACAGTTTTATTCTCCTCAGGCTTCTTTTTAGGTCGATCATAAATTGGGGCATCATCATGAAGGGAAGAAGCCGGTATTTCAGCTAAAACATTACCGTCAAATCGATCAAGAATTCTTAGTTTGTCTCCAGCAGTAACTCTCCCAATCACATTTGCGTTTACTTCCCACTTAGCACAAATCTCAAAAAGGAGATCCAAATTATTAGGTTCAATTATTGCAAGCATTCGTTCCTGTGATTCGCTAATCATTATCTCATGGGCTTCCATTCCTGGTTCTCTTTGCGGAACTGCACTTATATCAACATCCATTCCCACTCCTCCTCGAGATGCAGTTTCACTTGTGGCGCATGTCAGCCCAGCTCCACCTAAATCTTGGATACCCACAACTAAATTTGAATCAAAGATTTCCAGACAGGCTTCAATTAATCGTTTTTCTTCAAAAGGATCACCCACTTGAACACTTGGCCGTTTTTCCACATCTACTTGGTTCGAAAAACCAGCAGATGCCAAAACACTTACTCCACCGATTCCATCTCTTCCTGTCGAAGATCCAAGTAATACCGCTAAATTACCTATTCCAGAAGCTCGACCTAAAACCAACCGATCTTTAGGCAAAGTACCCAAACATAAAACATTTACTAAAGGGTTTCCTTGGTACGTTGAGTCAAAATCAATCTCACCTCCAACAGTTGGAACACCAACAGCGTTTCCATAGCCCGAAATACCAGAAACAACTCCTTCGGCAATCCAACAACTCCTTGCATCATCTAACGACCCAAACCGAAGTGAATCCATAAGGGCTATAGGTCTTGCACCCATAGTAAAAATGTCTCTAAGAATCCCTCCAACCCCTGTTGCTGCTCCTTGATAGGGCTCAATAGCTGAAGGATGATTGTGTGATTCGATTCTTATCGCAACAGCGATCCCATCCCCAACATCAATCACTCCGGCATTTTCGCCCGGACCTACAAGAACCCACGGTGCAGATGTCGGAAGGCGAGAAAGGTGTAAACGACTGCTTTTATATGAACAATGTTCAGACCACATGACTGAATACATAGCTAATTCAAGAGGATTAGGTGTTCTTTTTAAAATGTCACCAATTTTTGTGGCCTCTTCATCGCTTAGCCCTAAAACTCTGTGTAAAGAATCAACCATGGTGAAAACTTTCTAATCCCCAAAAAGAAGTGTTTGTATAAAAAGTTTCACTTATTATTCCCATTAATTGCTGCCTAATAAAGATTCAAAAAGCACTTTCCCATCTTCACTACCTAGAAGTAAGTCACATGCTCTTTCTGGATGCGGCATGAGTCCAACAACATTGCGAGTTTCGTTACAGACACCTGCAATATCATCGATCGAACCATTTGGATTATCGCAATAACGAAGTACAACACGATCGTGGTCTATAAGAGAGTTGAGCGTGTCAAGGTCGCAAGTAAAATTTCCTTCAAAGTGATTTATAGGAAGTGATAACTCCATTCCTTTTTCAGCTTTTCGTGTAAGTGTTGTATTTTCTGTTTCGACACGCACTTGAACTGTCTTGCACAAGAATTTAAGTCCGTTATTTTTTTGGAGAGCACCAGGTAAAAGTCCAGCCTCTGTTAAAACTTGAAAACCATTACAGATTCCCAAGACAGGGCCTCCATTTTTTGCAAACTTGGCAATTGCTGACATCAATGGTGAAAATCTAGCTATAGCTCCTGGTCTTAAATAATCACCATGTGCAAAACCGCCTGGGATTATCACTGCATCAACTCCAGACAAATTTTTAGTTGAATGCCATAAAATTTTGCCATCCCCTCCAAGTGTTTCAACTGCGTGGATTGAGTCCAATTCACAATTTGTGCCTGGAAATACAGCAACACCGACGGTAGCTGTCATTAATTTCCTTCTACTTGATCCGTGTTTTCAATTGTGATTTTTGCTTCTTCAATAACTGGATTAGTTAGAAAAGTAGAACAAATACTTTCTACTTTATTTTTTGCTTCTTCTTCACCTTCAGCTTCAATTGTAAATCGAATAGTTTTTCCTACACCCACGTCTCTAACACCCAAAAAACCTAAAGTAGGCAGAGACCGTTCAATAGTGGAACCCGCTGGATCTGCAATTCCTTTTCGTAAAGAAACATCAACAAGTACAGAAAAAACCAAACTAACTCCTACCGCCAGGCCAATCCTCAAAGGACTTTCCTGAAATCTTCTCATATGCTTCGATGTAACGCGAGGAAGTCGCAGAAATAACTTCACTTGGGAGAGTAGGAGGCGGAGGTTTTTTATCCCATTCAATACCATCTAAAAAATCACGTACGGGTTGTTTATCAAAAGATGGTGGTGACGACCCGATAGACCATTGCTCTTCGGGCCAAAATCTTGAAGAGTCTGGAGTGAGGACTTCATCTGCGAGAACCAATTCTCCATCTATTAAACCAAATTCAAATTTTGTGTCAGCAATAATTATCCCACGTTCCATGGCGAGATCAGCTGCCAGTTTGTAACACTTCAATGAAGTGTCTTTAACTTTCTCTGCTAGATCGGAACCTAATATTTCTATTGATTCGGAAAAAGAAATGTTTTCATCGTGACCGGATGTCGCTTTCGTTGAAGGTGTAAACAATGGTTGCTGAAATTGTTCAGACTCTTTTAAACCTGAAACAACTTTTTCCCCGTGCACAGTTCCGTTTTCTTTATATTCTTTCCACGCTGAACCTGTGATAAAACCTCTTACTATGCATTCAACTGGGAGCATCTCAGCACGTCGACATATCATCGTTCTCCCAAGCAAAAACTCTCTATTTTCTAAACTGATTTCATCGCTTAAGTAGGTTGGATCCACAGATATCAAATGATTTGGAACCAAATTATTCAATTTCTCCAACCAATACCTAGTCATTGCAGTGAGAACACGGCCTTTTTCAGGAATTGGTTCATTTAAAACAACATCAAACGCTGATAATCGATCCGAGGTAACCATAAGTAAGTTCTGAGAATCAATTTCATAAATATCTCGAACTTTTCCCGAATGTACATGGGGCAAATTAAGTCTCAAAATAAATATCCTTTTTTAAATAATAGGCTCTGGTTTATATGAAGCAGCAAGAGGTCTGTGTGTAACTATGTCAGCAATTTTTTCTATTACTAGCTGAACTTGATTTGGAGCATTACCGATTAGGACCGACCTTTGATTAAATAGTTGATTTATTTCTTCTTCATTTAATGGAAAGCGGTCATCGGAATCAAGCAGTTCAACAAAACTAGGACCTTCTAAACTTTCACGCCTAGACATCGAAGACTTCCTAGCGTGTTCACTTATAATTTCATGAGCAGTTTCTCTACCAATTCCTTTTTGCACCGCTGCCACTAGAAGCCTTGTCGTAGACAAGTACGGAAGTTCTTCCAACAATTCTTTTTCAATAACTGCTGGGAATGAGCCGAATTCATCAAGCACAGTTATAAATGATTGAAATAATCCGTCGATCGCAAAAAATGAATCTGGTAAAGCGACTCTTCTAACAACCGAACAACTTACGTCCCCCTCATTCCATTGATCCCCGACTAGACCAGCCAACATCGACAAGTAACCTTTTAACACCAATGAAAGTCCATTAATTCTCTCAGAGGTTCGTGTGTTCGTCTTATGAGGCATAGCTGATGAACCGACTTGTCCTTGTTGGAAACCTTCCGAAACTAAATTATGTCCAGCCATTAATCTGACAGTCTTTGAAAAATTTGAGGGTGCACTTGAAATATGAACAAGTGCCGAAACAACTTCAAAATCCATTGATCGGGGGTAAACCTGGCCGACAGAATCCAAAACTTCATCAAAACCTAGAATTTCTGCTACACGGTTTTCAATCAAATTTACTTTTTCATTATCCCCTTCAAATAAATCCAATAAATCTTGTTGAGTGCCGACTGGGCCTTTTAAGCCACGGAGTGGAAAATTATTCAATAAAAAATTTGCTTTGTGGTAAGCATTTATAAGTTCCTCTGCCGTATTTGCAAAACGTTTACCAAGAGTCGTGGGCTGTGCCGCAACGTTGTGAGTTCTACCAGTCAACATGAGCGAAGAGTTTTCAGCGGCAAGACGCCCTAATCTGCTTAATGAAGCGACTACTAAATCAAGAACTAGATCCAAACTCTTTTTAATTTGTAATTGTTCAACATTTTCTGTCAAATCTCTAGATGTCATTCCCTTGTGTGCATGTTGGTGTCCGGCTAACTCCGAAAATTCCTCGAGTCTGGCCTTAACATCGTGACGGTTGATTTTTTCACGTTCGCGAATCGAATCTAAATCGACAGAATTAATAACTGATTCATAATCTGTAATTACTTGATCTGCGATTTCAATACCAAGTTCTTTTTGTGCTTTTAATACGGCTACCCATAGTTCACGTTCAAGAATTATCCGAGATTCAGTTGACCAAATATCAACCATCTGCTGACTTGCGTAGCGACTAGCGAGAACATTTTCCACAATCAAAACGAGTTCATTCTATCTTGATGCCATTTCATCTCTATGTGACTCAAGAAGTTTTACGTATTTTGGTTCATTCAAAGCAAGCATTTGTATAGCTAATAGTCCTGCATTCATGGCTCCATCTATCGCAACAGTAGCTACGGGAATTCCCTTAGGCATCTGAACTGTTGCTAAGAGAGAATCAAAACCTGAAACTGCACTTCCTGATAACGGAACTCCTATTACAGGAAGAATTGTATTTGCTGCAACTGCTCCCGCAAGGTGTGCCGCCATTCCGGCTCCACAAATGATTACGGAAAAACCAGATTCAACCGCTTGGGAAGCAAAATCTGCAACATTTCCTGGCGTTCGATGTGCAGACATGACCCTTGTATCTACATCAACTCCAAATTTTTCTAATATTTCTGTAGCAGGTTTCATTCGTTCAGAATCGCTCGGGGATCCCATCAGTACCGCAACTCTTTCTGTCACTATTGTTCCTTTCCTTTGTCTATCTATTCATTTTTATATAATTCAAAATTAGAAGCAATGTCTTGTCGTTTTTGCATCCCAGGCCATGAAATTTTTGAAACTGCTTCATAAGTTAATTTTCTCGCCTTCTCTAGTGTTGCTCCCATACCAGTAATGGTTAAAACTCTTCCGCCATCGGTGACTAATCCGTCATTACTTCTTCCAACACCAGAAAAGAAAATGTTTATTCCTTTCATTTTCTGTACGAGAGATAAACCCTCTATAAAATCCCCAATTCTTGGATTTTCGGGATATGACTCTGAAGCACATACGACTGCAACAGCTGCCTCATTTGAAAAAATTGGTTCCGAATTAATGGAACCAGATGCTGCACTAGCAAGTAACTCAGCCAAATCCGTTTTTAATCGAGGTATAACTACCTGCGTTTCAGGATCCCCAAATCTTGCATTATATTCAAGAACTTTTGGTCCATCAGGTGTAATCATCAAACCACAATATAGAACTCCTCGGTAGTCAATTCCTTTTCTTTTTAATGCCTCCAAAGTTGGTATAACAGCAATATCCATAATTTTTTTAACTAGGTTTTCTTCAAAGAAAGGAACTGGCGAATACGCACCCATGCCTCCAGTATTTGGTCCTTCATCTTGATCTTTAAGTCTCTTGAAATCCTGTGCCGAAGCCAAAGGAACTGCAGTTTGGCCATCACAAACTGCAAGTAATGAAATTTCTGGTCCAGTTAGTCCTTCTTCAATTACAATTCTTTTGCCAGAAATACCGAAAGCTTTTCCAGAAAGATACTCTGTCACGGCCTGTTTGGCTTCAGTAATATCTGAAGTAACTAAAACGCCCTTACCCGCCGCTAGGCCATCTGTCTTTATCACATAAAGATCCGAGAGGTTTTGAAGAAAATCGAATGCCGGTTCCTTTTCTGTAAATACGCCATACCTGGCTGTAGGGACGCCAGCGTCAACTAAAATTTTTTTCATCCAACTTTTTGAACCCTCAAGTTTTGCACCATCCGCACCAGGTCCAAAAACAAGCTTTCCTTGTTTTCGCAATTCATCAGCTAATCCGTCAACTAAAGGCTGTTCAGGTCCAATGACAAATAAATCAGCTTCTATTTCTTTTGCAGGTTGGGTAGTCGAAAAAGGTATGCCTGGGTTACCTGGAGCTACAACCACTTCGGCTGTTCTTGCAAGCACATGAGCCAACGCATGCTCTCTTCCTCCTGATCCAACAACACAAACCTTCATTTAACCTCGTTATTTCTGATGGTTGAAATATTGATGGCGCCCTGGACCTACCCCAACTAAGTCGATGGGAATATTTAAAGAATTTTCTATAAAATTCAAATAATTTTCAGCTTCTTCTGGGAGTTCCGATCTGTTTTTAATTTCTGATAGATCGCATTTCCAGCCTGGAAATTCCTTATATACAGGGACTACTTGGTTCTGCAAAGACTGGTTATAAGGTAGCCAATCGTATCTCTGTCCTTCAAATTCATAAGCAACACAAATTTTTATCTCATCCAAATCATCTAAAACATCTAATTTTGTAATTGCAAGCTCAGTTAAAGAATTAACGCGCGAGGCGTAGTCAAGCATCACCAGGTCTAGCCAGCCCACACGCCGTCTACGACCTGTATTAGTCCCATATTCATGACCAACGTCAACAAGATGTTCACCAATTTCATCAAATAATTCAGCCGTAAAGGGTCCCGCCCCGACTCGTGTTGTGTAAGCCTTGGTTATTCCTATTATTCGATCAATATCAAGTGGACCTACGCCAGATCCTGTACAAGCTCCTCCCGCTACCGGATTGGAAGAAGTCACATAAGGATAAGTTCCATAATCTAAATCAAGAAAAGTAGCTTGTGCGCCTTCAAGTAATATTCGTTTTTTTGCAGTTAATTCCTCATGAACCAAATGAATTGTGTCAGCGATGTGTGGAACTATGCGCGGCGCATACTCATCTAAATACTTTTTACTGATTTCAGTAGGATCCATAGGCGAGTGATTAAAGACCTGAGTCAGAACACTATTAATGTACTTCATTGTCGCTTCTAATTTTTGAGTAAAAATGTCACGATCAAGAAGGTCTTGAACTCGAAGGCCTATGCGCAAAGCCTTATCGGCATACGCAGGACCAATACCACGTTTGGTTGTTCCTATTTTTTCATCACCAAGATTGCTTTCATAAAGTGCGTCTAGTTCTTGGTGGTAGGGGAGGATCAGATGGGAATTACCACTTATACGCAAGTTTTTTGTACTCACTCCGCGTGACTCAAGAGAATTCATTTCTTCGATTAAAACACCCGGATCGACTACAACCCCGTTGCCTATTATCGGAGTCACATGTTCTGACAAAACTCCACTAGGAATTAGCTGTAAAGCAAAAGTTTCTCCGTCTACTACCAAAGTATGGCCTGCATTATGACCACCTTGATAACGAACAACCATCGACACATCCTGAGCAACAAGGTCAGTAAATTTTCCCTTACCTTCGTCGCCCCACTGTGTTCCTACAACTACTGTTGCAGGCATATTAATCCTCCTGGATAGGGATAATTACTTGCTGATCCTACCTCTATTTTAAGCTTTTTTTCAGCATTTTTTAAGTGCACTAAATTATTTGCTTTTGGAAGCTGAGTCGCTCTAACTAAGGATTATCTTTTCCACATGTCCTGTGGAAAAGTCTCTAATACCCTTTCAGACAAAGGAGCTAATTGTGGAATGAAACCTATTTGTAACCTATTTGTTATGAAATATTTCGAAGATTTATTTGTAAAACTGCAGGTCAAGGCCTTTTCTGCTGCCTAAGCAAAGTAATACTTTGGTTTATGGGTACAAGATCCCTACGGTACTGACGATGAACCTCAGTAACTGCTTCAGCAATTTTATTTTTTGCCATTTCAAGTTCTCGATTTAGACGAATTACTTCAGCTTCAAGTTCTAAAATACGCTTGACCCCCTGCAGATTTAGACCTTGAGCAGTTAAATCTGCAATCCGCCGAAGGAGTCTTATATCAGTGTCGCTGTATCGGCGGTTTCCTCCAGCTGTTCGAGCTGGATCAAGCAATCCTCTGCTTTCATAAATACGAAGAGTCTGAGGATGCATTCCAGATAATTCTGCTGCAACTGAAATTACATAAACTGCTTGATCGGGTTGTGGTCTTTCCATATCAATTTTCCCCTGTCCGAGCGGCAAAACTCAACACACTCATGACCTTAGCTTTATAAATCACTTCATTAATCCTTGGGCGTTTTTTTAGACATAACATTGGCTAGCTCCTCAATAAGTGAGACTTCCTTATCGCTTATCTCTGTTGGGATTTCAACCTCAACTGTTACTAAAAGATCACCAACCCCTTTTGAAGTAATAACTCCACAACCTTTTACGCGAAATGTTCTTCCATTCGGTGTTCCAGGGGGAATACGCAACGTCACTTTATTGCCGTCTAGGGTGTCGACTTTTACCTCTGATCCAAGGACAAGCTGAGGGAAAGTAACTCTGGTTACTAAAGTCAAATTCTTACCTTCGCGTCCAAAAAAATCATGTGGTTCTACCTGCACGATCACAAATAAGTCTCCAGACCCCGCAGGTCCAGATTGACCCTTACCTTTTACTCGGACTCTTTGCCCGTTTTCAACCCCTGGTGGAATCTTTACTCGTACAGATGCCGATTTTTTCCCTGTTTGATTTCCCAGAGTCAAAGTAGTAGTAACACCATTCGCAGCATCTAAAAATGAAAGAGGAAGGGTAGCTTCTATATCTAGACTTCTTTGACTACCTCTATTTGGTTGATTTCCAAAAAAATTTCCAAAAATATCGCTTATATCAAAAGGCATGCCACCTGAATTAAACCCGTTGGAAGCTGAATTAAAATCAGTCCTAAGTGGACCTAAGCGCCGAAATTCATCATACTCAGAACGTTTTTTCTCATCTCCAATGATGTCATAGGCAGCAGAAATTTCTTTAAACTTTGCTTCGGCTTTGTCATCATTTGGATTCGCATCTGGATGCAATTTGCGCGCAAGTTTTCTATAAGTCTTTGTAATCTCTTTAGCTGGCGAAGTCTCTGAGACACCAAGAATTTGATAAAAATCTTTTTCTAGCCAGTCTTTCTGGGCAGTCACTTAATATCTCACAAACCGTTAACCGCGTACCTTAACCATTGCAGGTCTAAGTATTTTACCTTCCCAAAAATACCCCTGCCTTAACACTTCACTTACGACTTGTTCCTCTTCCTCTTCATCACCAGGTTCATGCGAAACGGCTTCATGCATAGAAGGATCAAATTTTTCTAAAACTGTACCAACAAGTTTTAAACCCTCATTTTCTAAAGAATCTATTAGCGATTTTCTAATTGCTACTACGTCTTCCGCCCCGTGTGCAACAGCTGCGTCGCATGCATCAAGAACGGGAAGAAGTTTCTCCACTATTTCTCCACGTGCGGAAGTACGTGTTTCTGTTATTCTTTTCTTAGTTTGTTTTTTATAATTATCGAAGTCAGCTTTAACGCTTTGTAAAAGGTTTAAAAATTCATCTCGTTCTAACAAAACCTCATTAAATGACATTTCATTGGGGCTATCAGAGCTATCTTTTTCCTCTGCTGTTTCATTATTTACAAGTGAATCATTTACTTTTTCTGAAGTGAGTTCGGGTTTTTCTTTCCCAAGTTCGGGAGAAAGGCCATTTTCATTTTGTTCTTCTGGATTTATTAAATTCACTGTTCATCAACAATTTCAGCGTCAACAACATCATCATTTTCCGCACTCTGGGATTCTGAATTTTCTTGAGAAGCAGATTCATAAATTCTTTGTCCGAATTCTTGACTGGCCGCCATTAGGGCTTCTGTAGAATTTTTTATTGCTTCAATATCATCACCTTCTAGCAATGTTTTTAGTTCAGTCAATTTTTCCTGAACAGTGCTCTTTTCTTCTTCTGAAATGTTCTCAGCCTGATCTGTAAGCATCTTTTCGGTTTGATACACAAGATTGTCTGCATTGTTCCTAATTTCAGCTTCCTCACGACGTGATTTGTCTTCTTCAGCGTGGGTTTCAGCATCCTGCACCATCTGATCTATCACATCTTTATCCAAAGCTGATTGACCTGTAATTGTCATCGACTGTTCGTTATTCGTAGCTTTATCTTTTGCCGAAACATGAACGATTCCATTTGCATCGATATCAAAAGTTACCTCTATTTGGGGCATCCCACGAGGTGCGGGTGGTAGATCAACTAGTTGAAACTTTCCTAAAGTTTTGTTGAATTGGGACATTTCTCTTTCACCTTGTAAAACGTGAATCTCAACTGATGGTTGACTGTCTTCAGCAGTTGTAAAAATTTCAGATTTTTGAATAGGAATGGTTGTATTGCGCTCAATAAGTTTTGTCATTACACCACCCTTAGTTTCTATTCCCAAAGACAATGGTGTTACATCAAGTAGCAAAACGTCTTTAACTTCACCCGCAAGAACACCTGCTTGAACAGCTGCACCAACTGCTACCACTTCATCAGGATTGACATTCTTGCTTGGTTCCCTGCCTGAAATTTCTTTCACCAGGTCAACTACTGCAGGCATTCGGGTAGAACCGCCAACTAGCACTACATGATCTATTTCACCCTTACCCACATCAGCATCTTTAATCGCTTGTTCAAAAGGGCCTCGACATTTTTTCAACAGTTCTGCGGTTAGCTCGTGAAATTTTGCACGGGTTAAGGAGTAATCCAAATGTAAAGGTCCTCCATCAGTGGCGGTAATAAAAGGAAGATTTATTTGAGTTTGCTGAACTTGCGATAGTTCTATCTTTGCTTTTTCAGCTGCTTCTTTAAGGCGTTGTGTTGCCATTGGATCAGAAGCTAGATCAACACCGTGATCGTTTTTAAAAGAAGTGACTAACCATTCGATAACTGCCTCGTCCCAATCGTCTCCACCAAGACTTGTGTCACCATGTGTGGATTTAACCTCAAATACTTGTCCTTCTCCATCAATACCTACTTCAAGAATGGACACATCGAATGTTCCGCCTCCTAAATCAAAAACCAAAATTGTTTGATCAGAGTTTTCTTTATCCAAACCATAAGCTAAAGCTGCAGATGTGGGTTCATTAATGATTCTCAAAACATCCAAACCGGCTACTTGTCCCGCCTCTTTAGTTGCCGTTCGTTGAGCATCATCAAAGTATGCGGGAACTGTAATAACCGCTTCAGTAACAGGGGTTCCAAGATAGGCCTCTGCGTCTCGCTTTAATTTCTGCAGAGTTCTGGCGGAAATTTCTTGTGATGTGTAACTCTTATCATCTATTTCTTTTTTCCAGGTGGTACCCATGTGTCTCTTGACAGATCTAATGGTTCGTCCAGGATTTGTAATTGCTTGCCTTTTTGCTACTTCACCTACAAGGACTTCTCCATCTACTGAAAAAGCAACAACAGAAGGAGTTGTGCGCGAACCTTCGGCATTTGCGATCACTACCGGATCACCACCTTCAAGGACACTTACAACGGAGTTGGTTGTTCCTAGATCAATTCCTACAGCTTTACCCATTTTTTCTCCTAGATTTCTTTGATTCTGCGAAAAAACACTTACTTGTTATTTAAAACAAAACGTAATCTTATATAATAAGTGTATTATTTTCTATATTGACCATACTATATAAACTTTAGTGGGGTATTAGCAACATTTATTTTATATTTTTAAGTATCGTGTAGAAAAGGCTAAACAATGGTGATTTTCTAGATGTCAACTCTAATCCTGCTAAGACATGGGCAAAGTGAATGGAATAAACAAAACCTATTCACTGGCTGGTATGACTGCGATTTAACAGATTTGGGGATTAAGGAAGCTCTTCAAGCTGGAAAATTGCTTCTTGAAGCCGAATTAGTTCCTGATGTTACATACAGTTCTTTACAAAAAAGAGCTATTAAAACAGCTGAATTAGTCCACCAAAGCCTCAACAAGAAAATGTCTATTCATAAAAATTGGCGTCTAAATGAACGCCACTATGGTGATTTAACCGGCCTGAACAAATCAGATGCCAAAATAATGTTCGGCGAGCAAAAAATTCAAGAATGGCGTAGAAGCTATGCCACGCCCCCACCTCCTATAAGCCCTGAAAATCGTTTCAATCCAAACAATAACGATGCCTACCTGGATTTACCCAAAGAATTAATTCCATTAAGTGAATGTTTGGCAGACGTTGTAGACCGCTTAATTCCCTATTGGCATTCAAATATCGCACCAGAACTAAAATCTGGGAAAAAGGTTCTTATCGCCGCACATGGGAATAGTCTTCGAGCGCTTTGCAAACACTTAGACAAGATCGGAGATGAAGAAATTGTAAAACTAAACATACCAACAGGTGTACCTTTTATTTATGAGCTCGATGAGGAACTTAATCCAAAAATAAAAAAACCTGTTTTAGAAAGAGCAATTGACCCCAAACTGATCGAGCTCAAATGAGGTCTGTGAAAAATCAAACGCATTAAGTGGACCTCTAATAATGTGCTTAAATTTCGAATTTACCCAAAATCAATAGAATTATTTTCTAAACTAAAATTAATAAAAAGTTGTTTGTAATAAATCAAAATTACACAACAGCCAGATACGAGATAGGGTCGTCAAGTCATGAAAAAACCCAGCATGAGACCGCATCACGCAATTATTGGACTAGGTGTTTTAATTGCTCTTTTTACTGCACTTTCTGGAGTAGCCGCGTCTGTTTTCAAATTTCATGATGACTCCCCAATAACGAGAGAAGTTTTTGAAAATATCCCCGGCTCAATAAAATTTTCTTTTTATCTAGTGGTCTCCTTAATGCTTATTTACGGATCTGTTCTTTTCTCTAACCGTGTTAAAAATTGGGAAAGAGGAACGCCTGACAATCGTTCAACTAACAAAAAAAATATTAAGGCCCGTTTTTCCGATTTTAAAGCTGGCGTCTTCATGAAAACCCTCTTGCGTGATCCAGCTGCCGGCGTAATGCATTCTTTGATGTACTTTCCTTTTCTAATTCTTCTTGCTGTCACAACCACTCTTGAAATAAATCATCAACTTCCGGAAAGCATGAAATTTTTACACGGAGATGTCTACCGTGCCTATACGGCAGTTGGTGACATCGCAGGAGTGCTTTTTCTTATTGGAGTTGTATGGGCTCTATTGAGACGATACGGACCAAAACGATTTCGGCCATACAGAATAAGAATCAAGTCAAAACCTGAACATGCTGTTGTGTTGCTGATTTTTTTGTCTATAGGTGTAACCGGTTTTGGTGCAGAAGCTTTTCGAATAGCTCTTGTTGAATCAAGTGCTAGAGGCGCAGAAACCTGGTCAATAATTGGATACCCACTAGCAAAAATTGTTGATAGCTCAGACTCTTTAACGAACAACGTGCGTGGTTGGCATCAATTTTGGTGGATTGCACATGTAATTTCTTTCATAGCCTTTTTAGCTCTTCTACCAATAACCATGATCCGTCACATGTTTACTTCTCCGCTAAATATGTATTTGAAGGATCGCGAGCGCCCTAAAGGTGCGATGAAACCTTTACCCAATCTCATGGAAACCGAATTGGAAACTTTCGGTGCTTCAGTAATTGAAGACTTTACATGGAAACAATTACTCGACACTGACTCTTGCACTATGTGCGGAAGATGTACAAGCGTGTGCCCAGCTCATGCAACGGGAAAGCCTTTAGATCCAAGGGAAATAATTCTCAAAACTGGTGAAGTGATGGCGGCAACTGGGGATCCAGTCGTGTCACCACCCATTGGAGTTGACCCAGAAATTTCAGTTTCAGCCAATTCAATGTTTGAAAGAGTTACACCTGAAGAACTTTGGGCATGCACATCTTGTAAAGCTTGTGACGAAATCTGTCCTGTAAATATAGAAATTCTCGACAAGATCTTAGACATGCGACGTTATCTGTCTCTAATGGAATCGAATTTCCCAACAGAATTAGGAAATGCTTATAGATCAATGGAAAACTCAGGCAATCCATGGGGATTATCACAAGGGTCAAGAGCCGACTGGGTTGATGATTTAGAGGGTGTTGAAGTAATTGAAGGTGGTGAACCGCTTCAAAGCGAATTCCTCTACTGGGTCGGTTGTGCGGGTTCTTTTGATGATAAAAATAAAAAAGTTTCCAGAGCAATGGCCCAACTATTAACTATGGCAAATGTTTCTTTCTCAATTCTTGGACCTTCTGAAATGTGTACCGGTGATCCAGCAAGAAGATCCGGAAACGAATACATCTTTCAAATGCTTGCCGCTCAAAATATAGAAACTCTTAATTCGATGGGGGTTAAGAAAATCATCACTCAATGTCCTCATTGCTTTAATACCTTAGGAAATGAATATCCAGAACTTGGAGGGCATTACGAAGTTGTGCATCATTCTCAATTGCTTGAATGGTTAATTGATCAAGGAAAGCTTGACATGACAAATGCTGAATTGAACGAACGGCTCGTTTATCACGACTCATGTTATTTAGGACGCCATAATGACGTATATCAAGCTCCAAGAAAAGTAGTGGCAAGCATCGGAGGTCTCGAAGTTGTCGAAGCGGAACGCCAAGGCACAGAAGGGATGTGTTGCGGAGCAGGTGGCGGAAGAATGTGGATGGAAGAGGATACAGGCAAAAACATAAACGTCGAAAGATCCCAAGAATTGCTAGCAACGGGAGCTGACAGAATTGCTACAGCATGTCCATTCTGTTTTGTAATGATTGACGACGGAGTTAAAGGAGAAGGGGTAGAAGAAAGCGAAGTAAAAGTAGGAGATATAGCTCTCCACCTTCTAGAAGCTCTTCAACCAAAAGAAGACCAAACAAAACCTTTTGAAACTATCTCACATGGAAATGATGAGAATGATTAAAAATTCTCCCAGTATCTACTCGCCTTTGGACCTTCCTGGCCTCTGTATTTAGAACCAAGCTCTGAGGACCCATAAGGCCTGTCAGCAGTTGTGGTCATTTGAACAAAAGAAATCTGTCCAATCTTCATGCCGGGATAGAGAGTGATTGGTAAATTAGCCACATTCGAAAGTTCCAAAGTCAACTGACCATCCCAACCAGCATCAACATAACCGGCAGTTGAATGAATTAATAAACCTAAGCGGCCTAAACTCGACTTTCCTTCTAATCTGGCTACTAAATCATCCGGTACAGAAACCCTCTCCAAAGTAGATCCCAAAACAAATTCACCGGGGTGAAGCATAAAGGGATCGTCATCATCAGTAGAAACCTCTTGAGTCAAATTAGATAAATCCTCTCGGACATCTATATGACCCAAAGTGTGATTCTTGAATACCAAAAAACGGTAATCCAGATGAAGATCTACCGATGATGGTTGTAAGCAGTCTGGATCGAACGGCTCAATAATAATTCGTCCATCTTTAACTGCTTCTAAGATTGACCGGTCAGAAAGAATCATAATTCGAATAATAGACTAATTTGAGAAAAACTAAGCATTGCTATTCCATGGATTTCTAACAAAAAAATCTCTTATTAATGGTTCATAATGCTCCAACGGGTTTGATTTATATGAAGGATCGAAGGCTGGAGAATCGTACTTGGCACAAAATTCCTCACAATATTCATAGTGTTCGTTTTCACTAAATGCATCTCTTGCATTCCGGTCACCGCCTAAGTGGTGCCAAAAATAATACCCTTGAAATACTCCGTGATTTTTGACCGTCCAATGATTAGCTGAAGAAACAAAGGGTTTAAGGATCGCTGCCGCATCAACACGTCACCAATATCGTGCAATAATGCACAAACAATATATTCATCATCGCGACCATCTCGCTCAGCTCTTGTTGCAGTCTGGACACTGTGCTCTAGTCGGTCTACAGGAAATCCCCCATAATCGTTTCTTAATAATTCGAGCTGATCAAGAATCCGGTTCGGTAGGGCAGTTTCTAGTTCACCTCTTTGGTGGAGTCAGCAAAAGAAGTAAAAGTCGCTCTTGGTAGCTTTTCAATTTCAGTCATCACACCTCCAAAGTACGCAGTAAAATCGTAGGCCAGAAACTCAGAAAAATCTTGCCGAACGGGCTTTTTTGAAAACAACTTTCACAAGTAACTTCATCAACAAACCTAACTTTCTAAGCTGATGATGCGAGTTCATTAAGCAAACTAACTCGAACTATATTTATTGATCTGGAAAAAAATCAGAATGAACTACTAAAATTTTTTAATATGGATCCTAAATCAGAATCAACAATTGAAAGCTGCGACTACCACACAGGTGGCGAGCCCTTTAGGATAGTTGATGCGGGGCCAATGAAAGGTTCAACTGTTATCGAACGTCGGTCATGGGCGGAAGACAACCTTGACGATCTTCGTAAATTCCTAGTTCATGAACCGAGAGGCCACGATGATATGTACGGGGGTTTTATTGTTCCACCCGATGACCCAGGTGGAGATTTAGGAGTTGTTTTCTTCCATTCAGATGGATTTAGTACTGCATGCGGACATGGAACAATTGCATTAGTCACTTGGGCAATAGACAGCGGTTTTATTCAATCACAAGAAGACCTCGTTGAAGTCGTAGTCGATGTACCCTCTGGAAGACTATTAACAAAAGCCAAAATGCATAACGGAAAAGTTGAAAACGTGACTTTCAATAACGTACCTTCTTTTGTAAGCGCCAAAGACGTAAAAATAGATACTAAATTTGGATCAATAACTATCGATGTATCTTTTGGGGGAGCTTTTTACGCTTCAATCTCAACTAGTCAATTAGGTCTAAGTCCGGTTTCAAAACATCTAAATGAATTAATCGAAATCGGTAAAGAAATAAAGTTGAAAACTCAAAATCTAGAGCTTGCTGAACACCCCTCGGACAAAAGACTTTCAGGAATATACGGTTCAATTTTTTATGAAACTCTGGAAGAAAAACCCCTTAAACAGCGTAATGTAACTATTTTTGCAGATGGACAAGTAGATAGATCGCCATGTGGTTCTGGTACTTCAGCACGACTTGCTTTACTTCATGAAAAAAAACAAATAAAAATTGGTGAGCCCTTTTTAAACTATGGAATCGCAGGTGGAGTATTCAAAGGAAAAATAACGGTCGTAGAAGAAGATTCTGTAGTTACATCCATTGAAGGGTCTGCTTATTACTGTAACAAAACCTCTTTTTATCTAGATCCACGTGATCCAATCGGTCTAGGATTTAAACTCAGATGACAGAAATCCCTCACTATACAGCTGGTGAAATTTTCGCATTTGGTATGGAAAAAACTATTTCCGCCTTAAAAACCAGTGCCGCTACAAACGACCAACCTATTCCCAGAGAACATATTCCATTAGACCAAGGAGAAGACTTCCTTCTTATGCCAGCAGTTTCACAAACTGGGCTAGGAATAAAATTGGTCACAGTTATGGCTCAAAATCCGGCTATTGGTCTTCCTCTTGTCCATGGCTTCTACTTATACTGCGACAAAAAAACTGGTGTCCCGAAAGCAACTTTTGAAGGTTCAGCTTTAACTACACTTAGGACACCTGCAGCATCAGCAGTTGCAACAGAAGTACTTGCAACAGAAAGTATTCAAAATTTGGGTATTTTCGGTACAGGGGTGCAAGCTCGCGGGCACATTGAATCGATGCTTACAGTTCGTCCGAACATTGAAAAAATTTTTATTTCTGGGACAACGCGAGAATCTACCGAAAAATTCATTGACTCTTTAACAATAAAAGATCAAAAAATTAACGTAGGTTCCCCCGAAGAAACTGCTGCTTGTGACCTGGTCTGCTCATGCACAAGTTCGAAAGAACCAGTGATTCCAACCAAGTCAGTCAAACCAGGGGCTCACCTCAACTTAATCGGGTCTTTTTCTGATGCACAGAAAGAAGCGGATTCAGAGTTGATACAAAATGCTGAAATTTTTGTAGATCATAGAACTGCTGCCAAAGAAGAAGCTGGCGAACTCATAACTGCCGAACTTGAGGAAAATTGGTCGTTTGACGAGATTATTGGAGACTTTTCACAACTGATTCAGGGAAAAGTCAATAGAAGCTCTTCAGAATCGATAACACTTTTCAAGTCAGTTGGCCTTGCCACTTGGGACCTAATTGTTGCGGAAACGATCTATAACGAAACAAATTAAAAAATTAAATTTGCCCACTGTGCTTAGCACGGTATGACGTGAAAAAATAAGGCTTTACAGAAATGGCTGAAAATGAAAACCGATTCTTCAAAATCTTCAGACTCAGTTAATGAGGACCAAAACAAGCTGTCTTCATTGACGTCAGTGGTCATTGATGAAGAAGAACGTAGAGAAGCACTAAAAAAAGAATCTGAAATAATTTTTCCAGATGATTTGTTGCCGGGTGTTAAATCAGAAGGAATTAGTTTTAAAAAAGGTCTGAAGCTTGGCGGAGGAACAGCAACATTTTTTACTCTTGCTCTTTTATCAGGTTTAGAAGAACTTCAAACGGCGGCTATAAACGTCTTAGCTCCGGATATACGAGACACATTTAATGTGAGTGATGGAACAATTACTTTCATAGCAAGTTCATCAGCAGCTTTTGTTGTCCTGGGATCACTTCCAATGGGTTGGATGGCAGACAGATTGAAAAGAGTTCCAATAATCGGATGGGCCAGCTCAATTTTTGCTGGAATGGTTTTTTTATCAGGAATTGCAGTTAATGCCTTTATGTTCTTCTGGGCAAGGTTTGGGGTTGGAATTGCAAAAGCAAGCACAATCCCAGTTCATAGTTCTGTAATTGCTGACACCTACCCCATCGGTATACGAGGAAGGCTTGGTTCATTAAATGGAATAATCAACAATGGGCTAAGGGTAACTAGTCCAGTTCTAGTGGGAGCTATAGCTCTTGCAGCGAACGGTTCTGACGGAATAGATGGTTGGAGATGGTGCTACTACTTACTCGGAGTCCCTGTTGTAATTGTTGCTTTATATTCATTTTTCTTAAAAGAACCAGAAAGAGGAAAATGGGAAAAAACTGACGTTCTAGGAGAATCTTTCATTGAAGACAAACCCTTACCTATATCAATGGAATCAGCATTTTCAAGGTTATTGCAAATAAGAACAGTTAAAACCGTCGTTGTCGCTTTTAGCGCACTTGGATTCGGACTATTTACAGCACCCGTTTTAGAAAATCTTTTTCTTGAAGACGAATTTGGATTAGATGCTTTTGAAAGAGGAATCAGTGGAACAGCAGGGGGAGTTTTCGCTGTCATAGCTCTTATATGGGTGGGACCAAAATTTGATCGCCTTTGGAGAGAAAACCCCACCCGAACTCTGCATCTAATTGGCTTAGCAATTGCTTTAGCTGGAATACTTAAGCCGGTTCAATTTTTTATGCCTAATGTTGCATTATTTGTGATAACAGGAATACCTAGTCTTATTCTCCTTACAGCTTCTTTTGCAATGGTAAGTCCCATTCTGCAAGCAATTGTTCCGTACCGATTACGCGGCACTGGTTCAGCACTAGTAACTCTTTACATATTTTTTATCGGCGCTACAGGCGGAGGATTAATTTCTCTTCTTTTTACAGATACTTGGGGTCCGCGTGTCACCGTAATAGTCCTTACGCTTCCTTCTTCAGTAATT
Source organism: marine actinobacterium MedAcidi-G1 (assembly GCA_000817085.1). Classification (GTDB taxonomy): domain Bacteria; phylum Actinomycetota; class Acidimicrobiia; order Acidimicrobiales; family MedAcidi-G1; genus MedAcidi-G1. The sequence goes on along the minus strand of JUEM01000015.1, from coordinate 12,343 downwards.
GGTGGTTGGATAATGTACCGAGGTGCCAAATTCCTTAGAAATGACCTTTCATTAAACGTTCAAGAATTATTTGAAGAACAAGAGGAACAACGTCGTAAATCTGACGCAAGTAAAACTATCCCTGCACTACAAGTAAATAATGTTGATTTCTCTTATGGAACAGTACAAATTCTTTTCGATATTTCACTAGAAATAAACAAAGGTGAAACACTCGCACTTTTAGGTACAAATGGAGCTGGAAAATCGACTCTTCTTAGGGTAATTAGTGGTTTAGGGGTTCCCAAAAGGGGTGTTGTGCGACTTAATGGGCAAACAATTACTTATGCCTCTCCAGAAAGACGAGCAAAGTTAGGTATCCAACAACTACCTGGAGGGTCAGGAGTATTTAGTGATATGACAGTGAATCAAAACCTAGTCATGGGTGCTTATATTCATAAAAACAATAACGAGGATGTCAAAAAAAGAATTGAAAACGTATTTGAACTTTTCCCGGAATTACAAAAATTACAAAAGCAAAAAGCAGGATCACTATCAGGTGGTCAGCAACAAATGCTCTCTCTTGGGCGTGTTCTACTTCATGAACCAGAAATTCTTCTTATTGATGAACTTTCGCTAGGGCTAGCTCCGACAGTTGTTCAAGATCTTTTAAACATTATTGAACGCCTTCAAGAAAAAGGACAGACAATAATTGTCGTAGAACAGTCATTAAATATTGCTCTTTCAATTGCCAATAGAGCAATTTTCTTGGAAAAAGGACAAATTCGATTTGAAGGTTCAGCTAAAGAACTTGCTGAACGTGATGATTTGGCCCGTGCTGTTTTCCTTGGTGCTGAAGGCGGCTGATGTGAATAGATCTCTAGAAATTCTTCTATCCGAGTCACCACAAATTCTTGCTGTCTGGACTACCAGACAACTTTGGTTTGACGGATTAATTAACGGAATGGTTTTTGGTTTGCTAGCTCTTGGAATAGTACTGATTTATCGGTCCACCCGTGTAATAAACCTTGCAGTGGGAAACATGGGGTTACCTGCTGTAGGGCTTATGGCACTAATGGTTATCAACTATGGATTTCCCTATTGGATAGCTTTGCCAATAGCCCTGCTAGTAGGAACTTTAGTTGGATCAATTATAGAACTTGCAGTAATTCGCCGACTCTTTAATGCTCCTAGAGTAATAGTTTTAGTTGCAACAATTGGAATAGCTCAGCTGATGCAAGCAATTTTGGCTGCATACCCCGATATTGAAAGCAAAAGAGGAGTCAGATTTCCGGTACCCATTTCTGGAAAATGGAACGACGTTTTTGGTCTTCGAATTACTGGCCCAAAATTAACAATTCTTATTGTTGTACCTCTTCTAACTCTGGCTCTTTCTTGGTTTTTGAATAAAACTATTTTTGGACAGACTGTACAAGCCTCGGCAAATAACGCTGACCTTGCAAGACTGTCAGGTATAAAACCAAAAGTAGTTTCACTATTTGTTTGGACAGTAGCCGGCGCTCTTTCAAGTGTCTCTCTTCTTCTTCTATCAGGAAGCAGGGGATCCCTAACAGGCATAACAAACCTCGGTCCCAATACTATGACTAGGGCTTTAGCAGCTGCAGTGATCGCTGGTATGTCTTCATTCCCGCGTGCTTTAATTGCAGGTATAACTATAGGTATTGCCCAAGCTCATGTTCAATTTATTTTTCTAGACCAAGTGGGGCTCATAGATTTCATACTTTTCTTGGTAGTAGCAATTGCAGTTGCGTTCCAAAGTAGGTCTTCAACTGCAGAGGAAAGTTCTTTTTCTTTCAGCCCGCGTAGAAAACCCATCCCAGAAAGACTTAACCAATTCTGGTGGGTTCGAAATTTATCATCTCTAACTCTTACGGTGCTATTCCTTTTTGCTATCGCTCTCCCATTTATAGTCACATTGCCTTCTCGACATCTTCTCTACGCGAGTGTTCTTGCATTTGCAATATGTGCAATTTCACTTACTGTTGTTACTGGGTGGGCGGGACAATTGTCCCTTAGTCAAATGGCATTTGCCGGCATCGGAGCGCTTGCTGCAGCTGGATTTAATCGTGGATTGGATTTCGGAGTTGGTTTTGGCGAAAAATGGCATCTTTTTTCAGTCACGTTACCTAAATTTCCTTTTTTAATCTCAATGCTTTTAGCAAGTCTGATCGCTGGTATTTCAGCTGCAATTATTGGACTGGGAGCATTAAGGGTCAAAGGTTTACTTTTAGCAGTTTCAACTTTTGCATTTGCTCTGGCAGCATCACAATACATTTATAGACGCCCTGTTCTTAGCGGTGGGTACAACCAAAGTGTTCCTTTTCGCCGCGGCAGTCTTGGACCAATCGAATTAGCTAGTCAGAGATCCTATTATTTTCTATGTCTTGGAGCTTTAGTAATAACACTTTTCTTAATAAATAAACTTAGAAAAAGTGGTGTCGGAAGATCAATAATAGCTGTCAGAGAAAACGAAAATACCGCTGCTGCATACACTGTAGTCCCTCATAGAACAAAATTAATTGCTTTTTCTTTAGCAGGATGTTTAGCAGGTTTAGGAGGGTCGCTCTTAGGAGGCTTAGTTCAAAACATCCCTTTCACTGAGCGATTTTTTATGATTAGCAATTCGCTTAAAGTTGTCTCAATGGTTGTCATTGGTGGCCTTGGAACGCTTATGGGGCCAGTTATTGGGGCTATGTGGGTGATTGGACTACCAGCAATTTGGCCAGAAAACGATCTTGTTCCACTTTTCACATCAAGTATTGGACTCCTCGTACTTCTTTTATATTTCCCAGGTGGACTAGTGCAAATTGCTTATTCAGCAAGAAATTCCTTATTGAATTGGGCTGAACAAAAACTTGAAATTACTCCAGTTAAAAAAAGTACAACACCACCTACTTCACTAAAGAGAAATATTGATTCCTCTCCAGTATTCGAAACCGTTCTGGAAACAAAAAATATTTCAGTTTCATATGGAGGCTTAATTGCAGTTAACGCTATAAATATAAAAGTAAATTCTGGCGAAGTCGTAGGTCTCATTGGAACTAACGGTGCTGGCAAATCAACACTTATGAACGCCATAGGCGGATACGTACCCTCAACCGGAAACGTCAATTTATTAGGGGACGATGTAACTCAGTTAGCTCCTGCTAAACGAGCACGTAAAGGTTTAGGTAGAACTTTTCAGGCTGCTCAGCTTTTTCCAGAGTTAACTGTCAGAGAGACAGTCCAAGTGGCACTTGAGGCAAGGAACCGTGCCCGTCTGTTACCAACAGCATTATCGCTTCCAAATGCCACACGTAAAGAAATAAATAAGACTAATCAAGCTAATGAATTAATTGATTTCTTAGGATTAGGTAGATATGCAGACTCTTTCATAGCTGAACTTTCTACAGGTACAAGGAGAATAGTTGAATTAGCTGGCCTTTTAGCTTTAGATGCAAAAATGCTCTGTTTGGACGAACCAACCGCCGGAATTGCTCAAAGAGAAACTGAGGCATTCGGTCCGCTTCTGAAACAAATTCAACAAGAGCTTGGTGCTTCAATGTTGGTAATAGAACACGACATGCCAATGATAATGGCACTTTCTGATCGTGTTTATTGCTTAGAAGCAGGAACCGTAATCTCAGAAGGCAACCCTTCTGAAGTACGAAAAGATCCAACAGTTATAGCTAGCTATTTAGGAACAGATGAAAGAGCCATTAGCCGTAGCGACATCCAGTAATTACTACTCGTCACCATCACTGCCGGATCGACCATCTAATAAGTCTTTTCTGATTTCAGATTTCGGCCTCTCAGCAACTACTTGATTTTCTACTTCTCTGACCCAAATTGTTCTTTGGGGGAATGGTATCTCTATCCCGTTTTCATCAAAAGCTTTTTTCAAGCGTGCTCTGATTTTTCTAGCGGTAGACCACTGTTCACCTGCTTCAGTTTTTACAGCTAAGCGAATGGAAATGGAATCAGCCCCAAAGTTTTGAACACCCCAAATTTCAGGCTCTTCGATAATTGTCGCTGATTCAAGATTCTCTTTCCATAATTGATCCGCGACCTCTTTAATAACACTCGCTGCTAAATCAATGTCCGTATCATAAGCAACATCAACATCTAAAACAGAACGGGCCCAAATTTGCGAAGAATTACAAACTCTACGAATTTCTCCATTAGGCACAACCCAAACTGCACCATTCACATCACGCAGAACTGTTGTCCTTAATGAAACCCGTTCAACCGTGCCCGATGCTTCACCAAGATCAACAAAATCGCCTTCTGCATACTGATCTTCAACAAGTATAAATATGCCCGCAATAAAATCTGATACTGCAGACTGAGCTCCGAAACCGACAGCAAAACCTACAATTCCTGCACCAGCTATTAAAGGGCCTAAATCAAATCCGATCTCACCCAAAGCCAACAAAACTCCCAAACTGTAAGTAGTTAAAGTTGAAAGAGTGCTAAGTAAACCCCCTAGTGTTTTAGCTCGTTGACGCGACCTTTCAGCTCTTTCTTGATTTTTTTGCAATCGCGCTTTTGCTCGCCTTCCAACTCGGGCAACCAGAGCATCAGACTTTTCTTCATCTTCTGTAAGAGATTTTTCTTGAACAAGACGACCTACAACTGTGCTAATAGCTTTTTTTAATACCCGATTAGCTATATAAGCGCCTACAAGAATAAATAAAATCTTTAGAGGTTTTTCAACACCCCAAGCAGATATTTCTGCCAGACGCTCATTAGCTGAAACGTCCCAAATCCATTCACAGACGAAGCTAGGTTCTGAGCCACATGCATCTGTCAATCCCGATGTATCTATTTGAGCAATAATCTTCTCGAACATTAACTTCACCTCCACAATGGCAGCAACTATTATTCAACACAACTACAAAGCAATTCAACCAATTAATCCTGCTAAAGACCACACTGCAACAACTAAACCAACAATTATGTAAATAAAACTTCTCCAAAAAGGTGCTTTCCTTAAATGTTGCTCGTCTTGCTTTTTAGGCGGATTTAACAAAGCAGTTAAATTCCCGATACACATAGCTGAACCAAATGCTAAAAGTAGCCATTCAAGCAACTTTTCACCTAAAAACACGGTTAATTTAAAAATTCCTTGGTTCGTTAATAGAACCAGTTTTCTGCGACACGGAGTCGGATTCATCAGTTCTTGAAAGGTCAGCAAACTTAGTAAAATTAGGCATATAAGCTAACCGAACTCTCTCAACTGGGCCATTACGATTTTTGGCAAGATTTATCTCGGCAATTCCCATTTCATTACTCTCAGGATTATAAATTTCGTCACGATAAATAAACATCACTAAATCAGCATCTTGTTCGATAGAACCGGACTCACGAAGATCAGAAAGCATAGGTCTCTTATCTTGTCGACTTTCTAAACTTCTCGATAATTGCGAAATCCCTATAACTGGAGTTTCTAAATCTCTAGCTAAAAGTTTAAGTCCTCTACTTATTTCTGAGATTTCAACTTGTCTGCTTTCAGCCGCAGACCTCCCCGTCATCAGTTGTAAGTAGTCAACAACGATTATTCCTAAATTCCCTATACGACTTTTAAGACGCCTAGCTTTCGCTCGTATTTCCATTATTGAAACACCTGGATTGTCATCAATGTAAATAGGCGCTTCGTCTAAATGTCCAATACCTTTATTAATACGAACCCAGTCGTCATCATTCATCTGAGCGTTAACTATCTTCTGAGAGTCAACTCGAGCCTCTGCACAAAGAATACGTTGAGTTAGCTCCAGCCGACTCATCTCTAATGAAAAAATTAAGGCTGGGTTATTTGAAACAGTTGCTATATGAGTTGCAATGTTAAGTCCCAATGAAGTTTTACCAACAGATGGTCTAGCTCCAATTATTATTAAATTGCCTTTCTGTAAACCGGAAGTAAGTTGATCAAGTCGCTTGAAACCGGTTGGTACACCTGTTAGTCCTTTACCTTGTTGTCTTTCTTCCATTGCATCGAGAGTCTGATCAAGAAGATCACGCATTTGACCCATAGAGTCATTAATTCTTCCTTGTGCTAATTGGTAAACAAGATTTTCAGCCTCGTCTACAGCCTTAGGTACATCTTCAGGTCTGCTATAACCAATTTCTGCCATTTCACTAGCAGCACCAATTAATCCACGAAGTGTCGCATGTTCTTGAACAATTCTGGCAAAAGAAGAAGCCGAGGTTATTGCCGGTGTTGCCGCTTGAAGATCCAATAACATTCCAGGCCCGCCAATACCTTCAAGTAATCCGGCACGATCTAGGGCATCAGCAACAGTTACCGGATCAGCTGGTTCGCCTGATGCGTAAAGGCCACAGATTGCATCAAAAACGTGAGTGTGTGAAGGTTTATAAAAATGTTCCGCTGAGGTGACTTCAAGCGCGTCAGCAATTGCATCTTTGGACAAAAGCATTGCTCCCAGCAGCGAAGCTTCAGCTTCAATATTGTGGGGCGGAACTCTAGCTCCGGCATTTTCTCTTTGAAATGATCTAGGCAAAGAAGAAGTTTCTTCCAAATTTTGCCAATTTTCTTCGAGTGCACTCAAAACTTATACTCCAAACACTTCACACACTAGGTCCTACTTTGCCACTATTAACTTGTGGAACGCTAGAGGAAAACCCTAAAAACATGGGGGAAAACTAGTCTTTTTAAGTGGAATAGTCTGTGGATTAACTTGTGGAATGAAAGAATTTTCTGGGGAAAACTTTAAACTTCACTTTGAACATCAACAGTTACTTGCATTTCAACTTCAGGATGCAAGTGCAAAGTAAATTGATGGGCTCCAATTTCTTTTGCAGTCTCACCTGAAATATCTTTACGATCAACTTCTAAACCAACTTGATCCTGCAAAGCTTGTGTAATTTCCGTGACCCCTACAGAGCCAAAAAGTTTCCCAGTGTCAGAAGCATTAGCAAAAATTTGAATAATAATTCCGTCTAAACGAGAAACTATTTCCTCAGCGTCAGCTTTATCTTCAATAGCTTTTAAAGCTCGTTTCTTTTGCATAGCTTCAGCTTGAGCAGTAACTCCAGAGGATGCTACTACAGCTAGTCCTCGTGGTAATAAAAAATTTCTTGCATGCCCGCTTGCGACATCTACAATGTCCCCAGTTCTACCCAGGCCATCTACATCAGATCGGAGGAGAATCTTCACAATTCTTCCTCCTCGTTGACGTCAAGAGCGACTTCGCTCTGATTATCTTGGGAATCAATAAATGAATCTACCAATTCTGGATTCGCTTCTACTGAGGAAATATCTGCTGACTCAAGCTCGTCACCTTCGGCACCAGGAGGAGGTGTCGTGGGCTGAGGAGGCGGACCTGATGCTCTATCAGAACGGTCATTTTCATTTCTTCTTTCTCGTCTTTGAGTTGTAACTGCGGCTATATAAGGCATCAAAGCCATTTCACGCGCATTTTTTATCGCTCTTGCAACAGCTCTCTGTTGTTGAGCATCGTTTCCACTATTATGACGTGCTTTTATTTTCGACCGTTCGGACAAAAATTTGTTCAGAAGATCTGTGTCTTTATAATCAACATAATCTAATTTCGCAATTGTTAAAGGACTAACTCGTTTTCTCCGCATCCGACCATTTTTTTCGTCAAATTGGGAGTTTTTAAATTCTTTACGTGCCATCAAAAAGGTTCCTCGTCTGTTGGATATGTTGGAGTGCTATCTCCAGAACTTGAATTACTCATGCCGCTAGTTCCTCCACCAGCATCCCCACCTTTAAAATCATTACGGGTTAAATCAGCCGTAGCCCATTTCAAACTTGGAGCAACATCATCGGCAACAATTTCGACCTTTGATCTTTTTTCTCCATCTTGATTTTCCCAAGACCTTTGATCTAAACGCCCATAAATAACTACACGAGAACCTTTTGTAATTGACTCAGAAACATTTTCAGCAAGGTTTCTCCAACATGTAACATCAAAAAATGAAACAACGTCTTCATCGTTTTGACCTTTTCGATTCCAGGCAACTCCAAAATTAGCCACAGCTGCGCCAGCAGGTGTGTACCTTAGCTCTGGGTCACGAGTTACATTTCCAACGATTGTTACCGTATTATCAAATGCCATATTTACTCCAATTCAAATTGATACTAGTTAAGCGGTTGTGCCTTCTAAAAGGCCACGTTTTACAGCCTCTTCATCTGGAAGACGAATAATTTTGTGTCTAACTATTTCACTTCTATCAGCCAGACGAAGGAGGCGATCGCTCGAATCGATATTTGCTGCTTGAGTAACAATCTCAAGAACAACATAAAAGCCTTCCCATTTATGATTGATTCGATAAGTAAACTTACGTCTACCCCACGGCTCAGTGTCTTTTGATGAAGCAACTTTCCCATCTTCGCTTTCGACAGCAGAAACAACGTTAGATAAGTAGCTTGAAATGGCTTCTTCATCAAGATCGCCATCAAAAATAATCATTAATTCATAAGCCCGCATAACAGACATCACCTCCTACGGTTCCAAACAAACCCTTTGCTTGTTCAGAGCCCCTATCGGGGCAGGGGAAATATATTTTACCCTTATTGAAGACAAAATAAGGCTAATACCAATAAGTAAATTGGTAAACAATTTTTCCATATAACAAATACTGCTTATCAGGTGTGACAAAAATATTTAGATTGCACCATAAAGTCCAAGCTCTTCAGAAGTTTTGGAGCTTAAACAATAAGATTCGTCTTCTGATGGAAAAGAACCATTTTTAACGTCGGTTATAAATTCACGTAATGCGGAAACACCGTCCACATGAAATTGAGCATAGTTACGAACAAATTTTGGAATAATTCTCTTTTCTAAACCTAATAGATCATGTAAAACAAGTACCTGTCCATCACAATCAGATCCCGCACCGATACCAATTGTCGGAACATCAACTGAAGAAGTAACCATTGAAGCAACTTGAGATGGGACTCCTTCAAGAACAATAGAAAAACAACCAGCATGCTCCAAAGCTTTTGCGTCCGAAACTAAATCCAATGCTCCTTTGGTGTCACGTGCTTGAACCTTAAATCCACCCATTGCATTTATTGACTGGGGTGTTAGCCCTACATGTCCCATAACCGGAATTTCAGCAGACAGTAATGCTTCAATCATAGGAATTCTGCTTCTTCCGCCTTCAAGTTTTACAGCATTTGCGCCCGCTCTAATAAGTTTGGCTCCGTTACTAACTGTCTCTTCAATGGAAATGTGGTAACTAAGCCAAGGCAAATCAGCAACAACAAGTGCTGAAGGTTTAGTTCTCGCTACAGCAGCAGTGTGATGAGCAATATCATCAACTGTTACTTGAAGAGTGTCTTCATAACCTAAAACAACCATGGCCAGTGAGTCGCCAACAAGGATCATGTCAACGCCTGCTTCATCAACCATGCGTGCTCCAGGAGCGTCGTAAGCGGTGACCATCACTAAAGGTTTCGCCCCGTGAGTAGTTTTCTGTTCGCGAATGGAAGGAACATTAGCTCTCGACACCACAAATTCTCCTTTTCAGTCCAGCGCATACAGCTGCCGGCAGATATTTAATATTACCAATGATTTAAAATTAAAGGCTTTGATAGTTTTAAAATTTACTTTCCACCTAAAGATGCAATTCTTACAAGATGATTCCATCCACAATCAGGACATACTTCAATGACATAGGCCGAAAGCTGTGATTTTCGATCATTGAGTCTCTGAAGCTCCCCCTTTGTAGAAATACAACGACCATGGGCAGGTAATCTAGGACCAAAAACATAAGTTACATAATAAATTTCACCAGATTCACAAATAGGACAACTTTCTCCGATAAGAACTCCACAGTGAATGGCGTTTCGTTTCAGCATAGGTTGAGCATCACATAAGTTTTCTCGCTCAATTTCTCCATTTTTCCAATAATCAATCACTGTTTGTCGCGCAAGTCTGTATTCAACATCAGCAGCACGTTTCACAAAAATTAAATCATCTTTCCTAAGCTTGTTTCCGCTATTAGTAAGTACAAACTTTTTTATTCTTGCCGAAGACATAAAAATACAATAGTCATTTAATTGATAAATAAAGTTGCCGGAAATCCGAGAAATTATTTATTTTTTCCAGTGAGACAGAACCCTATTTCTTTCTTCATCAACTGAAATAGGTCCTTCACAAAGACGTATTTCTTTAATCCAACTTAAAATTTCACCTACTAATGGACCAGGTTCTATATCAAGTAACTCCATTAATTCTTGAGCGGTTAAAACCGGTTCAAATGAAATTAAATCTTCTACCGATCTTAAATTATCCAATACAGTCAAAAAATCTTTTACATCTGAATTTGAAGCCTCGATGAGAATAATAGACTCTTCAAGACTCAAGTGACTTAAATCAATTAAACGGCGGATCTCTTCAGCGGTCCATTTTTCACTCTTCGGCCCTTTAGAAACCGAGTTCAAAAAATCAACAACAGTTTCTATCAATCGCTTTTCTTCTCGGGACATCCTAAGTCGGTTTAAAGAGTCTTTAACTTCCTTCTTTGAGAGTCCTTTGAAAAAGACAGAAAATCTTATTACAGCTTTATCAGGTGGCAACAATGAAAACATTTTGTTTAAATTTTCACTATTTAAATTAGATTCAAAAGAAAATATCTTGGCTAATAAATTGACATTTTCCAAAAACTCGAAACCTTTTGTTGGATTCTCCAAAGAAAGAAGTTTTAAAAACTCTTCCCTTATCCTTTCTGCTGAAACAATCAAGATTCTCTCTGCTAAATCTTTTGCAGTATCAACAATTTCTTGAACCGGTTGCAAGTCATAACCAGCAGAGAACCTAGCCGCTCTTAATATTCTTAAAGGGTCATCATTAAATGACTCGAAAGGAGATAACGGGGTTCTCAAAATTTTATTTTCTAAGTCAGACTTACCGTTAAAAGGGTCAAAAAAATTCCCACTATCCACTGCAATGGCCATTGCATTAACTGTGAAATCTCTTCGGCTTAAATCATCTTCCAAATTTAATGAAAAAGTTACAGAAGGTTTTCTTGAAGAACTTGTATAAGACTCAGATCTGTGAGTTGTTATTTCCATTCTTGTTTCGCCAATTCTCAAACCAATTGTTCCAAATCGCTCACCTTGTAACCAAACTGCGTCAGCCACAGGTTCAACTAAAGCTCGGATTTGATCAGGAGTAGCGTTAGTCGTGAGATCTAAATCAGGACTCTCAATTTTTTGATGAACAAGGGCATCACGAACGACTCCCCCTACCAAAAAAAGTGTGTATTTCTCTTGAATAAATCTTTCCGTAATAGGAGTAATTAAATTTCTTAAATGATCAAAACTCTCTGTCACGAAATTACCCCATGTGATTCCGCAATTCTATTTACAACTTCCATGCCTGGCCCATCTCCTGTCGCTGATTCAGGCCGTAAATCAATACCCATTATGGCTGCAAATGAAGCACTTACAGAGTCTGTCAATGCTTGAAGGTTATAACCTCCCTCTAAGAAGAAAATACACCTGCTTTTTGGAGCCAAATTAAACAAATTTAAAGTCAAGTCAGCAAAGTCCCCTGAAGTTAATCCCATATCAGTTAATGGATCTTCTCTATGCGCATCAAAACCAGCAGAAACTAATACCCAATCTGGCTGAAAATCTTCTACAAGTGGAACAACGATCTTATCCAGTGCTGATCTATAGGTACTTCCTGTCGACCCTGGTGGAAGAGGAACGTTTACCGTAAATCCCTTTCCATTTAATTCACCTATCTCCTCCTCTGACCCAGTGCCTGGATACAGAGGCCATTGGTGAATTGAAATCATAAGAACACGCGGATCAAAATAAAAAATTTCTTGTGTACCGTTTCCGTGATGAGCATCTATATCGATAACAGCAACTTTCTCACCTTTCGCTATTAAAGACGCCGCAGTAACAGCAATATTGTTTATTAGACAAAATCCCATTGAGCGATCAGGCGTTGCATGATGCCCCGGTGGTCGAATTGCACAAAATGCAGTTTCTGCTTCACTTTGGGTCAATGCTTCAACAGCAGCTAGACCCGAGCCTGCTGCTAATCTGGCTGCGCCCCATGATCCTGCACTAATAGCAGTATCAGGATCCATGCGACCCCCACCTTCAGCATCAAGGGATTCTAAAGCTCGAATATGTTCAATCGGATGACATCTCAAAAGTTCTGTCTCTGTAGCAATTCGTGGTGCAATTCGAACTAAATCCTCATCTAAAAAAAGGTTGTCTAAACCTTTCCATACTGCTTCCAAACGTGCGGGAGACTCGGGATGTTTTTTTCCTGCAACATGTTCAAGAAAACGTTCATCGGTCAAAAATAACAACGCCACTTAAAGATCGTAGTGCGAAGTTCTATCCATATAAGGC
>JUEM01000043.1 GCA_000817085.1 marine actinobacterium MedAcidi-G1 | reverse complement strand
ATGTACTGGAGACGGTCTCTGTGAAGAGATAGCACCTTCAGTTTTCTTCGGTCATGAGGACGGTCTTTTCTACGTTAAAGAAGACGGATCTGAAACACCGAAAGAACCAACTCACAAGATGAGTGAAATGGTAGATGTTAAGCCCGAGAATGTTGAGGCAGTAATAGAAGCAGCCGAGGAATGTCCGGGTGAATGTATTTTTCTTGAGATGGCTTGACGGGAGTATTTCCTAGCGGGAGACTTTTTACATGAAGTCACACGGACAAAGAGGCTATACAAATGGAAAAGCCACTATTCCGAGTCGACTTGCGTCTTCTCCGAAGAGTGGCTGTTTCCCGGATTAAAAATTATTGCTAATTTTTTCTCCGAGCGAATCAATTGCAAGCAATTTATCCGCTGACACATTTTTAGTCGCGTTCACATCTTTTTGTCAAGCCGGAGAAAAGACTTTTTAAAAAGGTTTTGACTTAAAAATGCTTGAACCTAAAATTAATAGACGACCGGCAAACAAAGGAAAAAAAATGTCACACACAGTCATGGCAGAGTTCCATTGCAATGAAGGAATGGGCGAGCTCCTTCTACCAGGTTTGATCGAATCATTAAGTGACACAAGGGCTTTTGATGGATGCGAAAGTGTAGAGACCTATGTGGACCAAGACGACCCTGACAAGGTTTACCTATGGGAAAAATGGGCAACACGTGAAAACTATGAGCAGTACATCGCGTGGCGAATAGAAACGGGAATGCTCGAAGCCCTCGCTCTAGTCCTCATCAAACCTATGAAACCCACACACTTATCGCCCCAAGATTAAAAAGTAAATTTGACGATTATGGCTTTGGGGGTTCACCGATAACGCTTGCGCGTTCCATAATCCTAACATCAGGCCAATAGTCACTTAACGCGTAGTGCTGAACCGATCGGTTATCCCAGACAGCTATCGAATTATCACTCCACCTAAAACGACACTGGTATTCAGGGAACTCTGCCTGACGGGAAAGTAAATTAATTAATGGAAGGCTTTCCTCACGAGTTGATCCTTTAAAGTAGTTGACAAAAATTCTATTAACAAAAAGATATTTCTTTTTCGTCTCTGGATGGACACCAACAACAGGATGTTCAACAAGAGGATATTTTTCTCTCACTTCCTCACGTTTTTCTTCCGGAACTTGAGAACCAAAAGAATGAGAAAAATCATGCACAGCAATCAAATTCTCAATTTCTGATTTAACGGAATCATCGAGACCTTCGTAAGCCGCACACATATCAGAAAACATCGTGTCACCACCTGTGCTGGGCACACTAATGGCTCTAAGCACAGCTATTTTCGAGGGAGCCTCACGCCATGTCACATCATGATGCCAACTGTTCTCATAACCCCCAACTTCAGCACCTTTTTCGAACCTTACAAGTTTAGGATGTTCCGTGTTAGAAGGAATAAAAGGGTGAACCTCCAAATCGCCAAAACTTTCAGCAAAAGATACCTGTTGCGCAGATGTGATTTTCTGATTTCGTAAAAAAATCACTTTGTACTCGATAAGGGCCTGATGCAATTCGTCCAAGGTTTCTTCCGAAAGGCCTTCAGAGATATCGACGCCCTCAATTTCGGCACCCACTGTCGCTCCAATCATCGAAGTATCAAAGTTTTTCCATTGAAGCTCGCTTAAATGCGATCGTTCTTCAGCTAGGTGACCCAACGGTCCAACCTCAACCCCCTCGAAGTCGGAGAACTTATACCTAAGGCCAGCTAGTTTTGCTGCCGGATCTTCAGTTGCTATCACATCAGAACGGCTCACTTTAACCATGTGCCAAGGTTAGTAGTAAGAATGTAATTGCGTAAATAAAGAAAAGAATTTAGTGAAAAAAAATCAAAACCCATTCTATGCAAGCATCGGCAGACAAGAAGACATTTCAGAAGGTCCTTTGGGCCAAAAAGCTCATAAGAAAACAATTGAACACACCGAAAGGCTAAAACGGAAACTATACGAAGTGAGACCGGGGGTATGGAGCCAGATCGGCAACGGACTTTCAAATCAGAATTTTGTGGAAGGTCCAGAGGGACTCATCGTTATCGACACCGGAGAATCACGAGAAGAAATGACCGCTTCTCTGAAAGCAGTTCGCGCTCACACCGATGCGCCAATTGCAGCAGTCATATATACACATTTTCACTATGTGCATGGAACATCAGCGTTATGGGAAAAAGAATCTGAACAACCACCAATTTGGGGTCACAGTGAAATCGAGAACAATTTACGACGTATAGGTATTGACGTAAGCGCCGCTGCAACTCGGGGTCTTGTGCATCAATTCGGATTACTACTTCCAAAAGAAGGTCAAGACGGAATTGTGAACTCAGCATTAGGAGAATATTTTCGACTAGAAGAGCACTCTCCGTGGACTCCAGGCTTTATTGCACCTACTCACACATTTAGTGAACCCACACGTGCGACGATTGCCGGATTAGAAGTCGAGATGACCCCAGCACCTTCCGATGCCAATGACTCGATCACAATATGGTTCCCAGAAATAAAAGTTTGTATAAACAATCTTCTATGGCCAACCCTTTTCAACGTTTTTGCTATCAGAGGAGAAGAGTACCGGGATCCGCGCATCCTGATCGAAGGACTAGAGCAAATGATCGACTTGGAAGCCGAACATTTAGTTGGAGCTCATGGCCCACCCCTAAGCGGGTCACAACAAATTTTAGATGACCTAACTCAATACCGCGACTCGATCCAATTCATGTGGGACCAAACAGTCCGAGGAATCAACAAAGGATTAAATATCAGTGAAATAACAGAATTGGTTCAATTGCCTCAAAAATATGAAAACCGTTACTTTACTCAACAGTTCTACGGTCTAGTCGAGCACCATGTACGGCAAATACACAATGGTTTAAGAGGATGGTTCGACGGCGACGAATCTGCACTATTCCCGCTGCCAGCATCTAAACGAGCCAAAAAACTAATAGATGGTTTTGGTGGAGTAGAGAAAGTTCGTCAAGAGATAACAAAAGCATTGAAAGAGGACGATTTGCGCTGGGCGCTTGAGTTAGCAACATGGTTGATTAGAAGAGAAGTAAATGAAAATGATCAAAGCGACGGGGGAGAAACTAAAGATCGCAATCAACTTGCCTCGATATTGAGAAAAATTGGGCAGCGGACAACCTCAACAAATGTTCGCAACTGGTGCTTAACCAGAGCCCTTGAACTTGAAGGAAAACTCGATATAAGTAGATTCCGCAAACACCGCTTCAGCGAACGTCAAGTTTTGAATCAACCAGCTGAGTCATTTGTTCATGCATTAAGACTTTCATTAGAACCAGAACTTTCAAATGGACTCGATATTCGTATCGGTTGGCGTTTTGATGACGGTTCAACTGCAGGCCTTCATTTGCGTAACGGTGTGGCAGTTCCAACTGATGGCGAGGAGAGTGAAGCAACATTAGTTATAAAGATCAGCGATTGGGCTCGAATGCTTGGTAGTAAAACCACCTTGAATGAACTTCTTGAGCAACAAGATGTACAAATCGAGGGGGAGCACTCAGCTTTCATCGAGGCGATCAGCTGTTTTGAGTACCCCTCTCTACGCTGAAATTCACTGGTCAGCTAAAGCATTTCTTGCTTCAACTTCAGCAGCCGCCACAAGGTCATCACGATCATTTTCTAAACGAAATTCGATCCATTCAAGATCGCCTGTGAAAGTGAAAGGGCCAACATATTTGTCTGAGACCGTTGGTCCCAAGTCTTTACCCACATCCATTCCATACATTGTTTGCCGGTAAGGCAGAGTATCTATTTCAACTTCTCCCAAATGGACACGATTATCACTGTTCTCAATATAAAGAGAAGCAATGCCATGATTTTCTGCAGTCTTAAGGTATGAGACGCCAAGCTCGCATTCCCCGGCATCGAGTTTTTTCTTAGAAGAGAGAATTGTGGATGAACCCATGAAGTTGTATTCGAATACGAGATGAAAATCGGTCACATACAAAACAATTCCACCGGTTCTGCCACCACTAGCAACTAAAACTCCCTCAGAGTCGCCGTCGAGAGTCACTTTTGCAGCAATTTCAAATGAACGGTTTCTAACATCCGGTATTTTGAAGCGCTCAAGATGAGGAGTGTCTTGTAAAAAGCGTTGAGGTTTAGAAGGAGGAAGCCTATCCTCGCGCCTCATGAAGAATAACTCATTGCCCCGGTCGTCAAGTGGAAGAACGTTAAAACTTTCAGCTTCATCCCACCAAAGATCGATCATTTCTTTAAGCTTTTCCGGTTCATCAGCTGACAGGTCATGGCATTCAGAAAAGTCCTTCGAAGTGTCGTATAAAGCCCATTTCTCGTCCTCAAAAGAAACGCCCTTACGGTGCATGGTCACAGCCTTCCATCCATCAGACCAGATGGCACGATGGCCCATCATCTCGTAATATTGTTTAGGTCGATTAGTTGTTAAATCGACTGCATTTGTGGGAAACGTGTAGCTCATACTTGTTCCCTCTACAGGTTGTTGATCAACACCTTGAAAAGTTTCAGGCACTTCAACACCAACTATGTCTAGAATTGTAGGCATCAGATCTATTACATGGTGGTACTGATCACGTATTCCTCCAGCATCGTCTATCCCATTGGGCCAATGAATGATAAGAGGGTCTCGTATCCCACCTTCATAGGTGTTTTGTTTGTAGAAACGCAAAGGAGTGTTACCCACTTGTGACCAGCCCCATGGGTAGTTGTTGTAGTGATTCGGACCACCTATCTCATCTAAGTGTCGAAGCATATCGTTGACTTCGAGAGGCATCAGGTTGAAATAAGCAAGCTCATTGGTAGTACCGTGTTTACCACCTTCTTGACTAGCACCATTATCTGAAAGGAAAACGATCATAGTGTCATCTAAAAGATCTTGTGTTTCTAAGAATTGGATAAGACGACCAATTTGATCGTCTGTGTGATCAAGGAAAGCAGCGAAAACTTCTTGCATTTTTGCGTAGAGAGCTTTTTGTTCTTTACTTAGTTCCTCCCAAGGTTCAACTCCACGATTTCGTGGAGAAAGTTCAGCATCAGAAGGGATTATTCCCAAATCCAGTTGCTTCTCGTACCATTTTTGTCTTATGACATCCCAACCCTCGTCATACTTTCCCTTATATTTATCTATATAGGAACTTGGCGCTTGATGCGGAGAGTGTGTAGCTCCAAAAGCTACGTAAGAAAAAAAACGTTCACCTGGTGATGATGACTGCTGAGCGCTAATCATCGAGATTGCTTGACTGACCATATCCTCTGAAAGGTGGTAGTCGTCTTCACTGGGAGGGTCTATGGCATGGTTATCTACTACCAATTCAGGTGAGAATTGATCGGTGGCTCCTCCAAGAAAACCGTGGAAACGGTTAAAACCTCTTTGGAGTGGCCAATGGTCAAAAGGTCCCGCAGGTGAACAGTCTTCTAGATTTGCCAAGTGCCATTTACCTACAGCGAAAGTACCGTAACCGTTTGCTCTTAGAACTTCAGGAAGAGTAGCAGCTGACTTACTTATGACGCCACGGCAGTTCGAAAACCCTGTATCAAGATTTGAAAGCCACCTCATGCCTACCGAATGATGGTTACGTCCACTCAAAAGGCAGGCTCGGGTCGGTGAACAAAGAGCGGTGGTATGAAAGTTGGTGTAACGCAACCCACCTGCAGCAAGACGATCGATATTAGGTGTGTCAATGTCAGAGCCGAAGCATCCAAGATGGGAAAACCCTGTGTCATCTAAAACTATGACAACCACGTTTGGAGCACCAGACGGTGGTGTAGAGCGGGGTTCCCAAGAAGGAGTACTTTCAGCTGCTGTAACTCCCGGACCTGGAGCTCTATTTGTCATAGTTTCCTTTCGACCTATA
Source organism: marine actinobacterium MedAcidi-G1 (assembly GCA_000817085.1). Classification (GTDB taxonomy): domain Bacteria; phylum Actinomycetota; class Acidimicrobiia; order Acidimicrobiales; family MedAcidi-G1; genus MedAcidi-G1. The sequence goes on along the minus strand of JUEM01000043.1, from coordinate 4,209 downwards.
AAGAAGCAATTATCTCGTCTATATGGTTAACAAGTAGTGAAAAATGACCATCATCTGGATACAAATTTATTTCACAATTCGGAATCAGACTTGCTTGATAGCGGGCCATTGATGCAGGTACGTCAATATCAACTTCTCCTTGAAAAAGGCTTACCGGAACACGTAGGTCTTCAAGTTTAAAACCCCAAAACTTCGAGTAGATACCTATTTCATCGAGCAAAGGTCCACTACCTTGGCGCACTCCTTCAACTGCACTCGCCAAAACAAATCCCTGAGAATCCGTTTTGGATAAAACTAGACGATCAGGTTCTGGTAGTCCTTCAATAAATTTCTTTAACCCATTTGCAGGTTTTGAGGAAAGTTGCCGGACCATAATAAAAACCACCAAACGCAGCAATGGAGGAAAAAATCGCCCATAACGAAAAAGCACACGGTTTGAGAGCATCATCCCGGATGTCGCATTAGGAGCATCTAAAGGGCCTAAACCGCAAGCGACAGTGACTTTATCCAAATAGCCCGGAATCGCTCGAGCACAGGCCAACGCGTATGGCCCGCCACCCGAGACTCCAAGGATTGAAAATTTTTCCAGATTCAAAATTTTTGCGACTTCAACGACATCATCAGGCCAATCTAAAAGTTTTCGCTTATTTTTTCTCGTGGAATGGCCGATTCCGGGCCGATCTAGCGCCAGAATTTGAATTCCTGCGTTAAGAAACGCTTCATGATTTGACTGGGCTTCGAAACGACTCCCAGGAAAACCGTGAAAATAGAACACAGGTTTCCCTGAAGGGTCCCCGAAACGAGCGAAGGACAAAGAGCGCCCATCGGATAACTTCACAGTCTTGAGTAGTTCAGGTGAAGACATTTGAAAACCTTAGGTTATGGAAAAGGCTTGCGACGATTGCGCCAAAGATCTTTTTGTAAGTGAATCCATCAATTGTGAGAGAAAGAAATTTAGGATTGGTCTGTTATGGCCGTCAAACTAAGTCGCTTTCAAGGGTCAATTGTGATCTTGTGTTGTGGTGTTGCGTTCAGTTTCGGTGCGTTGACTTTCAGATACCTAGAAGAAGCCGATGCGTGGCAGTACCTTTTCGTTAGAGGTGCCTCTGCCGCTCTGGTTTCAATAGTGATAATTCTTGGAATGGGTAGAAACCCATTCAAGTCAGTAATAGAAGCCGGGAGTGCTCAAGTAATTGCTGGTCTGGTGATGGGATCTCTATTCATTCTTTACGTTGTTGCTCTGAGTCGGGTAACGGCAGCTTTCGTTCTGCTTGTCCAATCCACAAGCCCTTTTTACGCAGCTCTTTTCGCCCGCTTTTTTCTAAAAGAATCACTAACACGAGACACAGGTATCGCTATGTTCTTTTCCCTCATAGGTGTGGGAGTGATGGTAGGAGGAGGCTTGGAGGGTGGTGACACCGTTGGAGTAATACTTTCCGTAGTTCTTTCCGTAGCCTTAGGTGGATACACAGTGTTGGTCAGAAGCTCACCTGCAAGAGACCCCGGTGTGCCAACAGTAGTTGGAGGCAGCGCTTCAGCTCTAGTAGCAGGTTTGGTAGCAGGATTTGGACCCGGTTTAGAAATGTCGGGAAATGACATGTTCATGGCGTTCATAGGGGGAGGCATACTAATTGGAGCCTTCACACCGTTTTGGAATTATGCACATCGTTTCGTACCTTCAGCAGACATTTCTTTACTTTTAATTTCAGAAATCGTCGCGGCACCTTTATGGGTATGGATCTGGGTAGACGAAACTCCTAGGACAGAAACCCTTGTGGGGGGAGCTATATGCCTTACGTCTGTTGTATGGCTAACACTCCGTGCATCAAGAGGAAACGAGGATCAGCAATTCGAGAGATTGGAACAGACCCGGGCTCTTCACATTGGAGCAGTTCCTTCATTCTTTCGGGTAAGAAAAAAATAGTTTATTCTTTAAGACTCTTTTCAAGATCCTCAGTTGTAGTGATCGGTAATTCACACTCAAAATTTTTACAAACCCAAGCTTGGTCACCAGAACGATTTTTCCATAATGGACTCGAAAAACTTTCTCCCCAAGCCAAAACAACATTGGGCAACAAATAAGAGTTAACAACCTTCACCAGATCAGATCGGTTCCCAGTAATCAGAACCTCAGTAGAACCATTGTGGTAAATATCAAGAGCCCCAAGTAGGTGGCCGAAACCAGTCGGATGCTGTGCGACCTGTTTAGAAACAAGTTGAAGAACCCTTTCGGCTGAATCGATGAAACTTGATTGACCCGTTAAAGAACCCAGACGAAACAGTGCCACGGCAGCGAGACTGTTAGCAGAAGGAATAGCATTGTCAAAAACATCCTTCATCCGGGCAATAAGAGGGTCAGCGTCATTGCCCGTAGTAAAGAACCCACCATTTGCTTGATCCTCAAATAGATCAAGCAAATTATAAGCAGTCTCTATTGCCATCTCCGTCCAACGGCTCTCACCGGTAGCCTCCCCAAGACGAGTTAAACCGTCAATTACAGACGCATAGTCAGCTGCATAAGCCAAATGTTGGCTGCCAGCTTCCGGCTGCCATGCCCTCAACCATCGACCATTTTCATCTCTCATGTTTTCCCACAGAAAATTGCCATTCAGCTTCGCAGCCTCTAACCAGTCATTCCGACCAGTTGCGACAGCTGCCTCGGCCAGAGTCGCTAGCATGAGTCCATTCCATTCGGTGAGAACCTTGTTATCAAGACCAGGCCGCACGCGCCCTTTACGTTTCTCAAAAAGAATTTGTCTAGATTTCTCCACGCCAAAGGGTCTAATTAAATCACCAACTTTTTGCCGGTAGAGAATGTTAGAGCTTTCAAAGTTGCCCCCGCTGGTCACCCCATACCATTCGATCACCTCATCGGCATGGTCACCGCAGATTTCCTCTAGTTCTTTTTGATCCCAAACGTAAAACTTTCCTTCTACACCTTCAGAGTCAGCATCCTCAGCCGAGTAGAAACCTCCCAAAGGATCACATAAATCTCTCAAAACGTATTCAATAGTTTCTTCAGCTACCTGAAGCCACCTGGGGTCTGAATTCAATTTCCATGCATGTAGATAAATTCTGGCAAGCATAGCGTTGTCATAGAGCATTTTTTCAAAATGGGGAACCAGCCAACGTTCATCAACCGAGTAACGCGAAAACCCTCCACCTAGATGATCGTAAATTCCTCCAGAAGCCATACTCGCAAGAGTGAAGGTAACCACAGCTTCTATAGAAGTGTTATCTTCTTTAGCCATGCGTCGTATCAGAAAATCAAGATTCATCGCCTGAGGGAATTTAGGTGGATTCCCAAAACCTCCGTGAACCCGGTCATGATTGGAAATAAGATTTGAAGCGGCCTGCGTTAAAACGTCAGAAGAAGGCGGAGATGAATCTGGAGGAATTTGGGACAACTGCTCTATCCGGGCAGTTAATTCAGTAGCCATTTGATCAAGATCAGACTTCTTTGTCTCCCATGCCTCAGTAACAGCTTCGAGCACTTGTGGAAAAGATGGCATTCCTCCACGAGGTTTATCTGGCCAATAGGTTCCACCATGAAAAGGTCTGCCTTCATGATCACAGAAAACAGTCATAGGCCAACCGCCACGACCAGTTAATGAAGTAACAGCAGTCATGTAAATAGCATCAACATCAGGCCTTTCTTCGCGATCAACTTTGATATTCACAAAATTTTTATTCATCAAAGCCGCTATTTCAGGATTCTCGAAAGACTCATGTGCCATTACATGACACCAATGGCACGCTGAATAACCAACTGATAAAAGAATGGGAACATCACGTTCCCTAGCTTCTTGAAAGGCATCTTCCCGCCAAGGAAACCATTCGACCGGATTATCAGCATGCTGACGTAAATAAGGGCTTGTCTCATCAGATAAATGATTCATTACTTGACCCTAACCAGAAAACATTTAAGAAATAGAATCAAAGCATGATACAAAAACCCGTGAACCTTAATAAAGCTCTTAAATCGTTTAGCGATACATGGAGTCCACGAATCGTCACAAAAGTAAATAACTACGACGTGCGAATAGCTCATGTCGAGGGTGAACACGTGTGGCATGTACACGAAGAAACAGATGAATTTTTTCTGGTTCTGAAAGGTCGTTTCGATATAGCAACACGAGAAGGGGGTGAAGAAAAAGTTGTGAATATGTCAGAAGGAGACACCTATGTTGTTCCAAGAGGAACATTTCA
>JUEM01000042.1 GCA_000817085.1 marine actinobacterium MedAcidi-G1 | reverse complement strand
AACACCAACGACGCTTTCATCAGCGACGATTGTCTGAGCAGCAGCCTGACCACCATCAGAAGAACAAAGATCATCCAACCATGTACCAACATTCACACTGAAACCATGAATGTCGCCATAATCAGCAACAGCCATATCAACAGCACGAGACATAGGCACACCTAAGAACGCAACATCACCAGAAATGGCATGCAACGAACGAATCTGAATGTCCTCACCAGCACCAACCTCAACAGTGCCCAACGATCCATCACCAAGTGACGAACCAGCTGCAGATGCAGCAGGCGCAGCAGTAGTAGCTGCAGGCGCAGCAGTAGTAACAACAGGCGCAGCAGTAGTAGCAGTTACAGCAGAAGAACTGCTAGAAGAAGAAGTATCGTCACTACCACCACAAGCAGTTGCAACAAGTCCGAGTGCTAAAAAAAGACTTAATGACTTTGTAAACATTTTCATTGTTCCTCCTAAGAACTACCAAAAACCTAACATTTTCTTTTCAATCTGTCATATGTGTAACCCGTCATCAAGATTACTGTAGATTTCTTATATGGCTAAAATTGATGTTGAGATCACAAGTAAGCGTGAAAATGGAGATTGGACATGGAGAGCAGTCGGAGCTCGCCAACCAAAAGGAACCATAAATGCTTCTCTCCTGCCTACTGAATCAGCCGTTGGATCACAATTTTCAGTCGAAACAGAGCATTACCTGGATGGCATAGTTGTTACAAAAGTATTTGACAAAAAACAGACCTCTGGAAAAGGTGAAACTCTTGAAATCTTAGGTTCTGGCAAAGAAAATGATTTAGTAACTACGAAACTGGCTAAAAACAAAAAAAATAAAAAATTCTCTAAAGACTCCCCCTCTTCTAATTCACGGAGAAATGAACGTAGTGGTGATAAAAAAAGTTTTGTTAAAAAAGATAAACCAGTATCGAATTCCAACAAAAAAGTAAGAAATGCCGGCGGCAGGAAACCACAAAACGGAAAAAAACAACAAAGTGCTAACCAATTTCCTAAAAGTAAAAGGTTAAAAGCAAAAAGACATCACCGTAATGAAGCATTAAAACAATTGCCGGATGAAATGAAAAGAATTGCAGAGATTCTTGTACAAAAAGGACTTCCTGGTTTACGTGACTCAATTGACGCTCAGAATGAAATTGCTAAAAAAGCTGGTGAACCTGAGATACCAAATGATCTGCTATTAAAACTAGCTGAGCAAATTTACCCTAACTTACGAACTGCAGAATGGCTCGATAGAGCAGATGGAGCTTTACGCGGTATGGAAAGCGTAGATTTGCGAGATATAAGATCTGTGATAGTTGCCTCCGAAAACGTTCAAAAAAATGATTCTGTGAGATCACTGTCTGAGGCCTTAAAAGAAGGGTTCAATAAGCGAGTTGAAAGTGATCAAAATAATTGGCTTAAAGAAGTAATTTCCACACTCAAAGAAGGACGAGTTGTCAGAGCCTTGCGCTTATCTTCTCGTCCTCCGAAAGCGGGATTCCCGTTACCAGAAGACCTTCTACAGGCTCTAACAGAAGCGACAAATAAGGCTTTAACATCCGACGCAACTCAGTCACGTTGGGGAACAATAGCTGAGGCAGCAGCTTTCTCCCCTGTTCACGACAAAGTTGTTCCAGAAGGAGTTCCAGAAAATCCTAACGAAGAGTTGATTAAAATAATTCGAAGGATTTCATCTAAGGCGCCCTCCATTGTAAAAAACTTTGATTCTTCCAAAGTTTAAAACAAAATATCAGTAGAAGTTACTGACAATGATTTTTCAATGTAGCTTCTTGTAATGATCATTGAATATGAAACAAGAGAACACATAGCAATAATTACTTTAAACCGGCCTGAGGCAAGAAATGCTGTTAACCACGAAGTAGCTGAGGGTATCGAAAAAGCGCTAGATGAATTTGAAAATGATGAAAATCTTTGGACGGGGATTCTGTGCGCGAATGGACCCGCTTTCTCCGCAGGGGCTGATTTGAAAGCAATCGCAGCTGGAGAACTGAACCTGGCTACAAAAAAAGGCGGATTTGGTGGAATTGTCGCACGTGTACGAACTAAACCTTTAATAGCAGCAGTAGACGGGCCTGCACTAGCTGGTGGGACAGAATTGGCTTTAGCATGCGATTTAATCGTTGCAAGTAAATCAGCTAGATTTGGACTTCCGGAAGTTAAGCGTTCCCTTATTGCTTCGGCCGGTGGATTAGTTCGCCTTCCACGTGTTTTACCGAAAAATATAGCTATGCAAATGGCACTTACAGGAGAACCTATAAGTGCCGAGGAAGCTCATAGATTCGGAATGGTTAATAATTTAGTTGAAGCAGGAGAAGCTTTCGAAGGAGCTGTTTCTTTAGCTGAGAAAATTAATGAAAATGCACCACTGGCTGTTAGATCCACTCGACGCTCCCTTTTAGAATCTCTAACATTGAGCGATCATGAAGGGATGAAATTCGCTATAGAGGAAACCGCAGCTTTAACTGCAACTGAGGATTACAAAGAAGGACCACTAGCTTTCATTGAAAAACGGCTCCCAGTTTGGAAAGGCAAATAGACTTTTACTTTAAAAGTAGCCATTGTTTTCTAAAAAATTTTTAAGCCCATCGGCCATTTCTAAAGAGTCAAGACTGTGAAGATGCACCCACTTAGCATCTATTGCGTCTGTCGCCGGAAATGGTCGAGAATTTCCATGAATAGCTACTTCAAAATCTAAAATTACTTTGTGTGAGGTTTTTGAAATCATTTCACTAAAACCAATGAAAGATTTACATTCCCCTTCCAGGCCTGTTTCTTCGTAAAGCTCTCTCGTAACCGCACTTTCGAGCGATTCTCCATTCATGACGTGCCCGCCTGGGATGGACCATTTTCCAAGTTCCGGTGCTGTGCCACGCTTTATTAATAGAATTTCCCCATCAATTATTGCGATCGCACCTACACACACTTCTGGTTTCGTCATTAATTTGGTTTAAGCGGGCGGTAAACGTGTATTAAACGAGCAACCATTCCTTGAGTTTCGAAAAAATTCTTAGTCTCCCTGTCACCTGGTAATGCAAATGAATCTATGCCAACAACTTTGTGTTGAATTGCTTCATCAATCAAAAAATTTATAACTGACTCACCTACACCAACCGAGCGAGCTTCTTTCAAAACAAAAATTTCTTTTATCGAAGCAATCCTTTGTGCGTCATTCGTGTTTGAAAATTCTAATATCCCATATGCAACAACTGCTTCTCCGAACAAACCAGTAACAACGCGATGATCTGGTGAGGTAAGCCAATTAGACAACTCAGCAAGAGAATCATCTGAAAAAGTTTCAAGGTTCAGCAAAACCTCGCCGCCTCTTTTATTTTTTGCCTCAGAGATTGCTTCTTCACGTAGGAATGTCAGGGTTTCCAGATCTTCAGCAGACGCCAAACGTGAGGATTCTTTCAGAGCTCTGTCCTGCTCAAGTTAAACGGCCCCCCCACAATGGGGACATTCGCCGGTTTCTTTCAGTATCTGAGATTCAATGATGAGGAAACAACTAGGGCAAGTAACTTCACCCACGCGGCGTCCTTCAACAGAGTCTTCGTCACCTTGAACAGGGGTATCTTTTTTTGGAGCGGGGACACTTCCCTCTTCTGCGTCTTCATCCTCTCCGGATGCAATTCGATCTTTTAGAATTGCATCAAGATCAGCTTCTACATCGGCCGGGTCGTCGTCGTCGTCGTCGTTTAAATCTGCAACTGGAGTTGGGCCACTTTCGTCATCTTCATCTTCGTCATCTTCGTCATCTTCGTCATCTTCGTCGTCGCTGTCTAAAGACGCGTCGTCTAAATCTTCGTCATCGATATCTTCAGGGAATTCTTCTTCTTCGAAATCCGCTGGAGTTTCGTCTTCGTTATTTTCTTCTTCTTCAGACATTTTTCCTCATAAAGCAATCAGGACTAAAAACATCCCGCGGCCGGATATTAGACACAATTTCTTACAAAGTGGTAGTTTTTCTATGAATTTTTTGAATTATTACTCATTCTTTCGCCACGCTTAAGGTCACTTTTCTTTTCTGCTTCCAATCTTTCAAGGTCATTTCCAGTTGAATGGTCAACAAATTTCATCATTTCTGCAATAGCGAAATGTCCAGCTTTTTCGGCAATGAGGGTATGCATTTCTTGACAAACCTGTCTGTATGCCGGGTGCCCTTGTGGTGTGGTGCGCAGTTCAAGCATATGCATTGCTTCTCTTGCATTGAGATGCATCAAAAATCTTACGCGATATGCAAGAGAAACTGCATAAGAGGCTTGCTCCGGAAATGGTTCGATCAATTCATCATGCAAACTCAGCGAGCGTTCCATGGCAGATTCAAAGCTTTTTGCTGTTCCTGCATCGTCAAGCTCATCTGGTGAGACAAATCCGTGATAAGGAGAAAGTTTTTGCCATTCAATTGTCATCATTCGATGACGTTGCAGGTCACGAAATGCGCCATAGTCGGCAAGAATATCGAATCTATAAGAAGGTCTTTCAAGTGACCTTCCGGGTCGATGCCGTCTGTTTTCTCGTTCACCTTCGAGTGCTTTTAAGACATTTATACGTTCCTCGATAGTCATTCTTCGCACCCGATCTTCCACATCTCGGTCTGAGCGGTCGGTGTGAGGATATAGGGCTGCCGCAACGAGTTTTATCTCCGCATCAGGGTCGTAGTCAGTTAAATCCACCGTTGGATGAGGTAAGGGTGAATTCGTTTTAGGGAAATAGTGCTCTGACAGATCGATGAGTCTGTCACGTGTATCACTCATATAGTCCGAGGTTTGTTGGCCTCTATCTGCAATATCTACACGCTTTAGAAACGATGGAATTACTTTCCGTAACTCTAATAAGATCATCTCAGCGTATTCGCGAGCTTCCGGTAGAGGGTGTGATCTCATTCTTAATAAGAGTGCTTCGTAAGCTTGACCACTTCCATATATTCCGACATTAGAGAGTGAAGCTGCAGGTAAAACCCCTCTAACGGAGTCTAGAGCTTTTGCTTTTATAGCTTGAAGGTAAGCAAAATCTGAATCACTATCAGTTTTTGGAACTGAATTTATAAAATATTCACGCATCCTTTCCACTAAATCAGAGTAGCTGTCGAACAGATAATCCATATCTGCTACATACCTTGCTGCTAATGGTGAGGCCATAACTTCTGGGTCTCGGTAGTAGCGATATCGCCCATCTAAGCGCGTGTTATAAGAAATGTACCTAGTTGATTGCTCTAGATAGGACATTAACCTTCCCCATTCAAGAACTTTGGTCAGTAAGTTAGAGGCTTGTTCGCAGGCCAAGTGCACTCCACCTAATTGTGCAACGCTGTCGTCACCGTATTCGAAAAAAACTAGGTCATATAATTCTTCCGCTCTTTTTAGGCCAACAGTAGCGTCGATAGTTTCATCGCCCGAGATATCTAGTTCGCCTACAAACTCATCGAGGAACAAGCGTCTTAAACTCTTTGAAGATCTCGAATACCTAGCAAAAAGAGCACCCTTAACGACTTCAGGAAGATTGACTAAGGCAAATACTGGTTTATCTAAATTTGTAAAGTAACGACGAAGTATGTCTTCTTCGTTGGAGTCAAATTGTTCAGAAGCATAAGAAGTCATTGCGACGATCGTAGGTGGTTTCTTTCCCAGAGTCGCGGATTGTTATGAAGCAAAAAAATCTTTGGCTTCAGTTAGAAGAGTAGGGTCGTGCCAACAATCCAATACCGTCATTGCCAAACTTTTTGCTGAGTCTAATAAGCCATCATCTGCTTCCTGGCTTTTAGCACATTCTTCAAAATCAACTGTATGAATGGCGGTACCTTTGGGAGCGACCTTAACCATAGGGTGAATTGACGGTACTATATGGCTGACATTTCCCAAATCTGTTGACCCGACAACTCCGCCGTCATCTGCTGCTTTAATGATTCTGCCTATCGACTCAGAGTTTTTCATGTATGCCTCAAGTATCGGGGCATTATCTAGTACCTCTGCGTAAGGTTCATTAATCCAGTCAATTTGGATTTCGCAACCAGCAGCTTTCGCTCCACCTTTAAGCGTTTCGACTAAACGAGATTTTAGAACTTCAAGTCGGTCCATCGTTGAAGAGCGAGCGTACCAAGTAGATTCTGCTGATTCTGGCACGATGTTAGCTTTCTGTCCCCCGTTGGTGAAAATGCCGTGAAGACGTTCGTCCGGAGCTATGTGTTGTCGCAATGCGGCGACGCCCATATATCCGAGTACTGCTCCATCCAAAGCATTAATACCTTTTTCGGGTGCGGCAGCTGCATGTGCTGCTTTTCCGGAATAAGTGGCCCTAAGTTGCTGAACAGCAAGGCTGCTTATATTAGGTAAATCGGCATCAGCGGGGTGAATCATCAAAACTGCTTCCACAGAGTCAAAAGCTCCATTATTTAACATCCGGACTTTACCTCCCCCACCTTCTTCAGCCGGTGTGCCGAGTATCCGTAATCGGCCGTTGAAAGAGTCAGTTAAAGTCGATGCTGCTAAACCAGCTCCAATACCTGCCGCGGCAATAATATTGTGACCGCAAGCATGTCCAATTCCAGGTAACGCATCATATTCGCATAGCAAAGCTACAACAGGTCCAGAGCTCCCGGCTGTAGCTTCAAAAGCGGTCTCAATTTCATATGCTCCTTTTTCAACTTCTAAGCCTTTATCCGTTAATACTTGGGTCAACTGTTCATGAGCAAAATATTCCTCATACCCAAGTTCAGGATTGTCATGTATAGCGTGTGAAAGCGCAATTAGCTCATCAGAAATAGCGTCTATATAGGAACAGATCTCACTTTTTGCTTCATCTAAATTCATTCGTTTTTTCTTTCTACTGCTATGCATAGTTTCACATATTTTTTACCTTTGAGAAACCTCTATCAAGATCAGTAATAATATCGTCAAGCGTTTCCAGACCTACCGAAAGCCTGATTAGACCCGGCTGAACGCCCGCTGATGCTTGTTCCTCATCTGTAAGCTGTGAATGTGTGGTAGATGCTGGATGTATCACCAGACTCCTTACATCTCCAATATTTGCAACATGACTGTGAAGTGTCAATGATTCAACAAACTGTTTACCCGCTTCTGCCCCTCCTTTAATAATAAAAGCCGGTACAGACCCGAAACCTTTTCCAGATCCATACTCCTTGGCTCTCTCATGCCATGGACTTGATTGCAACCCAGCAAACTGAACAGACTCAACTAGTTCATGGGCTGAGAGAAATTCTGCAACTTTCAATGCGTTCGTGAAGTGTCTTTCCATTCTTAAACTTAGAGTTTCTAAGCCCTGCAAAAAGTTGAACGAATTTTGTGGAGTTGTGGATGCACCCAGGTCGCGCAACAATTGGACTCTTGCCTTGATGATGTACGCACCATGACCAAGTGCAGGCCAATAACTGAGACCATGGTAGCTCGGATCGGGCTCTAGAAAATTAGCAAAACGACCACTTTCACCGTAATCAAATGTTCCACCGTCTACGATGACTCCCCCAATAGAGTTTCCGTGCCCACCAATAAATTTCGTCATTGAATGCACGACTACGTCTGCTCCCAATGTAAGAGGATTCAATAAGTAAGGTGTGGCTACAGTATTGTCAACGATTAGCGGGATTCCGTAACTGTGCGCGACCTGCGAAATACCTTTGATATCAAGAAAGTCATTTTTTGGATTCCCAATTGATTCCCCATAAAACACTTTTGTTTCGGGTCTAATCGCAGATTCCCATTCTTCTAGATCATCAGGATTGTTAATAAACGTCGTTTTAATACCCATTTTGGGAAACGTGTAGTGTAAGAGATTATAGGTTCCACCATATAAAGATGACGAAGCAACTATATGATCTCCTGACTCAGCCAGATTTAGGATTGCAAGCGTCTCAGCTGCTTGACCCGAAGCAGTTGCAAGTGCGCCAGGGATTCCTATAGCGGTCCCAGTTCCTTTTTCTAATGCCTCTATTCGCGATTCAAGAACCATTTGAGTCGGATTCATAATGCGCGTGTATATATTCCCTACTTCTGACAGTGCAAACAAATTTGCTGCATGCTCCGAATCACGGAAAACATAAGATGTCGTTTGATAAATAGGCACTGCACGACTTCCAGTTTCTTTATCTGGTTCTTGACCAGCATGTATTTGAAGTGTTTCAAAACCATTGTAAGTATTCATAACTCTCCTTAAGGGAGATACCAGATACCTACGAGTCAAAAGACTCGGACACTTTGTTGTTCCTAGGAACCGCATCCTTGCTAAGCAAGTAGGCACCTTGGGTGTCCTCCCAGGTTGCCGGGCGCAAAAGCGCCGCTCTTAATGTTGTTTTAAACATAACACCGAGTGGCAAATATCACAAGAGGTTCCATAATTGATTTCTAGCGATTATGTTTAATTGTTCGAAAAGATCGGTGAAAATTGAATAACTATTTATATGCATGGCAGCTAGAAGCACTTTCATCTTGGCTGCGATGTGGGCGAAGCGGAATAATTGAAGCAGTAACTGGTTCAGGTAAAACCAATGTCGCCATTGCGGCTATTAAAGATGCTAATCGAAGAGGGCTTTTTGTTCTTGTTGTAGTCCCTAGCAGAGTCTTAATGGAACAATGGACTAAACGTCTTCTTGAATCCCTTCCAGAGGCACGAATCGGCCGTCTAGGCGATAATTTTAGTGACCGGTCAGACGACTGTGATGTCTTAGTTACAACTAGACATTCAGCAAGTGCAAAAAAACCTCTCCCGCCAGATGGAATGAGTGGACTTATAGTCGCCGACGAATGTCACGGTTTTGGTGGAGGGATTCTAAGAAAATCTCTACTACACGAATACGAAGAACGACTTGGTTTAACTGCCACGCTTGAACGATCTGATGACGCTGTAGATAAAACATTAATTCCCTATTTTGGTGGCGTTTCTTACAGGTACAATTTCCTCAAAGCTATTGAGGATGGGGTGTGCGCTCAACCGCGAGTTGCATTTGTCGCTGTTCCCTTATCAAAAGAAGAGCGAAGCGAATACGAAGATACAGAAGCGAATCTAGTAACGGCACGTCAAACTCTAAGAGAAATCGAAGATATGCCACAAAATCCGTTTAGCGCTTTCCTCTCAGCTGTCACTTATCTGGCTGAAAAAGATGCCGGTCCAAATGGAAAAGCTGCTGTCACTTATCTAGATGCATTTAGTAGACGTCGCGAAATTGTCGCCGGAAGTAAAACTAAATACGAGGTATTAAATAGATTCGCTCCCGTAATGGAGGCCTCAAATGGCACAATTCTTTTCACACAAACAGTTAGTGCTGCAAATAATGCAATCAGCCGACTAGACCCATTACTTAAAATCGATTTAATAACTGGAGCTACAAATAGAAATGAAAGAGAGAAACTTCTTAACTCCCTAAGGGAAGGAACTCTAGATGTGATCGCAGCCCCAAGGGTCCTCGATGAAGGAATCGACGTTCCAGATGCAAATCTAGGTGTAGTAATAAGTGCAAGTAGAACACGTCGACAAATGATTCAACGTATGGGACGCATTCTTCGACGCAAAGAAATAGGTAGTGGCGCTCGATTTGTAATCCTTTTCTCGCGTGACACACTCGAAGACCCAACTGCTCATGAACGAGACGGATTCATGGAAGAAATTGAAAACATCAGTGAGACTTCTAAAATTTTCGATGTAGACGAGTATGACAAATTAACATCATTTCTTGAATACGCAGGACCAAAAGTGCTTCCTGATATCCGAAAGATCGGACCGATGTCTGATACAGCTCAACTACCAGACGGAATCGACCCCGTCGAAGAGTATGCATGGTTAAGCTATTTATCCTGGGAAAATGAAACCGAAAGACACAAAGAGGTTTGGAGTGACCCTCCAGTAACAACTATCACTCCCCCATACTTGGAGTTTGACACCCCGTTGCTTCCTGAGATCATAAAGGAAAAGAAGACACGCGCTAAATCAGAAAGACTATCGACTGGAGAAAATCCAGTAAAACTATTTGAAACAGATGGTGGGTACATACTTCAGTGCACAGGGTGTGGTGCTCTCTCAGAATTAACTCCATTCCGTTGGAAAGCATTAGAGTCTGTTGTCGAATGCAGTTGCCTTTGGTGAACC
>JUEM01000041.1 GCA_000817085.1 marine actinobacterium MedAcidi-G1 | reverse complement strand
ACACGTCTTAATACAAAAATGCAGATTTGGAATACTGATAGCACGCGAATGATTGACAATATGTTAGATATTTCCCATTTCCCTTATACCCATCGTGGGACATTTGGTATTGAACAAGAAACGGTTGTCCCAAGAATAAAGCTCGAACAGCTTGATGAGACTTTTTTTGGGTACGGCTACGAAGTGAAGATAAACAATGTTGGTTCTACAAAGGTCATGTCTGGAGGTGGAGACGACATCGTAAAGCTTTTCATGACTACAGGCTTTGCGTTGCCATTTTCGGTACTGAGCACAATGAGTTACGAGACGGGTGTTGAACAAAAATTGTTTATGACAGCAGCCCCCATAGAGGAAGGTAAATCTATTTACACTTTCGTAATATGGCGTAATGATGATGTGAGTGCATTAGTTGAACACGACAGGACAATAGCGAATGAAGTAATTGATTTGGAGTTAGCGGTTGTTTTAGAGGACCAAATGATGTTAGAGAAATTAGAGGGCCAACTTCCATTGGAACAAGGCGCATTGGTAGATGTTCAATCAGATAAACCTTCATTGGAATGGCGAAGAAGATACAAAAAACTGGTTGATTGAATTGCATAATGCCTAAGAATTTGATTGGAGAATCACAGTGAATGAATTTCCAGATGTTTTAGGCAATTTTTGGCATGCTGTTGCAACCAGTGATTCTGTGGAGTCCGAAATTTTTTCTGTGAGACTTTTGCATAACGACTACGTTTTATGGAGAACGCCAGATGGTCAGATAGTGGCAGCTCTAGATAGTTGCACCCATCGACAGGCTCCTTTGTCGAAAGGAACGTTAGAAGACGGTTGCCTTAGGTGTCCTTATCATGGTTGGTTATTTGGAGATGAAGGTCATTGTTTAGAAGTTCCTTCTGCTAGTGAGGGTTTGCCTATTCCTCCAAAAGCGAATTTGAAATCTCTTCATGTTGAAGAAAAGTAGATTCTGATAGTTCTTTCACACGTCTTAATACAAAAATGCAGATTTGGAATACTGATAGCACGCGAATGATTGACAATATGTTAGATATTTCCCATTTTCCTTATACCCATCGTGGGACATT
Source organism: marine actinobacterium MedAcidi-G1 (assembly GCA_000817085.1). GTDB lineage: Bacteria > Actinomycetota > Acidimicrobiia > Acidimicrobiales > MedAcidi-G1 > MedAcidi-G1. Next base: position 9,101 of record JUEM01000041.1, on the reverse strand, counting down.
TGGTATTGAACAAGAAACGGTTGTCCCAAGAATAAAGCTTGAACAGCTTGATGAGACTTTTTTTGGGTACGGCTACGAAGTGAAGATAAACAATGTTGGTTCTGCGAAGGTTATGGCAGGCGGTGGAGACGACATCATAAACCTTCAGATGACTACAGGCTTTGCGTTGCCATTTTCGGTACTGAGCACAATGAGTTACGAGACGGGTGTTGAACACAAATTGTTTATGACAGCAGCCCCCATAGAGGAAGGTAAATCTATTTACACTTTCGTGATATGGCGTAATGATGATGTGAGTGCATTAGTTGAACACGACAGGACAATAGCGAATGAAGTAATTGATTTTTCATTTGCAGTTGGTTTAGAGGACCAAATGATGTTAGAGAAATTAGAGGGCCAACTTTCACTAGAACAAGGCGCATTGGTAGATGTTCAAGCAGATAAACCTTCATTGGAATGGCGAAGACGATACAAGGAACTTGTAACTAGTTAGGTGTACTGTTGCTTTAGCGTTGATAGGATCTATCTTTGGTAGGTAATCCAAGAGGGATTGCTTGAGGTCGGGTTCGAGACTCCGATCTTTCCTATAGTCTTAAAAGTGAAAGTTTTTAAGGTTTGAATCCGATATTAGAGGAATTTATGTCTAGCAGTACGCCTGTGAAATCTGAAACAATTTCTGAGCACCAATTACACGAGAGTGACACTGGTTCTCCTGAAGTTCAGATTGCTTTAGTTAGTGGAAGAATTAACCACCTTACTGAACATTTGAAAGTTCATAAGAAAGACCATCACAGCAGAAGAGGTTTGTTGATGCTTGTAGGTCGTAGACGAAGAATGCTTGATTATTTAGAAAAAAATGATGTTGAGCGTTACAGGTCAATTATCGCAAAATTAGGTTTGCGCCGCTAGGGCGTTGACTCAATAAGTTCCTAAACTTAGTTAAACAAAGAACAGATAGAAAAAGACCCTAAGAAGTGAGCAGTTTTAAATTAGTGCTTTCGTTGCTTGGTGTCGCCCTGTTTGAAAATGTTTCGAACAGGTAAAGAAGAGAAAAAAGAGAGTAATAATGAATAAACCAATTTCCGTGTCCCACACATTTTCAGGGACAGAAAAAACAATTAGTTTTGAGACTGGACGTCTGGCTGGATTAGCAGGAGGGGCAGTTCTGTCTCAACTGGGAAAATCAACAGTTTTGATGACAGCAACGGGTGCAAAATCAGCTCGACCAGGTGCTGATTTTTTTCCATTAACTGTTGATATCGAGGAAAGAATGTACGCTGCGGGCAAGATCCCGGGGTCTTTCTTTCGTCGTGAAGGTCGTGCTTCAGAGTCGGCAATTTTGACATGTAGACTAATTGATCGTCCCTTAAGACCTATGTTCCCAGAGGGTTTCCGTAATGAAGTACACATAGTCGGAACAGTAATGGGGGCTGATATGGAGAACCCTCATGATGTTTTAGCTTTAAATGGGGCTTCAGCAGCACTTATGCTTTCCGGAATACCTTTTGATGGTCCTGTGGGAGCTGTTCGAATCGCTTGGGCAGCGTCGGGAGAATGGATTCCCCATCCGACTTATGAGGAATCCGCAGATTCAGCTTTTGAAATGGTTGTAGCAGGCCGTCTATTAGAAGATGGAGATGTTGCAGTCATGATGGTAGAAGCAGGTGGCACGGAAGCCACCTGTGATGTCTACGACGCAGGGGCACCTTTCGTTGATGAAGCTGTACTGGCTGATGGTCTTGAATTTTCGAAGAATTTTATAAAAGAAGTTATCGAACTACAGCAAAAACTAGTTGAAACAGTAGGAAAACCTGAGGTAATGGAATATGAGGTTTCTGCTGATTACAGTCCCGAAATTTTTGCCGCCGTTGAAACTGCTGGAGCGGAAAGAGTTTTAGCTACACAGATGATTGTTGACAAGACAGAAAGACAAAATGCTGAGTCAGACTTAAAGGAAGCACTTAAAAGTGAACTCATTTCTAATTTTGAAGAAATAGAAAATGCAGAAGTTCAGATTTCTGCTGCCATAAGATCTGTTACCAAAGAGACTGTTAGGGATCGAATCATAAACGAAGGAGTTCGAATTGATGGGCGTGGAGTGTCTGATATTCGGTCCCTGTCGTCAGATGTGGGAATAATTCCAACATCTCACGGGTCTGGTCTTTTCCAGCGAGGTGAAACTCAAGTATTGAATATAACCACTTTGGGAACTGGGCGAATGGATCAGATGATAGATGGTATTGATCCGATTGAGCGTAAAAGATATATGCATCATTACAACTTTCCACCCTTTTCAACAGGAGAAACTGGTTTCATGAGAGGACCAAAGCGTAGAGAAATCGGCCATGGTGCACTCGCTGAAAGAGCCCTCTTTCCTGTGGTGCCAAGTTTTGAGGAATTTCCTTACACCATTCGTTTAGTTTCTGAGGTTCTTTCATCAAACGGTTCCACTTCAATGGGTTCTGTTTGTTCTTCCAGTCTTTCGATGATGGATGCGGGTGTCCCTATTAAGGCACCAGTAGCTGGGATAGCTATGGGCTTGATTTATAAAGATGGCAAGTACGTGACACTCACTGACATTTTAGGCGCAGAAGACGCTTTCGGAGATATGGATTTCAAAGTTGCGGGCACGACTGAGTTTGTCACAGCTTTGCAGCTCGATACCAAAATTGATGGGATTCCTGCAGACGTGCTTAAAGACGCATTAAATCAAGCCAAAGAGGCTCGTTTAAAAATACTTGAAGTAATGACTTCTGCAATTCCTGAACCACGTGAAGATGTTGGAGAAAATGCTCCAAAGATTCTCAGTTTTGAAATACCGGTTGAAAAAATTGGTGAAGTAATAGGCCCGAAAGGGAAAATGATAAACACTATTCAAGCCGAAACCGGAGCAGAAATCACTGTTGATGATGATGGGATGTCAGGAATAGTATCCATCGCTTCGCCTGACCGTGAGAAAGTTGCCGAAGCGGAAAGACAGGTAATGTTGATTGTCGATCCACCTTCAGCACATGTCGGAGAGGTTTACGAAGGAAGAGTTGTGAACATAACCAAGTTCGGGGCTTTCGTTAACATACTGCCAGGAAGAGATGGGCTAGTTCATATTTCTAAATTAGGTGGCGGTAAACGCATTGACAAGGTTGAAGACGTTCTTGCGCTTGGTGACGCCATTGAAGTTGAGGTTGAAGACATAGATCCGAATGGAAAAATTTCTTTGAGGCCTTTATCAGATGGTGACAATGATCAAAGTCATGAAGATAAGTCTTCAGAAACTATTGAAGAAGATGAGAGTTCAGATAGAGACGATGATTCTTCTGATGCAGATGATTTCAACCAGAAAGACGACGATTCTGATAATCGAGACAGCGGAAGTAAAGCTAAGACAGCAGCCTCTTTCGAAGATGCTTTTCAAGCAGAATTGGAAGCAGTGCACGGCGACTTAGGCAAAAGTTCTTCTAGAAGAAGCGGTGAGCGAAAAAGAAGATAGTTGCTTTTATCTTCAGGCTTAATTTGATTAAACAATTTCAATAAAGCCACGTCGGAGGACTAACCTCAGACTTATGGGAAAAGAATTTTTAAGAGTCGGTGTTCTAGGAGCGTCTGGACGCATGGGTCAGTCAGTATGTTCTGCGGTTATGGAAGCGGAATCTATGGACCTTGTAGCAGCGGTGGATTTGACGACCGATAAGTTTGAAAAAACATTTGATGGCATTCCAATTGCCCAAGAAATCAGCAGTTTGTATAAAGCCAAAGTAGATGTAGTGGTTGATTTTACCATTGCTGAGGCCTCGACAAATAACTTGCCTTTACTAGCTGAAGAAGGAATTGATGTAGTCGTAGGGACAAGTGGTCTTAATGATCAAGATGTTCAAATAATTGGGGAAAAATTTAACGAAAGTAGTTGCTTAATTGTTCCTAATTTCGCAATAGGAGCAGTGCTTATGATGCATTTTGCAGCTATAGCCGCACCTTGGTTTAATACGGCAGAAATTATTGAATATCATCACAATCAGAAAATTGATTCACCTTCAGGTACAGCAATTGCGACCGCAACGAGAATGTCATCAGCTTCTGATCAATGGGACGATGACCCGACAGTAAATGAAAATATCCCAGGCGCCCGTGGGGCAAAATCAGGAGGGATACCAATACACGCGGTGAGAATGAAAGGCATGGTTGCTCACCAAGAGGTAATAATGGGTTCAGCAGGTCAAACGTTGACGATACGTCACGACTCTCCCGATCGTGAGTCTTTCATGCCTGGAGTTTTATTAGCCGTCCAAGGAATTGGTGCTCTTCCTAACGGCTTAACTATAGGTTTAGAAAAACTGCTTGGAATTGAATGAGTTTTGGTTCTCGTCGTTTATTAAGGCCGAGTTGGATAATCTCACATATTTTTGTATTAGCACTTCTTGTGTCCACCGTAAATCTTGGTTTCTGGCAACTTCGCAGATTAGAAGAACGTAAGTCGAATAACGCTCAGATAATGGAAACTACCAGTAGAGAATCTGTCTCTGTGAATGACCTGTATCTACATGACAAAGATAGTTACCAGAATTACGTTCCTGTTAGGGCAAAAGGAACTTTCGACGAAAATAGAGAGGTCTATCTGATCAACAGGTCTCGAGATGCTGTTCCAGGAGTTGAAGTAATAAATTCCTTTGCTCTCGAAACCGACCCTGTTTCCCACGTCGTTGTTAACAGAGGGTATTTGCCGTACAAGATATTTAATGATGGTAAATCTGAACTTTGGAAACCACCCTCAAAGATGCTTGAGTTGGAAGGATATATAATGCTCGCATTTTCAGATGGAAAGTTGCGAGGCAATGAAATAAACCGAATAGACATTGACTTATTGAGTGCCGAATGGGGCGTGCCTCTGCTCCCTGTTTATTTGCAGCAAAATCAACAAACAATGAATGATTGGCCGGCACAAATCAAGCCACCAGAATTGACCGAAGGGTCACACTTTAGTTATGCGGTTCAATGGTTTATTTTTACTTTAATTGGCCTGATCGGATACCCTCTAGTGCTTAGGCGCGTCATAGCTGACGATCGACTGGTAGCGTGAATACATGTCGAAAATAAGTGAATCTGACCTACTGGTGCTTCAAGCATTGAGAGTAAAGGGATTTGTTGACACTGAAGCCGTTGCAGAAACTGTTGGTTTGAGTCAAGAAGATACTTTGAACATGCTAAACCAATTCGCCGAAGAAGGCAGAGTTAGTTATAGAGAAGGTCGAATGGTGGGATGGATGATCACATCAGAGGGAAGATCATATGGCGAGCAACTTTTGGCAAATGAAGTTGATAGTTTAGGAATTCGTTTAGAAATTGAGACTTCCTATAAAGAATTCTCACGATTAAATAATGATTTCAAAGAGCTTTGCACGGACTGGCAATTAAAACCATCGCTCGATGCGAGCGAGGTAGAACAAGTTTTAAATGATCATTCTGACCCCGAGTATGACAAAGGAGTAATCGACCGTTTAGTTGAATTAGATAAACAAGCGCAACCTGTGTGTGCAAGTCTCGCTGAACAATTGGAACGTTTTTCATCTTATGGCAGTCGCTTTACCCATGCTCTGGAAATGGTCCTTAAAGGTGACACAGACTGGATCGCCAAACCAATGATTGAGTCCTACCACACAGTTTGGTTTGAACTGCATGAAAATTTTTTTTCAACTTTAGGTATTGATAGAGCATCTGAAAGCACTTAAGGGTAAGGGAGTAGAACTTATGACACCAGATTTCGGACGTGTCCTAACCGCAATGATTTCACCGTTTACAACAGATGACGAGTTAGACGTTGAGGGAGCTAAAACATTAGCTAAATGGCTTGTGGAGCAAGGTAATGAGGGTTTAGTTATTGCTGGTACAACCGGAGAGTCACCCACTCTCACTCATGAAGAGCAAATAAATTTGATTGCTGCTGTGGTTGAGGCAGTTGATGTTCCTGTAATAGCGGGAGCGGGAAGTAATGACACTAAAACTGCCGTTGAGTTAACTGAACGCTGCACTGAAGTAGGGGCTTCAGGAATTCTTACTGTGACTCCGTATTACAACAGACCTTCTCAGCAAGGCTTATTAGAACATTTTTCAGCTATAGCTAAGTCGACTAATCTGCCAGTGATGCTTTACGACATTCCAGCTAGATCAGGTAGAAAAATTGATACGTCAACAATTTTACAATTAGCAGACGAAGTTGAAAATATAGTTGCGCTCAAAGATGCAGCAGGAGACGTAGCGGAGACCGCAAGGCTTATAGCTGCCGCTCCAGAAGGTTTCGAGGTTTACAGCGGTGAAGACTCGCTGACTCTATCTTTACTTTCCGTAGGTGCTGTAGGAACAGTAAGCGTTGCTTCTCACTGGTCTACACCTGAGACTAGTGAAATGATAAAATCTTTTTTTGCTGGCGATTTTCTAAGAGCAGCAGAGACTAATCATAGGCTTATCCCCTCATACGATTTCGAATCTGGAGACCTCACACCTAATCCGGTACCTACAAAAGCAATGATGAAAATACTTAACTTACCAGGAGGCAATTGCCGTTTACCGATGGGACCTGAACCGGAATGGCTGGCCGAAAAGGCACGTGGAGTCCTAAGCGGTTTAGGACGCAGTTGACGAACAAGAAATGAAGTTTTGAATAGTTCAGTACATATAACTTTTCTTGGTGGGCTTGGTGAAATCGGAAGAAACTGTGCAGCAATCGAGATAGATAATCGTATTGTGCTGCTTGATTGTGGCCAATTGTTTCCCTATAAGCACCCAGGCATTGATTCAATACTTCCAGATTTTAAATGGCTGATAGATAGGCACGATGATATAGAAGCTTGCATACTTAGCCATTCACATGAAGACCATATGGGTGGAATACCCCACTTGTTTCGTCATGTATCAGTGCCGATATATGGTTCTCCGTTTACCCTCGGGATGGTTAAAGCAAAATTAGAAAGCCATGAAGTGGATGTTCCTCCACTGGTTTCTATTGAAGACAATGAAATTCTCGAAATTGGCCCTTTCGAATGCGAATTCTTGCCAGTAACACATTCAACTCCCGGTGGGCTAATGACTATGTTCAAAACCCCTCAGGGGGTTATTTTACACTCCAGCGATTTCAAATTGGATCCAACTCCTGTGGACAAAAGACTTACAGATTTGAACAGGGTGTCTGATGTGTCGAGAAAAGAAGGAATCCGTTTACTTCTAGCAGATTCCACAAATTCCGAGAGTGACGGTGTATCTCTTTCAGAATCGGAAATAGGTCCCATCCTTGAAGAAGTTTTTATTGAAAATGAAGGGCGTCGAATAATCGTTGGGACGTTTTCTAGTCATATTCATAGGATTCAACAAATAGCTGATGCCGCAATGAAGACCGGTCGCAAATTAGCAGTACTGGGCCCTTCAATGATCAGAAATGTAGCTTTAGCGAGAGAGCTAGGTTTATTACACTTATCTGACCGTGTTCTTTTAACTGAAAAGGAATTGAAAAGTTTTAGATCTGACAAAGTTTGTATCATTTGCACAGGTTCTCAAGCTGAATCAAGAGCAGCTATATCTATGATGTCTGCTGGGAAGCACTCTTTGATCGAAATAGATAAAAATGACACAGTAATTTTCTCTTCAGCTCCGATACCTGGAAATGAGGCTTCTATTTTCAGAGTCCATAACAAGTTGGCACGTTTAGGAGCGCGAATCGTTCACAGTGGCAAGTTGAATATCCATACGACTGGCCATGGCAAGGCTGGCGAACTCCTAGCTTTACACGAAGCAAGTAATCCCGAGTTTTTCATACCAGTGCATGGTGAATACACACATTTACTGGGACATGAAGAGATCGCATTGAATAGAGGTATGACCCAATCTAATGTTCTTAGGTGTGTAGACGGCGACAGGGTCCTCTTAGACGAGCATGGGGTTCACTTAGAAGGGCGAGTAAGTGACGAATATCTAATGGTGGATACCCGCGGTGTCGAAGTTAGTAACGGCTTAGTTAAAGAACGAATTTCTTTGGGCGGAGAAGGTTTTATTTTATTGAGAGTAGTTGTCGACGAAAAGGGAAAAAGGCTCTTAGAGCGTCCTTTTGCAGCAACTTTCGGATGGGTTGAGGCAGAAGATAAAGAGGAATGGCTCAATGAAATAATCGAGGAAGTAATAAAAGTTATGGATATTGCACTAGTTGAGAACAAGGTTGACCAAAAAGAATTAACAAGACTTGTTCGCAGGACAGCGGGGAAATATGTAGACCTAAAAACTGGGCGTCGCCCAGTACTAGTTCCAATAGTGGAGATTAACTAAAAATCAGAATGGACACCCTACGTCGCACCCTAGTGCTACCGTAAAACTGGTGTGGTAAAGGTTCATATGGGCGAAGAAAAATCTGAAAATTCTCTTACTGGTTCTAGAGGTACTGATCATAAAAAATCGGTACGTGTCTCCAACACGCCTTCGACTGAGGAGGGTGCAACAAAAAATTTCTTCAAAACGGCCTTCGCCGGACGAGGAAACGAAATGTTGGGCCTCAGCCTTGTGCTTGGTGGTCTTTTGGCAGGTCTTTCTATCTACCTTGAACAAGCAGGACCGGTTGGCGATGTAGTCGATGGTGCCGCAGGGTGGACTATTGGAGTAATAAAACTTGTTCTTCCTGTTTTGATGGTAGTTACAGGTTTGGCGATGTTCAGAGAACGCTCAGAATTTGGAGAAATAACCAAACGGCTACCGGTTGGATTGTTTTTGGGTCTTGTAGGTGTGTCTGGCCTATTACATCTAAGTCGAGGTCGCCCAGGTATCAGTGATGGGGTAGATGAACTCGGAGAAGCAGGAGGTATTTTGGGTCTTTCCGCTGGTGGTGGTTTGAGAGCTGCCATAGGGACATGGGGGTCTGTTTTAGTTCTTGTTGCATTTATTTTGGTTTCAGTAGTTGTTGCTACGAGAGTCTCTGCGCGTGATGCTATAAGAATTACTGTAAGAAGTGCTGGGATCGTTGGAAAGCAGCTATTTAAGGGAATTGCCTTGGTTCTGGCTGCATTGGGTCGTTCGCTCAGTGATTGGATCAGAAGCTTATTGACACCGCCTGGGTCAACAGATCAGCGAGAAGT
>JUEM01000001.1 GCA_000817085.1 marine actinobacterium MedAcidi-G1 | reverse complement strand
ACAACAATGGAATGCTGCGGGCATGACGGAACCTTTGCAATGAAAACTGAAGGCTTTGAAGCTTCTGTTCGCATAGGAAAAAAATCTTTTGATTCAATGTCCGAAAGTTCCGCGGAAGTTTGGGCTACCGACTGTCCCTTGGCGGCCATGCAGTTCGATCAACATGCGGACAGGCGCCCCATGCACCCAATGTCTATTTTGGCCAGGGCATACGATGAAACTGGTTTCTCCACTTCTGTAGATCAGACTAAAGAAACGGATTCTAAAAATGAATGAAACAACTACTACTTCGAGCCCCCACCACGTAAAAAGATCAGAAATTTTTGATTACCAAACTTATGAAGAGAGTAGAGCAGACACCAAAAGTAAGATTTTCGAAATTAAAAAACACCGAAGAATCCACCTAGGTGAAAACCTTACTTTTTTGTTTGAAAACCATGAAACGATCAAATATCAGATTCAGGAGATAATGAGAGTCGAAAAAATTGTCAAAGAGTCTGCCATTTTAGAAGAACTGGATACATATAACAGTTTTCTTGGGAATTCAGGAGAGTTAGCCTGTGTCCTTTTGATTGAAATCGAAGAAGAGTCTGACAGAAAACCACTTTTAGAAAATTGGATGGGTATGGAAAAATGCATCTACATTTTAGATGAAGTTGGAAATAAAATTTTTGCAGAACACGATATATCACAAGTGGGAGATAGAAGGTTATCGGCGGTTCAATACCTTAAATTTCCAATAGAGGCTGATCCCACAGCCATCGGTTGCACATTTAGTGATTTGGCCGGAGAAGCTGAACTCACAAAAGAACAAAAAAACGCTCTTTCTGAAGATCTTGCGTCAACAATAAGCTAAGAAGAAATCAAAATTTATTCATTTTGCTAACTTGACAAATTGATAATAACCATTATTATCAATATATGACTCTTGTTGTAGAACCTAATAGTGCCGTTCAAGACGAACTCACAGAACGTCTACTACAAGCCGCAGCAGAAGTGTTCGCCGAAAATGGATATGAAAAAGCAGGCGTAGCTGAAATTGCTCGTCGAGCCGGCGTCACAACAGGTGCAATTTACAGTCGATATAGCGGAAAAGCTGAACTACTCATAGACGCTGTGGATAGACACTTGTTAACACAACTAAACACACTTCATTCAAATGCTTCAGCTATAGATGTACTGTCACACCTGGGAGACCATCTTCTAGATGATCTCTCCGATGGAACCGGACTTTTTCTCGAAGCCGTAGTTGCAGCAAAGCGTGACCCTGAGCTGGCAGAACGTCTCCGACATGTACTACAAAGTGAAGAAAATAAACTTGCTCAACTGATCAAAGAAGCTTCCCCTCAGCAGGACATTGACCAGCTTGCTCTAATGCGGTTAGCGCATGCGATCGGATTTGGAATGACCCTAACGAGGACAATTGGTTTAGACCTTCCTTCCAGAGATGACTGGACCACTGTTATAAATTTAGTAATTGAAGCATTTATTAATAATGAAACAAAAACTCACGGAGGAAAATCGTGACCACAATAGAAACTAATCCCAACCAGAGCTTAGAAGAGTATGCGAATGACCCAGAAAGAATAACTGAGTATTCCGTATGGAACGAGGATGTGACTTCCTTAATCCATGCTGTAGAAGACAACGCCGATGCTATTTTCACTTGGGGTTACGATAAAGGAGAACGAGCTCCCCTTGACCGTTTGTATGAAAAAGCAAAAACTTCACAGTGGAATGGTCAAACCGATTTGGATTGGTCAATTGAGGTAGATCCCTACACTATGCTTCTTCCCGCAAACCCCATGGAGGCCGACTACTTCAAGGAAAACCCTGCATCCCCTCTTCATAAATTTTCTGACAAGGAGTGGAAAGAGCTCGCAGTCGAGTCTCTCAATTGGAGTCTTTCCCAATTTATGCATGGTGAGCAGGGGGCACTCCTATGCACAGCAAAAATAGTTGAGACTGTTCCTTGGATAGACGCTAAATACTACGCTTCGACTCAAGTCGTCGACGAAGCAAGGCACGTCGAAGTGTTTGCTCAATATCTAGATCAAAAAATGGGCGGAATAAACTATCCGGTCAATCACCATTTGAAAGCCTTACTTGATGACATCATCAAAGATAGTCGTTGGGACATTACTTATCTAGGAATGCAAATAATGGTCGAGGGTTTAGCTTTAGCCGCCTTTGGTTTCATGCATCAAACAACTGAAGAACCTCTTCTTAAAAAATTACTTCGATACGTAATGTCTGATGAAGCAAGACATGTTGCTTTCGGTGTTTTAAGTCTTCAAGAGGTTTATAAAGATATGGACGCTAAGGAAATTCGTGAACGTCAAGAATTTACTTTTGAAGCAGCACTGCGCATGCGCGACCGTTTTTTACGTCAGGAAATGTGGGAAAAACTTGGGGTAGATGTCAAAGAGATGGTCAAGTACCAACTCGAGATGCCTGAAGAATTAAAAGTTTTCCAGCGTCTTCTTTTCTCCAAAATAGTTCCCAATTGTAAAAAACTTGGCCTACTCGATGCAGGAGATGGGTGGCTGCGAGATCGCTTCACTGAAATAGGAGTAATCGAATTCGAAAACTGGGTTGATACCGGCTCAGAATATGAGGACTTCGATCTCGATAAGAGTCTTGAAGAAAAAGATAAAGAGGTGCTAGAAGCAGCGCACGAGGTCTTTCATAAAGAAGAAGTCTGAATAACTAGCTCTAAATTTTAGAACTCAGAATACTGTTCTAATCAGAAGAAGTGTCAGTTTCAATCTCGACATGATGCCTGATCACTTCTTCAATAATGAAACGTAGAAACTTTTCACTGAACACAGGGTCTATACCTGCTTCTTCAGCTAGTTCTCGCATACGTTTTACTTGTGCAGCTTCTCTTTCTTTATCTTCGGCCGGTAAGCCGTTCTGAGCTTTATAAACACCTACCTGATGGGTAATTCGGAACCTTTCAGCGAGTAGATGGATGAGAGCAGCGTCAACATTATCGATACTTGATCGATATTCTTCTAGTAAATCTCTGTTGTCTTCCATTGCTTTCTCCTGATAAGAGTGCAGCTAAAAATTTATTTCTTATATAAGCGTATTACCTGAGATGAAAATGAGCACCAATTGGAACTAGTCTCTCTCTTCAAGCAAACATTTATACAATGAGGCACGCATGGAGATACCACTAACCCTTACTGATTATCTGAACAGGGCTGAACTCGTTTACGGCGATCAAATTGCCGTGGTTGATGAACCTGATCAGCCAGCAGAGCCTTTAAAAGATCTGACATATAAAGAACTTAGCAACTCGGCGCGGGGCTTGGCCGCAGGACTTGATGAACTGGGAATAGAACTAGGTTCACGGATAGCAATGGTTTCACAAAATTCTGCCAGGATGCTCATTTTTCTATTCGGGACCAGTGCATTCGGCAGAATCGGAGTTCCAATAAACTTCAGACTTAATAGAGAAGAAGTTTCTTACATAGTTGAACACTCTGGAGCGGAAGTTCTTCTAATTGATCCTGAGTTAAAAGAAGACCTTGCAGATATCAATGTTAAGCACTTATTTGTCTTAGGTAAAGAGTCAGATCATCTGTTTGAAAATACCAACACTCCTAAAACGTGGACTCCGGATGAAAATGCCACAGCAACTATCAACTACACAAGTGGCACCACAGCCCGCCCCAAAGGCGTAGAAATGACCCACAGAAACTTGTGGTTGAACGCCGCAATTTTTGGATGGCAGACCGGCGTTGATCATCGAGAGGTTTACCTACATACACTTCCCATGTTCCATTGCAATGGTTGGGGCATGCCTTATGCAATTACCGGCATGGGAGGGAAACATATAGTTTTAAGAAAAGTTGATGGATCAGAAATCCTAAAACGAATAAAGGAACATCATGTCACTCTTCTCTGCGGAGCTCCAGCTGTAATAGCGTCAATACTCGAAGCTGCAAACGAATGGGAGGGAGAAATTCCTGGAACCGGAACGATGCGAATAGTTGTTGCGGGAGCACCACCTCCAACCAAAACGATAGAAAGAGTCGAAACAGAACTGGGATGGGAATTCATTCAGATTTACGGTCTAACAGAAACAGCTCCATTCGTAACAATGAACCGGACTCGCCCAGAATGGGACAGTAAGACGGCACAAGAAAGAGCTGTTTTACTTTCAAGCGCCGGAAGCCCCGCCCTTGGAATAGGCGTCTCCACTTCGCCCGATGGTGAGCTCTTGGTGCGAGGCAACCACGTTTTAAAAAGCTATTGGGAACAACCTGAAGCAACAGAGCAAGCGCTGGCAGATGGATGGTTCCACACGGGAGATGGAGCAACCCTTGGAAGGGACCACTACGTGACAATCACCGATCGAAAAAAAGACGTAATTATTTCCGGTGGCGAAAACATTTCATCAATTGAAGTCGAAGATGTTCTTTTCTCTCACCCATCCGTTGCTGAAGTTGCTGTAATAGGAGTGCCAGATGAAAAGTGGGGCGAAACCGTAAAAGCTCTTGTTGTTCTTTCAGAAAATGAGTTAACCGATGAACAGACATTGATCTCGTACTGTCGAGAAAATCTTGCTCATTATAAATGTCCCACCTCTGTAGATTTTCTTGAAGAACTAGCGCGAACCACTACTGGCAAGCTGCAGAAATTTAAACTGAGAGAGCCTTACTGGAAAGACATGAATCGGCAAATTAATTAATTAAAAACCCTTTAAAAACAATCTTTTCAAAATTTTAAACTTTACAAAAATATGAAATTTTCTCAGAAGTTGCCACTTATGTCTTTCAGACATAGCGTTTATTTACTGTTAACGGTCGAATAGGAAAAGCCTATTTGAATATCCCAGTTAATCGGAGGGGAATTACTTATGACCAGCAAGTTCGTAAAACTACTTGCAGTAGCACTAGCCATTGGGGTTGTTGCAGCTGCTTGTGGTAGCGATGAAGAAGAAGCACCAGCAGCGGCACCTGCTACAACAGCAGCAGCCGTAGCTACAACAGCGCAAGTTGAAATGGTTGCTGACGGAAGTCTTCTTGACACCGTTCAAGCCCGTGGAACCTTGCATTGTGGAGTAAGTGGAAGCGCTGTTGCATTCTCAGAGACTCAAGCTGACGGTTCAGTAACCGGCTTTGATGCCGACTATTGTCGTGCCGTAGCAGCTGCAGTTCTTGGAGATGCAAATGCAGTCAAGTTCACTTCTCTAACCGCATCAGAGCGTTTCACCGCCGTGCAAAGTGGCGATGTTGATGTACTGATACGTAACACAACCTGGACTCAAAGCCGTGATACCGATGTCGGTATGGACTTTGGACCAACAACTTACTATGACGGACAGCAGCTTATGGGACGCGCTTCCGATGGGTTTACCGCAAACTCCGGAGCAGCTGACTTAGAAGGTGCAGTCGTCTGCACAAACGCAGGAACAACAACTGAGAAGAATGTTTCTGAATACGCATCTCTTGCAGGTGTAAATATCACACTCAAGACATTTGAAACCAGTGACGAATACTGGCAAGGATTTATCGATGGGGCTTGTGACATTTCAACCACTGACGGATCGGCTCTCGTGGGTCGTAAAGTTAAACAGCAACCTGCTGATGAGGAATGGGTGATTTTCCCAGCTACTCCGATATCCAAGGAGCCTCTAGGACCTACATACGGTCAAAATGACTCAAAGTGGGCAGATGCAGTGAACTGGACCGTTTATGCAACAATTATTGCTGATGAATACGGAGTAGACCAAAGCAACGTTGACTCAGCAGTTAAAGAAGGAGAGCTTGGGCGTCTACTAGGTGGTGACGGTGAACTCCAGACCACTATGGGACTAAGCGCTGATGCTTTCCATCAAGTGATCAAACAAGTCGGCAACTACAGCGACATTTACAATAGAAACCTTAATCCAGTAGGTCTCTACCGTGAAGGTTCCGCTAACGCTGGCTGGAAAGATGGTGGATTGATTTATGCTCCACCAGCACGATAAGTAAAACTCTTATCTTTAAATAAAGTCCTAATGGCCCAAGGTGTATTTCACCTTGGGCCTAGGACTTTTTTACTTATACAGAGACACCAGTATTTGCTATGATTTCAGTAACCCGGTCTCAGGTTTAAGCGAAAAGAAAACCTATGCAATCATCTGCAGAAGAAAAATCAAGCACACTACAAGCAGTCTCGCAAAGAGTTCCTCTGTGGCGTGACGTAGTTGTAATCAAATGGGTTACGCAATTAGCTCTATTAGCAGTAGTAGTATCATCTCTCTGGTTTTTGGCTGGACAAGCCGGCGATAATCTTCAAGCCAGAAATATAAACACTGGTTTTGATTTCCTTGAACGCCCTCCCGACATCCAACTAAGTGAAGGCATCGACACATCACCTGCAACAGGTGGTAGAGCCCTTTGGGTCGGTATGGTCAACACCTTACGCATGGCAGTCGTAGGTATAATTTTCGCAACTTTCCTTGGAGTGATAGTTGGGTTAGCTCGTCTTTCAAACAACTGGCTGATCAAACGTCTCGCAGGCTTGTGGATAGAAACCTTAAGGAATGTTCCACTTCTAGTTCAAATGATTTTCTATTTCGCTGTTCTAACTGCCCTACCCCGTGTAAGTCTCGAATCGGGACCGATAAATGGATGGTTCCATATATCAAATAAAGGCATTTCAATGCCCAGAGTTTTCATATCTGATGGCTTCTACCAATGGATTACTGTTGTAGCTGTTGGCTGCATAGCTGCACACTTCATAAGAAAACAAAGACTCAGGAAACAGGATCTAACTGGTGAAGACACGCGCTCAGTCTCTTGGGCATTTTTAACTATCTGCGTTTTTGCAGTTATTGGGATTTTTGTTCATCCAGTATTTAGTTTCATTGGTGAAATATTTGCAGGCTTAGCCACTCTTTTCGAAACCATCCCAACATCGCTGGTCAAGATCCTTCTATCCGCAATTCTTATTTTTTTAGCTGCTCGGTGGATTCGCAACTTCTTCACTAGTCGTAGAAGTGCTACCGGACACCTTTCTTTGATAGATGACGATATTTTCAGAATGGTTTTTGTTGGGACTGGTGCACTAATAGCAATTATTCTCCTTATCAGTTGGACCGGAATATCATCATGGATTTTAAATAGCGGTCGAGATCTCTTTCATATGCTCGAAGCTAAATTCGAAGTAGATGGCGCAGCTCGCCCATTCGACGCCATGAAGCCCGACATAGTCAAGCCAGGAAAATTTGCCAACTACGGCACAAGTGGACTCACAATGACTCCTGGATTCGCAGCGGTTTTCTTTGGCGTAGTTTTTTACACTTCTGCTTTTGTCGCAGAAATAATAAGAGGAGGCATTCTTGCTGTTCCTAAAGGACAAATTGAAGCAGCAAACGCTGTTGGATTAAATAGAGGCCAATCTCTTCGACATATTGTCCTTCCTCAAGCAATAAGAATCATCCTGCCGCCTATGGGGAATCAATATTTGAATCTTACAAAAAATACATCACTCGCAATAGCAGTCGGTTACAGCGATATCGTTCAGGTCGGTCAAACGGTATATAACCAAACAGGCAAATCGCTTCCTGTGATGGCAATATGGATGCTTTTCTACCTAGCTTGTTCATTGACAATCTCTGTAGTAGTTAACTACTACAACGTTCGAATGAAGATTGTGGAGCGATGATGAACCTAAAAAACTTTACTTCGCAAAAACAGCTTAAAACAGATCCTTTAGCAGAGGCATCTAACAGTGAACTTCCCCCGAAAGCGCCGGTTCTTTCTCCTGCTGAATGGCTCAAAGCCAATCTTTTCTCTAATACTTTCAATTCCGTTCTAACGATTCTCTCGACTGCAGCCATTCTTCTAATTATTCGTGGATTACTAAGCTTCATTTTCAATCCTCTCAGACAGTGGTCTGCTACCGCCACAAATATGCGCCTACTAATGACACAGGCTTATCCGGAACATCAATATGCAAGGATTTGGGTCAGTCTCGGATTTCTACTTTTCCTTACAGGAGTATCGCTGGCTTTCTGGCGCGCTGGAAGAAGCGTCCTTCTTTCCCAAGTCGGAAAACGTCTACTGGCAATTGGGTCTTTCATAGTGTTAGTAACTCTTTTAGCACCCTTCAGTAGTGAAGCAACAATAATCTGGCTGATAGTAGGAGTCTTTATTGCCGGAACGGGTTTCTTATTAAAATCCTCCAGAGAAGATAAAACCACCAGCTCCATGACACTACTTTCTGGAGCTTTTCTTTTAGCTATTCTTTCACTCTGGGTGATTCCTTACGGACACCACAGCTATATATCGACTAGAACACCAAAGATCCTTGCTGAACCGGGAACGGTAGCAATGACAACAAAACTTCCTTGGACAATAATGTTAGTAGTTGCTATTTGCTCATATTTTCTTGGCTCTCTTATAAGAGATAAAATAGATGAGGCCAAAGGTAAGGCTCTCCTCTCCACGACTTGGTTGATTTCGCCGCTTTTCCTTCTTTTTCTAGTTCTTAGAGATCCGGACTTTGACACAGGGCACCTTTTCTCAACAGATATACCAATATTTCTATTTTTCTCAATTGTCGGTTCAGTCATCTTACTTTGGTTAACAAATCCAGATATTGGAGAAAAAGGAAGAGTTATTTCTACCGCAATTCTTTTTGTAGGCTTTGCAACATTTTTATTTCAAATGCTGATGATCGTCAGAATTTTGACTCTCGTATTGGCTTTTTTCGCTTTAGCCGCTCCAACATTTAGTGGTCAGAAGCCAGCACGCATCAGGTACACCAAAGTATGGATTGGAACTATGGTGATACTCTGCTGGCTGATAACCGCGATAAACACACCTTCTACAGCAAAAGTTCCCGGTGATTTCTTCATCGGAGGTTTCGCCATCACACTAATGATCTTTTTCTTTACGATGGTTCTAGCTTTTCCTTTAGGTGTTCTTTTAGCTCTTGCGCGAACATCAAAGTTTCCAATTTTTAGAATGGTTTCAACTACTTTTATTGAGTTCATTAGAGGCGTCCCTCTAATAACCATTCTTATATTCTTCAGTGTCATGGTGCCGCTCTTTTTACCTGACGGCATGGATCTGACTGAAATAGCTGCCGTAACTATCGCTTTTATAATTTTCGAAGCTGCATATTTAGCCGAAAATGTTAGGGGTGGGCTTCAGTCAGTTACACGCGGTCAACACGAAGCAGCTGAAGCGGTCGGAATGACGAATGCTCAAAAAACATTTTTTATAGTCCTCCCACAAGCCCTCAGAGTTGCCATTCCGCCAATGGTGGGGCAAATTATCGCTACTTTCAAGGAAACGGGTCTGTTGGCGATAATCGGCATATTCGATTTTCTGTATATTGCTCGATCTGTAATCCCAGGGCAAACAGAATTTATGGGCAGCACCAGAGAGAACTTGCTATTCGTATCCCTTGTATATCTAGTGATCTGTTTCTCTATGTCGAAAGCTAGTCAGCGGGTTGAAAAACGCGTTGGACTTGGCGAAAGGTAAAGTAAAAAAATGACTGACAACGAAACCACATCCTCAATTAGAGGAGAACGTGACCTTGCAAACGCCCAAGATATTATCGTTTGCGAAGGAGTTTCAAAATGGTTCGGCGACTTCCAGGCTTTAAATAACGTCTCCGCAACGATTAAAGAACAGGAAGTTGTGGTCGTTTTAGGGCCTTCTGGTTCAGGAAAATCGACATGGATTAGATGCATAAATAGATTAGAACAACACCAAGAAGGCCGAATAATGGTCGATGGCGTTGAGCTTTCAAACGATCTCCGAAATATCGAGAAAGTCAGATCAGAAGTTGGAATGGTTTTTCAAATGTTCAACCTTTTCCCCCACCTGACTGTCAGAGACAATGTCAGTCTTGCCCCTATATGGGTGAGAAAAAAACCACGAGCCGAAGCTGAAGAACAAGCAGCATCGCTACTCGAGCGAGTTGGCATTCCGGAACAAGCTGACAAATTCCCCGGACAACTATCGGGTGGACAGCAACAAAGAGTTGCCATTGCGCGTGCGTTGGCAATGGAACCAAAAATTATGCTTTTTGATGAACCTACATCAGCTTTAGATCCAGAAATGATTAAAGAGGTTCTAGACGTGATGAAGGAACTTGCATTGTCGGGTATGACAATGATGGTTGTTACTCACGAAATGGGATTTGCAAAAGAAGTTGCTGACAAAATAATGTTTATGGAGGGTGGACAAATAGTCGAAATTGGCACACCCGACCACTTCTTCACTAATCCGACTGAAGAACGAACAAAACTATTCCTTTCGCAAATACTTTAGAGACTCGTGAAAAGTCCGCTAAACGTTGAACCGCTAACTGGGGTACTGGGAGCTCGAGTTTCAGGAATCGACCTCAAATCTGAACTAGATAAGCAAGTCATCACGTTACTCAGGAACGCTATTTGTGAATTTGAAGTTGTCATAGTACCTGATCAAAGTCTCACACCGGAAGAACAAGTTAAGTTCAGCCACCTACTCGGTCCTTATTCTCCTGTTCCTTTCGTGAAACCAATAGACGAACATCCAGAAGTTATTAAAGTTGTTAAGGAAAATACAGAACCAGAAGCTTTCAACTTCGGAGGTGTCTGGCACAGCGATTTCTCTTTCCTTTCGACGCCGCCGGCGTTTACAATCCTTTATGCAATAGACGTTCCGGCAATCGGTGGTGATACAGTTTGGGCTTCCACTACTGCGGCTTACTGCCACTTAGACAACGACACGAAAAATCGTCTGCATAAAATAACCGGAATACATTCCGCTAGTGCTTCGTACTCGCCTGATCAGCAAGACCTTCATTCACAACTATCAAATATGACTATCGAAACATCTGAAACAGCCAAATCGACTCAAGAACATCCTCTGGTTTGTAAACACCCTGAAACTGGTAAACCGTCACTTTTTTTCAATCCGACTTATGTTCGAGGATTGAAGGGGCCTGAATTAGAAACCGCGAAAGAAGAAGAGTTAATGAAATGGCTAAGTCAATGGACTACTGGAATTCAATTTACTTTCCGACACAAATGGTCGCCTGGAGACCTTGTTATTTGGGATAATCGGTCAACCCAGCACATAGCTCTAAACGACTATAAAGGAGAAAGAAGAGAGTTGAATAGAACTACGGTCAGTGATTCAACTAAACCCTCGTTATATCGACCATAAAGTTTCTCTGTTTTTTAAATGCTACTTGTCTGATAGTAGTTCTATAAGAGAGGAGACATCTGATCTACTGTGGCCTTTTTCCTGCAACTCAGCAAAAAAATTGTCAACAAGTGACGTGACCGGCAAGTCGAAACCAATTCTTTCTGCTTCTTCAAAAACAATGCCAAAGTCCTTCCGCATCCAGTCAACTGCAAATCCATGATCGAATTCCCCTGCAAGCATCGTTTCTGAACGATTACTCAAGTACCAAGAGGCGGAAGCTCCTTGGCTGATTGCTTCGAGGACTTTTTCAGTATCCAAGTTAGATCGTTTCGCGAATTCCAGTGCCTCCGACAAGCCTTGCAACAAACCTCCAATGCAGATCTGATTTACCATCTTTGTAAGTTGTCCGTGACCCGAAGGACCAACGAGAATAGAGATTTTTGAATAAACATCTATTACTGATTCAATCTTTGCAAACGCCTCTTGAGATCCTCCGCACATCACACTCAACTGACCTGATTCAGCTCCTGCCTGACCTCCTGAAATAGGTGCATCTACAAAACCTATGCTTTTTTCCGCACAAGCTTTTTCCAATTCTTTAGCTAGAAACGCGGATGCAGTCGTATGGTCAACCAGAACAGCTCCTGGTGACATTCCTTCTAAAACACCAGACTCTCCGTAAACAACTGATCGAACATCGTCATCGTTTCCGACACAGAGCATCACTACATCAGTATCTTGAGCTGCTTCACAAGGTGTAGCTCCTAACGAGCCGCCATAATCTTCCACCCATTTTACAGCTTTGGAAATAGTCCGGTTGTAAACTGTGGTCTGGTTGCCGGCATTCTGCAGATAACCAGCCATTGGATATCCCATTACTCCCAAACCTATAAAGGCACATCTTGACATCTATTTCTCCTTTTACTTTTAAGTTTCAAATACCGACCTAGGTAATAATGCAGAGGTGCAAACTCAAACAGTGTAGCGTTACCCCTTGAGCCTCTCGCAATCGGTTACGTATGTCAATTACTAAATATATGAGAAACAAAGACAGCGAAATATTAGTGAGAATAGAAAAAGTTTCCTATAGGTGTTTCCCGAAAAGTCATTTCTTCTATCCATATTCCATCTGGATGTTCTACCTGAGTAACTATTGGAACCCATCCATATTCTTTTCCTTCTGGCGGCTCGACAATAAGACCGTGGTCTATTTCAACCAGATGTAATGGATGCTCTTGATTACTAGGCTGTTCTATAAATTTTTGTGAATCACCCCAATCGCGGTGCATCTTCTCAATCAATAACTGTATTTCGTCAAGATAGACATCTGTATACACATCTGGATAATCAATAGTTAAATCTCGAAATAGAGGCTGGTCGCGGAATCTATACCACTGATATGAGACTGTGCTGTCGTCATCTAAGACTGTCTCATAAATTTTTGGATCACAAACACTCACATCGTCACAGTCCCAACAAGAAAAATCAGGTGAGACCCCAGTTGCGTTAACCAGCGAAGAGTTATCGTGTGGGGCTAAATTGTAGGTTTCAGGGATTGATCCATAACGTAGTTCAGTAAGAATTGCCGGCACTTCTGAGATAGCCGCCGGGACTAGTGTCTCATTATTTAATATTTCGTAATAAGTGCCCCATCCCCGCTCTTCTGGTTCTACTCCCCCCCAATCCAAGAAAATACTTGTTTCTCCATTTGTATCCTGAGGGCGCAAGGGGATATTAATTTGGAAACTTCGTTTATTGGTAAACGGATGTTCTCTTTCATCATTTTCATCAAATGAAAATACTCCAGCATTACCACTTTCATAGAGGTGATTATTATGTTCAATAGTCATTGGAATGCCGAAATCGCCGAAGTTTGTGTTCATCGTTCTTAGGTCATTATCAGTGTTGAATACATCAACGAAATGGTTATAGAGATGAACATCGAAGGTTTGAACGTTGGAAACAAAAGGTTCAATATTGTTATTCTTTGGAAATAAGGGGGGAAATATTTTCGCAAATACCCTTCCTTCTGAGTCTGTTTCCGTAAATGAAGGTATGGGAGGCATTTCGTTTCCTGTCGGAAGATACGGGCGAGCTGGTGATAAGCCAAGAGTCTGTTCTGGCCGAACCCAATAACTACCTTCCTCCCAACTATCTGATCCTGGTTCGACTTGATACCAAGACTCTTTACTGATAGCTGTATGTAATTCAGAGTTGCTCATTTGACCATTTATGAAGTCAAGCAGAATTTTTGCAGTTGGGCTATCGTCCCACTCGTAAACATCATCTAATATTTCCATTGCGTTAAATTGGTCTATATTTCGTGACCAATGTTCCGGAACGTACGCTATTAGTGGGCCACTGTAATTTGCTGCATCAATAATGAATGTCCAGGTAAGTTTTCCACCGCTATCGTCCCACGCCTGTTCATCTACCCTCGGCTTACCTCCGAAAATAGGTAAAGCAGCCCACGATGTTCCGACATGAATTCCACCTTCGTTATCAAACGTTTCTTGATCTTCGTCAAACGAAATAAGACTAGGTGGAACCATCATTCTGTTTGAAAGAGTTGCTCGTCCCATCAATGAACATTCGATACGTCTTTCATGAAATCCCCAACCTCCGCCAGTGTCACTTCTTGGAGAGTAAAGACCTGTAGCTGCCGATGCCATATATTTTGGGAATTTACTTCGTCCCATTTTGTCATGAATAAACAAACCTCCTTCTATCGAATTGAAAGGCCCGTGAGGGTGAGCACGGTCATCCCCTATCCACTGTCCCCACAATCCAAATTGTCCTGTTGTCGGATTAACATCCATCATTTGAAAAACCCGTAGATACTGTGAAACCCCGTATAGATCCTCGGATGAATCAGAATCTCGAACAAGTTCACCAAAACCCATATCGATATCTAGTTCGTTATCTGTATTGAAAGAGCATTCCCAAATCTTATGTTGGTCAGGGATGGCGAAACCTGCGTCATTTACAGTAGTCCCACTTTCACAGTGCCTGGGCAGGTAAACACCAGGGAACCAAGAAGCAGAAGTGGGATCTAATGTCTGTTCTTGTTCAAGCTGACTCTCTACTTGGTTCAGTTGGATTTCTGAGTCTGATTTAGGCACTGGTGTTGTAGTCAGAGCCACTGTTGTAGCCACAGTCTCACTCGGAACAACAGTCTCACTCGGAACAACAGTCTCACTCGGAACAACAGTCTCACTCGGAACAACAGTCTCACTCGGAACAACAGTTGCAACTGTCAAACTTTGAGGATCCGAACTATTTCCACAAGCAAAAACACATAACAGTAAACAAACGAACAATGGAAATCTTCTCATATCTAGAAGTCTGACATACCGCAATGAAGGTTCCACCCTCTGAACGAAGGCCTACTTACTTAGTTTCCTACTTAAACTTACGTGTAGCGAAAAACATCTGTAAGTGTTTAGTTTCTTTGGCATCTTTCCTTTAGGCTTTAATAGTTGCAAATCGCTCATCATGAATGAGCTTGCATTTTGGACAATAATTTAGGAGATAAATAATGGGTAACCTCTGTGAAGGTCGTGTGGCAATCGTTACTGGAGCGGGAAGAGGCATTGGACGCGAACATGCACTTATGCTTGCAAACCAAGGTGCAAAAGTGGTCGTGAACGATTTAGGTGGCGACATGGATGGATCTGGTAGTGACCTAAGCCCCGCTCAAGAAGTAGTAAACGAAATTGTTGAAAT
This sequence comes from marine actinobacterium MedAcidi-G1, assembly GCA_000817085.1. Lineage (GTDB taxonomy): Bacteria > Actinomycetota > Acidimicrobiia > Acidimicrobiales > MedAcidi-G1 > MedAcidi-G1. The sequence goes on along the minus strand of JUEM01000001.1, from coordinate 107,691 downwards.
GGGCGGCGAAGCAATTGTAAATGGTGCGAACGTAGCCGACTTTGCAGCTGCTGGTGAAATGGTTCAGCAGGCAATTGACACTTGGGGAAGGCTAGACATTTTGATCAATAACGCCGGGATTCTGCGCGATCGAATGATTTTTTCAATGTCTGAAGATGACTTCGATGCCGTGATCAACGTTCACCTTAAAGGAACATTCTCAACTGTCCATCATGCCTCGGTCTTTTGGCGCGAAACAGTAAAGGCTGGTGGTGAAGCCTTTGGAAGGATTATAAACACTTCTTCCCCTTCCGGTATTTACGGCAATGTTGGTCAGGCAAACTATGGTGCAGCAAAAGCTGGTATAGCAGCATTTTCTGTTATCACCGCAATGGAACTTGTCAAATATGGTGTCACCGTCAACTGTCTTGCACCTGCTGCTTTCACACGTATGACCGCTGACCTCCCAGGAATAGTCGGCACAGATGAAGGCGCTGAAGAAGCGATGAGCCCAAGATGGATTTCTGTGATTACTGCTTGGTTATGTAGTGAAGCAGCTCAAAATGTAACAGGACGCGTTTTCGATGTTGTTGGCGAAAGACTTGGAGTAGCCGAACAATGGCATCTAGGACCATCTGCTAAACAGACAGATGATCCTGAAGGACTGACAGACATAGTCAAGGAACTAATGAAAGATGCGCAACTTAATCCTGATATGAGCGGGATACCAACAGAAGGACCTGGAAGGCCCAGTAAAGATATCTAATGGCAATTGATTTCACACTTTCGCCAGAGCTTGAAGAAATACGAAATAGTGTACGCGACTTCATCGAACGGGTAGTCAAACCCGGAGAAGAAACTATAGAAGGCTCCAACGGGACCGAACCATTAAATCCTAAAGACAGGATTAGCAAGTTAATTGAAATGCGCAAAGAAGCTTTCGAAGAAGGCATCTGGCTACCGCATATGCCAAAAGAATGGGGTGGAATGGAATTGGGACATGTAGCTATGGCTATGGTCCAGGCCGAAGCAGCCAAGTCATACTATGGCCCATGGGTGCTAAATTGTCAGGCTCCTGATGAAGGAAATATGCATACTATGTTGCACTGGGCCACAGACGAGCAAAAAGAAAAATACCTAAGACCTCTTTGTCAGGGAACAGCTACTTCTTGTTTTGCTATGACTGAGCCTGAAGTGGCTGGATCAGATCCAACCCTGATCCAGACAAATGCTTATCAAGATGGTGAAGAGTGGGTTATCAACGGGCACAAATGGTTTATTTCAAATGCGCATAGGGCAAATTTTGCGATTCTGATTGCCAGAACCGAAGATGATCCTGAACTGCCACAGGCAGCAAACACAGCTTTTATTATTGACCTTCCTTTCGATGGTTGGACTGAAGCGCGCGAAATTGAAACAATGCACGGTTCAACGGGTCATTCCGAAATAATCATCGAAGATCTTAGAGTTCACGACTCTCAGATGCTGGGTGGCAGAGGTCAGGGGCATTTACTTGGCCAATATCGTTTAGGTCCAGCTCGCTTAGCACACTGTATGAGGTGGATTGCTCAGGCTGAGATGGCACTTGACATGACCGTTGAAAGGTCTTTAGAAAGATACAGTCATGGTTCAATTCTGGCTGAAAAGCAAGGGATTCAGTGGATGATCGCTGACTCTGCGATGGAACTTTACCAATGCAAACTAATGGTTCTGCATGCCGCTTCGAAAATTGACAATGGAGATGATTTCAAATCAGAAGTTTCAATGGCTAAACATTTCGTAGCAAACAGCCTAAATCGGATAATCGATCGTGCTATACAAGTGCACGGTGCTCTCGGCTACTCAACAGATACTCCCCTAGCCCACATGTATCAGCACGCTAGGTGGTCTAGATTTGCTGATGGCGCTGATGAGATCCATCAAATGCGCATAGCTCAGAGGACAATAGCCGCTTTTAAAGATCATGGCTCGACTTCTACAGCTACCGGAAACCTGCCGATCTGAAAGTACTGTTACCCACTAACGTGATAAATAAGGAGATAAAAAATGCATGAAGTTGTGATAGTAGACGCTGTAAGAAGCCCAATAGGTAAAAGAGGTGGAGGTCTCTCTAACTCGCACTCCATAGACCTACTAGGAGCGGTTCAAAGTTCCTTATTCGCAAGAACAGGAATGGATCCTAAAGAAGTCGGTCAAGTCGTTGGTGGGTGCGTAGGTCAAGTAGGCATGCAAACCATGAATGTCACTCGTACAGCGTGGCTAACTGCCGGATTACCAATTGAAGTAGCCGCTACAACAGTCGATGCGCAATGCGGTTCTTCGCAACAAGCCACAAATCTTGCATACGCTCTCGTCGCTTCGGGAACTGTCGACTCTGCTGTTGGATGCGGTGTGGAACTTATGAGTCAGGTTGGCTTCGGGGCGACAATTCCTAAAGAACCCAATGCTGGAACTCCGGTAAATCGTAACTACTTTGATCATTTCGAGATGACCAGCCAGTTCGAAGGGTCCGAAAGAATTGCTGATCACTGGGAAATTACTCGTGACGATTGCGATGCTTTCGGAAAGCTTTCACAAGATCGCGCTGCTAGAGCTTGGTCAGAAGATCGATTCGCGACACAAATAACTCCAATAGAGGTACCCGTTAATGATGAAGAAGGAAATCCTTCAGGAGAGAGTGTTTCAGTTACTCGTGATGAAGGACTCCGAGAAACTACTTTGGAATCACTTGCGGGTCTTAAACCATCAGGACGTGAAAATGGTGTTCACACTGCTGGGACTTCTTCACAAATATCAGATGGTGCTGGGGCAGTATTAATGATGACGGCACAAAAAGCAGCAGATCTTGGATTAAAACCTCTGGCAAAAATTGTTGATAGCTGTTTAGTCGGTTCAGATCCTGAATTCATGCTCACAGGACCAATATTTGCAACTGAAAAAATCTTAAAGGATAACGGGATGAAAATTAACGACATAGACCTCGTTGAAATTAACGAAGCATTCGCTTCTGTTGTTCTAGCATGGGAAAAAGAGACAAACCCTGACATGGAACGTGTCAATCCGAACGGAGGAGCAATAGCTTTAGGTCATCCTCTTGGTGGAACAGGTGCCATATTGATGACTAAGGCACTCCATGAACTTCATCGGACAGACACTGAACACGCTCTGGTAACAATGTGTTGCGGTGGGGGCCTTGGAACCGGAACCCTTTTGCGACGTTTGTGACTTTTGGATTTAATGCCGGTGTCAAACGTGAATAATTGTTCAGCTGTAATCTTTAATGGGGACGGCAGTTGGGAACGAAAAGATAATTTTGATATTCCCAAACCTCCAGAAGGTGGGGCAGTAATTGCTGTTGAAGCTGTGGGCCTCTGTCATAGCGATGTTGCGCAATTAAATGGCCAAAAACACGTTCCCGGGGAGGTTTCTCCAACTGTTCCCGGGCACGAAATTGTTGGCAGAGTACATGATCTGGACTCGGATACAGAACTTGGAGTCAAAATTGGTGACCGTGTAGCAGTAAACATTGTCGTACCTACAGAACCTTCAGATTCTAATCCCTTTGGTTTCAGTTGCTATGGATATAGTTTTGGACTTGATGAAGCCGAGGGACTCTGGGGAGGTTATGGCGAATACATGTCTGTTCTCCCAAGAACCCAACTTGAACGCTTAACCGACGATATATCTGCCGAAGAATTAACGATTTTTGAACCTCTAAGCAATGTCATCGCTTGGACAAGTCGTATCCACTGGAGCCAAAAAATGAAAGTGGTTATACAAGGGCCTGGTCACATGGGTTTGACTTTTGCTGCTATGGCCAAACAAATGGGAGCCGACAAAGTTATTGTCACAGGAACCAAGGAAGATAACCACCGGCTCTCAATAGCAGAAGAAATCGGAGCTGATTTTGTTATTGACGTATCGAACGAGGACCCCATCGAAAGAGTTGCAGATATCACTGGAGGTGTAATGGCTGACCTTGTAGTAGATTTAAGCAGCGCCCCATCAGTACCTGGGCTATGTCTTGATCTAGTCAGGTATGGAGGGGATGTAATTTGGGCGGGTCTCAAAGACCGAGAAGCAGTTCCAGTCGTAACAGACAATGCTGTGATGAGGGGACTCACTATTCATGGTGGAGCTGGTGGAACCAATAAATCGTTGAAAGAAGCTGTAGAAATTCTTAATACAAAAAAATTTCCTACTGCCCAGTTACTGGGAGAAGTCTTCGGAATAGACCAAATAGATGAAGCTATGGCGGTACTAAACAGAACTGCATCAACTGATGCTGTTCGTGCAGTCCTATCCCATAACCATAAGTAACTTAAGAGCTTTTCAGCTAACCCCAAACCAGCGGACAGTCCGGATGGTCAATCACAGGGTCTCCAGTTCGCATATTTTCATGGTGCGGTTTTTTAGGAGCGCCAGGGCGAATTATGTAGGTGGAATCATCTCCACAGTAACGAACTGAAACAGCACGTCGTTCTCTAGCAGCTGAGCTGTTTGCACCTGCCCCGTGAAGAGTCAATGCATGATGCACAACTAAATCTCCAGGTTTTGTGTCGAACCTTACCAAATCAAGCTTTTTATCATCGATTTCGATATTTGGCAGATCATTACCTTCTACATCAGGTAAAGGTTCATTCACTACAAACCAATTAGGCTTGAACACTTTTTTATTCTTGTGAGATGAGCGGAGATAAACAACACTGCCTGTTTCAGAGTCCACATGGTCTAAAGGAGCCCAAACTGTACACACATTCTCACCTTTCAAATGAAAATACCCAAGATCCTGATGGAAGGCAGTTTCTTCAGCGGTACAGGGTTCTTTGATCAAAACGGAATCTTCATATAGATAAACTGTTTTTGAATTCATAAGTTTTGCCACTATTGAAGGGAGTGGAGAAATTTTTGCAAATGCAGCAAAATTTTTATCTTCTTTCCAGTGATCTACCCCGGATAAAAATCTTCCAGCTTTACTCTCATTTTCTGTTATTGCGGCCAAACCTTGAGTTTTATTTAAATCACTACTCAGTGCTGTGAGATCTGCAAACATTTTTGAGTCTTTAAGCATCAATTCCAAGGATGAATTAAGCAATTCAATCCAATTCTTTTCCACAATATTGGGCAGATAAACCACTCCATCTGAAGCAAAAGAAGCGATCTCTGACTGAGTTACGGGTCTCAGTGGTTCGGAAGATGGAAAACTATCCATGCTGATTCATAAAATCTTTATTTTGCATAAAAACTCTTAGGCATTTGGTGGTCTTTCACGAGACAAATGGGCACCTGCATCAGCTAAAAAGAACTGACCAGTAATATTCTGAGCAAAATCAGAGGCCAGAAAAACAGATAAATAACCTAGGTCTTCTATGTCGCTCATTCTTCTTAATGGATTCGACTGTTGTATGGCTGAAATTCGATCTTCATCAAAAAAATCTGAAACTGTCTCGGTCAAGGTTGTACCCGGGGCAACCGCAATAACTCTTATACCCATTGGTCCAAATTCCACTGCCGCTGTCTGAGTCAGGTGATTGATCGCCGCTTTAGCCGCACCGTAACCTGCCAAAAAGGGACTCGGTCTTGTCGTTTCACCTGAACTCACATTAATAATTACACCACTTCCAGCTTCTCGCATGTGTTTTACTTCTGACTTCATGGACAAGGCTGTTACTAAAAGATTCTGTTCTAATACATCTTTCCACTTTTTTTCATCCATTTCTAAAAGTGGAGCAGTTCCCTCCGAGCCAAGCATTCCGATATTGTTAACCGCTATATCAATCCCGCCAAGTTTCGTAGAAGACTCGTCAAACATCTCTTCGATCTGACCCTCTTCGCGAGCATCACCAACGACAGAATAAGACAATCCTTCATTCAAGGAAGCTATCAATTCGATAGTTTCCTGTGCCTTTTCGGCTCTCTTATCCAGAACGGCTATATTTGCTCCAGCTCGAGCAAATCGTATTGCTATGCAGCGTCCTATTCCAGCGCCTGCACCTGTTACAACAACATTTTTTCCCGAATGATCAATTTCGATAGACAAATTAGGCCTCCAATACTTTCAGCAAATCGTCTATAGCTGACTTAGCCCAGCTAACGATAACTTCTTTTTCTGTACCGCCTAAAGGGTGTGGCACTACAACAATCCTCGCTTTTGGGATACCTAAGCTATTAGCCGCTGAACGAGTTAATTCTTTAAAATTTTCTGTAGTGAAAACTACTGCTGGCACTCCTGCTTTTTCTATTTCAATCAAATCGTGGACACTCCACGAAGTACAGGACCCTCAATCAGCTGAACCCGTTAAAACCAATTGAACTTCCTCTGCGAGCATTCCAACTACTTGAGGATTGCATGCCGTAGCAGCATTCGCTCTTTCACCTTTTCCAGTGACTATCGAAAAATTTGCATCAATCCTCTCCGCAAGCCCTTCAGCAATCTCTGTTAGTAAAAGACCAGCATTAGGTTTACCGTTCTCAAGAACTCCTATCTTCCCACCAGAGAACAACGGGGCCGTTGAACACAATTCAACTACTTCATCCATTAACTCACCTTCAGGAGTATGAATTTTCATATTCATAGATTAGACCTCTCTTCGCCGTTTATATTGGAACCGTCACGCTTCTGGTCATTCCCCAACTGGGAACTACACATGAATGCTTTCCGGCACCTCCACTTACTAAAACTTTAATGTTTTCAACTTTTTGAGTCATCGGTACTAACTCTTCATCTGAAAGTGACTTCATCCAGTCCGCCCATGCTAATAAGTTAAACTGTTCTCTAAAGCTGCCAGCAGGCATTCTCGCTTTCTCGAACAAGTAATTGGAAACATCTTCTCTACTCCATCCTTGATTCGATGCGGTTAAAGCATGCTCAGGACAAAGAATTATGAACCATTCACCACCAGAGATACACGCATTGTTTACTCCAAAAGTTGCCATAACCGAAGCTCCTTTATCAAGTATCCTCTCTATGTTTTCTGATTCCATGTCATGAAAATTATGCGGGTTTTCACCACAGTGAATTGTAAGTGCGCTTTCTGAATTAAGCCCGAGTGACATGGGGTACGGCTCCCAAGGGCTTTCTTTTTGATTCTCCGCAATGCAATAAGTGTATTTCGAAGGTTGTCCTTGAGTTGCGGCATCACCCGGACCTGGTACTGCCCCAGCAACGTGCAATAACACAAGACGGATCGCCCTGCCCACGGTAGCGTTTGCTCGATTACCAGGCCCGAATGTACCCAAACCTGAGTTAAAGCCAAGCTCCTCAACTGCGCTGCCATGAACTATCAATAACGGGGCCACAGGATGAGTAGTTGTATTGACCCCACGCAAATTAATTTTTTGATTACCTAACGCCTTTACCGCTTCTACAACAATAGGAAAATATTCTGATTTGCATCCCGCTAAAACTGCGTTAACCGCCACGGCTCGATAAGTTGCAGATCCTCCACGTGGAGGAAGAACTGTTATCACTTCCTCCGGAGATGCTTTTACATGGCTGAGCATTTCAGTAACACGTTCGTCAGTAGGCGCCACTAATGGCAGTCCATCTCCCCAACCATGACTTTCAAATAATTCATAAATAGTGGCTGGATCTTCATCCGAGAGTTCGAGAAACTGGCTTGAACTTTCCATTCCACCATTGTCGTTCATAGACTTGCCGACTTTACAGTTGGGAAAATTCGATTATTGAATTTTCCAAATATATAAAATTGGTTTACCTTTCACCAAAGTAACTTAGATGTGTTGCTCTGTAACTTTGACCGTCTTTACTAACTGTGTTGAAATCTTTACCAGCGTTTTGACTTGAGATTAATGCCAAACCCAAATTTCCTTTCACAGCAGGTGACCATGCCGCTACGCGTATTTCCCCGATTTCATTTCCTGATTCATCTAATGCAGGCCACGGTTCTTCATTTGGTGCAGTTAGACGCTCGCCTGACAATATAATCTTTACCAATCGCCTAGAAGGACCTCTACTTCTTTCTGAAAGTAAAGCTTCTTTTCCTATGAAATGATCCTCTCTTTCTAGATTCATAAAGCGTTCCAGACCCAATTCTAAAGGAGTTGCTGAAGCTGCGCAGTCAGCTCTATATGAAAGTAATTCACTTTCTATTCTTTCCACTGCGTTAGGCGTACCTGGGTGTATCCCATATTTCAAACCGGCTTCCCAAACTCTCTCCCAAAGATCTATCCCCTTAGATTCATCAGTCAGAAATAATTCAAAACCACCTTGACCACTCCAGCCTGATCGACAGATCAAAAATGGAATGCCATCTAGCTCTGTATCTACAAAACCAAAGAATGGTATGTCCGTTACCCAGTCTCCGAGTAAATCAGCCATAGTTTCATCAGATTTAGGTCCTTGAACTGCCAAAGGCGAAACTTCTGGCTCAAATACACTGCACTCTATGTTTCTTTCATAACTTATAGCTTGTGCCCAGAGTAGTAGGTCACCATCTGCGATCGACATCCAATAACGATCTTTCCCTAGGCAAAGCGTTATGGGATCGTTAATCAAAATCCCCTTATGATCACAAATTGGCGTGTACCTAGATCTACCCTCCTTGCATGATCTCATTCCCCTAGTAGACAAATATTCAACTAATTCAAGAGCTTCAGAACCCACTATCTCGACTTGACGCTCTACGGCCACATCCCAAATAGAAACCCTTTCAGTTAACGCCTCATACTCAGCGACTGGGTCCCCGTATGAAGTTGGCATATACATATGGTTGTAAACTGAAAATTGCTTAACTCCATGTGAGATCGTCGCGTCGTAAAAGGGGGACTTCCTAACTCTCGAGCCGATAGCAATTTCGCTAGTCATATTTTTTCATCTCCTTTATGCCTATAGACAGGTGAGTCATCTCTTGCTAGTGGAGTATTACCCAATATTAGATCTGCTGCCTTCTCGGCAAGCATCATAACTGGTGCATAAATATTTCCATTAGTGATATTGGGCATGACAGAAGCATCAACCACTCGTAGCTGCTCTGTTCCATGAACCCGCATTGACGAAGGGTCTACGACTGCCATATGGTCTGTTCCCATTCGAGCGGAACAGGATGGATGAAGCGCTGTCTCTGAGTCTTTTTTTATCCAATTCAAAATCTCATCATCATTTTTCACATTTGGACCTGGCGATATCTCACCCCCATTGAATTCTTCGAAAGCTGACTGACCCATTATGTTTCTGGCAACACGAATGGCCTCGACCCACTCTTTTCGATCTTCTTCAGTGGAGAGATAATTGAATCTAATAGACGGCTTCTCAAAAGGATCCTTAGTTTTGATTTTGATACTTCCTCGACTACCCGAAAACATCGGTCCAACGTGAAACTGATAGCCGTGACCTGAGATCGGAGTACTCCCGTCGTATCTAATTGCAATAGGTAAAAAGTGGAACATAAGATTTGGCCACTCAACTCTTTCGTTACCTCTCACAAAGCCCCCTGCCTCGAAATGATTAGTGGAGCCTGGGCCTCTTCTCAAAAGCCATTGGAGGAAAACAAAAGGTCGCCTCCAAACTTGCAGATAAGGCGACATTGAAACGGGTTTTTTGCAGGCGTACTGAACGTAAACTTCAAGGTGATCCTGCAAATTTTCACCCACACCAGGCAGGTCGATCAGCGTCTTCACATCAGCTTCCTCGAGAGTTCTAGCTGAACCTACTCCCGATAGTTGTAGGAGTTGCGGAGTGTTTATAGCACCTCCACAACAAATTACTTCACCGGCTCTAATTGTTTTGTTTCGTCTATCTTTTTTTAGCTCAACCCCCACTGCCCTATTACCGTCGAAAATTATTTTCGTTACATGAGCTCTCGTTATAACATCTAAATTCGGTCGTGTGGCAACCGGGTGTAAATAAGCAACTGAAGCAGAGTTTCGTCTGCCCTGATGAATATTTCGGTCAAAAGAAGCAAATCCCTCTTGTCGATACCCGTTCACATCTTCAGTTAGTTCGTAACCGGCTTCCTGCACTGCATCAAAAAAAGCTCTAAACAAAGGAGTCGAAGCAGGTCCTCTTTCCAACATTAAAGGACCACTGTCTCCTCTATACCGATCTCCCCCATTAAGACAAGTCTCCATTCGCTGGAAATAAGGTAGACAGTGGGAATAGCTCCACTCTTTGCAACCTGGTGTTGTAGCCCAGCGCTCATAATCTGCGGGATTGCCACGTTGGAAAATCATGCCGTTGATGCTTGACGAACCCCCCAAAACTTTTCCCCTAGCATGGGAGACCCTTCTACCTCCAAGTCCTGGCTCGGGATCAGATTCATACTTCCAGTCGTAAAATTTGTTACCTATGCCGTAAGAAAGTGCTGCCGGCATGTGAATCACGAAATCCCATCGATGGTCTCGTCTTCCTGCTTCTATTAAAAGGACACTCACATCACTGTTTTCGCTTAAACGATTAGCGAGCACACATCCGGCCGATCCTCCACCAACAATAACTACATCGTAATTACTCATTAGAAGTCTCCGAATTGATCAAATTTTTCATACAGATTGATTCTGCCTTCAAACTTGTACTTAGTGGTGTCAAGGAAAACTTTTTACTAAAAGTATCCTTACATATGGGGGAAAGTAGATATGTGCCAAGATCTGGCGAATCCTGGCGTAACCCTTACCCCATGTACTCTGAGCTACGAAACAACTCGCCCGCATACTTCGTAGAAGAAGGCTCCTATTGGTTTTTGTCTCGATTCGAAGATGTTTTTAACGCTGCAAGAAATCCCAGAATATTCTCCTCTCGGCATGGCCTAACGATTGATCAAGATTCAAACAATCTAGATATGGGAGATGCTGCTCCCATAGTTTTTTTAGATCCACCTGAGCACACTGAATTCAGGAGACTTATAAGCAAAGGTTTCACTCCCAGAAAAGCTGAGGATATGACAGAAGACATTTTTTCTTTTGTCGAATCTGCTATTAATAGAATCAAGGAACTTGGAGACTGTGACATTATTTCTGAACTATTTAAACCTCTTCCAAGTTACGTAGTTTCAAAGTACCTAGGCGTACCAGCATCTGATCGAGTTATTTTTGACACTTGGACTGAGAAGATTGTTGCGGGTGCGATTCATGACGAAGAAAGTGCAGGGCTTGAAGCCATCTATGAAGTAACAAATTATTTCACCGAATTAATCGAGTGGAGAAAGAGAACACCGGGAGATGATTTAATTTCTGAACTCATAGAAATGGGTGAAGAGAAAGTTTCTATCATGTGGATTCTCGGTTTGGCCTTCACAATGATCACTGGTGGCAACGATACAACAACCGGTTTATTAGGTGGTTCGGCAGTGCTACTTAGTGAGAACCCAGAGCAAAGAAAACTTTTGTTAGAAGATTTACGACTTATACCCACGGCAATTGAGGAATTGCTCAGGATGACCTCGCCTGTTCAGGGTTTGAGTCGAGTTCTTATGGAAGACTTCAAGTTGCACGGTAAAACAATACCTTCTGGGTCACGTGTTCTTCTTGGTTATGGATCTGGTAACAGAGATGAACGTGAATTTGGTAAAAATTCTGAAAAGCTTGACGTTCAACGGAAAATAAAACGGATACTGAGTTTCGGATCAGGAGCACATTTCTGTCTAGGTGCGTCAGTTGCTCGTCTACAGTCCTCTATAGCACTTAAAGAGATTTTAAGAAATTTTCCTGATTTCTATGCAGATGACACTTCTTCCGTCTACGCAACTGGAAACTATGTAAGAAGACACACACATTTAGCTTTCCACACAAGTAGCTGAATAAAGATTATCTTTCTGTCTTAGATATCCTTAGCTGTAGGGATATTGTTTGGGGGCAACTAATGAGTGATAATCACAAAGATCAAGTCGTCGTTGTAACTGGTGCGGGAAAAGGTATCGGACGTGCCATAGCGGAAAGATTCTCACATGCGGGCGCCAGAGTAGTCGTGAATGATATTGATGAAAATCGTGTAAACGAAGTAGTAACAGGTATCAACAATGATGGAGGTGATTCTATTGGAGTCGCCGCAGACGTAGCTGACAGCAGTCAGGTAAAAAAAATTTTTGACTCAGCATTAGAACATTTCGGGACTGTTGATGTACTGGTAAACAATGCAGGCATCGTAAGCCCGATGCTTCACTTCTTCGAAGCAGATGAAGCTTGGTGGAGACGTATTATTGACGTTAATTTAACAGGTCATTTTCTCTGCTCTCAACAAGCAGCACGAATTATGGCTTCCAAAAAACACGGTGTAATTATAAACATGTCTTCAGGCGGTGCTACTCGCGCTCATAGATCCTTTACCGCTTATGACGCCTCAAAAGGAGGCATCGAAGCCCTTACTAGAGCAATGGCCCTTGACCTGGGCCCATACGGCATAAGAGTCTGTGCCCTGATGCCTGGTTCAATCGATACTGAAGGAATGGACGAAGACGCTCGAAATCTACGAGGCGAGAATATACCTCTTGGTCGCCCTGGAGATCCCGATGACATGGCAGGGCCTGCACTTTTCCTCGCTTCTGAAGATGCCAAGTACATCACTGGGGATGTGATCAAAGTCGATGGCGGGATGCTTTCACAACAGAGATCCGCCACCGTGGACATAGTCCCACCTTCTACGTTCCCACCTTTACAGGACATTCTCGAAGGAGACTAATACCCCTAATGGTCAGGAACAAAATACGAATCGGAGCAGATGTAGGAGGCACATTCACTGACGTCGTGCTTGAAGCAAATGGAGAGATCTTTTCAACAAAAGTTCTCACTACTTACGAATCACCAGAAATAGGAATACTCCAAGGCATACACGCAGTAATAGCAGACTCAGAAACAAGCCTCTCTGAACTTGACTCTTTCATACATGGCACAACTCTGGCTACAAATGCTTTGATCTCAAGAACAGGAGCCAAAACAGCTTTTATAACTACAAACGGTTTTCGCGACACTATTGAGATGAGAACTGAGAGCAGATTTGAGCAATATGATCTCAATCTGGAATTACCCAAGCCACTGATTGAGAGAAAAGATAGATATGTGCTTTCAGAACGTATCTCTGCAGATGGTTCCGTACTTCTACCTTTTGATGAAATGGAAGCTAAAAACTTAATCAAGCACCTATCACTTGAAGAGAATGGGTACGAAGCTGTTGCGGTGGGTTTTATACATTCATATATGAACGATAAACATGAATCTCTCTTTCAGGAAATGCTCTTAGATCAGCTTCCGAATATTAAAGTTTCAATTTCATCTGAAGTTTCACCTCAAATGAGAGAATTTGAACGATTTAACACTGTCTGTGCAAACGCATATGTCCAACCAATGATGGCTTCTTATCTTGAAAGACTTAAAACAAAATTAGCTCATGCTGGAGCAAAATGTGATATTCATCTCATTCACTCGGGTGGTGGGTTGATCAGCATAGAAAGTGCAATAAAGTTTCCGGTAAGGCTCATAGAATCAGGGCCTGCTGGTGGAGCTATTTTCGCTTCAGAAATCGCTACCCGGCATGGCATAGACGCCGCCCTCTCCTATGACATGGGAGGCACGACTGCAAAGATCTGTCTGATTGATGAACAATCTCCAAGATCGGCAAAAACATTTGAAGTAGCAAGAACCCACCGCTTTACCAAAGGGAGCGGAATGCCCATCTCGATACCTGTTATAGAAATGATTGAGATAGGAGCTGGCGGTGGATCAATCGCGAATGTTGACGATCTTAAACAAATAAGAGTCGGCCCTCTAAGCGCAGGTTCCGAGCCGGGCCCAGCCGCATATGGATTAGGTGGTTCTCTAGCAACAGTAACAGATGCAAACGTATTGCTTGGCCGAATATCACCCGAGACTTTCGGCGCTGATGACATAAATCTCATTCCAGAAGAATCGGGAAAAGCTATCTCAACTGATGTAGCAGAACCGCTTGAAACAGACGCTGAAAGTGCAGCAATCGGAATCATCGAGGTAGTTGACGAAAATATGGCTAATGCAGCTCGCGTTCATGCAGTGGAAAATGGCAGAGACGTCTCTCAATACACAATGATTGCATTCGGTGGCGGAGCACCACTTCATGCCTCTCGCTTATGCGACAAGTTGGAAATAGAAAGATTACTCATTCCACCGGGGGCGGGAGTGGGTTCCGCTATAGGTTTTCTTCAAACACCTTTTTCTTATGAGGCTTTAAAAAGCTTCTATGTTTCCACACAGAATTTTGACCATAAAAGCGTAAATAAACTTCTAGTCGACCTCACTTCAGAAGCAACAGAATTTGTAATGGATGCGTCAAATGAAAAGCATAATATCGCGAGCTTAATTGTAGAACGTTGCGCTTTTATGAGGTATGCAGGACAAGGATGGGAAATTACTGTACCTCTGGAAAATAAAACATTTGATAGCCTCGGTATCGAATTACTCAAAAACAAATTCGAGAAAACGTATGAAGAACATTTCGGCAGGGCTATAGAAGGTCTCCAGATCGAGGTAGTTGGATGGTCCGTCAAAGTTACTTCCCCAAAACCAGAAACTGAAAAAACTATCACCGTTGACTCTGAAAATATTGTTACAACCGATTTTAAACGTGTTATATACGACTCGGTTGAAGATTCTGAAGTTGAAGCTTCCGTTTTTCAGCGTGAAAAACTAAACCCCGGTGATTGCGTAATGGGTCCAGCAATAATTGTCGAAAATCAAACAACGACTTGGGTTCCAAGTAATAAGAAATTATCTACTCAACAAGATGAATGTCTACTGATCACTAAAAAAACCGAGGCCGCCGAATGAACCAACTGAAAAACCAGGTGATGTGGAACCGTCTTATATCAATAGTCGAAGAACAAGCTCTGGCTCTCGTGCGCACAGCATTTAGTACGAGTGTAAGAGAAGCAGGAGATCTCTCAGCGGGTGTATACGACACTAAAGGAAGAATGATCGCTCAGGCTATAACTGGAACACCGGGACATGTAAACACTATGGCAGCGGCTGTAGCTAACTTTATCGAAGATATCGGACCACACAGAATTTATGAAGGCGACGTTTACATAACTAATGACCCATGGAAGGGAACCGGTCATTTGCATGACTTCACAGTTGTCACCCCTGTGTTTAGAAATGCAAACCTAATAGGTTATTTCGGCTGCACCGCTCACGTAGTAGATGTTGGCGGCAGAGGTTTTGGACCAGACGCAACTGAAGTTTACGAAGAGGGACTTTTCGTTCCCATTATGAAACTGCTCGAACGCGGTAAATTGAATGAAGACCTCATAAATATAGTGCGTCATAACGTTCGCGAATCTTCACAAGTGATCGGCGATCTTCACTCTCTTTCAACATCTAATGAAACAGGTATGAGACGCTTGCATGGAATGCTCGAAGAGTTTGATTTAGATGACTTGGAAGATCTAGCTGAATTCATCTTCGAAAAAACACACGAAGCTACAATAAAGCGCCTTTCGAAGTTGGAGCCCGGCGAATACAAAAATGAAATGCAAGTAGACGGTTACAACGAAACAGTCACCTTAAAGGTAAATATCACAGTCAACCAGGACGGTGCTCATGCCGATTTTGCGGGAAGTTCGCCAACCTGTGAACACGGAGTCAACGTTCCTTTGGTTTATGCCCATGCTTATTATTCATATGCAATGCTTGTAGCCCTAGCCCCCGAAATGCCTAGCAACTACGCATCCTTGGCAGCTTTCACCGTTAGCGCTCCAGAGGGTTGCATACTCAATGCCAAACATCCCGACCCCGTAGCTGTCAGGCATGTAACTGGACATTTCGTCACCGACCTTTGCTTGGGTGCAATATCTCAAGCTCTCCCGCATGTCATTCCAGCGGAAGGTGCAGGGGCTCTATGGAACTTCCACGTGAGTGCAAGAGCTAGTGAGTCAAATACAGATTTACCGCCAAGGGAAATATTAATGTTCAATAGCGGTGGTACGGGAGCTAGACCAAATTTAGATGGACTAAGCAGCACTGCTTTTCCTAGTGGCGTTAGAACGATGTCATCCGAAGCAACCGAGCAAGTGGGACCAATAGTTATATGGCGAAAAGAGTTGCGTCCAAATTCAGGAGGTAACGGACGCCACCGAGGTGGTTTGGGTCAAATAATTGAACTAGCCCCTTCTAAGGGCTACAAGTTTTTCTTTAGCTGCATGTTCGATCGGGTTGAAAACCCTGCAAGAGGACGTGATGGCGGGGAGAACGGTTCTCCCGGAAAGGTGTATCTTGATGATGGAACACCATTTGATGCAAAAGGGAAACAACCTGTTCCAGAAGGAAGACGATTAATTTTAGAACTCCCAGGCGGAGGAGGTTTCGGTAACCCAGAAGAAAGAAATCCGGATTCAATTAACAATGATCTAGCGCAGGGTTATGTTTCATAAAATGTCGAATAAAAAATTTAAGAAAAACTTAAGTCTAGGTTTACGCTGAGGATACCTCATGAAACATTTCGACACTTTAATCATCGGAGGTGCAGTTATGGGTAGCTCCAGTGCCTACTGGCTCTCCGAAAATCCTGACTACGACGGAAATGTATTAGTTGTCGAACCGGATTCCACATATGCGCAATCTTCCACGGCACTTTCAGAAGCAAGCATTCGTCACCAATTTTCACAGCCAGTCAATATAAAGCTGTCAATGTTTGCTACAGAATTTTTTACAAATTTTTATGACCATGTTCAAGTAAATGGCGAAGCACCTGAACTTCCTTTTCACGAGACTGGCTATTTGTTTTTAGCCAGTGAAGACGGAATGGAAAATCTGAAAGATAACCATGAGATCCAAAAGAAATGCGGCGCAGAAGTTGCATTGCTTTCAACAAGTGAAATTAAAAAAAGATTCCCATATATGAACACTGATGACCTAGAGGGTGGGAGTTTAGGAATTAGAAACGAAGGCACATTAGATGCATTTTCATTGATGCAAGGTTTCAAAATACGAGCGAGACACAACGGAGTTGAATATTTAAATAATCGCGTTGTCTCATTAAATATTGACAAAAACAAAAATCTTGTAAATGAAGTCAAATTAGATTCGGGAGAAGTTATTTCATGTTCACGTGTAATAAATTGTGCTGGTCCGCGTGCTAAGTGGGTAGCAAAAATGGCGAGACTGGAACTTCCGGTCGAACCAAGAATAAGAGCGGCTTTTGTTTTCGATTGCCGTGAAGTTCTGGGAGGACAAACTCTTCCACTAACTATTGACCCTTCAGGAGTTCATGTCAGAACCGATCCTCCTCATTTTCTAGCGGGTGCTCCCCCTCCCAATGACCTAGAAGTCGACCCTGATGACTTTAAAGTAAGAGGTGAAGAGTGGCAAGAAAATATCTGGCCTGTGTTGGCTCACCGCATTCCGGCTTTTGAGAAAATTAAAGTAGTTAGCTCATGGGCGGGTCACTATGCGTACAACACACTGGATCAAAATGCGATAATAGGTTCTTCCAAAATACTTCCAAATTTCTTTTTTTGTAACGGTTTTAGTGGACACGGGTTCCAGCAAAGTCCAGGCGTCGGAAGAGGACTAAGTGAATTAATAACTTACGGCGAATTTAGATCTCTTGACCTAAGCGAACTTAGTTACGATCGAGTTCTTAATAATGAACCATTTTTAGAGAAAGCTGTTATCTAACTCTCTCCAAGGTAAGACGAACGCAGTTCTGGATTGGCGAGCAAAGCTTCAGCAGTGTCGTCAAGTACAACTCTGCCTGTCTGTAAAACCCAACCTCTGTCGGCTATAGATAAAGCCATATTCGCATTTTGTTCCACCATGAAAATAGCCATTCCTTCTTCATGGATTTGTTGAATTAGTTCGAAGTTCTGTTGCACGAGCGCAGGAGCTAGACCCATGGAGGGTTCGTCCATAAGAAGAACTCTAGGACGAGACATCAAGGCACGACCGATTGCTACCATCTGTTGCTCACCTCCTGAAAGAGTTCCTGCCTTTTGAGTAAGTCTTTCTTTAACACGAGGAAAAAGTTCGTAAATATTTTCAAGATCTTCTTCGATTCCTTCTCTGTCGTCTCTTAGATAAGCACCAAGTTCGAGATTCTCTTTAACTGTTAAACGTTTGAAAAGTCTACGATTTTCAGGAACCATCGTCACGCCGTTAATTACTCTGTAACTCGTTGGTTTGTCATTAACTACTTCGCCGTCTAGAAGGACCTCACCGGAAGTGGGAGTAACCATACCTAACAAAGTTTTCAAAGTCGTTGATTTTCCGCTTGCATTACCACCTAGTAAACAAACCATCTCACCTGGGTATATTGCTAGATCAACATCTTTAAGTATATGAACGGCTCCGTAATGAGTGTTAACCGAACGAAACTCCAGTAAAGCTGTTTCTGTCATGATTTAGCCTCTACTGGTCGACCCAAATAAGCTTCGATCACATCTGGGTTAGTTGAAACCTCGTCATAATTTCCCTGAGCGATTGGCACACCGTGATCTAGAACTACTACGCGATCAGAAACATCGCGAACCACTTTCATATCGTGCTCGATGATTACAATTGTAAATCCCCATTCATCACGCAGTCTGCTGATTAGTCCTGTCAACTCTGCCGTTTCTATGGGGTTCATACCTGCGACGGGCTCATCCAATAGCAATAAGCGTGGTTGCGTAGCCATTGCACGTGCAATTTCTAGTCTTCGTCTATTTGCATATGACAATGCAAAAGCTGGTTGATCTAAACGGTATCCAACGAGACGAGTTCCAAAAAATCCCAAAATTTCTTCGGAGCGTTCACGGATTTCTTTCTCTTCTTGTTTGAATGCTTTTGTTTGAAACAAGGCTCCTATTATTAATTGTGAAGTTCGACAGTGTTGTGAAACCATCACATTTTCTAGGACCGTCATGTTCGGAAACAGTCTCACGTTCTGGAATGTTCGAGCGATTCCCATCTCTGTTATTTGGTTAGGGTCAAGGCCCAGAACTGACTCACCATTAAAGATAATTTCTCCACTAGTTGGAGGAATCATTCCCGAAATTGTATTAAAAAATGTTGTTTTTCCAGCACCATTAGGTCCGATAACACTAACGATTTCACCTTCTTCGATGGAGAAATCGAGATCTGAAAGTGCATCTAGCCCCCCAAAAGTGACCTGAAGATTATGAATTTCCAGCAAACTCATAGTTTCTCCTCGACTTCTTTACTCTCCTCAGTCTCTTCGTCTCCTAGCCATGCATCTTGGAGATATTCCTCTTGATGCAATTCTCTAGTTCGACGTGCTGTAGGCACAAGGCCCTCAGGACGTTTGAGCATCATAAATACAAGTAAGGCTCCGTAGATCAACAATTTATAATTCTGAAACTCTTGAAGAAGCCCCGGCTGTCGTGGTCCTCCAAGTATCCCTATCAACACCAAGGATCCAACCATCACTCCAGTAATACTGCCCATTCCTCCCACTATCACAACTACAAGAATTATGATTGATACGAGAATTTCGAAACTCTTGGGGAAAACAGATCCGACCTTGGCCGCCAAAACAGCTCCGCTGAATGAAGCCAACACAGCTCCAACCACAAAAGCCATCAATTTGGAATTAACCGTATTTATTCCCATTACTTCAGCGACACTCTCATCTTCTCTTATAGCCATCCATGCTCGACCTAAACGAGACCCTTGGAGTCTCCATGAAACGTATATAGCTAGAACACAAAAAGCGAGAACCATGTAGAAAACAGATCTGGGGTCAGCTCCTCTTACTTCCCAAGGACCTAGATCTATAGGAGGGATGTTAGTAATACCTTGTGATCCACCTAAGTACGGCTTTAACCAATCCGATAAGAAAAGCAGTCTTATGATTTCACCGAATCCTAAAGTAACAATTGCTAAATAGTCTCCCCTCATTCGAATGACGGGAGCACCTATTAGAAGACCCGCTAAGATCGCCATTACTACAACAACCAATAGTGAGATACCGAAATGAGTTTCAGGGGAAAACCACGGTGAATTTGGGGATGTGAAAACTGCAGTTGTGTAACCTCCCACAGCGAAGAAAGCGACGTACCCAAGGTCCAAAAGACCTGCAAGGCCAACCACAATATTCAAACCCAATGCCAGCAACAAAAAGAGTCCAACGTTAGCTAAAAGCTCGTTAATGATCCCTCCTAAAAACCATGGAAGCACAATAACTAAAACTGCAATAATAGAAAATAACATTACAGAGTTTCGCCTTTGAGCACCTGGCGTTACATCTGAACGATAGCGAGTCACTGTCGCTTTTAATTTGCCACGGGTTATCAATGGAAGTAAAGCTAGTAACACGGCAAGAACAATCGTTGAAGTGACTGTCATCCCACCCTTTTTTGCATAAATCAAGTCGCTCAGCCATTCCAGACGGAAGCCTTCTGAAAGATCATCTATTACGTCTTCTAAAACTGCGAACGTAAAAAGACCGAATATCGAATATGAAAACATCTTTCGCATTTGGCCTGAAATCTGGTGAAGAGAGGATCCAACAGTGCCGAGCACTACACCTACTGAGATCCAAACCAGGCTTCCAAAGGTAATACTATTTTCAAAAGTAAGTAATCTGAATAGTTTTGGATTCCAGTTAATCAGGGGATCTCTCATATCGATATTTTCGATACCCAACATCACCAACACAAGACCTAGACTTCCCAGAAGTCCTGTTAACGCTCCAGCTAGCAAATCTGATGCGCCGGGTTTAGGGTTTTCAATACCTTCCAACTCAACCATTTTTGAAACTATGTAACCAAATACCAAAGGAATCCAAAGAATAAAAAGATACCCGAGGCTAAGAGTTGACTCGATCAGTATTCGTCTATTCAGCTCAGATGGAAGACCGACTAAACAAATAAAGACTTGAGACAACGCGCATATGCCACCCCAAAATAAAATGCGTTTCCAATTCAGATTAAAAAGTTTCCGAGAGTCCAAAGTAGAAGTCATCATGCGCGATCCTCTTGCGAAAGTTTCTCGCCAAAGAGTCCAGCAGGTTTAAATAATAAAACAAGTACGAGAACGGTAAAGGCTACAGCATCTTTTAATTGACTTACGCCTGGGACCCCAAGTGGTTCCAATATGACCATAGGAGCTATAGATTCTGCCGATCCTAAAAAAACGCCTCCGGCCATCGCTCCACCCATATTTCCGATGCCTCCAACAACCGCAGCAGTAAACGCTTTAATTCCAGGCAAGAAACCTGTCATATGAGTAACACTTCTGAATAGTAGACCCCAAAGGATTCCACCAACTCCAGCCATGGCCCCACCAACGCCGAACGTAATGACAATTGTTCGATTCACATTTATCCCCATAAGTGAGGCAATCTCTTTATCTTCGGCAACTGCTCTCATAGCTCTACCTGTTTGAGTTCTCTCAACCAGATACCAAAGACCTGCCATTGATAGCGCAGCTACAACCATTACAAGAATCTTTGTTCCAGCTATCTCGACAGTAAAAATTGATCTTTGCTTTGATAGCCACTCTGGAAGGCGGGGATACCCCTTACTCGCTGGCCCAAACAGTCCCAATACAGCGTTTTGGATAAAAAAGGAAACACCTATAGAAGTGATTAGAGGAATCAAACGCGGTGAACTACGCAACGGCCTGTAGGCGATCCTTTCAGTAATTATCGCCGTCACAGTCGAGGTGGTAATCGCTACAAAAATAATTAGAAAGAGTGACAAAATAAAATTACTTTCCCACAAACCAGCATCGTTTAACTTCTCAGACGTAATCCAACCTGACATAGTTCCCACCATGAAAACTTCTCCATGAGCGAAATTTATAAATCCCAAAACGCCATACACCATTGAATAACCCAAAGCGATAAGTCCATACATTGCACCCTGGGATAAACCAGAAACTACTAAGCCTTTAAATTGATCTCCCGAGAGACCACGTGCATCAGGGTTTCTCCAGTCTGCGAATGGATTGCCTGGCCATACTTGTTGTGCAATAAAAGCGACAACTCCCAAAACTATTAACGATGCCATGACAACGCGAACAACGGTTAAAAACCTGTCTACGCCCGATACGCGTGATTTAGATCTTTTTTTAACTATCTCTGACATTTCGCCTCTTAAATATTCAGATTAAACATTCTGCCCGACGTTTGGGTTTTCGTATACTTTTTCTCGATTAAATTCATTTAAAAGTGAACGAGATGACAGCGCTAACGCGGCTCCACCCAAAGCAGTCAAAAAAGCTCCTGCTCCGGTGACTATTTGTAGATCTGAGACTCTAGCCAAACTTATTATCCAACCAATCCCGATTAAAGACACACCCGCCCCTATACCAGATGTGATTACACTCCATCGCCATCGTAAATGCTCATTAAATCCAAAGACTCCAACCGCAGGTAATAGGGCTAGAAAGCCGATTATTACAAGTGGTATAGCCAAATAAGACAGTCCCGCTCCATTTGGAGTAATACCATCATTAATGGTCTTCACCGTCATGCGATACTTGTTGATTAACGAACTAATTTTTGAGTTATTGATAGCAACAAGCGCAGGTGATAATTCGACTTCTTCACGTAGAACATTAATTTCTGCTTGGGCTTCTGGTGGTAAATCTGTAGCTCCTCGTTCATCGAAAGTCCATCCAGAAATCGAACCTATCAGCACGAAAAGAACAGCTGTTATACCGGCTAGAACCCTACCCCATGCAATAGAAACACTTAACGGTCGATGTGGCGACAACGGTGCTGTTTGCATTGCATAAAGCGAGCCGCAAAGACCTAAGATTCCCGCTACTAAAGATAAGTAACTTCCTACCCCATCAGAATAAGCAACCGTCCCTTGTGCTGGATTAGCAATAAGGTAAGTCAAAGAAGAAGATAAAATCACGAATGATGAAATTACTGCACCGTGGGCGCCCATCCATTTAGAAATAGAACCTGGGTTTCTGATAGTTGCAACTGCTGCCGTAAGCATGAAACAGGCAGCACCAAAAATTAAAATCCCGTACCAGCTTCCTCCCGAGGCTGAAAAACCGTTAAACGACTGTCCAACAAGATCAATATCATCAGCGCGAGAATGCCCTGCTATTAAACCTGCATCATTACCCCACGTCAGAAATAGAGAGACAAAGGCAATAATTGCGCCCATACCTGACACAAGCAGGCCTTTACGTTCCTGCGGTGTGGCTGGGGTTTCCCATGAAACTTCTTTTACTTCTGCATTTTTACTTCGTTCAGACAGCTCACTTAATATTTCTTCATCCGTACTTCTCCGGGCTCTTACAGCCGCTGAAACACGGTCGTAAAGTCTTCGATTATCGTCTTCAGGTTGTGAAAGTCGATCCAGCACAACCGAAACCAGAAACAGAGCAAACCCTGCTGAAAAGCCTAAACCCACATCAAGGTTTTGAACTGCTCTAAATACCTGAAGCCCTAATCCCGATGCACCCATAATCGCTGCGATACCAACCATTGCTATTGACAGCATCAAGCATTGATTTAATCCCGTCATGATTGCTGGTCTCGCCAATGGAAGCTGAACATCGATCAAAACCCTTGATTCAGGAGCTCCATACGCTCGACTTGCCTCAACAACGTCTTCAGGCACCTGCCTGATGCCAAGATTGGTCAACCGCACTAACGGAGGTAAAGCGTAAATCATCGTCACCATAGTTGCGGGCACGACACCAATACTGAAGAAAAATACGAAAGGAACCATGTAAGTAAAAGAGTGAATAACCTGCATCGCATCCATTACTGGCCGCACAACACCCCAAACAGCATCTTTGCGTGCACAAAGTACACCTAATGGAATCCCAATAAGAGAGCAAAGAGCAACGGAGACTATAACCATTCCAACGGTTCTCATAGTGTCTAACCAATATGCTTGGCCCAATAAGCCACAAAGTGCAAGTGCAAAACCTGATTGGAGACCTATTCTCGGAGCTCTAAATAGTGCGCCAAAAACTACCGTAAAAAGAACGACCCAGAACCAAGAAACTGTGAGCAAAAAAGAATTAACAAAATTATCAAGCAAGAAACTAAAAGGCCACTTAACTGCGTCCAGGAACCATCCCACATTTAAATCCATCCAATCGACCATCTGATCAAACCAATAACCAAAAGGGATTCTCCACTGATCAAGAATGGCCGTATCCAACAGCCCGACTGGTTCTTCAGTCCCTGCTTTTTCGAAACGTATCTGTCCGAATATTTGCATCATAGGAATACCTCCCTATCGAAACCATCAATCAGCTGTTCCACGCGTCCCATTTCTTCCATAATTTCACGAGGTTCGAGTTCACCTATCAAACGTCCGGCTTCATCAACTACTGCTATTGGCAGCCCTCTCCCAGCAGCCGCATAGTTTGCATTGAATGTTGCTTCCGCTGTTGTGGTTTCAAAGTCATTTCTCAGTACATCTTTTAGGTTGGTTGAACCTTGGGCTAAAGCAGAACTTGCATCCGCTAAGTGCAACAGAGACTCTGGCTTTCCGTCCTGGTCACAACAAAACCCTCCTTGACGGCCGCTAAGTGAATTAACAGCTTCGACAAGAGTTGAATCAGGATTGATGATCATTGGTTTTTCCATCACCGATTCCACGTCGATTACTCTTCCTTGATCTACGTCTTGGACAAACTCAGCGACATAAGCATCGGCTGGCTGGGTTAGAATCTCTTCTGCCGTGCCGATTTGCACCACATAACCATCTCTTAGTATGCAAACTCGATCGCCGATTCTTAATGCTTCATTCAAATCATGGGTGATAAACAAAATTGTTTTATGAAGTCTGCTCTGGATCGACATAAGTTCGTCCTGCATCTGACGGCGTATTAGTGGATCAAGAGCACTGAATGCTTCATCCATGAGGAGTATGTCTGGATCGCTACACAAAGCACGAGCTAGACCCACGCGTTGCTGCATTCCTCCAGAAAGTTCTCTCGTTGCATTTAATGAATACGCTTCTAGTCCCACGAGTGAAAGAGCTTTCATGGCAGCTTCGTTTCGTTTTTTTTTGTCTACACCTTGCACTTTTAAGCCGTAACCAGTGTTGTCTATAACATTTCTATGGGGGAACAGAGCAAAATGTTGGAACACCATTCCCATTTTTTCTCGGCGGAATTCCTGGAGCGCTGAGCCACTTAATTCCTGGACATCGGTTCCCTCTACAATTACTTTTCCACTTGTAACGTCATGAAGTTTATTTACCGTTCGTATTGCGGTTGATTTACCGGAGCCTGACAGGCCCATAACTACGAATATTTCGCCTTTATTTACTGAAAAAGAAACATCTGTTAAGCCGACAACGTGCCCTGATTGCTTTTGGACGTCGTCTTTATGAACACCAGATTTTGCTAAGTCAAATGCTCTTCCCCTGGGATTTGGCCCAAATATTTTGAAAACATTTTCTAGAGAAATTATTGTTTCTCCGTCTGCCACTTTCTCTCCCCCCCCTTTATTTACCTTATTAACGGAACAAAATAGAACAGATTCTTGATCTAAAAGGTGTTTCGTTTTTTTAACTTTTAAACACCGTAGCAGTTAAGGGCGGTACGCTGACCAGTCATGGCTAAAAGTACACATTCAGCAATAGTTGATCCACGAAATGAAAATGTAAAAATTTATATAAATGGATCTTTTTACAATAGGGAAAACGCTCAAATTTCAGTTTTCGATAGTGGTTTTTTAGTTGGTGACGGCATTTGGGAAGGGTTAAGACTTCACAATGGAAAATTCGCCTTCTTAAATAAACATCTGGACAGGCTCTTTGCTGGGGCATCAGCAATTCATCTAGATATTGGATTAAGCAGAGAAGAGCTAGTAAGTGCTCTAATTGAAACTGTTGAAGTTAACGAAATGACTGATGATGTTCATGTCCGCTTGATGATTACTAGGGGTGACAAGAAAACACCTTCTCAACATCCTTCAAATGTTATAGGTGGTCCTAATATCGTGATAATCGCCGAGCACAAAGTCGCTGACCCTTCTGTAACTCAGGAAGGTATAACGCTTTTCACGGTTACTGTTCGTCGTCCTCCGCCTGACACTCTTGATCAAAGGCTGAATTGTCACTCTAAATTGCATGAAGTGATAGCTCTGGTACAAGCCATAGAAGCAGGAGCGGACGAGGCGCTAATGCTCGACCCCACTGGGGCTGTCGCCACATGTAACGCCACAAATTTTTTCATAATTAAAAATGAAGAAGTTTGGACATCGACAGGAGAATACTGTCTCAACGGAATAACGAGAGAACTTGTTATTGAAATCGCTAGAAAAAACGGAATGAAGGCATTCGAAAAACCCTTTTCCTTAACAGATGTTTATTCTGCGGATGAAGCATTTGTTACAGGAACTTTTGGTGGTTTAACACCTGTTACACAAGTAGATGGAAGGACGATATCGAACGGAAAAATTGGGAATACAACCATGCTTCTACAGGGCCTATATAAGGAAGCTGTTAACGTCGAAGTGTCGAAATGACTTTACGAATCAACTGTTGGTCTGGCCCTAGGAATATTTCAACGGCTTTAATGTACTCATTTCGAGAGCGCAAAGACACAACCGTTGTTGATGAACCTTTTTACGCCCATTACTTAAGAGTTAGTGGACGTGAACATCCGGGATACCAAGAGATTCTTGTTTCACAGGATCAGCACTCAGAGCAAGTTGTTCAAAATGTTATACAGAGTGAATATTCAACTCCGGTTGTTTTCTTTAAACAAATGTGTCACCACCTAGTTGAAATTGATCTTTCATTTTTAGACAACTGTTCGAATATCTTGCTTATAAGGGAACCAAGCCTCGTGATTCGTTCGCATGCTAAAAATGTCCCTGATCTAAAAGTCTCAGATATAGGTTTAGACGTTCAAAATTTTCTATTAAACAGAATCCTAGAATCTGGTGAGATGCCGGTCGTTATCGACTCAGCCAACTTACTCATGAAGCCGGAAGCGATACTAAAAGAATTATGCCAGCAGCTTGAAATTGCTTTTGATGATTCGATGCTTTCTTGGGAACCTGGAGCAAAACCTGAAGATGGTATATGGGCGCAGCACTGGTACAAAAACACTCACGAGTCATCAGGTTTCTCAAACCAAGAACCAAACAGAGACCCCCTACCAGAAAAATTTTTACCTGTTCTCGAAGAAGCTACTGTCTTATATGAGAATCTTAAAAAATATGCATGTGAAGGGATTGAGTGATGAAAGATCCGGCTTGGATAGAGACTGTTCCAGAAACAGATTGGGATAAAGACACTTATCTAAGTGTCCTGCTGGAGAAAGTAAAAGATAAAGAAAATGGTCGCGTGGATAACATTATGGCGGTCCATTCGATTAACCCCAAAAGCTTGAAAGCACATAATACCTTGTACTCATCGGCTATGTCCGGAACTGCTTCCTTAAGAAAAGTTGAAAGAGAACTAATAGCATTTGTAGTCAGTTTGGAAAACAATTGCCATTATTGAGTACTCCATCATAAACGCGGTCTGCGCTCTCTATTAAATGATGACAATCTCTTAGAACAAATTGAGAAAGACTGGACAACCGCAGAATTGTCAGATTCTCGTAAAACTATGTTGAATTTTGCGGTAAAACTTACGAGTGAGCCGGGAAGCCTTGTGATAAAAGATATTAACCAACTTCGTGAAGTTGATTTTAGCGACCGAGACATTCTCGACATCGTCGAAGTAACCGCTTATTACGCTTACGCAAACAGAATCGCTGATGGATTAGGAGTCGCTCTAGAAGATTGGATTTTTGACGACGAGTCAGCTTAAAGTGACTCCATCTTCTGATATATCAACCAGATCTCCCGTTGAATATCCATCATATTCACTTTTTTCGACAACAATTATTGGCATGGCTTTTCCATAAATTTCGTCTGCAACAATTGCACCCAGCGCAATTATTTCGTCTGCTTCCATCATTATAATTCCAGCTGGACCAGAACCTGAACGGATTCCTTCAGCTATCACAGAGCTTCCGCTGCTCGATCCTCTACCGAAAGGCATCATTAAAACTTTCCCTTTTACTGATAATCCACCTTGTGGGTGTCGTAAATCTGTGATCTCACCTGTTTGAGGATCGACTCCTCCCCAAAAACTAAGTGGTTCATCCAGCTTAAGAACTTCTCCATTAGCTTTTCCAGCAACTAAAAAAGTCATGGTTTAGCCCTCATACCAAATATTATTATCAATACATAAATCTCCTGAAATACCGGAAGCGACACAGTCCTCTACGGCTCCAAAAATAACTTCAACCCCTAAATTACCTGGAGCGTAATATGCCCATTTAGCTGAGTCAGTCATAACTGGCAGAGTTACGGCTTCCATAATGGGCGTTATATAGGTGCACGTATCTGTAACGAAAGTAACCCCTGCTTCTTCCAATGGTTTCACAAAACCACGCAAAGAAGCTTCCGTTAGAACATCTCTGCCTGTTGAGACATAAAAATTAACTCCCAGACAAACAGATTCACCACCAAAAAGTTCAAAGAGTTTCTTTATCTCCTGAACAGAGTAATGAGGAGTACCAAGACTCACTGCGCCTATTTTGGAATCTGTTACAGTGCTCAGCTGATCTCGCGCTAAAATTATTTTTTCGGGCGTCACATCTATAACATCGATTGGAGCTAGTCCTGAAAATGCTTCTTCCGTAGTAAATGCTTCAGGTGTACTACCCACAGCATGAAACATGCCGACAGATCCAGATGACGCTGCTGCAGCGCCTAGTGCTTTCAAACGGTCTTCACTAACACCATCTGGTAAGCCCTGAATGACAGGGATGCCATTCCCTGCATGTTTACCCACCAAATGTCCCAAAACTGGATACAAGACGTCGCGATCCAGTAAAGATTCGTTCAACCCACCAACTCGAAACAAAATGTCACCCTTGCGATTTTCGTCTAGATGAAGTCCAGCAGCTGGAGCCCTGCCACAAATTGCCGCACAAATATCAATGAAATCTCCATACCTGTGCGTACGAGCACCTAGAACAGAATTAGCGAAGACTATTGCGTTTGACTCCGCCCAAGCCACCTGCTCTCCAAACTTTGGCCTCTCCTCTAGTTGATAAGGGGCACAAGTCCAAGTTGGTTTGCATCCCATTCGTTCGTAACAGTCCATCAATAATTTTGCCTGAGCGCCCCAATTCTTGTCCCCGCGATACAAGTCTGGGTGTATTAGGTCTAGTGACGAAACATTTAAAGTCGTGGGAATTTTTACTTTGGCACCTTGATCTTCTAACCATTTTGCAAAATCTAAAACTGCCGGACCATGATAAAGACATGAATCAATGTGGGCTGAAGTCACATCTAGAAGCTCTGAGGCTTCCATGGTTTCCGCCAACCTCACTATCACTCTCATTGCCGAAGCCGCAGCGGGGCCTTCTTCTCCATCTAAACAACTCTGGTCAAATTCGGAAAGATTAACGGTCACTTAACTAACTTAGAGGCTTAATAGATAGGAGGCTTACTTTTTTATTAACAAACTGGCTCTTCTTCTTGCGATTCAGATGGAGTTTGACCACTTATTACTAACTCTTGTCCTACAAAAAGAAGGTTGGGGTCGGTAATGTCATTTATGGACATGATTTCATCGACCGTCACGCCTTCTCGTTTAGCTATTTTTGAAAGCGACTCTCCTGATTCCACAATTATGGTTACGGTTGATTCTTCTGTTCCGTCTGTCTGGGTCTCAACTTCTTTCTCATTATCACTGAGCAGTATCACCTGCCCCACATAGATTGAGTTCACATTGCAGATGCCGTTAATTCTCGCAAGCTTTTCCAATGTGGTTCCGTTTGCTTTCGCAATTTCTGATAGGGAATCTCCGTCGGCTACCGTTACCGATTCAGGTTCTGTTCCCTCAGGTTCAACTAAAGTCGTTGTGGTCGTCGTAGTTTCTACCACAACTGGAACAATAGTTACTGGTGCAGCGTAGGTAGTCGTTGTCATCGGAACCGTGGTTGATAGATCTATAAGAATCGTAGTAGTCGGAGGCATAGTCGCTGGCACTAGAACAGGCTCGTCGTCTCCACCGCCACAAGCGCCGACAGTGAGCAAAGAAAGTCCGGCGAGTAAAAACATGACCTTATTTGACCTCATAACTAAAGCATAGGTTCATGTGTGTGACAGTTTCGCGCACCCCCCCACAAAATTTATTTTTAGATAACTCTGTCACTTCCTCCATCTGTGGGAACAGAAGCTCCTGTTGTTGTAGAGAAATTATCTGTACAAAGTGAAATTGCTGAACGTGCTACTGCTGCAGATGTGACTTCAACCGAAAGAAGGTTTCTTTTCTTGTACTCTTCAGAGCTGATTCCATAGTTTGCAGCTCTTTCTGCAATGAGTTCTTCAGTCCATAGTCCTGTATCAAAAACCGCATCTGGATGCACCAAATTGACACGTATTTTATTAGACGCCCATTCCAAAGCTGCTACTCTGCATAATTGTTGCAAAGCTGCTTTCGATGCTGAATATGCGGCAGCTCCTTTACCTGGGGCTGGCACATTTTTCGAACCTATTACTGCGACTCGTCCTCCTATAGGAGACAAAGCTAGCAGAGGAGCGATGCGCCCAAATAGCGACTGCACTGAGTCGACGTTAACTGACATAACTCGTCGCCATTCTTCTGAATCGAGATCTTCAATAAGTTCTGAATTTCCGAAAATTCCCGCTGCCACTACTGCAATATCTAAACCTCCGAATCTCTCGATGCCTATCTTGATCGCCTCATGAACCTCTTCAGCTTTTGTCACATCAGCTTCTATACCTATCCAGTCGTCACCGGTAAAAACTTTTTTAACTTCTGGACTTAAATCAATACCTACAACTGCACTTCCTAGCCGTTTGAGTTCTTCTGCACAAGCCTTGCCGATTCCAGAAGCTGCGCCTGTAACAAGTGATACCGTTCCACTTAATTCAGGTGGTTTACCAGATTTAAGCAATTTGGCCTGTTCCAAATCCCAGTACTCAACATCGAACAGTTCTTCTGCTGAAAGTGCCTTATAGCCTCCAAGGTGATCTTCGGATCTGCAAAGAACAGGAATTGTGTGATGATAGATGTCAGCTGCTATTTGCGCATCCTTCGGTGTGAAACCTGCGGTAAGCATTCCAATGTCAGGATCTAGCACTATTCGCGGGGCAGGATCTATTTCTGTGAACTCAGTTCTTATCCTATGACGGAATTCTTCCACGTAGGACTCGTACTCCTGCACGTAGCGATCTAGTGAGTCTTGGTTTACTCCCAGCATGGGGAACCGTTTTGTTCGAATGATGTGATCAGGTGTTAGAGGTCCCCTGCGGGCAAGATCTTCGTGATCGTCGCGTCGCACAAAGTCAGCTACTTCGTTACCGGTGTGCCTTCTAACGATCATAGGTTTTCCAGCTATTTTTGACATCTGGGAACGTAACCGTGCCAAATCGGTCAGAAGAATTTCCGCTGCTAATGGATTTTCTTTTTGAGGGTCAACAGGTGCTTCTTTTTCTAACCATGTTTCAGCTTTTTTAATCAATTGCATGTGCATTTCATAAGCTGTTTGCGAATCGTCTCCGAAAGTAAAAAGACCATGATTCAAAAGGACCATTCCCTGTGTTCCTTCATGAAATTGTGATGCCCAGTTTTCTCTCACTTCTTGAGCTAAATCGAAGCCCGGCATGACGTATGGGATAACGATTACTTCATCACCAAATATGTTTCTTACGACTTCATCAGGAGCGTTCATGCCTGCCAGATTTGTGAGGGTAACAATTACATCTGCGTGCGAATGTTGCACAGCTCTAAAGGGAATAAATGCGTGAAGTAAAGTTTCAACTGAAGGGTTTGGGGACCCTGGATCTAGTTTCGCTGCAGACAACTCGCGCATCATATCTATATCACTTAGCTCTCTGAGCTCTAGAAGCTGTTTAAGTCTGGGGAGATCTAGAGGTGTTAAGCCTGGCACTTCGAGGTTCCCCATATCCCAACCTGAACCTTTTACATATATGGCTTCGCGGTCCTGACCTGTTATATCGGATCGTGAAGCCTTAACTGAGGAATTGCCGCCGCCGTGTAAAACCAAGTTCGTGTCGCCACCAATAAGCCGACTGAAGTGAGCACAAGCTTCGACCGGATCATTAGGACTTTGCAAATCAGTTTTTTTAGATTTTTCCATCGTCTTTACCCTACAAAGATGTTTTCGATAGTAAGTCTTCTATCGATTTGGAATAATCACTTCTCAAAACCCCATGTTCGGTGATTATCCCGGTGATCAGTTCTGCTGGTGTCACATCAAAAGCTGGATTCCATATATCAACACCTTCTGCGGGTACATTTGATTTTTCAACGCCTCTAACTTCGTTAGGGTCTCTCTGTTCAATTTTTATGTCTTTACCATTTGATGTTTCTGGATCGAAAGTGCTTATAGGGGCAGCGACATAAAAAGGAATTCCTGCGTTGCGTGCAGAAACAGCATGTGTAAAAGTGCCAATCTTATTGGCTGCATCTCCATTTGTAGCTATACGATCGGCTCCAACAACCACGGCATCAACACGACCTGATGTCATAAGAGAGCATGCGGAGGAATCTGGAATAACAGTTACAGCTATTCCAGCGTTAGATAACTCCCATGCAGTGAGTCGTGCTCCTTGGAGTAGAGGTCTGGTCTCAGATGCGAAAACCTCAACGGGTTGTCCTGCCAGTGCCTTGCCATAAATAACACCCAGAGCTGTGCCTATACCTGTTGTGGCAAGTCGACCAGCATTACAGTGAGTCATCAGATTCGTGTAAGCAGACAATTCCTCGGCTCCATATCGGCCAATTGAATCACAGGCATCGCGATCTTCAGTAAAAATTTTACTTGCTTCAGTCAATGCAAGTTCACGGATCTCTTCTTTTGACTTTCCCTCTGCAGCCGTCTTTTGCACTCGTTCGACGGCGTAAGAAAGATTTACGGCTGTGGGTCTAGTTTCTCCTATAATTTGAGCAGCTTCGTTCATCTCAGCAATGACCTGAGCAACTTCGTTAGTTGTAATTTGGTCAATAGCTACAACAACTCCATAGGCTCCACATGCGCCTATAGCTGGCGCCCCTCGGATGGCCAACCTTTTAATAGCGTCAACTACATCTTCAACTGATTTGAGTCGTATTACTTTCAAGTCGTCTGGTAACAACGTCTGATCAATTATCTCTATTTCTTCACCCGTCCAGTTAATTGTTGGTGGGTTGTCAATCGAAATGGTCATGCAATCACTCCTAACATTTAAATTCTATTCCTTCCACTAGCACTATGTGTCGCCTATTCACCTATCGTCATGCTTAATATGGATTCTCAAGAACAACCATCAATAAACGTAATTAACGCTCTACGAGCGAACCATGATGACTTGCAGGAATTTTTCAACTCCCTCACAGAAGAGGAATGGAAAATGTCTAGTGCTTGTGAGGGATGGCGTGTCCAAGATGTGTTTGCGCATGTTACGAGCAACTTGAAACAATTCGCGGATCCTGACCCACCAGTGGACGAACAGGAACAGCTTGATGCTGAACAAGCAATGGAGGCACTCGTGACTCCCCGCAAGGACTGGACGCCTGAAGAACTTGTCGAAGAGTATTACAAATATTTTGAACCTGCTTTAAATGTCTTTTCAAGCTTGCTCGAAGAACCGACTGCCTCTATAGAACAGCAACTATCTGATCTCGGAACATACCAACTTAGATGGTTGCCTTACGCTTTTTGTTTCGATCATTACTGTCATCTACGGCACGATATGACCGCTCCTGGAGGTCCTATTGAAAGAGATCTTCCCTCACCAGATGATCTGAGGCTTACTCCAGGCATTGAATGGATGCTTGCCGGCTTGCCACAAATGTGTTCTAAAGATCTAGCCACTTTGAAGAAACCAATACTTCTTAGGTTGACTGGACCTGGCGGAGGGGAATGGATTTTACATAACTCTGATGAGAGTGAACTCATCCAAATCGATGACAATTC
Organism: marine actinobacterium MedAcidi-G1; assembly: GCA_000817085.1. Taxonomy (GTDB): domain Bacteria; phylum Actinomycetota; class Acidimicrobiia; order Acidimicrobiales; family MedAcidi-G1; genus MedAcidi-G1. The sequence continues at coordinate 73,845 of JUEM01000001.1, read as the reverse complement.
GGAACAGGAGATATCTGCCATTATCACTTCAGCGAGTCATGATTTTGTTTCATGGGCAACACATAGGTCTTCTTGGGAAGATCACTGCACTTTTGAAGGCGACATGGAATACATTTCATCTCTGATCGGATCAATAAACATTATTTAATATGAAAAAATTTTCAGTAGCTTTTCTTCTTCTAACAATTTCTGCGTGTGGCGGGACTTCAGATAACTCCACTTCTGCAGCTGTCGAAAAACTTTCTCCATGAATGCAAATCGCTTAACTGTCCCCGGGCCTGATTGGCATGAACAAGTCCAGGAGAAAGTTTTGGAGCCTGATATTCCTATTGTTGATCCTCATCATCACCTGTGGAGGAGACTAGAGCTTGATTATTTATTAGAGGATTTGCAAAATGACACCCAGTCCGGTCATGACATTAGAAAAACTGTTTTCGTTGAATGCAGTGCCTCATATCGGGACTCTGGCCCTGAACATCTCAAACCCGTTGGTGAAACAGAGTTCGTAGCAGAAATAGCTGAAGAATCAAAAGAGCAGTCAAAACCTTTAATTGCTGGAATAGTCGCCCATGCAGATCTGACACTGGGAGCAAGTGTAGAAGAAGTTCTCGAAGCCCATGAAGGAGCGGGTAGAGGGCTGTTTCGCGGCATCAGGCATGCTTTGGCACATTCTAAACATCCGGAACATATGACTATTGTTGGGCGGTCTCCAGCAGGTCTTTATGAAAATAAAAATTTTCAAGAAGGTGTCCGCACTCTGGGGCGTCTCGGTTACACATATGAGAGCTGGCATTTTCACTACCAGAATAAAGAGTTTCTGGAAGTAGCTGCTTCAGCTCCTGAGACGACAATAATTCTTGACCATTTCGGGACGCCTCTCGGCGTGGGTCCTTATGAAAATGAGCGGGAAGAAATTTTTGAGCAATGGCGTAAAGATATTGCCGAAATTTCTGTGTTGCCTAATGTGTACGCGAAATTGGGTGGCTTATCCATGCCTGATAACGGATTCAGTTGGCACCTTGGAGATCGACCTCCGACATCTGATGAATTAGTGGGTGCACAGAAACGATATTACGAACACACAATTGAATGTTTCGGCCCAGATAGGTGCATGTTTGAGAGTAATTTTCCTGTTGACAGACTTTCGATCTCTTACCATGTTCTGTATAACGCTTTTAAGAAAATGGTCTCGCATTTTTCAGATTCTGAAAAACTAGAAATGTTCAACGGGACAGCTTCTCGCGTTTATAACCTCTGACCTACAGGCAAGAACGTATGGCTTCTATCAGTGATGCGGTTCGAGGATCTCCCATTACTGATGTGCCCATTTGATTCATGACATAACCAAAACCGACCTGATTATCTAAATCTCCGAATGCTAGAGACCCTCCCGCTCCTGAGTGGCCAAAAGATTCTTCGGTCAACATGGGGCTAGCTTCCAAAGATCTCATGAAACCCATCCCCCAACCTGAATCAACTACTAGTACCAGATCAGGACCTCGTGAGCTTTCTTCTTTTGTTCTCATAACTGTTTCATCGTTGATAAGCCTTACACCATCAACCTCTCCTACGCAGGCCGCGTAAATGCGAGCCAATGCACGTGCTTCGCTTATTCCACCTGCTGCTGGTATTTCGGCTGCGTGAACTTGTCTGCTGTTGAAAATGTCAAGTGCATTCGGGTTGAAAGGATCGTACGCGTCTCCTTTGAGCATTGCTCCGTCCATAGTTAAAGCGCGCCAGCCAAGAGTTCCGGTTCCAATTATTGAATCAACCAGTTCTTGAATCATCGGGTCATCCACAGTGGAAGCCTCAACTATAGGCGCCACCCTGTGTTCCTCTGATTCAGGCAGTCCAATAAAAGAATCAACGCCTAGTGGTTTTACGACTTCTTCTTCGAAAAATTTACCTATAGGTCTGCCATCTATTCTCTTTATTATCTCACCTACAAGCCAACCATAAGTCAGAGCATGGTAACCGTTACTGCTTCCAGGTTCCCATAATGGAATCTGCTTTTCCAATGCTCTCAGGACAGGTTCCTTTTCACATATTTCATCCAACGTAAGTTCAGCATCTACTGAAGCAAGTCCAGCTTGATGGTTCATGCACTGGGCAACAGTTATTTTTTCTTTTCCACCTTGAGCGAATTCTGGCCAATAATGCGATACAGGAGTTTCGTAATCAAGTTCTCCTCGTTCATAAAGCATTGCAGCACAAATGGCAGCTAGACCTTTAGTAGTTGAGAAATGAAGTTGCAAAGTATCGCGTTCCCAAAATTTTCCGGAATTTGCATCGGCAACACCTCCCCAAACATCTACGACATTTTCACCCTTTACATACAGGCAGAAAGCTGCTCCTAGTTCCTCAAATTGTTCAAAATTGTTTGAAAATGCTTCAGCTACTGCTTCGTAGCCCTGTGAGACTTCACCATTTATTTCTGTCATAATTTCTTTACTTTTTGCTGAAAATTAATCTGAGTGCCCGAGGTGGGAGTCGAACCCACATGATTTTTCAATCCAAGGATTTTAAGTCCTCTGCGTATGCCGTTCCGCCACTCGGGCTTCTATCAATGGATACGCTAGCTAAACTCTTGCAACAACACTTCAAAAATAGAAAAGTTTTGTTTTATCTTTCAGGCCGCCTGCTCACATGCATCTATTGAGGACCATAGAAGAGCTCTGAAAAAATCTGACCTATTTTTGTCAAGATGGTTCGCCACTAAAACACCCTCTATCATGTCAGAAATAACTGCACTAGCAGGCCGATCACTGAAAGACACTGAAACTACTGAAAAGTCGGCACCTCTTCTTATAGATCTGTGAACTTCTTGTATCCGTGGAGGACTTCGAAAAGTTGGAACTGACAATTTGTGGTTACGCGCTACCTGACCTATAACCCTGGCAGTTTCCGCAAACATAAAACTCGTCATTTCTCTATTTTTCATACTTTTCCAGTATCCCAAGCATGTGTGACAATTGTGAGAGAGAATGTGTTGTGTCCGATTCCGACAATAATTTAAACCCAGCGCAACAAGAAGTAATTGAGAATCTCGGAGCTTCACCGAAAGATCGCCCATCCTTTGGGGCAGATCTCAAACAACACCTACGAAAAGCTCTAGAGACTGCCGTTGCCCATTGCATAGAAGAAGTCCCGAAGGACGAAAGTCTCTTCTTATCAAAACATCGATTGGCTCAAATTCATGGATGTGAAAAGAAATTCTTAGCTGAGGAAAACGAAGATTTCGAATGGCAGGTAGCAACAGCTAGAGGAACGATTGTCCACAAAGCAATCGAACTTTCAGTTAACTGGCGTAAAGAAATAGCACCCGCCGTGATTGTGGACGAAGCAGTTGCAAGATTCGAGGAAGATTCAAATACTCTCGGTCATTGGTTGCGCGGCTGTAGTGAGATTGAAAGAGCTGAACTTCGGTCGGTCTCAGTCGATACTTTCAGCAAATTTTTAGAATGTTGGCCGGCCTTGAAGCCTTCCTGGCGACCTGTTGCTGAAAGTCGAGTGAGAGCTGAACTGTGCAATGAACAACTAATACTTGCAGGGAAGGTTGACCTAACTCTGGGAGTGGCAGAAGGTAAAACGGCAGGAAAGGTAATCATTGATTTTAAGACAGGAGGCTTCAATGCAACGCATCATGAAGATCTCAGGTACTACGCTCTTGTTGAAACACTTCGGATAGGAATACCACCCAGACTTGTGGCTTCCTATTATTTAGATCAAGCGCATTTTGTTCCGGAAAAAGTAACCGAGGACCTCCTTGATTCAACTGTTAGAAGGGTTACTCAAGGAGTAGAGCGAATAGTCGAAATTACCTATATGAAAAAAACTCCTGAACTCAAACCTGGTCCGTCGTGTAGATGGTGTCCAGCTTTAGACAATTGCGATACCGGTCAAAAGTATGTCAACGAAGCTAGCGACAACAACTAAGTTGTTGAATTCAAATCGTTAAATTTGCCCCGAGACCACAAGACAATAGCTAGAAGGGCCAAAATAGATCCGCTCAACGCTACAACTAAGCGCGGACCAAATGATGACACCAACCAACCCATGGCCAAACCGGCAAAAGGTGCAGGTCCCAATACACCCACAAGATAAATTGCCATTACCCTGCCGCGCATTTCTTCATCAACTTGCAGTTGAACTACCGAATTGAGATTTGAAGCCGAAGTTAAATGCATGATTCCTAAAATACCCAGAGCACAAAAAGCCACTGCATAAGAAGGAGCTACAGCGAAAAGAATGACTGCCAGACCATAACCAACTGTTGCAATAGTCTGTTGCACGGAAGGTTTCATGAAACTCACATAACCAGTTACAAGAGGAACTGCTAATACTGCCCCAATACCTTGAGCAGAGCCCAAAAGACCAAACAAGAAAGGAGAGACTTCAAAAACTTCTTCTGAGAAAACAATAATCTGTTGAACAACAGGGAATCCGAAAGTAGAAATAATTGCTATGGTCAAAATAGCAGCTGAAATTCCACGCGAATCACGGACATACCTGACTGATTTCTTGTAATCAGAAATAACCGCTGGTCGGTCGCGACCAGATTTGAAATTTTCTTCCCGTGAACTCATTAATGAATCTGATTCCATTAGCAAAAGACACACAAGCATCGGGCCGTAAAATAGAACAACCGCTGCAAGAGTCCACCCCGGTCCTGAGAAACCGAGGATCAAACCACCAATGGCTGGTCCTAAAGCACGTGCAGCGTTAAATTGTGTGGAATTCAATGTAATTGCGTTACGCAGAAGATTTTGTGGTACACATTCAGCCACGAATGCCTGACTGACAGGTATCAATAATCCTGAAACTGTTCCATTGAGAAAAAAAATGACTACCCAAACACCCGGCTCTTTGATACCTAAACCCCATGCAACTGCCATCAATCCCGCCATAAAAGAAGCGACAAGATTAGTTGCAATCAATACATTTCGACGATTTAGATTGTCCGAGATCCAACCTGTCAATGGATTCACCACGAGCATCGGTACAAAATTTGCAAATGCAGTAACCCCAACCCACGAAGCGGATTCTGTAAGTTCAAAAATAATGTAATAAGTCGCTACATACTGTGCCCACCGGCCATTGTTTTTTAGAACTGCTCCTATCCAATACAATCGAAAATTTCTGACTTTTAACGAATCAAAAATTTTGCGAGAAGAAGTTGCCACTGTCTGACCTTATCTATCAAATTTATTTATAGTGGGAGCAGGTAAATCTTGAGAAAGACTATTGGTATGGAATATTTAAAACTAGAACACAGAGACAGAGTCGCACTGCTGACACTAAATGACCCAGAGCGAAGAAATGTAGTAAGTAACGAACTTAACGAAGAGCTGGTAGCGACTTTTGACGAATTAGAAAAAAGCGAAGACACAGGTGCAGTGGTGATAACGGGTTCAGGTCGTGCATTTTGCGCCGGTGCAGTACTCGACGACTTGTTAGATGCAGGGGAAATGCAAAAACAGGGAGATGAAGCTTCGCTTCCACATATTTACCGAGGTTTTTTGCGTATAGCTCATAGCAGCCTTCCTACCGTTGCCGCTGTCAATGGTGCAGCTGTTGGGGCTGGAATGAACATGGTTTTAGCCTGTGATCTTGTTATCGCTGGGACATCTGCACGTTTTGATACAAGATTTCTGAATATTGGACTCCACCCTGGAGGAGGTCACACATGGCGGCTTAGAAATATAACTGAACTTCAGACAGCAAAAGCTATGGTTATTTTCAATCAAATTCTTGATGGAGAATCAGCAGCTAAACGCGGACTGGCATGGGAATGTGTCTCAGACGCTGAATTGCTTGAAGCAGCTGTTGGTTATGCAACCGAAGCCGCCTCGCATCCATCTGAGCTTGTGGCAATAACAAAAAATACTTTGCACGAAACGTCAAAAACTTTCGATTCGATTTCTTCTGTTGAACTCGAAGTTGGTCCGCAGAAATGGTCAATGCAACAAAGCGCCTTTACCGACATAGTCAAAGGACTAAAGGAAAAAATTACCAGCGAAAAAAAGTAACGGCGTTTATCACTAACAGCTATGAGAATTTATCCAGGCAAAAAATAGAGCACTTCTTAAGAAGCTCAAGCTTTTAGATCTAGCATTAAACCTGAAGCGCTCTGAGTAAAAACATCGAAAGCTAATAGATATGAATAAGGCCCTACCTACTGTTTTGATTCTTGGTGATCAATTGAATCCAAACATCTCTTCACTCATCGACAAATCCCCTGGTGAATGCAGAATACTAATAGTAGAAAATACGGCAAAAATTGCCTCCAAACGCTGGCACAACCAACGAATACATCTCGTAATTTCAGCTATGTCTCACTTTGCAGATGAATTAGAAAAAAAAGGATTCGAAGTTGACTACCGTAAATCTTCAACACTTAAAGAAGGTTTAGTGGCTCACCGCAAAACCCATGAAGTTTCCGAAATCGTCGCTATGGAACCAATGAACTGGGATGGCTTAGCTTTATTAAAAAATCTTGGAGTGAACTTAGTGAAGAACAATCAGTTCATGTGCCACTATGAAGATTTTGCCGATTGGTCCACAGATCGTAAAAAAATTCGTATGGAAGATTTTTATAGATGGCAGCGAAAACGTCTAGACATATTGATGAATGGAAGTGAACCACTCGGTGGAAGATGGAATTACGATGATGAAAACCGTGAACCACCGCCTTCAGATGGCAGGTCATGGCCAGAAATAACTCTTTTCCCTCTAGATCATATAGATCGTGAAGTTATAGAGAGAATGCCCAAAGGTTGGGGTGAGCCCCCTAGAGGACTTTGGCCTACCACTAGAGAGCAAGCACAAAAACGTCTAACAGAATTCATCGAAACTGCTTTATTCTCTTTTGGTCCTCACGAAGATGCGATGCTGAAATCAGAATGGAAGCTATCTCATTCATGTTTAAGTTCTTCATTGAACCTTGGTTTACTGCACCCACAGGAGGTTCTAAAAGCCGCGGAAGACGCCCTTCTGACTCAGAAAAATATTCCATTAAATAGTATCGAAGGCTTTATCCGTCAAATTTTAGGTTGGCGAGAATATGTATGGGGTGTCTATTGGCTTTGGATGCCAAAATACAGGGAAAATAACTTCCTGAACGCTAACCGTTCCCTACCTCCAGCATTTACTGAAAAAGCAAAAACTCAAATGTCATGTGTGGGAAGTGTGATAAATAACATTTATGAAAACGGGTACGCTCACCACATCGAAAGACTAATGATCCTCGGTAATCTTGCGCTTACTGCAGGAATAGACCCACATGAAATGAATGAATGGATGTGGGCGAATTTTGTTGATGCAGCAGAATGGGTAATGCTACCCAATGTTTTAGGTATGGCCCTATTTGCTGACGGCGGATTAATGTCTACCAAACCATATGCAAGCGGGGGCGCTTATATAAACCGGATGAGCGACTTTTGCAAAACATGCAAATATGACCCTAAGAAAAGAACAGGTTCTGATGCCTGTCCTTTTACAACTCTCTACTGGGACTTCTTGGATCGTAATAAAAAGATTCTGGGTAAAAACCATCGCCTTTCAAGGCAACTAGGCGGACTAAATCGTTTAAAAGATCTCGAATCTACTCGTAAAAGAGCTAAAGAAGTATTAAAGCTTCTTGATAACGGAGAGCTATAACAAAATCGAAAATCTAGTAAGCACAGTTCTGCTTCTTTTTGAATAAATCAATCCAACCAATCCGCGCATACAAGAGACTTCCTAACTTGCCATTCCTCAACAGTTATTGCATATCTAAGGTGATCTTCCCATACCCCGTTTATTTCTAGATATTTTTCCGCCAAACCTTCACACCTTAAATCCAACTTCTCAACTACTCGACGCGAAGAACGGTTTCGGGGAACTATCGAGACTTGAACTCGGTGAAGCAGTAAATCTTCAAAGGCAAACTTGATTACTAAAAGTAAAGCCTCAGGCGTGTAGCCATTTCCAGCACTATTCTCGTCAATCCAATATCCCACATGGCCACTTTGAAAAGCGCCTCGCGTAATATTTGAAATATTTATCTCACCCACAAATTGATCAGATACAAAAATACCAAATGATGCAGATGCTCCAAGCTCCATTTCTCTTTCCCGATTTGCGCAACGACTCTCAAAATAATACTTATCAGTCATAGACTCAGGGGTCTTAAGATTCTGCTTGGGTTCCCAAGGCACCAGCCAATCATAATTAGAAAGCCTTACATCACGCCAGGTTTCAAAGTCTTCCAGAAGTAGCGGTCTTAGTTGAACGCGCCGGCCCTTCAGCAGCAAAATACGACCTTCCTCTTGGAATCTTTCGGCAAAGAAACGCTCACTATTTTAAAATACTTCAAAATTAATTACTTATCGCCTTGAAGAACCATCGAACTCAAGATTCCGTCTAATATGTCCGATTCTGAAACCAAGCATTCTGTAAATCCTAATTGCCGCATAATCTTCACGAGAACTGACGTTCCAGCAACAATCACATCCGCACGGGCTTCTTCAAGTCCAGGATTAGAAACTCTCTCCTGTCGATTTTCTGTGGCTAAAGTTCTGAAGACGTCTTCAACGGCATCTTTCGATAAGCAAAAATGATGAATTTCTTTTCTATCGTATTTTTCTAAACCTATTTCTATAGCAGCAACGCTGGACACAGTTCCTGCTAATCCAACTAGAGTAATCGCTTGATCGATATTAGGGATTTCCCTTATTACATCATCGATGTGTCTTTCAGCGACACTAAGACAAGCAAGCAACTCTTCTGGCAACGGAGGGTCATTCTCAACAAATTCTTCAGTAAGCCGGACGCAACCCATTTGACACGAATAAACACCTTCAGCTTCTTGACTCCCAAAAACAAACTCTGTGGAGCCTCCGCCTATATCTACTACCAAAAAAGGGCCATCTGATATGTCTAGTTCGGATACTGCGCCTGCAAATGCCAAGCGCCCCTCTTCTTGCCCAGACAACAACTCTGGTGTCACGCCTATTATTGATTCAACTTCATTAAAAAAATCATCCCTGTTACTGGCATCACGAACTGCGGATGTTGCAACCATGCGAACTTCAGAGACCCCATGGGTCTCAAAACGTTTACGGAAATCCTCAAGCACATTGAGCACACGCGACATTGCCTCCTCCGAAAGCTCTGCCGTTTTACCTACGCCCTGCCCTAAACGGGTTATTCTCATTTGTCTATCTAACGTTTCACGTTTGTTACCAATCAATAAACGCGTGGAATTTGTACCACAATCTATAGCCGCATAATTAACGTTATTCATCTGAATATTTTCATTTTGTTCAACATTTGATTTCTTTTAGAGCCCTATCAACCCATGCGCCTACAGGATCATCCCCACCTGCTAAGAACCACGCGTAGTGAGCATGTAAACATTTGACGCCCTTGCGTGTCCCCCCAACTCCGCCGGAAGGTTGAGGGCCGCTGTAGGAATCAGGGATTTGTAAATCTCTTTCCTTGCCGTATCTCTCATGTGCTTCTTTAAGGGAATCAGAATCACATTCTTTTTCTGCTTGTTTAACACCCCCTTGTGACTCCAAGGTCCCTATTTTGCTTCTAATGTGAGGGTCAACTAACCAATACAGCGTTGGCATGGGTCTTCCATCCGCCAACAGGGGATCGTTACGAATGACACGCGGGCAACCTAATTCGTCTCTAACGGTCACAGTAAACGAACCTTCGGGTTTACGACCGAGACTCTCGGTTACAAAGACTACGTCTTCTCTTGTCGGTTCCTTATCCACCCTGGTACTAACTTCTTTCCAATTGAGCTACCAGCAACACTGAGTAAATCTATCGCTTCTGGCTCTTGGTTATCCGAATCTTCTGATTTGCTACTTGGAGAATCTCCTCCTTCAGCAAGAACCAATTCGCTTAAATTATCGGCAAATTGCCCCATTAATTTTTTGCTAATATCAGCCATAACGCCGCGTCCAAACTGAGCTACTTTGCCTGTTATCTTCAAATCTGTAACAACAGTTACGAGGGTGCCTTCTTCAGTCGGTTCCAAAGATGCTGTTATATCAGCAGCCGCATTACCCGCTCCACGCGTATCACGTCCTTCACCCCTAATTACTACACGGTGGTTAGAATCATCTTTCTCCACAAACTTTGCAACACCTTTATATTGTGCTGTTATTGGGCCGACCTTAATCTTTACAAATCCTCTGTATTCGTCATTCTCAACTTCTTCCAACTGGGCGCCAGGCAAACAAGGTGCTATCAACTCGACGTCATTTATAACTTCCCAAACTTTCTCTATAGGTGCAGATACTTCAAAATCGTTATTTAGCTCCATTGTTCCAAATCCTCAAATGTGTCGATGTCATTACCGTTACCTATACAGACTATTTCTGTAACTTTGTAATTACTTCCATTCAACAGGGGCCTCGCCCCTACATCACCCTCTATTGGTAAATATTCAAAAAACTCTGAAGAAATTTTTGTTGGAGGCCTTCTTTCACCATCAAAAGTAGCTATGACCAAATGGTCTGGGCACTCAGCTACTGAGATCCACGCTTCTTTGGAAACACCCGGCATATCTCCAAGCCCTACTACGACAGCATCATGGCCTTTTTCTTTTGCCCAATTAGTAGCAACTATCAATGAACTTGATTGGCCAGACTCCCAATTATTATTGTGTAATAAAGTAGCTTCATTAGGTACCAGATCCGAAAGATCCACTGAGCCTGTAATCACTATCAATTCATCCAACTGAGCCTCAACAGCTGAATTGATAGCCCATGAAACAACTGGTTTGCCATTGAGTTTTGCGAGCAATTTGTGACCTTGTTTATCCCAACGCTCCCCTCTTCCCGCTGCAAGAATTACTGCCGCAACTGTCATTTACTCAACCTTAAATCAATCATGGATTGGACCGTGGGTTTCTGAAAGAGATGTAGATGAACGACCAGTTCTTAAAGCGATTATCTCCGCCACTATAGATATGGCTGTTTCTTCAGGAGTTCGAGAGCCTATATCTAAACCGATTGGCGACCTGAGTCTTTCGATTTCTTTTACAGTAACCCCAACTTCATTTAAACGATTTGTACGATCTTCATGAGTTTTGCGTGATCCCATAACTCCTATATAACCAACTTCTGTAGTTAATGCTGAAACTACCGCTGGGACATCAAACTTTGCATCATGAGTCAGAATACAAACAGCGTCTCTAGGACCAAGAGTCTGACCAAGTTCTTCAATCACTTTGTTTGGCCACTCAACAATTACTTCATCAGCGAGAGGAAAACGTTGAGTCGTTGCGAATACTTCCCTGGCATCACAGACGATTACGCGAAAACCAAGAACTTTGCCTATCTTCACTAAAGCCGCCGTGAAATCAACTGCTCCAACTATGAGCAATTGTGGAGGTTTTATGAATGACTCCACGAAAACTTGAATAGTTTCTTCTCTGGCTTCACCAGACTCCCCATAGTTCCTAACACCACTGCGCCCAGCTGCTAATTCTCCTCGTGCATCGCGCGAAACCACTCGATCCAGACTCCTGTTCCCCAATGACCCTTCAAAGCCATCTCCACTTTTTTCATCGGGGAAAACAATCATTTTCTTACCTACAGGTGGTCCCTTCACCACAGTAACCAAAGCAAAAGACTCTTCCTTTTCAAGAAGCCTTTCCATGCGATCGAAAATGGAGATATCTTTTTTAGGTTTACCGTTCATCTCTTACCAGTCGAGCGGCTCAATGAAAAGGTGCACTGTTCCTCCGCAAGTCAGTCCCACCGAAAAAGCTTCTTCATCGCTGTACCCAAAAGAAACAATATGTCTTGTATTATTTTTAATAACTTCAAGTGCTTCTAAAACAACAGCTCCCTCTACACATCCTCCAGAAACGGAACCCGACACTTCACCTTCCTCAGTCACCGCCATCGCTGCTCCTGGTAACCGCGGCCCAGAACCGTCAAGATCGATCACGCGCGCAACAGCAATTTTTTTTTCCTGCTTCTGCCAGCGACGAATATCTTTGACAATTTCTTTCATATTTAAATTAGGTCCTCTCCAATTCTAACTATGTACTTTATTCAGTTAGCAGCATTGATAAATCTTTAAGCGAATCAAAAGAATTTCCTTCAACAAAATTATCAATATGAGGCAAAGCAGCAGCCATACCCTTTGCTAGCGGTTCATAATCAGGAGTTGCTTTTAACGGATTAGCCCAAACAATTCTGTGAGTCACTCGACGTAACCGTTTCATCTGTTCAGCAACTATTTCTGAGTCTCCGCGGTCCCAACCATCAGAAAGGATTAAAACAGTTGCCCCTCTAGCCATTCCCCTAATTCCCCAGTGGTCATTGAATTCTTTGATGCCTTCTCCTAAACGCGTACCGCCTGACCAGTCATCTACAGCCTCGGAAGCCCTCGATAATGCCGCATCAGGATTTCGTGTAGAAAGTTCTTTAGTCAAACGCGTCAGACGGGTTCCCAGAGTGAAAGCTTCTACATCAGACCTGCCCAACATGACAGCGTGAACAAATCTTATAAGAACTCGCGCATACACTTCCATGGAACCACTTATGTCCAGCAAAAGAACTAGACGCCTTCTTCTTTTGCTGCTTTCCTGAAAGCGTTTATTGACAATCTCACCACCGGTTCTAAAGGAAGATCTAACACTTTTCTCGAAATCAAACTTTCTATGTTTCTTAGTTGCAACCATTCGACGAGACTTCTTCATTTCGCCCGTAAATCGGATCTCATTCATCAAACGAAAGAGTTCTTGAAGTTCTACTCTGTTGCAATTTGAAAAATCTTTCGAAGAAAGTATCTCTAAACTCGAGTACTTGACATTCAGAACTTCGTTTTCTGATTTTGACGAATCTTCAAATTCTGAGTCATCAGGTAAATCGTCGAACAAGAAGTCTAATGCTGGGAGTTTATTTACCTCATCTGCTAAAGAGTCAATACCTAACCAGTGCTTTTTAAAAACTTTATTGTAAATTGATACGTCCTCAGGTCTATTTATAAGTGTCGAACGACCTGCCCAGTAAATATCTTCAGAAGAACCTGCTCCAAGTAACGTGACAGCGAGCCCAAAATCTATTGAACTGCCTAAAGAAATTTTCACACCTGTATTTCGCAATAGATCTACGAAATCAACTAAGTACCTGTCGAGAGTCTTTTGCCCATCAATAACTTGGTTCAATTATCCTTGACGCACTAGCGAAAGGATTTCATCAAAGCCTCTCGAGCGCACCCTTTCTTGATCTTCCCGATACTTGATGAGAGTTCCCAAAGTCTCATCAACTGAATCTTTGTCTAGATCATTAACTCCAATAGTTACTAATGCTTCCGCCCAGTCAATAGTTTCAGCGACCCCAGGAGGTTTATATAAATCCATTCCTCTTAAAAAAGCTGCAGCTTTTGCGACTTCCTCAGCAAGAAGAAGTGACACTTTAGGGGCTCTGATTCTGATAATCTCTACTTCTCGATCTACATCCGGATGTTCGACCCAGTGATAGAAACATCTTCTCTTTAACGCATCATGTAGATCTCGAGTTCTATTTGAGGTGATAACAACGATTGGTTTAACTTCTGAACGGTAAGTTCCTAATTCTGGAATAGTTATCGAATACTCCGAAAGTATCTCGAGAAGAAAAGCTTCGAATTCATCATCTGCTCTGTCTATTTCATCTATTAGCAACACAGGTGGTGGAGCATTTTTCACAGAAAGAGCCTGAAGTAACGGACGTCGTATAAGAAATCTTTCGTCGTAGAGTTCCCCTTCCAGCACGTCGGTAGAGATATCTCGAGTTCGACCGCTCGCTTCTGCTGTTCGTAGATGCAGCAACTGCCGTGCATAATCCCATTCGTATACCGCTTGATTAGAATCTATGCCTTCATAGCATTGGAGCCTTATCAAGTCGCCTTCTGCCCAATTTGAGAGGGACTTTGCTAGTTCCGTCTTTCCAACTCCGGCTTCTCCTTCTAAGAGAAGCGGCCGATTCTGTCTGAGGGAAAGAAAAACAGCTGTAGCCAGACCTCGATCAGCTAAATAGTTCCGCGACGAAAGTTCTTCGAGAACTTTCTCTACCGAAGAAACATCTCTTAAACCCATAGATTAAGGCTAGATGTCTTATTTGCTCAACGGTCAGAAAATAACTCTTATTTTCCTGATTCTTGAAGACCTCTTTTTGTCAAAACACAGGCAAGGTGGGAACGATATTCAGTAGAAGCATTCAAGTCAGAGGGCGGTTCAAGCCCCTCTGCAGCTAGTTGAGAAGCTTCTTCTGCTGAGGCACCACTTCTAATTGCTTCCTCTAAAGCTAAGGCACGTACAGGTTTAGAGTCCATGTTCACAAGCCCTACTCCACATTGATTATCGTCTATTAAAACCGATGCTCCTACAATTGCCCAATCTTGAGCTCGCCGATTGAATTTTTGAAATGACCACTTTGAGTTTGGTGATTTTGGAACACGAATTTCAGTTAAAAGTTCTTCTGGTTCTAAAGCTGTCTCAAGAAAACCTGTGAAGAAATCATCAACTTCAACTTCACGTTCGCCAGAAGGGCCTTCAATAATAAACGATGCTCTTAACGCCAACGCGGCGGAGGGTATATCTGAAGCTGGATCACCGTGCGCTAAAGCCCCACCGATTGTTCCTCGATGTCTCACCTGAGGATCTCCGACTTGTTGTGTAGCAGCCGCTAAGAGTCCCGAATTAGCTAAGACCATCTCGTTGGTTTCAATTTCTCGATGACGAGTTAAAGCTCCAATGGCTAAATAATTGCCTTCATCACGCACATAAGAAAGTTCATCTATGCGACCGACATCTACCACTACTCCAGGCGCAGCCAGCCGATATTTCATCAGAGGTATCAGGGAATGCCCACCCGCCAAAAGTTTTGCCTCATCTCCGTGCTCTTTTAGTAAAGAAATTGCCTGTTCTTTTGAATCAGCTCTCTGGTAATCAAAAGCTGCGGGAATCATGATTTACTTCCACTGGCTTGAAGCACCGCTTTTACAATGTTGTGATATCCCGTGCATCGACATAAGTTGCCCTCCAGTCCCTCACGGACTTCCAACTCGGTGGGCGTGGGAACTTCATCTAAGAGGGAAATAGCCGCCATTACCATTCCTGGAGTGCAGTAACCGCATTGAAGCGCGTGGCAATCACGGAATGCTTCTTGCATTGGATGCAGATTTTCGCCATCTGCTAAACCTTCAATGGTTGTTACTTCTTGTTCGTCTGCCTGAACAGCCAAAACGGTACAAGATTTTACAGATTCACCGTTTAGATGAACTGTGCAGGCCCCACATGATGACGAGTCACACCCTATATTGGTTCCTTTTAGACTCGCCTGTTCTCTTATAAAATGAACCAGAAGAGTTCTTGGTTCCACTTCTGCTGAAACCTCTGTGTCATTAATTGTCATAGAAACTTTCAACGATTTCCCCCTCTACATAAATTTCTCAGATCACCAGATCTCGATAGCGAACTTAACATTAGCCTCAAATTTAGCTTCTTTCTCTGTCTATGAACCTATCCGCCTTAAAGAATGAAAAGCCAAAACAGAACCAACGATGTTAGCGGCAACAAAAACCACAATACCTGGCCAGGTCAAATCCCAAGTTATTCCATCTAGAAACCCTTGTCGCGCAAAACGTAAGACGTTTGTTGTTGGATTGAATCGTGCAACTTGATACAACCATCCACTCATGAATTCTAAAGGAACTTGACCAATGGTCATGAAAAAACTAGTGAACGCTACTAGCTGAACGATCATCAAAGAACGTATCGTTTTAAAACGGTAAACAATCGCAAGGCTGAAAAGGCAAAAAACTGAAGCCATAAGCGCAGAAGCCACTGTTAAAAGTAAAATCGCTGGGAGCCCACCTGAAAGATTCAAGCCTCCAAGTAAAGCTACAATAATGACTCCCACTGTGGGAAATAATGAACGTATAGCACTCACCAAAACAGTTCCCAACAAAATTGAGCTTCGACTACCTGGTGTTAAGAGAAGACGATCGAAAAAACCAGTTTCAAAGTCTTCTGCTGTAGATGCAGAGCCAAAAACACCTGCGAAAACTGAACCCTGTAAGGCCACATATGGAGCCATCCAGTCGTAAATATTTTCACTTCCATAGCCCTCAATTCTTGTTAGTGAGCCAAAAGCGCCTGTAAAGCTGACCAGCATAATAACTGGCATGAAAACAATAGGCAGTAACAAAGTTGGTCTGCTTAAAACTCTTAAAATACCTCTTCGACAGACCGCCATCGCTATTGATAAAGAAATGCCCTCAACTCCTTTAGGTAATATTTTCGTACTCATGGTCGTCCCAGTTTCTTATGCAAAGTCCGAACCGAGGCACCTGTTATCAAAACTGACCCGAACAATAAAATACCTAAAGCGGTAGCCGCATCAGACCAAGACCAACCCACAATCATCAATCTTCTAAGAGGATCAATTATCCACGTCATGGGGTTAGATTCGGCTAATTGTTTAAACCATCCGCTCATAAGTTCCGTCGGGAAAAAAGCTGAACTCATAAAAATCATCACAAATATGAGCGGGAATGTGGCCCCAACTACCTCCTGCGAACCCGACCTGATGGCTAATATCTGACTTAATCCACCTATGACAACAACGAGAAGACAGGCTGATAAAGTCAAAACAATAAACCCAGCGAAACCACTAGATATCTGAGCTCCATCTGCTAGGAATACTAAAACTATTATCATGGTCTTAATTCCGGCTAAAAGAGCCGAGCCCGCGACTCTGCCGATCAGAACAGGTACTCTTGCTACTGGAGAGGCTAATAGTCGGTCCATAAAACCATTCTCTATATCTAGTGCCAGCTCTGTTCCTGAATTACTGGCACCGAACGAAACCATTTGCAGGACTGTGGCTGGAAGAAGGAAATCAAGAAAGGAATCGACTTCTGGGAACCCAGGAAGACTCAAGACTCTTTCAAATTGTTCAGTGTATGTAAAAGCCAAAAGTAAAGGAAAAAGTAATCCTGGTAAAACAGTGGCTATTTGCCTCAGTTCGCTCACCAAGGAACGCTGAGCTAGAACCATAGTTTGGGAAAAAAAGTTTTTAATCATTCTCGAAGAAGCAGCCGTATCGACTTTATTCATTCTCCGCCTCAACCCCTTCTAATCGTCTGCCAGTAGCATCAGCAAAAACGTCATCGAGACTCGGTGCATCTAATTCAAGATGTTCTACAACTATTCCCTCTTCGTCAAATGCTCTTATAACTTCTGCTAATCGTGTCGCTCCTCCATCCAATCCAACAGCTACACGTCCTTCTCTGGCGGGTCTTCTGTCGCCAAAGGAATCTAAAACAACCTGTGCCCTTAGGAGGTCAACTTCCTCGACATCGACACGCAACGTGGGGGAACTGATATTTTCTTTCAATTCTTTTGGAATACCCTGACGCACAATTCTTCCAGCATCAATAATCGCTATCTCATGAGCTAATTGATCTGCTTCTTCTAGATATTGGGTAGTCAGAAAAACAGTTGTTCCTAATTCAGTATTTAAACGCTTGACTTCATCCCAGAGAGCTTCACGACTCGTAGGATCCAGACCGGTGGTTGGCTCATCTAAAAAAAGGATTCTAGGTTCATGGATTAGAGATAAAGCCAAGTCAAGACGTCGTCTCATACCTCCTGAGTAGGTACTGACGCGCCGACTGGCGGCTCCGGAGAGTCCTACACGTTCAAGTAATTCACCACCTCTCACCTTCGCTTCAGAACGGGAAATTCCGTGCAGAACTGCTTGCAATCTGATTAATTCATTTGCAGTCATTAAGGGATCAATCGCTGCATCCTGAAGAGCTACACCAATTATTTTTCTTACTTCGGCTGCTTCAGAAACGACGTTAAATCCTGATACATAAATTTCTCCCGAAGTAGGGTGCAGCAACGTTGTCAACATTCTTATCGCTGTTGACTTACCGGCTCCGTTCGGTCCCAGAAAACCAAAAACCTCTCCTTCGCTTACGTTGAGATCAATACCATCTACAGCTACTATTTCTCCAAATTTCCTTACAAGGTCGCGCACCTCTATTACAGTTTTCATATCAAGTCCGTTTTATATTCAGTCTTTGTGATTTTGGATTGATTCCCATACTTTTTGGGAAGTCAATGGCAAGTCAATATTCCTTATTCCTAAATGACTCAATCCATCTACTGTCGCATTAGCGACTGCAGGGGTTGATCCGATCGCTCCTGACTCTCCAATACCCTTACAGCCAAGTGGATTATTAGGAGTTGGGGTTTCCATCGGAACAAGTTCAAACGACGGCAATTCTGCCATTGAAATTATTCCATAATCTGCGAAATTAGCTGATTGAGGATTTCCATCAGAGTCGTAGGCAACTTCTTCTGTTAAGGCCTGAGCAACTCCCTGTGCAATTCCCCCATGCCTTTGGCCTTCCACGATCATCGGGTTAATTATTGTTCCAGCATCATCACAGGTGATCATCCTGTCGAGAGTTACTCCACCTGTTTCAGTGTCAATTTCTACGACTGCTACATGAGTTCCAAATGGATAACTACACTTTGTTTGTTCATTGGATTCCGAAGATAATTCCTCAGTTCCTTCAGCTACATCTGCCCAAGTCTTGTTAACAGATGGAGTTCCTGAAACATGAAAGGTTCCATTTGCGTGATCTAAAACAATGTCATCTACATTGGCTTCAAGTAAATCAGCTGCAATTTGTTTAGCCGATTCAACTACCTCACCGGCCGCACGGTGAATAGAGGAACCACCCAGCTGTGTTGATCTTGACCCAAATGTTCCCACCCCTTCAGCGACCTTATCCGTATCGCCTTGGACAAGTTCAATGTCTTCAATGTCCATTCCTAACTGGTCTGCTGCAATCATCGCAAAAGTGGTCTGATGGCTTTGTCCATGTGAAAGCGACCCAGAGTAAACTCGAGCTTTTCCTTCAGAAGTAATTTCAACTTTTCCGTATTCTGCACCTCCCGGAGCAGGACCGGCTGTAATCTCAACGTAAGTTGCTATTCCAATTCCCAACTGAACCACTTCTTTGTTTTCTCTCCTTCTGGCCTGTTCGGCTCTTAAGTCTGAATAACCTGCCGCTTCAAGAGCTAGCTCTAAGCTTTTTTCGTAATCTCCACTGTCATATTCTGTTCCCACGGCAGTTGAAACTGGAAAGTCAGACGCTTGTAGATAATTTTTTCTTCTGATTTCCGCAGGGTCCATTCCGATTTCAGCTGCGAACATGTCAACTGCTCTTTCAATCGTAAGAGATGCCTCAGGCCTACCAGCTCCGCGGTAAGCCTCAGTTGGAGTTGTATTAGTAACAACGCTTCGGGCTGCTGTCTCTATATTTGGTATGTCGTAAACCCCGGAACTCATTATCAATGTAAACATTGGTAAAAAAGCACCAAGCCGCGTATACGCACCAGAGTCTGCTAAAACTTCAATTCGGTAGTGGGTGATATCACCGTCTTTACTGCCACCAATAGTAAACCTATGTACATGGGCTCTTCCTGGTCCCATAGCCAGAAGGTTTTCAGTACGAGTCTCGAACCAACGAACAGGTCTTTCAGCTTTCGCTGCTAACCATGGAAGAAGAGCGTCTTCAGGATACGGAGGGATTTTTCCACCAAAACCGCCTCCAACATCAGGAACAATTACCTGAAATCCTCCTTTTGCTTGTTCTGAATAAAGAGGCTCTAGTGCGCCTTTGACACCATGTGGGGCCTGGTTAGACATCCACATAATTGCTTTATCACCCTCCCAAGTGGCCGCAGTCGAACGAGGCTCTAAAGGTGCTGGCGCTGTACGCTGATGAACCACTCTTCCACTCATTACAACTTCACAACTTTCAAAAAATGAGTCATCTGTGATTCCAGTTGCCATACCCAAAGCGGAAAAATCAACAGCAATGTTTGTTCCAATATCCTCATAAATTAAAACTGAATCAGTCACCGCTTCTTCCATATCTACAACTACTGGAAGAGGTTCATAATCGATGGAGACCACTTCGGCGGCATCAGCACCCTCTTCCGGAGTTTCACTTAAAACTACTGCTATGCACTCCCCAACGAATCTGACCGTGTCAATAGCTAATATTGGTCTATTTAGCATTGCTTCAGGGAACATCGGCACCTGACCCTGGAGAATCTTTGGGCCGTCTAAATCAGCAGCGGTGAAGACTCCAGCCACCCCTGGCATAGTTGTTGCTTCTGAAGCATCTACAGTAATTTTCGCATGCGCCATTGTCGATCGCACATAAGTCACCCAAAGCGCCCCCTCAAGAGCCGGTTCATCTAAATCATCTGTATAGCAAGCACCCTCGGTTAAAAAACCGACATCTTCTTTTCTTAGTACACGATTACCCAAAATACTCATTTGTATCTCCTGGTTATTTTCTAAGAAGACTGTATCTCGATCGACTAGCTAGTGTTTCAACCAGCGGAAATTTATAAAATGAAAATCAGATAGTGGTTAACTTTTGTGAAAAGGCCATATCCCGGGAATTTTAATATCTTCTGAAGAGACTGGAACCACATAGTATGCTTCTTCGTGCGGTTTTACCAGATTGTATTCTGATCTTGCAATTCTCTCTATCTCTTCGTCAGTCTTAAGTGCGTCTATCGAAACTCGGTAAGATTCATTTAATTCTTCAACTTTTGCAAGTTCCACTAATAACTCATCTTTGGTATCTCTAACTTCAAACCATTCCTGTACTGGGATAACTCCTAAAAGCATCAGAGAGAATAAAGAAATGGCAACAATACTTATATAAGCCAAACGTCGAATAATCGACTTTGTCATCCCTTACCAGCCAACACAGCTTCGCCCTTGTAGAAAGCAGATTCATTCAAAATTTCTTCTATGCGTAAAAGTTGGTTGTACTTGGCCACCCGGTCGCTACGCGCAGGCGCTCCAGATTTAATCTGACCACAATTCGTCGCAACAGCTAAATCTGCTATCAAATGATCCTCTGTTTCGCCTGAACGGTGAGAAATTATGGCTGTATATCCAGCACTCATTGCAATTTCAACTGCTTCTAAAGTTTCGGTGAGAGTTCCTATTTGGTTTACTTTTATCAAAATCGAATTAGCTACCCCATTTGCAATTCCACGCTCAAGCCTTAGAGAGTTGGTCACAAATAGGTCGTCTCCGACTAACTGTGTCTTATCTCCTAGCTCTTTGGTGAGTTCCAACCAACCTTCCCAATCCTCTTCTGCCATTCCGTCTTCTATAGAACAAATCGGGTACTTGTCACAAAGTGCTGCGAGATAAGCAATCATTTCCTCTGAATTTAAAGAAAGATTTTCGGCTTCAATTCGGTAAATACCTTTTTGAAAAAATTCTGTAGAAGCGACATCAAGAGCTAGTGAAATATCCTCACCTGGAGTAAGTCCAGCTTTTTCGATCGCATCTATCAGTATTTGCAGTGCTTCTTCGTTTGAAGAAAGATTCGGTGCAAAGCCACCCTCATCTCCAACTGCAGTCGACATTCTTTTTCCATTTAAAACTGACTTAAGAGAATGATATATATCCACCCCCCACTGCAATGCTTCGCTATATGAAGCCGCCCCCAGAGGCATAACCATGAATTCCTGAAAATCTATATTGTTGTCAGCGTGCATACCGCCATTTACTACATTAAACATCGGAACTGGGAGTAGATGAGCATTAGCACCTCCTACGTATTTAAAAAGAGGAATTCCTGCATCTTCAGCTGCAGCCCTAGCGACTGCTAGGGACACTCCGAGAATTGCATTGGCTCCAAGTCTGCCTTTGTCATCAGTACCATCTAAATCAATCATTGTCTGATCAATCACACGCTGATCAGCGGCTTCTAAACCTAAAACAGAATCAGCTATTTCATTGTTGACATGACTTACAGCATTCTTGACGCCTTTTCCCGACCATATCTCTTCTCCGTCTCTGAGCTCCACTGCTTCGAACTGTCCTGTAGAAGCACCACTAGGAACCATCGCCCGTCCACTAGCTCCACTATCAAGTAGAACTTCTACCTCGACAGTTGGGTTTCCACGGGAATCTATTATCTGTCTTCCAACAACAAATTTAATTCTGCTCACAATTACCTCTTAAGTAATATGCTAGATAGCTCTACTTATTAACAAACTACTCCGTTGAAGGTAATCAAATAGGACGAATAAGAAAAAAGTTCAGACCTAAGTAGTCACTAGTCTTTGGAGTCGCGTTTTCTGATCTCCTCTTTTAATACTTTTTTAGTTTTATTATCTGCGGAAAATAAATCCACACTTCTATCTTCAGCGAGTGTCTCAATGCTTTTGATAAATGTAACAAACTTAGAATTAGCAACTCTTAAAGCTCGTTCAGCTTCAAAACCATTCTTTGCAGCCCAGAAAACGAGATCTAGGAAAATTTTTCCAAGCTCTTCGTCGGTTTCAGGTAGAAACCTGTCAATTGCAATCTCTTCATCAAGTAGATCCAATGTTTTTGATTTTTCAAATATTTTCTGCGTGTATGCCAATGCGGGAAGAGAATCTGGTATTCCATCTAAGACAGAAGAACGTTTCTTTTCTTCTTTTTTTAGCTCCTCCCATCTTTTATGAGCAGAATCTGGATTGTCATTCATCAGCGGATCTTCTTCGGTCGTAAATATTCCAGGATGTCTCCGCCGAAGCTTCTCATGTATACCTTTTGTTACATCGGTCAAATCAAAACGAGCATCATCTGCCGCTATTCGCGAGTGGAATACGACCTGAAACAACAAGTCACCCAATTCTTCTTCTAGATCTTCAGATCCTTCTCCTGTCTCCTCATTAAAATTCTCTATAGCTTCTAATACCTCGTAGGTCTCTTCCAGCAAATGTGAAGTGAGAGAAGAGTGAGTTTGTTCAGCATCCCAGGGGCATTGGATTCTCAGCTCTGATACAAGTTCCACAAACTTTTGCAATTCAGAAGCAATCGGGGATTCTAGATGTGGAATAAAACAAGAAGTTAAATGATCTGGTTTAACTTTTTCAGTTAGATCATCCCATTTGATTTCCTGTACTTTTTCGTCTTCTAGACCTAAACGTTGCAAAATAGTAACTGGCTGCGTTGGTGGAGACTGCACTACAGCGACGATGTCTGCCAGAATATTACTGCTATCTATTTGGGTAACTAAAAGTGGGCCTCTATCTCCAGCTGCTTCGGTTATAAATCTGTGTGCATCAACAATTCTTACCCCTACTTCCATAGGGTCAATCCCTAAGCTGCTCCAAGCTAAATCCACAAAAGATAGGGAAGGAAACACTTCTACTTCCACCTCTGTTTGCTCAGTTAACAGCTGCACTGTCTTTTCAGCTAGAAATGGAGATCCTGGAACTGCATAAAGTATCTTTCGATTCTTTTTAGCTTCTGCTATTAATTCAATAACGATAGTTCTATAAACCTCTTCAAAAGAATCTGAGGATTCATAAATATAATCAAATGAAACAACGTCAGGTCCTAGCAAACAACTAGAAGGATGCCTAGTTGTCCTCACATAACGGAATTCGTGTTCCTCTATGAGTGTAAGATTTTTCGCACTACAAAAAGAAGGTTCTCCAGGACCTAAACCTATAACAGTCACCTTAGGTGAACTCTTCAAATTAAGAACCCTCTGAAATTCGCACAGGTTCTATCTGTCCAGCTACAGGGTCCCATGTGCCGTAACGGCCATCTAAGTCAACTTCTCGCGTAAGAGATGAAAGATGAACTATTGACATAAAAAGTCCCTCACCCTGTTCTTCAAACGCTGCTGGTTCCACAACACTAACTTCATTGACGCGAATCACATGGAATCCAAAAGGACTTCCAACAGGACCTACTACTTCTACAGAAGCTTTGATGGCGCCAAGCACGGCTCTTTCAAAAGACGGAACAAAGGCACCTAAAGGCACGCAACCCAATGAACCTCCGTCGGCACCTGAACCAGGGTCAATTGAAAATGTCAAAGCTAAGTCTTCAAATTTTTGTCCGGAATCCAGAAGTTCCATTACCTCTAAAGCTTCTTCTCTGGTATTTGTGAGAACATGACTAGTGCAAAGCTCATAACCGAGAAGTCCTTTATTAGCTTCATAAGCAGACCGAACTTCCGGACCGCCCTCGGCAGCAAAATTACGGATGGCTTGCCATTCACTGTAAAAATTTAGTCGCGGATCTGAATCTGATAATCCTCCTGCTACAAGTTGGTTCCTTGCTTTTTCAATGTCTGCTTCTGAGAAAGTGGCTCCGTAGTCGCTCAAAAAATCAGCTAGTGCCTGATTTTGTATCCATTCAGTGGCCGTTCCGATTAGAAGTGACATATCCGAAGTATCGCCACCAGTGCGCTCCTCATTCCATTCGATTAGAGCTTTCCTCTCAATTTGTATTTCACCAACCTCAATATCAACTTGAGAGCCACCGCAACTCAATAGAAGAGATGCAAAAAAGGAAGCTATAAGACCCTTAAAGATTTTCGAAAATAAATTTACTGTCATTGAACTCACCCCAAGATGCTATGCGGTTGCAGTTAGAACGGGAACCAAATCTTGCAAGTACTCAGTTAATACACCTGTCGGATTTTTCTCAGGTATTGGAATCTGCAACTCTCCGGAACTCTCTTTTAAATAAGCCTCTGGATGCAGTCTTTCTAAACGAGTTTGCTTACTTAACGGTAATGAAACAGGCGAACAGCGAGCCAAAAAACCTGAATTCATTTTTTTTCTTTTGGTAACCGTTATTTCTTTTATACCGCGCTCAACACAAATGGTTCGTAAATGCCCTATAGACAAAAGTTTTTCTGCTTCTTCCGGAATAGGGCCATACCGATCTTCCCATTCTTGCCTCACTTCTTCGACTTTTGAGGAATCTGAAGTTTCTCCTGCCGAAGCAAGTTTTCTATATGCCTCAAGTCGTAAATCACTTCGACTTACATAACTTTCTGGCAAATAAGCATCCACAGGGATTTCTACTCTTATTTCAGTTACAGGAATTTCTTGAACTCCAGATGCCTCTAGTACCGCCTCATTAACCATTTGACAATAAAGGTCATACCCAACTGAAGCCACATGTCCGCTTTGTCCGGTTCCTAACAGATTTCCAGCACCCCTTATCTCCAAGTCTTTCATTGCTAAACGAAATCCAGAACCCAATTCTGTTGTCTCACCAATTGTTCTCAACCGTTCAAAGGCTTCCTCGCTAAGTGATTTATCAATAGGTGTAAATAAGTATGCATAGGCCCTGTGACCTGATCTTCCAACCCTGCCGCGCAACTGGTGTAATTGACCAAGTCCTAAAAGGTCCGCTCTATCCACAACCAACGTATTTACAGTTGGCATATCGATTCCCGATTCAACTATTGTAGTGCAGACCAAAACATCGTATTTCCGTTCCCAAAAATCTATAATCACTCTCTCTAAAGAAGATTCGTCCATCTGTCCATGAGCGATAGCGATACGCGCATCCGGAACCAGCTGTTTTAAACTTGCCGCTGTTTCTTCAATGTCATGGACTCTGTTATGCACGAAAAAAACCTGTCCTTCTCGCAATAACTCCCGTTGAATGGCTTCCACCACAGCACTTTCGTTATATTCACCAACAAATGTAAGTATGGGCTGCCGATCAGCTGGAGGAGTGTCTATTAGGCTTAAATCTCTGATCCCTGTTAATGACATTTCTAGAGTTCTGGGAATAGGAGTAGCTGTCAAAGTCAAGATATCTACTTGGGCTTTCATAGCTTTAATGGCCTCTTTATGACTTACCCCAAATCTCTGTTCTTCGTCAACGATTAATAAACCAAGATCTTTGAACGAAACGTCTTGAGAAAGAAGCCTATGGGTTCCAATTACTACGTCTACAGAACCATCCTCCAAGCCTGAGAGGACTTTTCGGGCCTGAGATTGTGTCAAAAATCTACTTAGAACTTCTACTCGTATGGGATAAGAGAGTAAGCGCTCCCTAAAAGTTTCTCCGTGCTGCTGAGCCAACAGTGTCGTGGGCACGAGAATAGCCACTTGGCAACCATCTTGAATTGCTTTAAATGCAGCTCGAAGAGCTACCTCTGTTTTACCAAACCCCACATCCCCACAGATGACACGATCCATTGGAAACGGTCGTTCCATATCAGCTTTTACTTCTTCTATAGCTCTTAGTTGATCAGGAGTCTCTTGGAAAGGAAATGTTTGTTCAAGTTCTGATTGCCATGGTGAGTCTTTTGCAAATGAGCGACCTTCTGAAGTGATTCTTTTTTTGTAAAGCTCTACTAGGTCGGAAGCTATTTCTGAAATGGCAGATTTAACTCGAGATTTGGTTCTTTCCCATTCAACCCCTCCCATTCTGGAAAGAGTTGGAACGTCACCAGAGCTGTAAGGCCTAATAACTTCAATTTGATCTGTAGGAAGATAAAGACGGTCGCTACCTTTGTACTCCAACAACAAATAGTCTTTCTCAGCTCCACCTAGTTTCTGACTCACCAAACCCGCAAAACGAGCTATCCCATGATGTTCGTGAACTACATAATCGCCAATTGAAAAATCCTCAAAAACACGTACTGTTTCTTTTCGTCGATCTCTTAAATGTTTATGAGTTCTACGCCTACCTGTTAACTCATTTTCTGTTATCAACGCAAAATGTGAACCTTCTAGAATGAACCCTCGCTCAACAGATCCGACTGTGATGTGAATACCTGAAATTTTGCTACTCTCATTTTGCCTGTTTACAAAAACTGGCAAGCCTTCTTTTTCGAAAATTTCCTCTAGTCGACTTACACTGCCCTCACCGTCGGCAGCCACGACAACAAAATATTTTTTATCCAATAATTCTGATATCCGATTAATTTTTCCTGATACATCAATATTAGATATGCCAGCAGCTTTGGTTGACTCCCAAGTTATTGCTTTTATCTCAGAAGTAGTTGTGACTTTACGAGTGGAATCTATAAACCAAATCGGGGCTTTGCAGAATTTCATCGATCTATCAAAAGAAACATGGAGTTCTGGGAACTCTGACCCCTCGAACGACCAGGTCTTAGCCAACGACTCGGCTAATTTATTTTCTCTCTCTAATAAATCGCTTACCCTAGAGTTCAGACGTCCTCTATCTACTAACAGCAGCAAGCCTTCTTTAGGAAGAATGTCAGCCAACACGACATCTTCACCTAAGAGCCACGGCATAAATGATTCCATGCCATCAAATAACTCCCCATCAGCAAGTCGTTCCCATTCACTAGAACCCCAACTCTGCTGATCAACCATCGAAGTCGCTTTTTCCAACATTTCAGATTTTAAAATCAGCTCCCTGCAGGGAAATATTTCCACTTCATCTAAAGAGTGCTTTGTTCTTTGATCAGCTACACCGAATTCGCACACTCTTTCAATCTCATCTCCCCAGAGATCTACGCGAACAGGAGAATCAGATGTCGAGGGCCAAATGTCGACTATTGAACCCCTTATAGCCACCTCTCCGCGATGTTCAACTTGATATTCTCTTTTGTAACCAAAAGCAACTAGCTTCGCTAAAAGTTCTCTCTGGTCTATTAGATCTCCTGTCTTTAAAAAAATAGGAAATGTTTCTTCTTGAACGGACAACTTCTGCACAAGAGCGCGCGCAGAGGTGACAATTACTTCTAAAGTTTCTTCAGAAGTAACTAATCTGTGGAGAACACGTAATCGCTTTCCCATTGTCTCCACTCCTGGGCTAATTCTCTCGAAAGGAAGTGTCTCCCACGAAGGAAAAAATTCTACTTTTTCAAAACCGATGAAGACTTTTAGATCGTTAAAAAGTTTCTCAGCTTCTGTATTCGTAGGAGCAACCACCACTAATGGTTTTCTTTCGCTTGAAGATGAAATTGATGCCGAAACAACTGCATGGGCACATTCCGGCACAAAAATTTCAGCACTATGAAGTCCTAATGATTGAACTATTGAAGGTTCTTCTTTTAAAAGTTCAGGCAGAGCCTGATAAATCCCATTATTCATAGGCTTCTAAATTTTTTTATTAAAGATCTGCATTGAACTCTCAAAGCCTATTTTAAGAATGCTCTCTATCGAATCAGCAGCAGTTACCACAGACAATAAAAGTTCTTCACTTTCTTTTTTACCCGGTTTAGAAAGAACATACTGAGCACCTTTTTGATTTGGGAAAGGTTTTCCTATACCAACCCTGATACGACAAAAATCTTGATTTTTTAAGTGTTGCTTCACAGAGCGTAATCCATTGTGACCAGCTAAACCTCCACCTTCTTTAAGGCGAATATGCCCGACCTCTAAATCCAATTCATCATGGACTACTAAAAGTTTTTTTACTTCACTTAGCCCGTAGCGTCTCATTAATTTAGCTACTGCAATTCCCGAATCGTTCATAAAAGTCATCGGGATTGCGAAAACTATTAACTTCCCCTCATGTCTGACTTCCGAAACGAGTGCTTGTTCTTTTCCCGTTTTTAAACTTGAATTATGACGTTTAACTACCTCGTCAATAACTTCTCTACCAACGTTATGACGGGTATTTGCAAACTCTGAGCCTGGATTTCCAAGTCCGACTACCAGCAACTCGGCTGATTCACCTCGGCGTGTTAATGATCGACGCTCGCCCCGTGTCAATCGGGACATGCAAATCCCTGCTACCCGTCTTCAGCGGCACCTTCGGAATCACCACCGGCGCCGCCTTCCTGTCCACCAGAATCACCATCTTCAGTAAAGGCAATTCCTTCTCCACCCTCTTCGGCTGCAAGTACAGCTGCTTCGTCTGCAGCAATTGACTCGAGTGTCGAACGAGTAATCATTCCTACCGCTATCGGGTCTTCGGGATCTCCTTCAGCGATAACACCCTCCGGCAAACTTAGATCCCCCACTCTTACTGCATCTCCAACTGTTAAGGCAGAAATATCAACCTCAATCTCAGTAGGTATTCGATCTGGGGGTGCACTAACAGTAAGTGAAAACATATTCTGATCCACCATTCCGTCCGCTGCGGAAACTTCGCGTGCTTCACCAATCATTACTAATGGAATGTCAACAATAACGTTCTTATTGGGATCAATTCTAAGAAAATCAACATGCATAACGTCACGTTTTACGGGGTGGCGTTGTATGTCCTTAACGATGGTCATTTGTTTCTTTCCATCAATTTCCAATTGAATAATTGCATTTATCCCAGATTCTGTAGTTAACGCACGTCTCAAATCTGGCCAAGTTACAGACAAAGGTACTGATTTTTCATTAAGGCCGTATAAAACACCCGGAACAACACCATCTTTCCGTACGCGACGACTTGAACTACTACCCATTTCTCTCGTTGTATTTGCGGTAAGAAGTATTTCTTCCATAAGATTTTCCTCAAATTGAAGTATTGCGACCCGACAGGCGAGTCTAACCAATGATTTCACGACCCAAACGGCTAAAACGGATCATTTGTTTTTTACACTAAATTATTTCCGCCAAATATCTCTGAGACCGAAGTATCTTCAAACACTGCTCTAATAGCCTCTGCGATCAAAGGAGCAACTGAAAGCACTTCGACTTTATCGGTTTGCATATTCTCCGGCAGAGGAAGTGTGTCTGTAACAATAATTTTTTCTATTGGAGAAGCCGAAAGTCTTTCGGATGCAGGTCCTGAAAAGACTCCGTGGGTGGCAGCTGCTACGATCTGTGACGCTCCTCTTTCAGATAGCTGCTCAGCCGCCGAACAGATTGTCCCAGCAGTATCTATCATGTCGTCTACGAGAATACACACGCGACCGTCGACGTCTCCGACGACTTCTCGAGCTTCTACAGTATTAAATGAACTGTGACTTCTTCTTTTGTGCACTATCGCTAGTTCTGCCCCCAAAGTCATAGCGTAACGTTCAGCTACTTTCACTCTTCCGGCATCAGGAGAGACAATAGTTAGATCGCCGTTTAAAGAAGAAAGTCTTTCAACCAAAACTGGCATAGCGGTAAGGTGGTCTACAGGACCATCAAAAAATCCCTGTGTTTGGCCCGAATGAAGGTCAACACTGACTAATCTGCTTGCTCCAGCTTCTTTGAAAAGATTGGCTACTAGTTTGGCTGTAATTGGTTCGCGACCTGAAGCTTTTCGGTCTTGTCGTCCATAGCCGTAAGCAGGGCAAACTACGGTAATTCTCTTCGCCGATGCCCGTCTTGCTGCATCAACCATAATCAATTGTTCCATTAAAGAATCATTAATTGAAGCATCGGCAGATCCACTGTGGGTTTGCACTATAAAGACATCACAACCTCGTATCGATTCAGAAAACCTGCAATGAACCTCACCATTAGCGAATTCTGCGAGGTTAGGTTCGCCCAGATTAACGCTTAATTCTGAAGCAATACTTTCTGCTAACGGTTGGTAAGTTCTACCTGAGACCAAATAGAGTTTTTTGTTCGTTACCAATTCCATACTGAACTTATACCTTCCATTTTTTGTATATAACGATCATAGATCATCACGATAAGGATTCTTTCTTAAAATAATTTTTAGCAAACATAAAATGGTTTAGGAGGAACTCTTACATCTATTTCTATTTCTGTACTTGTTTCTTGATTTTTATTGTTTAGCAAAGCGTCAGACTCTATTTCGATTTGACTAGGTGTCGTTGTGCAAGGTGTAGGTGGACTAACAGTAGTAGTAGGTGGAACAACAATAGTAGAAGTAGAAGTAGAAGTAGAAGTAGAAGTAGAAGTAGAAGTAGAAGTAGAAGTAGAAGTAGAAGTAGAAGTAGAAGTATTTTTAATTATTGCTTGTACTTCTGAAAAGCTCCCTGCACCGTTTGGGCTTATTCCATAAACTCTAAATTTGTACTGATCACCTAAAGTTAAACCAGCGGATGTATAACTCGTCATCAAACCTAAGTCAGCAATAGTCGTGGGGCCAGTAAAAGTCAACTGGATGTTATCGTAATACCACTGTTCTAACCGATAACCCACCACAGGTGTGCCGTTTGCTAAGGGGGGCTCCCACTCTAATTTAACGTTCTGACTATCGACTTCGATCTGTAATCCTTGCGGAGCGAGTAGAGGACTGTATGGAGTGGATTGAATTGAGTCTGAAAAGGGTCCAAACCCTGAAGAATTTTTTGCTCTGACTCGAATTTCATAAACTTGACCATTTATTAAACCTCCTAAGCCAAGTGCCGTGCCGGATCCTAAAAGAAAATAATTTTCATTTGTAGATCCTGTGTTAACTTGTATTTCCCACTCTGTGATCATCGACCCGCCGTTGCTTGCTGGGTGAGCCCAAGTAACTCGTATCTCATTTTCACCAGCCGTAGATTTTAAAAAACCTGGCTTACCTGGCGGAGTTATTTCTTGTGCATCTACTGGAAAAACAGTAAAAGAAATAAAAAGGAAAACTAAAGACGTTCCAAGAAGTCTTGCTGCTGTTTTTTTAAAACTTGTTTCCATCATGCTTAACGACATAAAAGCTTGTCAATTAAAATACTGCTAATTGTTAATGACATTATTTTCTGGACCATAAGGAAAACCAGTGAAATTTTCATTTCCTTCTTCTGTGATGAGTAAAATATCGTGCTCTCTGTAACCCCCTGCTCCAGATTGGCTTTCCGGAATAGTGATCATGGGCTCCATCGAAATCACCATATTAGGCTCGAGAACTGTTTCGATATCTTCTCGAAGTTCCAAACCAGCTTCTCTTCCGAAATAATGTGACAAGACGCCAAAAGAATGCCCGTAACCGAAAGTTCTATACTTTAATAAATCGTGCTCCAAATATATTTCATTTAGCTGTTTTGCTATATCCCCGCATACAGCTCCTGGTTTTAACAATTCTTTCCCCGCATCATGGACTTGACAGTTGATTTCCCAAAGACGAATATTTTCATCCGTTAACTCTTTGTAGAAAAGTGTTCTTTCCAAAGCTGTGTAGTAACCAGAAATCATTGGAAAACAATTTAAACTTAATATGTCACCCTTTTCGATTTCACGAGAAGTAACAGGGTTGTGCGCGCCATCGGTATTAATACCCGACTGAAACCATGTCCAAGTATCCATCAATTCTAGATGTGGAAAAGTACCAGCTATCTCGCTGACCATTGCCTGAGTTGAATGAAGAGCCACTTGGTATTCAGGCACTCCTTCGGAAATGGCTTCTACACAGGCAGAACCCCCTATATCTGCTATTCGGGCTCCTTGCCGAATCAATTCGATTTCTTCATCCGACTTGATCATACGTAGTTTCATGCACTCCTGAGAAATGTCTATCCATTCAGATTTTGGCATTGAGTCTTTCAGTTTTTGCGCGAGGCTCAAATTTACGTGATCAAATTCGATACCAATTTTATTAGAGTCTCCAACTAACTCAATGACAGCCTTCGCGTAGTTATCTCTTCTCCAATCTGTGTAAACCAGATTTTCGCCATAAGTTCTTCTGTGCGGTTGACCAGCATCTATATTCGCCGAAATAGTGGTTGCCTTATTCTTGGTGACCACAAGGCCATATGGTCGACCGAAGGAGCAATAAAGAAAATCGCTGTAATAGTTGATGTTGTGAATTGAAGTGAAAAGAACAGAATCTATTCCAACATCACTCATAACTGTTCTCAAGGAATCGAGACGGATCCGCATTTCTTTTTCTGAGAAAGTACCTACAACTTTCTCACCGTTAAGAATTTCTTTTAGATTTTTGGCTGGCCGGGGAGGGCTCGAACCTCCAACCTCCTGGTCCAAAACCAGGCATTCTGCCAATTGAACTACCGGCCAATACTTATACCGTAGCGTCGTCTTTTGCCAGCAGGTCGGGAAATGTTGATAAGGCGGTTAACGTATCGTCGACATGGGTTCATTAATTAAAAAGCGCCGAAAAAGAATGCGCAAGAAAAAACATAGAAAAATGCTCAAAAGAACAAGGGCTCAAAGGATGAGGGGACGCTAGTCTTCTGAGATTTGCTTTGGAATGCTAGACACAACGTGGAGCCCTTCTTTTGGAAAGGCTCCCTCGACGTACCATGTGCTCCCACTACCAGCTAAGCGGGGTTGCGCACCGGTGGTGTCACCAAGTAAATCTCTCCATTTGCCCAACTCTGGATACAAGCTCACAGCCGCGGGTTCGAGATCATTTCCGTGATCACCTTTTGGACCCCCTAAATAGTCCCAGTGTTCATAAACAGCTTTAGTGGAGCAAGAAAAAGGTGGTATCAAAAGAGTAAAGTCCTGTTTTTTGTAATTCATTTTTTTTATAATTTCCCCTATACCGCTCACAAGCGCTCTCCCACCCTCAAGGCAAAAAGGCACGTCAGCTCCTATTTCTGCTGCGCATTTCAGATCTTTATACCTGCCCCATCGAAGAATTGCAGCGGCGTCAGATGAACCTCCTCCCAATCCAGTGCCGGGTGGAATTTTTTTATTTATACGAACTGCCGCTTCGCGTTCTATCAAGTTCAAAGCACTAGCTACAAGATTGTTACCGTCTTCAGGAATTACTGTTTCTTCAGGGAACTCCCAAGGCTGGTATGGGTAGTTAGTAAATACCTCTATTCTTCGGCCTTTTGTTATATCTAAGATGTCAGTTAGGTCAAGTGAAACCATCTCGGCTTTTATCAAGTGGTACCCATCAGCGCGCACTCCAACAATTTCCAGAGACAAAGTAAGTTTGGCCGGAGCCATAATTGAAACCATTAGCTTTTTTCTCGTTTTCTAACAAATTTTTCCGTTAAAGAAATCCACTCTTCTAAGGTGATGTCTTCAGCTCTACTCGTCGGATCGATTCCGACAGATTCAAAATCATTTAATTCGAAAATATCTTTTAAAGACCTACGAAGCATTTTCCTTCTTTGGTTAAATGCTTGTTTTGCTAGTTCGAATAGTAATTCAGGGTTTGTAGAAATTGAATGTTTTTCCAGTCTTTTGATTTGGAGCAAAGAAGATTCGACTTTGGGCTTAGGAAGAAAAACACTTGAAGGCACATCAGCAATTTTTTTTACTTCGGCAAAGTATTGAACCTTCAAAGAAGGCAACCCGAAAGCTTTTTCTCCCGGTTTTGCAACTAGGCGTTCTGCTACTTCCCGTTGGACCATCACTGTCATCTTTGTGATCGCTGGAACTCTTTCAAGGAAGTCACATATTAAAGGTACAGAAATATTATAAGGGAGATTTGCAACTAATTTCCAGGTTTCATTTCTGGCAATGAGCAACTCGTTTAAATCCAAATCCATAACGTCCGCATGTATGAGTCGAAATTTTTTATCTTCTGGTTCTAGTGAATCTTCAAGAATTTCAACTAGGGCGCTGTCAATTTCCACTGCAGTAACATGTCCGGCAACCTCTAATAAAGAAAGAGTCAAAGAACCTATCCCCGGTCCTATTTCAATAATAAAATCACTCGGTTTAATTGAAGAAAGTTCAATTACTTGGCGAATAGTATTTGGCTCAATGACAAAGTTTTGACCTAGGGATTTTCGTGGACTGATACCGTACTTGTGCAGTAAGTCCATAGCTTGTGTTCGAGTGAGAGTCACTTTTTCCTACGGCAAGTACCGTCCACAAACAGGCCATTGCCCTCTCCCGCGCAATAGGTAAAGGGATTCTGCCATACGGTCTTGATCTTGAGGTTTTGCGGCAGCTGGGTCTACACCTACTAAATGCTCATGGTATAGACCGGCTATCCAGTTCCAAGTTTCTACACTGAACTGGTACGCACCCCTGTAGTTTCCTGTAGGGCTTATTGCTTGATAATTAAGTGTTGATTCACAATATTTTAACGCTTCCCATTGGTATTTTTCAGGGCCTTTTGGATCTGGTTTATTTGCGGTGATCGTTGTAGTAGGTCCTGGAGTGTTGAGAACGGTCATGCGTCTCTGATCTTCTTCAGCGAACAGTCTTCTCCGCTCTTCTTCTTCGAAGATAACTTTGAGCAGTTTCTCCCGCTCAGTGAATTCTTCTTCTGAAATCAAACGCGCTCTATCTATAGCCTCTTCTTCGTATTTAACGGCGACACCTCTTAAACGATTTGCTGTCATTAATAAAGAACGTGCTGTATGCCAATCTTCAGATCTATCCAGCAACATATAAGTCTTCTCGTTATAGTCTTGTGATTTCGCCTGATAAGAGTCTGTTTCCGAAAGTGATGGGTTCGATGTTGCAACAGCACGAGTATCGGCTCCCGCTACACCGGTCAAAGAAGCAGTTGAATTAGGGTTTTCAAATAGGAAAAGGGGCAATGCAGCTATTGTCGCTAAAGCCACAACTACAATTCTCCACCTTTCAATACTGGGGTTTGTTTCCAGCACCCTTCCTCCTATTGTCTGCTCTTTAAAAGCTCAAACATACGGTAGAAGCATCAAATAGAGAGCTACAAATCGGACATTCGAAGAAATAAATTTATCTTATTTTTCTCTTAATCCGTAAAAATCTAAGGCATTTTGTGTAGTGGCCAAGGCTATTTCTTCAGAAGATTTGCCCTGCAAATACGCAAGCTCTGTTCCTACTAAACCTACATTGGCAGGTTCATTTTTTTTACCTCTCAAAGGAGCGGGTGTTAAATATGGTGAGTCGGTTTCAATCATTGCCCGATCTATTGGGCATTCTGATGCAGCTTCTCTTAGGAGCTCAGATTTTTTGAACGTTATTATCCCACTAAAAGATAAGTAAGCGCCACGTTCTAAACATTCATTGGCTTCAGCTTTTCCTCCTGTGAAACAATGAAAAACAGTGGATTTAGGGACTCCTTCTGTATCAAGTATCGTGAAGGTCTCTTCCCATGCCTCTCTAGTATGTATAACTAGAGGGAGATTGAACCTATGCGCCATTTCGATTTGTTCGGTAAAAACTCTTTTTTGATCTTCTCTTGGAGAGTAATCGTAGTGATAGTCAAGCCCAGCTTCTCCAACGGCAACTACTTTCGAATCTTCTAACAGGTCTTCAATACCTTCAATACCTTTTCGCGCTTCATGAGGATGAACTCCAGCGGTTGCCCATACATCTGGAAATATCTTTGCTTTTTCCATGGCAGTATGGCTAGTTTCAAGATCTGTGCCTACGTTTATAAAACCTACAACTAGCGCTTCTCGTGCTCGAAGAATTTCTTCTTCAGAGTTTTCAGAAAGGTGACAATGATTGTCGAACCATTCAATCATCTAAATCCAACAAATTTATGTCTACTTTTTTGAAAAGTGGTTTTGGTTTTTCGATTTTCTTTCCATATTCAGGTTCTTTTCTTTGCCAAGAATCGACTGTGCCGAATACGTCATTGAGCGACTCGGTCGAGAAAGGTAAATAAGGTGCTAAACAAACACGCACACCAGCTATAGCTGACAAGGCTGTGCCTAATACAGTGGCTGCTCTCTCAGGGTCTGTCTTTGAAAGTTTCCACGGTTCCGTCGAATTTAGATAAACATTAACTTCAGCTGCTCCTGACATTGCTTTTCGTAAAGCAGCTCTTAACTCCGACTTATCAATGTCTTCAGCCACTTCTTCTACGATCTGGTCGATTCCAGAAAGTAAAGCTAGGTCTTCACTATTTCTAAGTTCCGGCGATGGAATTTCTGCGTCACAGGAGTTATAAATCATTGACAAAACTCTGTTGACTAGATTCCCCCATGTGGCTACTAGCTCTTCATTGATTCGTCGACAAATCTCTTCAACTGTCAGTTCAGTGTCACTTTGTTCAGGAAAAGAAGCTGCCAATGCGTATCTAAGAGAATCCGCTTCAAAAACCTCGAGGCTCTCGGTGATTGTTAAACCTACCCCTCGGCTAGCGGAGGCCTTGCCTCCTTTAAACGTCACATACTGATTCGCTGGAACATTACTGGGTAAATTTAAATCTCCATAACCCATAAGCATTGCGGGCCAAATAATGGTGTGAAAAGGAACATTGTCTTTGCCAATAAAATAGACCGAACGGCTATCAGGATTTGACCACCACTTTTTCCAATCATCTTCCGAACCATTATTTTTTGACCATTCTTTAGATGCAGAAAGATACCCGATGACTGCTTCAAACCAGACGTAAATTTTCTTGTCTTCACCTATTCCATCAATTGGAACTTCAACACCCCAATCCAAATCACGTGTAATTGCACGATCATGCAAACCCTCCTCAATCCATCCTTTTGAGAAATTCAAAACATGATTACGCCAACCCTCTCTTCCTGAAAGCCACTCAGAAAGTGGTTCTTGGAAATCTGACAATCTTAAATAAAAATGTTCGGTTTCTCTGAGGGTGGGTTCGCTTCCACTAATTTTTGAAACTGGGTTAATCAACTCTTCGGGATCTAAAGTCCTCCCACAATTTTCACACTGGTCACCTCTGGCTTCAGAATATTCACAATGTGGACATACTCCTTCTATGTATCTATCCGGCAAAAACCTTCCAGCGTCTTCATCGTAAAACTGTTCTGAAGAACGCCTGTCGATATGGCCTTTCTCAAAAAGTTTCGTGAAAACGTCGTGCGTGACCTTTGCATGATTTTCAGTTCCAGTGGAAGTGTACAAATCCCAACTAATAGCTAGTTTCTTCCAATTATCTAAAAACTCTTCATGGTACCTGCCAACAATTTCATCTGGCGTAGTTCCTTCTGAGTCTGCTCTTACTGTGATTGGAGTGCCATGAACATCAGATCCACTGACCATCAATACTTCGTTACCAGCAAGTCTTTGAAAACGGGCAAACACGTCAGCTGGGAGATATGCACCTGCCAAATGCCCTAAATGACGAGAACCGGAAGCATACGGCCAAGCAACTGCGACAAGAATTGGTACTGGATCGGTTTTGTTTGTCATCAGTGCCGAGGTTACCTCAATCTTTGGTTAAGCCCTTCGCTAATCTAAATCTGTGTACAACTTATAGGCTCTTCTTTTAGAAACGCCTAGTTGTCTTGAAGCCTGATCTGATGCATCTCGTGCAGACAAACCTAAACCTCTGGATTCGCGAAGAAGTATGCTTATGTTTTCATCAGAGATAGTGGTTTTATGATCAGAGCCTTCTATCACTATGACCACCTCACCTTTAGGTGGCGATTTGTAATGCTCTGTTGCATTCTTTAGCGAACCACGCCAAACCTCTTCGTGGAGTTTCGTCAATTCTCTTACTACAGCAACTAGGCGTTCATCTCCTAAATGTTGACGCAGATCTTTAAGTGTTGCTGGGAGGCGCTTCGGAGATTCGAATAAAATGACGGTTCTTTCCTCAACTGTTATCTCTTTGAGAATTTCTTCCCTTTCTTTTCCCTTTCGCGGAATGAATCCCTCCATTACCCACCGTTTAGTTGACATCCCACTAACAACTAAAGCAGCCAATACCGATGATGCGCCAGGAATCA
Source organism: marine actinobacterium MedAcidi-G1 (assembly GCA_000817085.1). Classification (GTDB taxonomy): domain Bacteria; phylum Actinomycetota; class Acidimicrobiia; order Acidimicrobiales; family MedAcidi-G1; genus MedAcidi-G1. The sequence goes on along the minus strand of JUEM01000001.1, from coordinate 35,610 downwards.
CAGAAACATTAAAACCATTTTCTATGACTGCTCTTACAAGTTCTTCACCTGGGTCTGAAATACCTGGAGTTCCTGCGTCACTAACCAAAACAACGGTGTAGCCACTCCTAATTTTTTCAACTATCTTGGATTTTTTTTTGAATTCCGTATGATCATCAACTCTGATCAACTTCTTACTTTCCACTCCTATCAGGTTCAAAAGTTGGCCTGTTCTTCTCGTATCTTCACAGGCAATCAAATCTGCAGTCTCGAGCGCTTCTATTGCACGTTTTGACAAATCAGAGAGATTGCCTATGGGGGTAGATACCAGAAAAAGAGCTCCTTCTTCTTCAGCCTCAGACATTGAAACGGAATTCCATGACATCGCCATCCTCAGGTTTATAATCTTTACCTTCACTTCTTACAAGGCCTGCTTCCCTAGCTTTTAGCCATGAACCTTGTTCAAGTAACAACTGCCATTCGATTGTTTCGGCTCTAATAAATCCTTTCTGGAAATCAGTATGAATTCTGCCTGCACATTCAGGGGCATTTGAATTTTCTCTGAAAGTCCAGGCTTTGCTTTCCTTTTCTCCAGTCGTAAAAAACGTTCTCAAACCTAAAAGATGATATGCAGAACGAACGAACTTCGACAGGGCCCCTTCTCCTAGACCTAGTGCCTCTAACATTTCTGCCTGCTCTTCGGGAGTTAGTAAAGCGGCTTCAGACTCAAGTTGAACGCACATACCTATGACCTCTTGACCAGACAATTCTGCAATTACTGGTTCTAATATTTGATTTGTTTCCTCTACTTGATCTTCACCCATATTTACAACAGCTAAAACCGGTTTGTCGGTCAATAAAAAGAAATCAGACAGTAACTCTCTTTCTTCAGACGTCAGGTCACTTTTATAAATCGGAACTCCTTCATCAAGCTGTTCTGAAGCATGTTTCAAAGAGTCGAGAATCTGACCAATAGATTTGTCCGCTCTCGCCGCCTTTTCAATTTTTGATAACTGTTTTTGAGTGGTTTCTAGATCCGCTAGCGCCAATTCCACTTCTACAATTCTCAAGTTCTCAACAGGATCTGTTGGTCCCGGGACATCACTGTCTGAAAATGCCCTGAGCACAAAAACAATTGCATCAACTTCCCGTATACCTGCGAGGAAACGATTCCCTAAGCCTTCCCCCTTAGCTGCACCTTCCACTAGTCCACCAATATCGGTGAATTGAATGGTTGCCGGTACAATTTTTTTTGAATTGCTCATCTCTCCTAGAAGACTCAGCCTGCTGTCAGGAACGCGGGCTACTCCTTCATTTGGATCTGTAGTAGCGAAAGCGTAAGGTGCCGCTAAAGCACCGCCTCCCGCTAAAGCGTTATAAAGCGAAGACTTACCGGCATTGGGTAAACCAACAAATCCAAATCTTTCCATTAAAAGCCCCTAAAAAATACAAATCAGATAATTAGACTACGGCAAGGATAAGGTCTCTGCTCCCTAATGAGGTAGCCTGCCGTTATGTCGAAACGCACAAGTAAAAAGAAAACCAATGCAAGACGCAAAAAAGCTAACCACGGTCGTAAACCAAATGTGGGTAGAAATAGCTAATTGAAAAAATTCTTTATCAATAAATTGTTTACCTGATGAACAACTTCCGCTCGTTTCTTATGCCGATCTTTGCAGTAGCGCTTGCTATTGCTACAGGAGCAATAATAATCGCCCTCTCAGGTTCCTCTCCTGTAGATGCTTACAAGGCTCTAATAGAGGGATCATTGAGTGACTCAAAAAGCATTGGAAGAACCCTGGAAAAAGCTACGCCTTTAGTTATGGGAGGCCTTGCTGTGGCTTTTGCTTTCAAGGCTGGACTTTTCAATATTGGAGGTCAAGGTCAGCTGGTTTTCGGTGCCCTAATTGCCGGAGCTGTTGGGTATGGAATTACAGGCCTCCCATGGATAATTCACACACCACTAGCGCTCCTAGCTGGTGCAATTGCAGGGGCAATGTGGGGAGCTATACCAGGAATTCTTAAAGCGAGCCGAGGCGCCCATGAGGTAATCACGACTATCATGTTAAATTTTGTTGCCCTGAATATGACTGACTGGCTCGCATCAAAGGTTTGGAGAGAAGAAGGCGTCATAGTTAGGACTCCCCATATTGAAAGCAGCGCTGAGATACCTAGGTGGGGTGAACTACCTACTGGCTTCTTCTTAGCTGTAGTTATTGCTTTCGCATGTTGGTATTTGTTGCGTAGTACGACTTTTGGCTTTGAAATAAAATCCGTGGGGCTAAATCCAAATGCTGCTAGTTACGCAGGTATCTCAGTTAAAAAAATCATCATCATGACTATGTCAATTAGCGGTTTACTAGCGGCTCTCGGTGGAGCAATTGAGACTCAAGGAGTTGTCGGGAGATATGAACCAGGATTTAACGCCGGGCTCGGGTTTGAGGGCATAACTATCGCTCTTCTGGCTAGAACCCATCCCCTAGCTGTAATACCGGCTGCAGTTCTTATAGGAGCAATGGAAGCAGGCGGTTCGATGATGCAATTTAAAGCTGATGTCTCTCCAGAAATTACCGATATTATTCAGGCTCTAATTTTAATATTCGTAGCTACACCACTAGTTGTTAGATGGTTCTTAAGCCAGAAAGAAGCGAACGAGCTTTCCGTTTCGACTACTTGGGGTTCATAATGAGCGTGAATCAAACAAAAGACATTAAACAATTCTTTTTTAAAAAGAGATGGTGGGTTTTAACTGCTGTGCTTCTTGCGTTTTTTACTCTTTGGACAGCAGAATTTGAGCAGGCAAATACAACCTCTGTTCTAGTTAGCACTCTGAGACACTCAACCCCTCTGGTTCTTGGTGCAATGTGTGGCCTTTTGTGCGAACGGTCCGGTGTCATCAATATTGGAATTGAGGGACAGATGTTGATGTCTGCTTGGGGTGGTTTTATGGTTGCCTCTGCATCTGGCAGTCTACTAATTGGTGTCTTTGCGGGAATAGGAATAGGCATGATGATGGGAGGTGTACTAGCCGGTATTTCAGTGGGTTTGCGAGGTGATCAAATAATCGCTGGGACTGTAATAAATATTGCCGCTATTGGGATAACCAGCTTCTTTTTCTCTTTAGGGAGAACATTACCGTCAGGGAAAGCTCAAGTTATTAAACTTGGGCCTCTAGCGGATATCCCAGTTGCCGGAAGGGTTTTATTTTCAAATAAACCGATTACATTTTTAACACTCTTGATGATTCCAACTCTTTGGTTTCTTCTTTTTCGAACTAAATGGGGACTGCGTACCAGAGCCGTAGGCGAACATCCCAGCGCAGCAGAAACTGTGGGTATTTCTGTAATAGGCATGCGCTATTTTAATGTCATTATCGGAGGTGGAATTGCAGGTTTAGCGGGAGCTTACTTAAGTCTGGAAGCCGTTGGTTCCTTCGAACGCGGAATGACGAATGGAAAAGGATTTGTTGCTTTAGCTGTGATGATTTTTGGTCGATGGAATCCTATCGGAGCGTGGGGAGCTGCTCTTTTATTTGGCTATTCGAGTGCTATTCAAACCCAGTTTCAATTTAGGGATTGGTTGACAAACGACCCTCAATTTATCGGAATCATTCCTTTTGTAGTAACAATCGTTGTTCTAGCTGGATTCGTAGGGAGAGCTAGACCTCCTGCTTCTATCGGTCAACCTTATTCAAGGGAATAGTAGAATGCCGTCAAACACTCTCGCACTTGAAGCAACTGGTATTTCAAAGACCTTCGGAAGTGTCAAAGCCAACGATCAAATAACTCTTGAAGTCAAAAAAGGCAAAATTCATGCTCTTCTCGGTGAAAATGGTGCTGGTAAAAGCACATTAGTTAATATTCTTTTTGGTCTTTACAAAGCTGATTCTGGAGTAGTCAAAGTGAACGGCAAAGCTGTCGAACTTGGCCGCCCTAAAGATGCAATTGATCGTGGAATTGGCATGGTGCATCAACATTTCCAATTGGTGCCCATTCTGACTGTTGCAGAAAATATCGTCTTAGGTAACGAACCAGCCAATAAGGCCAATGTAATTGATATCGAGAACGCTAAGGAAAAGGTCAGAGAGCTGGCAGAAAAGTACCAACTGGAGGTAGATACCGAGGCAACAGTAGAAGACCTGCCAGTCGGTACGCAACAACGAGTTGAAATTCTTCGTTCTCTTTACAGAAAAGCTGATATTTTGATCCTGGACGAACCTACCGCTGTCTTAACACCTCAAGAAACTGACCATCTTCTGCAGGTCCTTAAGAAGCTTGCTTCGCAGGGTGTTGCGGTAATTTTCATCACTCACAAGCTGAGGGAGGTTCTTGAAGTAGCCGACGAGGTTACTGTAATGCGTAATGGTCAAGTAGTAGGCTCTACAACTCCTTCAGAAACAGATGAGTCTGGTCTGGCCGAAATGATGGTTGGCCGTAGTGTGGTTCTTCGCGTATCTAAAGAAGCATCATCACCTGATGAAACAGTGCTCACTGTAAGAAACCTTTCCGTTAAAGACGATAGAAAACTTCTAGCGGTAAATGACCTGTCTCTTGAAGTCAGATCAGGTGAGATTTTTGGCATAGCTGGCGTTGAAGGCAATGGGCAAAGAGAACTTGTCGAAACCATCACTGGATTGAGGAATATAAATGCGGGAGAAATTTTTATTGGTGAAACTTCGATAACCGAATTTTCACCAAGACAAATCAGTGAATTGGGTGTTGCACATATTCCTGAGGATAGAGAGAAACACGGATTAATTGGGTCACATTCAGTTGCAGACAATTTAATTCTAAACAGGTATTACAAATCTCCTTTCTCAAATCGCGGGATCCGCCAGCAAAAAGCGATTGCTAGCTACGCCAAAGAAATGGTTGAAAAATTCGATATACGTACACCCAGTATTGAGACACCGTCAAGTTCTTTGTCGGGTGGAAACAAACAAAAAGCTATTGCCGCTAGGGAGTTCTCCCATAACGCCAGACTTTTAGTTGCATCTCAACCCACTCGAGGTATTGATGTAGGAAGTATCGAGTTCGTCCATCAACAGTTGATTAAACAAAGAGATCAAGGATTGGCTGTTCTTTTGGTTTCTGCTGAATTGGATGAAATTCTTAGCCTCTCGGATCGTATCGGTGTCATATATCGCGGCCAATTAATCGTTACTGCAAACGCTGCGGATCTTGATCGGAATAGAATCGGTCGAATCATGACAACTGGTTCAGATATAACTTGAAAATATGAGCATTGAGATTGACCTAAGTGGGAATGTCGCATTGGTAACTGGTGCAAACAGTCCAATAGGTTTAGCCGTTTCTTCTGAGCTTAAAAAAGCAGGAGCAGACCTAGTTCTCGCCACTCACAATAACGACGACAATGTAAAATCCTTCATAAATTCTATTCCAGCGACAATTCTGAACGCAGATCTTCGAAATCCTCAAGAGGTTGAAAAACTTATCTCTGAAACTTTTGACATAAACAAACAGTTAGACATTATTGTCAATAACGCCGCTCTTCAAAATGTTGAAAACCTTAACGAAATAGATTCAGACAGTTGGGACGCTGTCTTGGAGACCAACCTCAGAAGTATTCATCTTCTGATGCGTGCAGCAATACCAACTTTAGAAAAAAGTAACAATGCTTCAGTTGTGAACATAGCTTCAATTGAAGGTCACCATCCCGCCAGAGGCCATTCGCATTACTCGACAAGCAAAGCTGGTTTATTGATGTTGACTAAATCAGCTGCTCTCGAGTACGCGGATTTTGGAATCAGAGTAAATTCTGTTTCCCCTGGACTGATTGATGATGGAAATCTGAAGGAACGTTGGCCTGAGGGGCTAAACAGGTGGTTGGATTCTGCGCCGCTTAGAAGGGTGGGGTCTCCTAAAGACGTGGCTAATGCTGTGGTTTTTCTATCATCCCCTATGGCAAGTTGGATAACTGGATCAGATTTAGTAGTAGATGGTGGCGTCTCGAGTAGTTCAACATGGTGATCAATTGTCAAAATTGATTCGAGTTAATTCATAAATTTTTTCTTTACTATCTGGCCAGCCTTTAAGCAATTCTTCTCTATCTGCTAACTGAAACATTTCTTGCGAATAAGGAGGAGCCATCGTGGTTCCTAATAACGTCCACTCTCCTGTTGTTTTCGAACCCTGCCAAACTCCCGGTTCAACAATTATCTGCGGTCGATGTCCGGAATCAAGATCTGAACCCAGAACTGGTTCCTCAACTTTTCCGGAAGAATCCAGCAAAAGCATTTTTGCGGGTGCCCCAGCGTAGTAGTGATACACCTCAACTGATTCCAGTTTGTGCATGGCAGAAAAATTATTTTTAGTCAACAAATAATAGATGGCTGTCGAATTTTCATCTTTGAGAGTTTGTGCCCACATGCCGCCTTCGAGCGGCAAGGGCTCAAGACCTAGGATGTTCGATATCTCCTCTGAGGTCTTTTCATTATCTGACATCTTTAAACCCCAGCCAGTCTGAAAGCTCTTTCTCTTACTTCTCGTAGAGCCCTTTCCTCATCAATTGTTACCAAATCTCCTTCGGATAGAACTTTAGAGCCACCTATCCAAACATCTGTGACTTCCCTATTAGCTCCAGACCAAACTAGGTGAGCCAAAGTTTCATTTAGATTAGTCGATGGAGTGAAAGTGCTGTAGTTGGTATCGATTCTTATCATGTCTGCTTCCCAACTGGTTTGCAGACTTCCCACTCGCTCCAGACCGACAGCTTTTGCAGATTCCCGAGTAGCCATTCCCAAGGCTTCAAATGGTGTTACTAAAGTTGCGTCGAGGCTGTTAACTCTTGCTAGAAGTCCTGCAATTTTAACTTCCTCCCACAAATCGAGCGTGTCATTAGAAGCCGGTCCATCTGTCCCCAGCCCCACTATTAAACCTTTCTCAAGCATTTTTTCTATAGGTGCTATTCCGGAGCCAAGTTTCATATTACTAACAGGGCAATGGGCCACAGATACATTTGCATCAGCTAAAAGTGAAATGTCATTGTCGTTGACCCACACACAATGGGCAGCTAAAACTTTTCCGTCTAATATTCCGTTTTCGCTAAGAATTTCAACGATACTTTTACCATGCTCAGACTCAAGTCGAGAGCTTTCCTCCCGTGTTTCTGCAAGGTGAATATGAAACAGTAGGTCAAGCGACCTTGCAAACTCAGCTAACTCAACACATGCTGGTATACCCAAATCATAAGCTGAGTGTGGGCCTATGCCTACGGTAATTTTTCCTTCTGGGTTATGGTGGCGATTATAGAAATCTGTGAAATTTTGAAGTCTTGACTCTGAGTATGAAGATTTAAACACCCCGGGTGTCATAATCAATCTTGCCCCTGAGGTTTTTGCAGCTTCTACTATGGCTTCCTCGAAAAGATACATTTCGCAGCTACTTGTAACCCCTGCTCGAAACATTTCCGCAGAACCTAAAGTCATACCCCAATAAGCATCATCCTCATTCATTTTTCCTTCGCGCGGCCACATTGCTTCAGTAAGCCATCTTCCTAATGGCAGTCCATCTCCCGCTCCCCTAACTAAAGTCATAGGCGTATGGCAATGGGCATTTACTAAGCCCGGCATCAAAAGGCCGCCTATTTCATTGACTTGTAAATCCGTTTCTTCTTCATCTCCTAGACGCCCAACCCAAGCAATTTTTCCTTCTTCGATGTCTATTACACCCGGGGAATAGATACTGCCATTGGCATCACACGTAACAATAATGTCGGCGATGTAACGTTGCGACTGCATAAAAAAAGGTTAGTTGACAAAACAGATTTCTTTACAAATTTAAACAGCATTCGTTTTTTTATCATTTAAGTACTATTCTTCGAAGACCTATCGAATAAGGACAAAATGTCAAGACGCAAAAGAAATGACAAAAGGAGTCTTAGCGACGAACTGAAATGGTGGGATACCTTCCCTTGGTGGGGAATCGCTATAGTCGCCATTCTTTCTTGGATGGGCTATCAGATAGTAACTAAAGACAGCTATGACTTGGCTTGGGACAGGGTGATCCCAGGCATAAGTATTACTATCACAGCAACCCTTCAAGCTTTTGCTATTGCTTTAGCTTTAGGACTCTTAGCTGGGATGGGCCAACTTTCTAAAAATGTAATATTTCGAAACTTGGCTCGGACATACGTTGAATTTATTCGCGGCATTCCGATACTTCCCCTCATATTTACCGTTGCTCTTGTCCTGCTCCCTCAGCTTCAGAATGCACTGGGTTTCAAACTTTCATTTCAGATGAGAGCGACTGTGACTCTTGCTTTTATCTACGGAGCGTACATGGCAGAAATTTTTAGAGGGGGTATTCAGTCAATTGCTATCGGCCAAGTAGAAGCAGGTAGATCGCTTGGACTAAGTAGACGTCAGACTATGAATTCAATTGTCTTACCACAAGCAATGAGAGCGATCATCCCACCTCTAGGAAACGATTTTATTGCAATACTAAAAGATACTTCCCTGCTTTCAGTTTTGGGAGTTCTTGAAATCACGCAGCGAGCCAGACAGTTTTCAGCCAGTACTTTCAAATTTCGAGAAGGTTACTTTGTTTTAGCTTTCATATATCTAATCCTTACGCTCGGTCTCAGCTTACTTTTAGGAGTTCTCGAAAGAAGAATGACCCGTGATGACAGAGGTGTTCGAAGCAATAGAGGTATTGACTGATGATCTCAATTAAGAATCTTTCTAAAACCTTTAACAAAAATATTCATGCAGTTAAAGATGTGGACTTGGAAATAGCTGAGGGTGAAGTGGTAGTGATCGTTGGACCAAGTGGATCAGGAAAATCCACAGTCCTTAGGTGCATAAACAGACTTGAGATCCCAACTAAAGGATCAATATCTATCGATGGAGTAGAACTGACGGATCCGGAATGTGATATTGACACAATTAGGGCTGAAGTGGGAATGGTGTTTCAACAGTTCAACCTATTCCCTCATTTAACGGTGAAAGAAAATATCTGTTTAGCTCAAAGAAAAGTAAGAAAACGAAGCAAAAGTGAGTCTAATGAAATGACTATGAAACAGCTTTTAAGAGTAGGGATTCCCGATAAAGCAGACTCTTATCCGCGTCAACTATCGGGTGGACAACAACAAAGGGTAGCTATTGCTAGATCATTAGCGATGGAGCCAAAAATTATGCTTTTTGATGAACCTACTTCAGCATTAGACCCTGAAATGGTAAAAGAAGTTCTGGATGTGATGCTTGAACTTGCCTCTGAAGGAATGACCATGGCAGTGGTTACGCATGAAATGGGTTTTGCCAAAGCGGCTGGTGATCGTTTAGTTTTTATGGATGAAGGAATGGTTGTTGAAATAGGTCCACCTGGTCAAGTTTTTGAAAATCCTGCTGAACAAAGAACTAGGGATTTCTTCGACAAGATTCTTTACTGACCCTTCTTCTTTTTTTGTTTCCGACTAATTAGATAGACTTAAGCATGACTAGTGAAAATTCTGACTTTAATGAATCTGGTTTCTCGGAACTTGTTACTAAAGGTCCAAAAGTTCTTCTACACGACCATCTTGATGGAGGCCTTCGCCCGTCCACGGTTATTGACCTAGCTGATATCTCCGGATACGAAAAACTGCCATCAAATAACGTTGAGAAATTGTCACAATGGTTTCATGAAGGTGCCAACCGAAGAGATCTGAACTTGTACTTAGAAACTTTTGACCACACAGTGGGGGTAATGCAGGATGAATACTCTTGCAACCGCGTTGCCAGAGAGTGTGCAGAAGATCTCGTTGAAGATGGCTGTGTCTATGCAGAAATAAGGTTTGCACCATCCCTTTTTACTGATCAGGGACTATCCATTTATGAAGTTATAGAAGCAGTTTTGTCTGGTTTCCGTGAAGGATCATCAGGAACCAAATTAACTATAAGAACTATTATCACCGCTATGAGAACCAGCAATGACTCCAAAACGATCGCTGAAGCTGCTGTCAACTTTCGCGATAAAGGTGTCGTTGGTTTTGATATTGCTGGACGTGAAGTCGGATACCCGCCAACAAATCATTTAGAGGCATTTCAGTTCCTCCAACGTGAAAACTTTCACTTTACAATCCATGCTGGTGAAGCATTTGGGTTGGCTTCCATCTGGGAAGCTGTCCAATACTGCGGAGCGGAACGTTTAGGACATGGAGTAAGAATTATTGACGACATTGAACTAGATTCTTCAGGAAAACACATTCTTGGGAGCCTGGCTTCCTTCATCAGAGACAGAAGAATTCCTTTGGAGTTATGCCCAACGTCCAATGTGCATACAGGGGCAGTTCAATCATTACAAGAACACCCTATTGAGCTGCTGAAAGACTTGGGCTTTAGAGTTACCGTTAATACTGACAACAGGCTGATGAGTGACGTTTCGATGACTTCTGAGTTGCTTTCGTTAAATAAAACTTTTGGCTGGACCCTTGATGACTTTTCTTGGCTTACAGTTAACGCTATGAAAAGTGCTTTTCTTCCCTTTGATGAAAGAATTGACTTAATTGAGAATGTTATTAAACCAGGCTGGAGAAAACTTTCCTAAAACTCTCTCATAGTTATAGGTAACTGAGATTAATTATGACAACTGCTTCAGAATCAGAATCACGTCGAATAGTTGAAAATGCAGGAATTCCTGTTTCGAGGTGGAGGGTTGCAAGCGATCTTGATGAAGCTATAAAAGCAGCTAAGGAAATCGGTTTTCCTAATGCTTTGAAACTTAATGGCCCCTCTATCGCCCACAAAACTGAACAAGGATTTGTGAAACTCAACTTGAAGACAGAGGCTGACTTTTTAAATGCTGCTGAGGAACTTCTAGGAAATAAAATTGGCGGCAGTAACCTACTCGTTACAGAGATGCTCTCGGGTTCGCGTGAAGTTATTGCAGGTGTAGTGAGGGATCCTCAATTCGGTTCTTGTGTGATGTTTGGATTTGGCGGGATATTGGCTGAAGCCATAGCGGACGTTGAATTCAGACTCGCTCCAATTAATTCTTATGACGCAAGGGATCTAATTTCCTCATTAAAAACAACCGAACTTTTGAAAGAATTTCGTGGGGAAAAAGCTCTTGATATTGATGCAACAATTGATTTACTCATAAAGCTAGGTGATCTAGCAGAAGATGAAAAAATTTTATCGATTGATTTAAATCCATTGATTCTTGTTGACGGCGTACCTATAGCAGCTGACGCTCTTGTTGAATTAAAAGAGGAGTCAACATGACTATGAATCTTGAGTATCTTTTTGAGCCTAGAGGAGTCATAGTCACTGGGGTTTCGAGTCATCCTGGAAAATTTGGGTTTGTGGCTCTTCATAATATTCTTTCATGCGGCTACAAAGGGAGAGTTTTCGCTTTTGGACGCGAAGAAGCGACGGTTCTTGAACAAAAAGTAATTACTTCTTTTGACTCAATCCCTGCAAATGAAGCTGACCTGATGATTTTGTGTACACCTGTAGGGGCGAACGAGGAGTTGCTTAGAAAAGCATCCGAAAAAGGTGTAAAGGCAGTTTTTTGTGCCGCCGGTGGATATTCAGAAATAGGTGATGAAGGTTTAAAAGCCGAAAAAAGACTTGTCACTTTAGCAGCGGAATTGGATCTCGTTCTTGTCGGTCCCAATGGTCAAGGAGTCGTGTCTCCACCCGCTGGTCTTTGTGCTCAAATTGTTGCACCTTACGCTCCAAAAGGACGTATAGCTGTGGTCTCCCAGTCGGGTAATTTTGTTTCAAGTTTTCTGAACTATGCGAATCAGACCGGTATTGGGATAAGCAGATCAGTCTCAGCTGGTAATGCTGCTGCAACAGAAATAATTGATTTCCTTGAATGGTTTTCTATTGACCCAGCTACAGATGTAGCTCTCTGCTATATAGAGGGCTTAGAGAAAGGTCGAGATTTCTTCGAAAGAATTAAAGAGATAACAAAGAAATTACCAATTGTGCTCGTAAAGGGTGGAATCACTGTGGGCGGTCAACGAGCAGCTGCATCTCATACTGGTTCACTCGCTAGTGACTCGAAGATCTTTGAAGGAATGACAAGGCAGGCTGGTGTAACGCGTGCCCCAGATATCGAGTCAGCTTTTGAAATTGCCGCAACATTTGCCACACAACCTCTACCTAACGGCTCTCGTACGCTTGTTCTGACAACAGCAGGCGGGTGGGGTGTAGTGGCTGCAGATGCTATTAGTCAGAGTTCTGAATTAGTTTTAGCTCCCCTTCCAAATGATCTGAAGGAAACAATCAATAAATTACTGCCTCCGCGGTGGAGTAGAAATAATCCCGTCGATTTGGCAGGAGGAGAAACTAGGGACACAATTCCAGAACTTCTCTCGGTAGCTTCCAAACATCCAGAGATTGATTCGATAATTCAACTTGGACTTGGCATACAAGGAAATACTGCGAATCTTGTGCGCACTGGAAAGTTTTATCCGGAACACGGTCTTGAGAGGATTGTCAACTTTCATGAACGACAAGAAAAAAGATATGCGGAGGCTTCAATTGAAGTTTCTTTGACTTCCGGTAAACCAGTTTTAGTCGCCTCAGAACTCGCAGCTACCCAACCAAATAACCCGATGGTCAAAACCATCCGTGACTCAGGCCGTTTATGTTACATATCAGCAAACAGGGCTGTATCAGCTCTCAACCATCTTGTTAGATACTCAGGTTGGAGAAATCAAAGCAACTGACTTTTCTATGATAAATCTGTTAGCTAAATTGTCTTACAGTGATTGACCACGTATTTTCCGATGCAATAGGTGCTTTGAGAGACTCTCTGGAGTCCGCTCGTCTCGAGAGGCAAAATTTGGAGGAAAGTTTTTATACTGACCTTTTAATAGGTAATACGTTTTGGAGGGTAAGTTACGGATTACCAGGTGAGGGAAAGCCACCCCGCATACATTGTGATATCGCACTCGAATGGCCAACTTGGTCACAGACTTCTTACAGGCAATGGTGCCAAGATGGAGAATTAGGAGAGCCCATAGAAATACTTGTCGGTTTAGTTCTGAGACTCCAGCGTCTGGCAAGTAAGCCAGACCCACAATTATTCCTAGATAACCTACCTTCAAGTAATCCGAAGTTGGAGAACAGCACGTTTGAAAAATCTGGAACCACCTTGGAGACTATCTATGAAGCCAACAGCGAGAATACGATCGATGAGCCGGAGTGGGCAATCGAAGTATCTTATGAAGGAAGTTATGAATTGAGTTCAAAGGTTCTTGAAGATATCTCGGAATTAGACCTTCATTTCAGCCAGCTAGGAACTTGGGTTTCTAGTTCTTTAGTAGCTCTTGGTGACTTAAGTTTCGAATTTTTAAACGAGTGACCCAGTATCTAAAAAAATTATTTTCATATTCCCTCTTCTAGGCCTCTGTTAAGTGACAACAAGTCTTCAAACTCTGGAGGCCGATTTTCTGCCTTAGCCTGAAAAGCTTCTTTCATGTCACCCGGTTGGAACATACCTGACTGCCAAGTAGCTATGTAATTCAGAGAGTCAGAGGTTGAATGGTCTCTTGAATATGTAATCATTTCTTTTGAGCCCCAGATAGCTAATGGTGATTTTGAAGCAATTTCTTCCGCTATCTCCATAACGCCGTCTAAAAGAGAGGCTTGATCAGAGAAAACTTCATTCACCAAACCAACAGATTTTGCTTCATTTGCCTGCATTCTTCTTCCTGTATATGCGAGTTCTCGACACACTCCCTCAGGTATAAGTTTTGGAAGTCTTTGAAGAGTCCCTACGTCAGCTGTCATACCGATATTTATTTCTTGTATGCAAAAGAAAGCGTCCTCGGATGCATATCGCATGTCGCACGCTGTAACCATGTCAACTGCGCCTCCTATGCAACCACCTTGTATAGCAGCCAATACAGGTATTCGCGCTTTCTCTAAACAGTTGAAGGAATCCTGGAGATGAAGAGCGTTCTCGCGAAGATTGGCTCTAACTCGTCCTACCTCTGCTTGCGACTCCCCTGATCCCATTGAAAAAACCGCAAGGTCCATGCCAGCTGAAAAATGTTTTCCCGTTGAAGCTAGAACAATCACTCTCGCTTCCCCACTGGAATTGATTTCACCGATAACTTTTGGCAACTCGGACCAAAAAGCTGGAATCATGGTGTTTAGTTTTTCGCCTCTGTTCAAAGTAACAGTTGCGACACCTTTTTCTATTAAGACATCGAAACATTTGTATTCATTCATGAGACTAAGCTAGCTGAGAGTCACACTCATCACGACAATTGGACAGCTATAAGAGGCGTTCTACTATTTTTTTTGGATCTTTTTCAATTCGCGGGCCAAGACTAGTAATCACTTCTGAAGCCATTCGAGAACCTATCTCTGCACACTTATCAAAAGGCAACTTTCGGCTCATTCCAAAAATTACCCCACTGGCAAATATGTCACCCGCTCCTGTGCTATCAACCACACCTTTGACTGGGAATGCATCAATTTCAATTTTTTTAGAGTCTTTCACCACCACTGATCCTCTGGCGCCGAGTGTTATGAATGCGACATCTACGTTTTTTGAAACTTTTTCGATTGCTTCGTCTAAATCTTTAGTCATGTAGAGAGCACAAATTTCTTTTTCGTTACAAAAAATATAGTCGACAAATTCTTCTAAAAGTCCAAGCCAATCCTCTCGGTGTCTCTCTACACAAAAAGTGTCTGACAATGCAAGAGCAACTTTACGGTTTGATGCTTTGGATATCTTCATAGCTTTACGTATGGCTCTTTTGGAATCATCCGTGTCCCATAAATATCCTTCGCAATAAAGAAGTTTAGAAGAAGCAACTAATTCTTGGTTTATATCTTCTGAAGATAGGTACGCAGATACGCCGAGAAAAGTACTCATTGTTCTCTGAGCGTCAGGAGTTACTTGAATTAAGCAGCGTCCTGTGGGCAAATCTTCGTCCATGTCGCAAGAAAAATTAACTTCGGCTTTCAGCATTCCTTCTCTAAACACTTGGCCGAGGTGATCATCTGAAATCTTGCCGATATAGGATGCTGATCCACCCAATTGAGCGATACCCACCATCGTGTTGGCCGCCGAACCTCCTGCCATTTCTGTACCCGCTGGCATGACTTCATACATTTCGGCGGAACGTTCTGCACTTATCAAACTCATCGACCCTTTGATCAAATTTTGTTTTTCGACGAAAGACTCTTCGACTTCAGCTATCACATCAACTATTGCGTTACCCACGCCCACAACATCAAAAAGTTTTTCATTTTCTTTATTTTGAATCATTTCAACTTTCTAGAGAAGGCAGACGGCAAGTGTGGAAGTTATAAAGTTTAAGAACCTATTTTGTGTAACTTATTATTTCAAATGAACCTTGGAAGTCAATAATTTTAGTTTGCAGATGGTGAACCCTACCGTTGGGATCAATTATTTCACAATCGAAAAGTTCCCCTGGATGAGCTACTCTAATTTCTGGTGCACATTCAATTTTATTTTTTACACCCAAATCTTCATCCAGTCTCTTTTTTACTTGTTCAGCCAATTGGATGGCTTGTATGATTTTTATTCTCGGATTGACAGTAAACGAATTAGTCACGTCAGGCCCTATCACCGAAACTGAGATCTCTTTTCCAGAAACTTGCAGAGTGCAGAAAACGGTGCCTAAATCTTCATTGACGTGTTCAGGGCAGCTGACTTCAGTAACCAAATGAGAGTAAGACGGAAGTAAAACTTCTGGAATTGCTTCCTCTATGATTTTAAATTCCAGATTATTAGAGCTTGAAGTGCAATTTGATAAGAGTGTGAGGGTCACAAGAATTTTTAATGACCTAATCACAGAAATCCTTACTTTATTTCCCTAGCGAAATCCAAAGCTTCTTTCCATGAGGCCTTGTTTTCCATCAAGGACTTGAACTGCATTACATGTCTTGGCCGGTTGATTCCTAACACTGCTTTTAGTCTTCCTTCATTTCCGTATATTGCCGTATAACGTCCTTCTTCAGGAGAATCTACTATTACCTCAAAGTCATCTTCTGGGTCACTGATACCAGCGAGTTGAATTTTTCTATCAAACTGGTCACTCCAAAACCATGGAATCGGAGCATATGGCTGCGCTTCGGCTTCTGTCTGTAAAAGCCTTAGTGCCGCATGTTTTCCTTGTTCCGCTGCATTGTCCCAATGCTCTAGTCTTATGCTCTTGCCGTAACCTCGATGGTACCAACGTGCTACATCGCCTGCTGCCACAATATTTGGTGCCGCCAAGCATGTTTGATCACAACAAACTCCATTTTCAATTGTCAAACCAGAGTTTTCTAACCATTCCGTGTTTGGAACTGCTCCAATTCCAACGATAACGAGATCTGCTTCTAATAGAGTTCCATCTCCAAGAAGCACTCCCTCAACTTGAGAATCACCTCTTATTTCTTGCACTTCGACACCGCATTTCAACTGAACACCATTGTTTGTGTGTAATTCTGAAATAACTTTTCCAGCTTCCTCTCCCAAAACATGCGAAAGAGGAACCTCCTGAGATTCGACGATCGTAACTTCAATCCCTAAAGCGGAAGCTGTGGCTGCGACTTCACAGCCGATGAAACCGCCTCCTACAACTACAACTTTTGGATTTCCCGATTTAAATGAATCGCGTATTTTTATACTGTCATCGAGACTTCTTAAAGTGTGGATACCACTGATTTTCTCGGTGTTAGGCAATTTTCTTGCTCTGGCTCCTGTTGCAATTATCAGAGCATCAAATTCCTCTACACCTCCTTTTACCTCTAGAGTTCGTGACTCGATGTCAAGGCTTGAAACCCTACTGTCTATTCGTATTTCAAGCTCAAGTTCATTGATTTTCTCCGTTGTTAATAAAGAGAGTTTTTCGGAAGTCATCTCTCCTTCTAAGAAACTCTTTGACAAAGGAGGTCTGTCATAAGCTATATGCGCTTCGTCACCTAAAAGTTTTATGTTTCCCTTAAAACCCTCTGATCTTAAAGCTTCAGCCGCTCTAACCCCAGCTAACGAGGCCCCTACAATTGTTATAGAACTGTGCATCGTCAACTTTCTTTTATGGTTAAGTCATTCCTCGATTGAAATTGCCTGCTTAGGACACCGTTGAACGCTTTCTTCAAGGTTGGATCTGCGATCTTCACTCGGTGTTTCATTCAAGACATAGAGAAAGTCATCATCTCTAACTTCAAATATGTCCGGGGCTATCTGCATACATATGGCGTTGCTTTCGCAAAGGTCAAAGTCGACTACCACTCTCATTTGAACTCCTTAATTTGTTCAACCAGTAAACGGCTGAACCTTCTCTGGGTGACTCTATATTAGGCAATTTTTCGACCTAAGTCTTACTGTTAAGGTTTTTCAGCTCCAACTATCCACATGGCAAAGTATTGTGCTCCTCCACCATAAGCATGTCCGAACGATTTTTTGGCTCCATCAACTTGGTGGTCTCCGGCCATACCTCGTACTTGTAAAGCTGCTTCAGCAAAACGAATCATGCCGGAAGCTCCAATGGGGTTAGAAGAAAGCACCCCTCCAGAGCAGTTGACAGGTAATTCGCCTCCCGAAAGACTTGTTGTGCCATCCTCAACCATTCTCCATCCGTGATCGAGTTCCGCAAAGCCCAAGCTTTCTAACCACATGGGTTCGTACCATGAAAAAGGCACGTAGATCTCAACGGCATCAATCTCTTTTAAGGGATTCGTTATTCCAGCCTGCTTAAAAACATCCGCTGCACATTGTCTGCTAGCGAGAGGATTGACTTCATCTCTTCCCGGAAAATTATTTGACTCTGAACGCATAGCAGTGCCATGGACCCATGCGACTGGGTTTTCTGCTCTATCTCCTGATACTTCGTTCCCTAAAACCATCGCACACGCCCCATCTGACGAGGGGCATGTCTCTGAATAGCGAATTGGATTCCATAACATAGGTGACTCAACAACTTCTTCGAACGTCAAATCATTTTGGTGTAAGTGCGCATAGGGATTTTTCAATGCATGTTGTCGATCTTTAAAGGCAACCATGCAGCCAATCAATTCCGGGGCCCCAGAACGACTCATGTACTGTCGGATAATTGGAGAAAAATAACCTCCAGCTCCAGCATTAATAGAAACAGAAAATGGCTGCGGTAATGAAAGCGCCCAAGTTGCATTCGACTCAGACTGTTTTTCAAATCCAATTGTTAAAACTTTTTCATGCACACGGGATTGTATTAAAGAAGCCGCTACTAAGGCAGTGGAACCACCTACCGACCCCGCAGTATGAACTCTAAGTATTGGTTTTCCCACTGCTCCAAGAGCCTCCGCCAAATACAACTCCGGCATCATCACTCCTTCAAAAAAATCTGGAGCTTTACCTATGACCACAGCATCTATTTCTTTCCAATCCAACTGAGCATCTTCTAAAGCTCTGTATGCAGCTTCACGGCAAAGTCCAGCAATTGACACATCACCTCGTGTGGAGGAATACTTTGTTTGGCCCACACCCAGAACGGCTGTTAATTCTGCTGACATTATTCACCTTCCAAAATACATACAAGGTTTTGTTGAAGACAGGTTCCTGAAGTCGCATGCGCTAAGCCTCGGTCTACTTGACCTGAAATAATTCTTCTAGCTACTTCAGAAATACGTATTAATCCTGAAGCCATTGTTGTGTCAGAAGCGAGACAACCACCTGAAAGATTGACGAGAGTTTTCTCATTCAAACCAAACTCTTTTTCAAGAATAAACTCTTGAGTAGAAGTCATTGCGTGAATTTCAGCCAAGTCAAGCCGGTCAGTATTTATCCCTGCTTTTTCAGCTGCTAAAAAAGCCGAAGGCGCTCTTGTTAAATCTCTTACGCCCAATGTGTGTGAGTCCACCCTGTGGTCAATTCCTTTTATCCAAGCCGGTCTCTCACAAAATGATTTTGCTTTATCTTCCGCAGCCAAAATTATTGCACATCCCCCATCCGCAATTTCAGAAACATCACTTGCCCTTAAAGGATCGACTATCGCAGGTTCATTCATGAGGTTTTCAAATGAAACGTCTTTTGAGCTTCTAACCGCATTCGGATTGTCAAAACCATTCTTTTGACTTCTCATAGATATTTCGGCCATTTTTTCTAAGGTGATTAAGCCTTTATCCAGTAAAAGACGGGCTTGAAGGGCTGCTAATGAAAAACAATCAGGCCAAAGCGGGGAAACATAGTAGGGATCTAGCTGTGTGGCTAAAACATCAATTATCGACCCGGCAGAAGGCTTTCCATAACTATAAACAAGAGCGGTATCGACCTCACCTATTTGAAGTTTCACCCATGCTTCGTACAGAGCAAATGCTCCATCCATTTCAACGTGACTCTCTGAAATCGGAGGAAAAGCACCAACTGAATCGAGAGTATGAACGAATGAAAATGCTTGTCCGGCTAAAAAGTCACTACTCCCAGAACAAGTAAAACCGATCTCTTCCTGTGTGACACCAGCTGAGTTTCTACACTTACTAATAAGATCAGCCATCAACTGCACTTCATTTACTTCACTTAAAGTTTTTGTTTGATAACTAGCGACAGAAACAACTGCTATATCTCGAAAACTATGGCTTTTACTCATTTCTTTGATCCCATGCGCGATTGCCGGCTTTTTCGACAGGAACTGAAGGTTCTCCAGTTGGTTCCCAATAAAGAATATTCTCAGCAGTGTTACCTAACTCTTCTTCTTTTTTCCACACGGCTTGAACGCGCATTCCAATATGAACTTCATCATTTTCACAACCAGCGACTAATCCTAAAAACCCCACGTTTGCGCCATCTAGGTGTATCCATGCACTGACATAAGGTATATCTAAATCATCTCTGCCTGGGATAGGTAGATTAGTGACGCAGAAATTTCCAACATGTCCTTTATCGGAAAGTTCAACACTTTCCTCTATTAAGGCACCATGCCGAGGATCAACTCCCCGCGGTGGCACAAAGACAGCCCCGTCAATAGGTGAACGGTGTCCCAAAATTTTCTTTTTTGAGTATGAACGTAAATATTCTTGCACCGGTGGACTTGGTACAAAATCATAAATAAGCTTTATAGGGCTTCTTACTGAACGGACTGGTTCTAATCCGCTTATTGACTCAGGAATTTCTATTTCTTCTGATAAAGATGCTGGTGATAGATTTGGATCAGTCATGCTAGGAATCAACTTCTTTAGTTTCCGGTATGAATCCCTCGAGATCTGCTATGTGACCTATACGCTCTTCCTTCCACTGAGCAATGACACGCATCCCAGTTCTCATCTCTGAAAATGAATCTGCAATTACAGCATGCAGCATTGAAGTGTCTGATCCATCGAGTCTTATCAGCGCCAGTGCATGTGGGGTATCCCATGGAGATTGCGGGCGTGGAGGGTCAACCCAAGTCCAGGTTTCCACTACTCCGCTCTGCGACACTTCTACCATTTCTGTCAGCGGCTCACTTGAGACCGGGTCATACTCCAACGGGGGAACTAAAATACTCCCATCTGATCTCTTGATTCCAAATAAACGCTTTTCTCTCAACCCTGTCATAAAGGCGCCAATTACTTTTCCCGTTGTTCGCGTGAATGGGTATTCAACAGTCAGCTCAGCCTTAAGTGGCTCTTCAAATTCGCTCATTCTAAAGCTGTGGCTCCTTTAGATTTTAAAAGTCAATTACCTGTCTGATCACATCGGCATCACCCAAACTGCTCAATGCATCATTAACTTCATCTATTTTTATGCGTCGGGAAATCATCCCATCAAGATCCAACTTGCCTGACTTATAAAGACTCAAAAAACGATTGAAATCAGTTCTAACATCTGCACTTCCGTACATAGAACCAATCAGTACCTTTTCTGAAAAGAACATTTCAAAAGCTGAAAGCTCAAACATCTCATCTGGCCTGCCAACTCCCACTATGCAGCAAGTTCCGCCACGACGGGTCAGATCAAATGACTGTCTCATCGTCGAAGCTAGACCAATACATTCCAAAGTAAAATCAAAGCCCTCGCCGGAAGTTACTTCGGCTAGAGCCGCTGGAACGTCCTCAGGTGTGACTCCGTGCGTAGCTCCAAAAGCTTTTGCTCTTTCTAACTTTCCTTCATGGAGATCAACAGCAACGATTTCAGATGCCCCAGCTATTCTCGCTCCCTGTATAGCAGCAATACCAACTCCTCCGGCTCCTACCACCAAGACTGACGATCCTGGCGTGACCTTGGCTGTATTTAGTGCTGCCCCCACTCCAGTAGTTACACCACAACCTATCAATGCAGCTATATCTAGAGGGATGTCGTTATCAATCTTCACAGTAGCTATTGAGGGAACAATCGTTTCTTCGGCAAAGGTTCCGCACCCACAAAAGGACCCAATGACTCTATCCCCTTGCCTGAATTGTTGATTCACACCCATCGCCATTAATCCATTCATACATAGATTCGGCTGGTGCCTTCCTGTGCAGTGAGGACATGCACCGCAAGGAGGGGAAAATGCAATTATTACATGGTCACCTTCAGCTACATGAGAAACACCTTCACCAACTTCAAGTACGACTCCAGCACCCTCATGACCTAGCACTGTGCCAGGTTGAGTCGGAATGGTGCCATTCATGCCGGAAAGATCAGAATGACATACTCCACTATGGGCTACTTTTAGTCTCACATCGCCGGGGCCAACATCTCTTAAAGTCACATCGTCAGCTATAACAAGCTGATCGGTTGGTACAGTTTCCATGACCGCTGCAAACATCATTTCTCCTACAAGTAGTTTATTATTCAACGACCCTAACTCACGAAAGCTAGATATATGAAGCCGATCGCAAAAATTAATCTTTAAGGGAGTATGTTTTTCCCAGCACTGATTTATCGAAAAGAGCAGCATGTTTTTAGACATCGGAATAACTACTAATTTGTCTTTGGTTCCAAATCGGGTAACTGAATTAGCCGAAGCTGGGTTTGATGGGGTGTTCACTGCCGAATCTAATCGTGACGTATTTGCACCTCTTGTCTTAGCTGCCGAGCATAGTGATCTTTACTGTTACACGAACATTGCATTGGCATTTCCCAGAAGCCCAATGCTTCTTGCCTGCACTGGTTGGGATTTGCAAAACTATTCACAAGGAAAAATGGCGCTTGGTTTAGGTAGCCAGATTAAGCCTCATATACAAAAAAGATATTCGGCGATTTGGGAGCGCCCTGTAACGCAAATGCGTGAAGTAATCGAATCAATCAAAGCTATCTTTGAGTGTTGGTCAGAAGGGACAGAGCTCAATTACCAGGGTGACTTCTACAAATTCAGTCTGATGACTCCTATTTTTGTTCCAGATTCAATGCAATGGAAACCCCCTCCAGTATGGCTGGCCGCGCTTGGTCCCTTAATGACAAAATTGGCTGGGGAACTTTCTGACGGTGTTCTTATACATCCCTTTAGCAGCCGAAAATTCCTTGATGAAGTAACCATTCCGGCCCTTACAGATGGCGCAAATAAATCTGATCGTGAAAAAAACCCTAAGCTCATTACGAATTCAATCGTGTGTTCTTATCGATCTGATGAGGAATACGAAAAAGCAATCAAGGGTGCAAAATTCAACTTGGCGTTCTATGGATCCACTCCTGCATATAAGGTGACGCTCGATGTACACGACTGGGGGGACCTGCAGCCCATTCTCAATCGTCTAACTAAAGAAGGCCGTTGGGACGAAATTTCTTCTGTTATAACTGATGAGGTGCTTCACACTCTGGCAGTTGTTGGCGAACCTTCAGAAGTTGGTCATCAACTAGTAGAGCGATTCGGCGATATAGCAGACAGAGTAGGCCTATCTGTTCCTTATGATGCACCTGTAGATCTGCTTGCTGACATCGTTCACCATGTGAAACTTAATTCCTCCAAGAAACAAAAAATTGACTAAGTTTTTTTAGCTACTAATAAAATTAGCTATCCGGTCCTTGGGGCGCCCAATTATTGCTTCTAACGGACCGTCGCCGTCAATTTTTCCCTTAACTACTAAAGGTCTTTGTAATAGTGCTTTTTGATTAGAGAGTATTTCAACCACTGCTTTTGAGTTTTTTACGTAGTCATCAGCCTTAAGTTCCATTTTTTTAAACTTTGAATCTTTCCTAACTAAATCCTCAACTGGGTCTTCAAGTCCTTTAGTGATTCGAGTCAGAAGCTTCTCATCTGGTGGCTCTTTCATATAAAGAACTACTTCTACCTCTACACCCATTTCCTCAGCGACCGCTAAGGCATTTGTAGAAGAGTTTCAATGGGGATTATGGAAGATTGTTATATCGGTCATTTTTAGACCTTAGCCCACTCTATGTGTGTGCGTATCAACGTTCTATTATTTTTAGTCCAGCCTTTTGAGGTTGCGTAATCGAGCATCGAAGCAAAACCCGTTGCCCATTTATCTTCGTTAGCATCAACGGCCAATTCCGTTATGAGTTCATTACATAACCAAAGATGTTTTTCATCTATTACTTTATTTCCTTGTTGTAGCAGGTCTAATATTTTACAAATATCAATTACAGACCTAGGTTCAGAACACTGGATATGGAACTCTTTGAAGTCATTTGGATTTAGGAGCTTCACATTTGCATGGGTATCGATGTCAAGAATCATGCTTTTTTAGTACCCTTTCCACTCCGGGTTTCTCTTTTCTTTAAATGAGACAACACCTTCTTTTGAATCATGTGTGGAGGCGTTAACTTCAACTGCCCAAGCTTCATATTCAGCTAATGTCACCCTGTCCACATCTAAGGATTTGTTGAGCATCCATTTTGTAAACATGTAACTGCGCGATGGCCCTTCCGCTAAACGCTCGGCCCATTCTCGTGATTTTGTTACAAGTTCTGCCTCTGGGACACTGCGATTACAAAGACCAAGTCGAAGAGCTTCTTCCGCTGAAACATCATCTGCAAAGAACATCAATTCTTTAGTTTTCTGGATTCCAATAAGTCGAGGCAAGATCCAAGCACCTAAACCATCAGGCACAAGTCCTCTTCGCGCAAAGATTTCAATAAAGCGTGCAGTTTCCGCTGCGACAACTAAGTCGCTGCAGAATGCTAAATGTGAACCTATGCCGGCAGCTGTTCCGTTCACTGCTGCTATAACTGGAATTTCGCAATCTAGGACAGAATTCATTAGTTTGATACTTCCATCAAGCATCATTCTTCGAATCTCACCGGTAATGGGTTCGAGAGTTTCACCAGTTTGGTCATTATTTTGGCGTGGAGCGCTCAGATCTGCTCCTGTACAAAAAAACTTTTCACCAGCGCCTGTTATTACTGCTGATCTAATTTTAAATTGACCGTTAAAACTTTCGAATAAGTCGATCAAGTGGTTTCTCATATCAGGGGTTAGGCCATTGCCTTTTTCCTGATTGTCTATAGTTATCCAGGCAACTTTTTTTTCTACTCTAAATTTAATGGACTTTTCAATATTAGATTCTGATTTTTCACCCATAAGTAAAAGGTATCCAAGTTAAACAACAGTAGCGAAATATATTTAACTAAACAGCATCACTATTTCGCTCACCGGTTCTTATTCTCACTAAAGATTCAACTCCGGTAACCCATACTTTTCCATCACCAATCTTTTCAGTTCTCGCTGCCGCAACTATTGCATCCACAACACTTTCAACTTGATCGTCATCAACAACAGCTTCAACACGTGTTTTCGGAGTGAACAAAACCTTATATTCAGTTCCTCTATAGGTTTCGCTGTGTCCGCCTTGTCGCCCAAAACCCTGGACTTCACTAACTGTCATACCTTGTATATCAAGATTTGCAAGAGCATCTTTAACGTCATCTAGTTTGAATGGCTTGATTACTGCGGTTACTAATTTCATGTTTCTCCAAATAATTGAGTAATACAAATATGCTTTGTATCAACTTATTTGTCAATTACTAGTTGTTTTTTAGCTTTATATTGTATTTTGTACTAATACAATATACATATGTCGAACCCAACAATTATTCCCTTTATTGATGAAAAGGGAAACGGCAGAAAAATGACTTTACGCTTAGATAACAAAATCGTTATTCCACTCTTCGAGCAAATAAGGGCACAGATATCTGTCATGATTGCTGTTGGCTATCTTTTGCCACATTGTCGATTACCGACTGTAAGAGAGCTAGCAGTTTGTTTACAAATAGCTCCAGGCACCATTGCGCGTTCATACACCGAACTTGAACGAGACGGATTAGTAATTGGAAAGGGACGGAAAGGGACTTTCGTAACGGATGAACCTCCGCATTCGGAACCTCTTGAGGAAAGACGATTTAGATTATCTGAGGCATCTAATAGATTTGTACACGAATTACGTCAACTTGGTATAAGTCTTGAAGAAGCTCACTTTGCTTTGGAAGAAACTTTTAAGTTAGAAGAGAAGAAAGAATCTTTCGTTTCTGGGTGAAATACTAGGTTTTGCACTAACGCGAACCATAAACGTTCTCTGGCGGCAAAATTCTTTCCACTAATTTATTTACTGCCCCACCAATTTCGTCAACTTCAAACTTTCTTCCCTCTACTTCTTCTGATGGGCCATGCCGCCAGCCATCGCATAAGTTTATTTTCCCACCTGAGATTTCGAACATTTTTCCTGTCACATTGCAATCTCTGCTCGATAACCAAACCACAAGGGGTGAAACATTTGAAGGATCTTTTTCATCCCAACCTCTTGGGGTTTCTGATTCATAAAAAACTCCTTCCGTCATACGCGTCCTTGCATCTGGTGCTATGCCATTTACTTTTATGCCGTATTGTCCCCACTCTGCTGAAGTTTGAATTACCAATAATGCTATTGCCTTGACCTACACTTCCCAAAAGACCCGCTCCTGAAGAAGTCATCACTATCCGTCCTTCAACATCCTTTCCTTCTTTTGCTAAATTTCTCCAGTGAACTGCTGCGTGACGAGCAGGTGCAAAATGGCCCTTTAAATGAACTCTTATAACCGAATCCCACTCTTCCTCACTCATGCCAACCAGCATTCGGTCTCTGAGAAAACCAGCGTTGCAAATTAATGCGTCTAATCTCCCCCATTTTTCAACAGCGTGAGAAACCATTTTTTCGGCCTGTTCCCAATCAGCTACATCAGCTGAATTTGCTTCAGCTTTTCCTCCCATTTCCAAGATTTCACTCACTACTTGATCTGCTGGAGAAAATTCAGTACTTTCTCCATCACGCGAAACCCCTAAATCATTGACCAGCACAAAAGCTCCCTCTGATGCAAGGGCTAAAGCATGAGCTCTGCCGAGCCCTCTTCCAGCTCCCGTTACGATCACTACCTGACCGTCACATTTGCCGGGCATTTTCACTCTTTTCTCTCAGCGTGTGACTGCAACCACGGCACCGCTGGTGGCTTTTACAAGTTCTTTTGGTTGTATCGGAAAAACAGAATCGGGTGTGCCTGCTGCTGCCCAAATTTCTTCAAATTCCATTAGATGTGGATCCACTACTGTTTTGAGTGGGACAGTATGACCCAACGGAGGCGTACCTCCAATTGCGTAACCTGTGGCGGCACGAACCTCACTAGCTCCTGCGATTCTTATTTCAGTTCCTATATATTCGGCTAGTTTCTCCTCATCGACTCTGCGCGCTCCGGAACATAAGATAAGTATTGGACGGACATCAGCCATGAAAACCAAAGATTTTACTATCTGATCTATCTCACAACCAACTGCCGCAGCTGCGTCAGCAGCTGTTCTTGTGCCATCCGGATAACGCTGAACTTCTACATCTAACCCGGAAGCCTCAGCTTCACCAATGAACCTGTCAATTGCATTCGTGCGAGCCATCTACTGTTTTCCTCCTGAAAAATCTTCGAAGGCTCAGCTGGTCAACCTTCTCAAAGTGCAATGCTACGGGGCAAGTAACGTCTGCTCCTCACATAGACTAAAAATTTTCACAAAATTCACTATCACAGTAGGAAAAATACTTAATTAAATTGCCTTCTTCTGGAAAGAGGTAGCATTTCTTTTAATGCTTCCAGAAATAGTAAGAGCCGCTGCCTTAAATTTTGAGAATAGAACAGTAATCGACTCTGAAAATAACATCCATCTTTCTTACAAAGATTTGGACCTAATCTCTGACGAAGTATCAGGCGCCCTTCTACAAAGAGGCTTGCTAGAAGGATCAATACTCTTACTGTCTCTTCCAACTAGCATCGAATACCTGATTATCTATATAGCTGCATCAAAAATTGGTGTAATAACTGCTGGCGTAAACCCACGTTTTAGAGCTTCTGAGAGGAAATCAATCTGCGAAATTACAGAACCAGATCTTATTATTGCGACTTCTGAACTATCAGACGGAATACCAAAAGATCTTTCTGTCGAAATTACAGAAATTACAGAAAATACAGAAAAGCTGCTAGCAGGGCTTCGCTCTGATTCTTTCCAACCAAAAAAACTTGAGGAGAATCTTGATCGAGCGGTCTGCATATGCTTCACATCTGGCTCAACTGGCATACCAAAGGGTGCTCTATTTACTAATAAAGAGCTTCTAGCAATACAAAAAATGGACACAGAGGGTGTTTGGGGATCAGGTGGCCATCTGGTTCCTAGTACCGCATTTGCACATGTTGGAAGCATGACGAAACTTCCTTGGCAGTTATCAAAAGGGGTGACACTCCATGTCCTTGACCGATGGAAAGCTGAAAAGGTTATGGGACTTATCGAGACGCACCGCATATCTGCTATTGCAGGTGTTTCGGCGCAAATTGCATTACTACTAAAGGTGGAAAACTTTGAAAATTACGACCTTAGCTGTGTTAGGGCAATTGTTGCTGGCGGAGGTCCATCTCCACCTTCATTAGTAATAAGGGCAAAAAATAGTTTCAATGCTCCTTATTCAATTCGCTATTCATCAACGGAATCAGGTGGAATCGGGCTAGCCACTTCTCTTGAATCCTCAGTAGAAGAATCTCTTTACACAATCGGAAAACCTCGACCAGGAGTACAAGCAAAAATACTCGATGAAGACGGAAATCTTGTTGAAAATGGCGAGGTTGGAGAACTGTTTCTTAAAACTCCTAGCTCCATGAACTCATACTGGCATGATTCAAAAAATACTAAAAAATTTCTAGTTGATGGATGGTTAAAAACAGAAGATTTAGCGAGAAAAGACGAGGAGGGACTATTTAGACTTGCTGGAAGAACTAACGAAATGTTTGTTAGAGGCGGTTATAACGTCTATCCGCAAGAAGTTGAGTCAGTTCTAAGTACTCATCCTAAAATTGAGCAAATGGTATTGATTCCAAAACCTCACGATACTTTAGGTCAGACAGGGGTCGCTTTTGTTGTACCTTCACATTCTGAAGAAAATCCAACCCTGGAAGACCTAGTTGAATTTGGAAAAGACAAACTCGCTAAATACAAACTTCCGGAAGAAATAAGTATTATTTCTGAAATGCCACTTAAAAGTGGTTTCAAAATTGACCGTTCATCCTTAAAAAATCTTTTCCCTGGTGCAAGCGAATAAAACTGTTCATCTATTTTTACGTTTTGATATTTTTACCTGTTGATCCGCAAGTTCCTTCAGAAGAGCTCGATATCTAATCAGTCTCCTCTCATCTAGAACTCCCAGTGAAACATCTTCATTCACGGCACAATCTGGTTCACTCTCGTGAATACAATCGCTGAAACGACAATCTTTAGAACGTTCTTCTAGGTCGTAGAAAACTTTTTCTAAAGATTCTTGTGCATCCCACATCCCGACAGACCGCAAACCTGGAGTATCAACTAACAAACCCCCATCAGGACAAAGAAGTATTTCACGTGTGACAGTTGTATGCCTGCCTCTTCTATCACCTGATCTAACTTCGCCTGTTTCTACAATTTCACCACCTATTAGTGCATTTACAAGAGATGACTTACCGGCACCAGACTCTCCAATTAGTGCAGCTGTGCAACCTGGTTTTATCATGTCTTTTATTTTTACTAATCCCGGATCAGAACTATCAGCTGAATTAACAGCAAAAGTTACAATCTTTGGGGCTATGGCTTCGATTGTTTTTATTGTTTCTTCTAACAATCCATTTTTTTCTTTAACTTTTGTTAGAACAATGATCACTTCACTTTGACTGCTCCAAGCTAGAGTCAAAAGCCTTTCAATACGACCAGGTGGAAGTGGGCGATCTATGCCATGAACTATTACCACTAAATCTAAGTTAGAAACTAAAACTTGCTCTACTCTTTCATCTGACGGGTCGCGACGAGACAACTTGTTTTTACGGGGTAAAATCTCATCGATAATATTTCCGAACTCTGGGGTTTTTAACAATTTGACCCAATCACCTGTTACCGGGGCAACTTCCCTCTGAGATCTGCTCGAGTCTGACACAGCTCTTACTGTTCCTTTTTTTGAGATGACGTCACACTCGCCACGGTCAACTCGAATAATACGTCCAAGTTCACCAACGTCGGATAAAAGATCTTCACTAGCCCCATAATCTGAAAGGTCAACAGTCATACGAAAATAATAGATCCAAATCTTGTTAACCGAGGCGAAGGGTTTCCAAAGGCTCGAGACGCGCCGCCTTCATAGAAGGGTAAAGACCAGATGCAACAGCTACTGCCACTGAAACTAGGCTCCAGCCCACTAACGAAGACAAAGAGAGAATCATCACATAATCGCGAGACCACGAAGTAAACCAAACAACACCCGCTCCTGCAAGAGCGCCAAAAATACCCCCTAAGACACCCACCACCAAGGCTTCAAAAAGAAACTGCATCGCTATTGTCGTGCGCGTATGACCCAAAGCACGCCGTATACCTATTTCTGAGGAGCGTTGTATGACTGAAATAGACATTACGTTTGCTATTCCCACGCCACCAACTATTAGGGCCAAGCCACCCATTAATTGTGTCAAAGTGTTCAAACTCTCATCTACTTGGGACTCTGCATTAAGAAGATCTGTCGGAACACTGGTTCGAGCTCCATCCGGCCCTCCTAAACTAACGACAGTCGGTATTTCTTCTGCTACCAATTGGGTATTAGTCGGAGCGCGAACATATAGTCGAGTTGGATCTTGGTTACCTATTTCCCAGTCTTTCTCCGCAGTTGAAAAAGCTATAAAAACCGCGGAATCCATCGATGGTTCGAGTAAAACCCAATCAAGGACGCCTACAACTCCGTAATCAATTCCATTCAAAGAGATAGTCCGTTGCTCTCCTCTTAGATAGCCATATTCATCAGCTAAATCTCTTCCGATCACAGCCACTCGAGCAGACTGCTCATAATCAAATTTATTGATAAATCTTCCGCTTACCATTGGGACTTCCATAGTTTCTGGAAGGTTTAAACCCGTAGCAATAATTGGTACTGGGAAAGCCTTGTAGTAGTCCTCTGCGGCATCAAAAGGCAATGTCACCACATTCGAGATCTGATATGTGCCTGTTACGGATGTTACATCGGGAAGGCGAGACACTCGCTCAGTAGCATCTTCAGGTATCCGGGGCGTTTGCCCAAAGCCACCAAGAGAATCTTGAGCATTTGCTACTATCAAATCCGTACCTAAGTCCTGTAGCTGAGCCTTTAAATAACCTTTTGAACTCTCATTTATTCCTATAGCCGCAACAATTGCACCGACTCCTAAAATCGGACCCAGCAGTATCAAAAGAGTTCTAACTTTTCGAGCGGTGAGTCCAGCTACAGCTACTCGCACCAAATCAATGAAACGCTTCATTTTTCAGAACCTTGAATCAAATCTTGGACTATTTCTCCATCTTTCATAGTGATTTTTCGGTCTGTGGAATCTGCTATCTCCATGTCGTGAGTAACCAAACAAACAGCCCTTTCTGGTGATTTCAAATCTGCGAAAACTTTCATAATATTTTCGGCATTTTCAGAATCAAGTGCCCCAGTTGGTTCATCAGCTAGTACTACCAAAGGATCGGTTACTATAGCTCTTGCAATTGCCACTCTCTGTTGCTCACCACCTGATAATTGAACTGGCCTATGGTCTTCCCTGCCCCCGAGACCCAACTTGCCCAAAGACTCGGCTGCCTTTTTCTTCCGCTCCTTAGGAGATAGACCACGATACAAAAGAGCAGTTTCTACATTACCTAATGCACTCAGGTGTGGAATAAGGTGAAATTGTTGGAAGACGAACCCTATTGCGTCTCCACGCAAACGCGAACGTTGAAAATCGTTCATACTTGTGGCGTCTACACCATTTACTTTGACATTTCCCTTAGTTGGAACATCTAAAAGTCCCAATAATCCCAACATAGTTGATTTACCCGATCCGGAAGGACCAACAATTGACATGAAGTCACTCGAAAATATCTCTAAAGAAACCTGATGCAAAGCATGCACTTCGACATCAGTTCCATAGATGCGTGACACTGACTCCAGAGAAAGCAGACTCTCAACCATAAAGAAACATCCTCTTAAGAACGATCAATTTCTATTATCACGAACTCTTCTGGTGAAACTCCAGAGATTACTTCCACCCACGCTCCATCTAACATACCTGTTTCCACGATGCGTCTTTCCAGAGTTTCATCTCTAGTCACGACCCTGATTTTTTCTGAAGAGTTCTCTGTCAAAACTGCGGCAATTGGGACGACAATGGCGTCAACTGCTTCAGCTACGACTACATCTATGGCTACTACAGCTCCTTCGACGGCAACTAAATCTTTTGAAGCTTCAACCTCACCTTCATAAAGTTCACTTGCCCCATTTCTAGTTACCACATCGTCAAGTTGTGAAATGATTCCGTCTGATTTTTGATCTCCCGCGTCGATTTCGATTGTTACTTTTTGGCCTATTTCTAATTTCGCTCTATCTGATGGTCTTGCAAACAATACCACTTTAAAATTCGGCTCAGTGAGAGATAAAATTTCTGTACCAGAGGAGACTAAATCTTCTTTTTCAAAATTTATCCTCCCGACTCTTGCCGGCCAATCAGCAACGATCATGTCCCCCGGCATAAAAAAAACGTCGTCACGAAGTGACCGTATAGGTATCTCAACAGACACCTCACCTGCCTTCATAAGAGCGGAACCCTTCAATACTTCGTAATCGACCCCTTGTTGTGCAGTACCGGAAACAGAATAATTTATAGATGTGTCCACTGTTACGGCTTGATCCGCTTTAACAGTAACCACTGATGTCTCACCTTCTTGAATAGTTCCACCACCTGTAATACTCAGTTCAGGTAAATCAGGAGACTGTACCAATATTGTGGCTTCTATTTGGCTACTCAATTGGTATTCTGAATTCTTGGCCTCTAAAAGACGTATGGTTAAGGTCTCATCGATTTCAACAAAATCATCGTCTCTGATTTCTATCGATATAGAAGTCTTTTTACTTCCCTTTGGCATGGTTACATCACCACTTGGAACTATGTAATCCTCACCTGATTCAACTTCTCCTGCCAATTCAAAAAATACAATTAATTCTTCAGCTAATTCATCTGTGGTCTCTAAATAAAATTTAGCCATTCCTGGTTCTGTTACATAGTCACTTGAAGATGCGACAAATAAAACAGGCATATCAGGAGCTTCAGGGTCATCTATCACAACAGTTGCTGTGTCAGTTTCAGCCAAAATCCAACGTGAAGATTTGGCTACCCTGAGTTCTTCGGTTTTAGACTTGAGTAAAGGAGCTAACCTATCGAATTCTTCTTGTTCGATCTCAGTCCGCTCTTTTTGCGCTTCTTCGAAGGCATCTTCATAAGCTTCTAATGCTTTTGCTTTAGCTGCAGCAGTGATTCTTTCTTCTTGCGCTTCTTCCAAGGCATCTTCATAAGCATCCAATGCTTTTGCTCTGGCTGCAGCAGTAATACTTTGATTACGGTAGTCCCGTTCTGCATCATCATAGATTTCTTTAAGATTCATCAAATTCTCGGCTTCAGAGGGAGAAAAATCGTATTCCCAAGCTTGTGATCCAGTAATTATCAGCTCGTCTATAAGTTCTTGTTCAACATTCGTCAGAATTTTTTCGGACATCTGATTGCGGTAGTCCCGTTCTGCGTCATCATAGGTTTTCTTGAGATTCATCAAATTCTCAGCTTCAGAGGGAGAAAAATCGTATTCCAAAGCTTGTGGTCCAGTAATTATCAGCTCGTCTATAAGTTCCTGTTCAACATCGGTCAGAATTTTTTCGGAATCAGACAGTTCCGAGTATCTTTCATCTAATTCTTTTATCTCAGTTGCCAAATCATAAATTTTTAAATCCTGAGGGGCAATGCTTTCTTCATTTTCGAATCCACCAGAAATCAAGATTTCTAAATCTTCATTTGCTTCTAGTTCGTCATCTGACAAGATGTCTAAGTTAAATATCGCGCTTTCTGAACCAGCAGGAATTAAAAATTTACTTTCGTTTACTTCGAAATCTTTTCCTTCAATAACGTCTCCCGAAAACGTAATATTGACTTCTATATCTTCTTGCGGCGCCGGATCGGAAATTATTTCAACAGTGACCTTCCCACCCTCCAAAACGACTGATGGGCCAGCTGAAATTCTCACAGTAGGTACGTCCCCTACTTCAGAAATGGCAACACCTTGTCGTTCAGCCAGATTATTCATTCCCTGGCTGAGGGGCGAACCAATTGTCACTCCAACGGTATTTACCGCTCCTAATCTGTAACCGTATGGATTTGAAATTAAAGAAAAATTGACCAACTCATCAACTTCGGTTATGCCACCCTTAAATCCAAAATCATCCTGCCATTGCGCCAATCCGTCTCTAGTTTCCTCTGTGTAAAATTGATCAACGACCCCGACTTCATACCCTGCGCTTTCAAGAATGCTTTCAAGCTGTTCAACATCAGGACCTTGGGCTCCCACATTTAATTCTCGATAGAAAGAGAAATCTCCATTTACTGCCACTGAGGGTCTACCGTCTAGAGCAAAGAGCTTAGTTGAAGCATCGACCGTGTCACCCTCTTCCAAGTCAAGTGAAGTTAGTCGACCTGCAGAAACTGAGTTTATTGATTGAAGCTCTTCTCTGCGCATCTCACCACTTATTGTTATTTCTTCTGTCAAAGTTCGAACGCTAACTTTTTCAGCAATAAGACGGTCAACTGCAACATCGTTAATTTCGTCACCTTCTGAAGTTAGTGAAATAGCGATTGCTATCCCTGCTCCGAGAAGCAAAAAAATCAGAACAGTAAATATCCGCTTCAACATTTCTCTCCTTTAGACATTTTCTGTCTTCGTATTTTCTTATCGAAAAAATTTTTACTAATAATATTTTTCAAAATTAATTACCTTCCAAAGAAAGTTCAGATGCGCATGAACGGATGTCATCTGTGTTTACCGAACCGTCTGGACTCTGGAATTGACTTGGGTTTAATAGCCCATTTTCATCTGGAGATAGATCTCCCACATTCCACCCTTTTCTATTAAGGCATTCGCCTAGAGCTATCGTTTGTTCATTTTGTTCTTTAATCTCATCTGGTGTCATTTCATTTCGAGACTCTTGGAACTCCTGGAAAGTGGTCGCTATGTTTGTTCGACTATTACAAAGCACTAAAGCTTGCAAATAGTCTGGGTTGTTAGCGGGATCTTCAGGTCCTGCTTCTGCGTTGGGTAATCCAATAAATTCATAGCCTTCGGAAGACAAGCAAGAATTAAAGTCATCCAGAGAATCCATCAGTTTGACTCCGGCATTTTCTTCTTCTTCAGCAATGGGGATAGTAACCTTGGGCGGTTGTGTAGTGCTTGTTGTTGTTGTTGTTGTTGTTGTTGTTGTTGTTGTATCACTACTAGCGGGAGTGACTGTCTGTTCTACCACCGTCGTTGCTGAAATTTCTTCTTCCAAAGAATCAGTATCATCAGAGATAATTTCTTGCGCTTCTTCTTTTACTGTTTTTTCGACTTCCGCTTCAGTGACTTCTGTGGGCATATTCGTGGTGCTAGGTGGCAGAGTCACGAGAACTTCACTCTCAAATGCGCCAGGCGGTAAAACTATTTCTCCCACTTCATCAGGCGTCAGAACTACGACTGTACGCGACCCAACAGAGTCGCCATCGTTACTACAAGAAACTCCAATAAATAAGCTTACGAAAAGCAGAAAAATGGAATTACGAAACATTTAAGCATCCTCTTGGGTTATTTAGATTTCTTTTAATCTACTAACTTTACATGTCTTACTTTTTGAAACACTTCGTGAAAATAATCTTTACCTGTTCTATATTCCAAAGCGTAACCTAGCTTGAACAATCTTAATGAAAGCATCCGATGCATCTTTTTCGCCACCAGCTAGCAAACACTTATGGTGATTTTCAATCCAAGACATCATTTCAAATCTGGACAAAGCCTTAGGTGGTGATGTTTTACATAAGCCAGGTCGCCTTTTCTCAAGTTCTTCAAGAATCTTTATTTCTGCTAAATATTCACACTCATCAAGTCTTTCCAAGCACAATAACCCAGTGCCTTTTTGTGTAACGTTTTCAAGTTCAGGTGCATTTATATTTTGCGGCACTCCATGCTCTGTAAAAGTTTTTTTAATTCGAAGCAAGTGAGGTTCACTCCCAGGGAAAGAGACGCTTACTTCTATTAGCACTTCAGTTAAGAACCCCTCTTCAACAGTAAATTCAGATGAAGTTTGATTTGGCTTGTCAGCGATAGCTTTTTCAGCCAAGTCGATCACTTCAGAGCTAATGTTAATTTCTCTTATATCGAAGATTTTCTTAGCTGGGATTTTTCCTCTAAATCGACCTTTTCCCTCATTAGAAGAAATTTTTCTAA
>JUEM01000014.1 GCA_000817085.1 marine actinobacterium MedAcidi-G1 | reverse complement strand
GTAAAAACAGCTATTTTTTGTCGGAAGCCTGATATCGGTCCAATCGAAGTAATAAATAGGGTAAAAAGACTTCGTCGAATTGTGATGGATTACAGAAATAATCACAATCTAATAATTTAAAAAATTTCATCTTGAATAATTAGTTTTGAATGTTGTAAAACGACTAGCGTGGCATAATTAATACTTGTTTGATCAACTTTTTTTACTATAAAAACAGGTAGGTTTACTTGAGCAAAGTTTCGATTTTTTCTAAACCCCCAGGACACAGGATTCAATGACTACTACTGATATCGCACCAGATTCTGTAGCGGTTACTAGTGAACAAAACCAAACTTTCGTAGAACGTTTGGTTACCAACACAAGTAATTCTTCTATAGGAAAATCATGGATTTTTAGTGGTTGTATTTATTTTCTCCTGTCTACAGTTTTAGGGTTTTTGCTTGACATTGTTAGATTCGATTCTGATAGTTACTTAATTTTTTCTAATGTTGATAAGTTTTTTCAATTTTGGTCGTTGCACCGAACTTCTATAGTTCTTTTGGCTGTAGTACCAATGATTATTGGTTTAGCCATGTGTGTAGTTCCCCCTCAAATTGGTGCAAATTCTATTATTTTTCCAAGAGCAGCTGCTTTTGGTTTTTGGGTCTGGTTTTTGGGTTCAGGTATTACAGTTTTCGGATTTTTAGCTGATGGAGGTTTCGGATCACCGGAATTAGATAGCCAGCGTGAAGCAGTTGCACTCACACTCGTAGGACTTCTTTTAGTCATAGCAGGAATATGCGTGTCAGTTATTTGTCTGCTCACAACCATCATTTCAGGTAGATGTATGGGAATGAATTTGCGAAGAATACCAGTTTTCAGTTGGACAATAATGGTCTCCGGAACACTTTGGATTCTAACATTGCCGGTTTTAGCAGCTAATTCTATTATCGCTTATGTCGACCTAAGAGGCCGCTCCGCAATTTATTTTGGCTCTGAAGATGTCATTTGGGATCAAATTTCATGGGTCTTTACGCACCCTCAAATATACGTATTTGTTTTACCTTTAATAGGGATTGCATACGACATAGTTCCGGTTGCGGTAAAGGTCCGTCAGAAACTTTATAATCATGATCTTGTCTTAATTTTTTCAAGTCTTTTTGGGATTATTGGTTTTGGAGCTTATGCCCAACCATTTTTTGACACACCCGGAACTCCGGTAAGGGAAGAAGCTTTGTATGTGCTCACTGCTTTCTTAGCAGTACCGTTAGCTCTGCTTCTTTTCGGAGGACTTTTTGAGACTTTAAGAATGGGTTCTAAAAATCTTACCAGACACCCCCCAGCTCCTCTGATTCTATCTCTTTTATCAATATTCCTTTTGATTTCCGGAGCAGTAGTAGGAGCTTTAAGAGCAATAGAACCATTTGAGCTTTTATCTACTTCGTCTAACACTGCTCAAATGAAATTAACCATTGGGGCAGGCCTTGTTGCAATAATTGCTGCAATGCTTTGGTGGGGTGGACTAATTGTTGGTAAAACTGCAAAGCAAGGTTTTGGCTTAATTTCAGGAATTTTGATTACAGCTGGTTCATTGCTAAGTGGCCTTGCAGATTCAGTAAATGGATTCTTAGGTCTAGATGATTTTACAACAGTCGGTTTTCTTCAGGAAGTATCTGCTGAGCAAATAGTAAAGATTCTTATAGCGTTCTCATTCATAGGGTCGGTTTTAATTCTTGGTGGCGCTGTTGCATTAATACTTGTTGAATTATTGAGATTTAAAAATGGCCCGGTTTCTGAATTAGACCCGTGGGAAGGTCATACCCTTGAATGGACAGACGAAATAGTGATGGTTGAATCTGAAAGACCTTTGTTGGACGAAGTTGGGAAGACGGGAACCTAATGTCTAATACAGTTTTACCCCCAGCAGAATCCAGACCAAGAACACTCGTTACGGGTGCGGTTCTTGGAAGCATCACTTCTGTTATGTTCTTTGCTGGACTGTTTGCAATCTATTTTTCCATGCGCGCAGATGCTAATGCTTGGGGAAGTGAATGGTTTCCAGAAGGGGCTATACAACTTGTACCTGGTGGAATGAATATGGCGACTTTATCCCTTTCAGTTGTGACTATGGCTTGGGCTGTACGTTCGGTTTCAAACAACGACCGAATTCATGCCTATCTGGCACTTGGTTTAACAGCTCTTCTTGGGGTTGCCGTAATTAATCAAACTGTTTTTTACCTAAACGACATTGGACTACCAGTTGATTACAGCAAAGCAACCACATTGCTTTTTACTATTGTTGGTGCGCATATGACAATGCTTGGGATTGGTGTGATATGGAATTTACTCCTTCTAATAAGGGCTTTTGGAGGCCAGGACACTAGACGTCACCAAGATTTAGTGTCTGCTCTGTCTTTCTATTGGTATGCAGGTGTTGCTGTCTATTCGATCATTTGGATCGGCATATACATAGCGAAGTAGGAGTGTGATTAACTAATGCTTTCAACTGGCTTCAAATTTTGGTTTGGTCTTTGCTTATTAATGGTAGTGTCAGCTGTTTTTGCTGGCTATACAACTGGAGGAACGGAAACAGGTCCTATTTCACTGGGTTGGAAGGGTGGAGTTGGAAACCATGTTGTTTACACACTCCTAATGATCGGGGCTGGATCAATGGCTGTCATGGGAATTGTTAGCCAAGCATTTCGTGATAGTGACCTCGAGGCCGCAAGTGAATTGCTTGGGATAGAAGACTTACCGCAAGCTCAAAATGAGGTAGGTAATTCATGGTGGCCGGTGTTTGCCGCTTTAGGATTAAGTATTTTGGCAGTTGGTTTAGTAGTTAATTCTGCGGTTTTCATTATTGGAATCATCATTGTTCTTGTGATTGGTTTTGAATGGACAATTACGAACTGGTCTGAAAAAGCCACAGCAGATCCAAGACTTAACAGCGAATTAAGAGAACGGCTGATGAGACCTATTGAAATACCAATTATTGGAACTTTAGGAATAGGGGTAGTTGTCCTAGCGGTGTCTAGAATTCTTCTTTCCTCATCTGTTACAGGTGCAGTTTGGGTAGCCACCATTGTGGGTATTGTCATTTTTGGCACTGCTTTTTTTATAAGCAAGAGGCCTTCGATCTCAAGAGGAGTGATACAGAGTATTCTTTTCTTAGGTATATCAGGTATTTTGATCGCTGGTGTTATTTCGGCAGTAGTAGGAGAACGCGATTTTCATCATAAGGGATCACATCACGCCGATAAAAGTCACGTTGACGAAAAAGAATAAATAAGAACATGTTTAAAAAAGAATTCAAATTTTCAGTATTTTTGCTCGGTATTTTTACTCTCATTTCCGCCTGCTCATCCGGTGCTGAACTTGACACACTAAACCCAAAAGGTCCAACTTCTCGTTCGATTGATTCTCTAGCAGATCCAGTTTTTATGATCGCCGGGGTTGTATTCTTAATTATTTTCGGCGGTACAGCTTTATTATGGTTACGTTTTCGCGACGATCATTCAGATGAAGAATTTCCTGACCAGATTCACGGAAATTTCAGACTTGAAATTCTTTGGACTCTTGTACCTACTTTAATACTTGCTGGTGTTTCAGTTTTCACCCTTATAACTTTGTCAGAAATAAACGGCACCGATGACAACGTGATGGCTTTATCTGTTGATGGCGAAGCTATTTCTTGGGAGCCAGAAGTATTGGTAGTAGGACAACAGTGGTGGTGGGAGTACAGGTACTATCTTGATGGACTGGATGGAGTTGATTTATCTGACGCCCGAAACCTGCCCCCCGCTGACATCATTACATCTACTCAGATGGTCGTACCCACTGGCGAAGAAATTGAACTTAAAATCACTAGTCGGGATGTAATTCACAGCCATTGGATCCCTGCCTTAAATGGTAAGAGAGACGCTGTGCCCGGAAGAGTTAGTCCGTGGAAAATTGAAGCAGATGAGCCAGGGGTTTATTTCGGTCAATGTACTGAATTTTGTGGCCTATCGCATGCCAGAATGCGAATGCAAGTGGTAGCGATGGAACCAGAAAATTTTCAAGCATGGATTAATAGACAAATAGAGCCCGCACTTGAACCTACAACTGAATCATCTAAGCGCGGGAAAGAGGTTTATGAATCTTTATGCGTTAGATGCCATGTAGTAAAAGGTGTAAACGATGAAACATCTATAGGGGCAGATTTGGTTTCTAATGCTGCTCCAAATCTCACACATTTAATGAGCAGAACAACTTTTGCGGGTGGAATTTTTAATATGTATGAACCAGATGGCTCTTTAAATCGGACTCAACTTGAGGCTTGGCTGAGAAATGCTCCAGAAGAAAAACCTGCTTATGCCGAAGGTAGAAGAGGAATGCCTAATTTAGGCTTGGATGAAGGTCAGATAGATGATTTAGTTGCTTATCTTGAGACACTGGGAGAAAAACCCACAATTGAGACTATTGCTGCCACGGAGGTCGAGTGATGACACAAACAGTAGAACCACAAGTGGAATCAACATCTGAAGATCAGACAAAACACCAACCTCTAGGCGTATATACAAGACCAAAGGGAGGTAATGGCTGGAGAGATTGGGTAACAACTGTAGACCACAAGAAAATCGGCGTACTTTATGGAGCTGCAGCTCTTTTCTTTTTTCTAATAGGAGGTATTGAGGCTTTATTAATTCGCTTACAACTGGCTACACCAAATGGAACTGTTCTTGGAGCGGATATGTACAACCAGATGTTCACAATGCACGGTGTGACAATGGTGTTTTTGGTTATTATGCCCCTAGCAGCTGCATTTGCGAATTATCTACTACCGCTTCAAATTGGAGCTAGAGACGTAGCTTTCCCCAGATTAAATGCTCTGTCATTTTGGGTATTTTTAGCGGGGGGTCTTTTCCTGAATACAGCATGGCTTTTTGGAGACGCCCCAGACGGTGGGTGGTTTGGATACGCACCAAATACAGGGATTGTTTTTTCACCTGGCAATGGTATGGACTTTTATGCCATAGGACTCCAGATAACTGGTATCGCCTCGTTGGTGTCAGCGATGAATTTGATTGTGACAGTTCTTAATATGCGGGCACCCGGTATGACATTATTCAAAATGCCAGTTTTTACTTGGATGATTTTAGTTGTTCAGTTTCTTCTAGTCTTCGCTGTGCCTGTGATAACAGTGGCGCTATTTTTACTCTTATTTGACAGGAATTTTGGATCAAACTTCTTTAATCCTGTAATGGGAGCAGATCCTTTATTATGGCAGCACCTTTTCTGGATTTTCGGACACCCCGAGGTGTACATATTGATACTTCCTTCATTTGGAATTATCTCAGAAGTTATTCCTACCTTTTCGCGCAAACCTATTTTTGGATATCCATTTATGGTTTTCTCAGGAATAGCAATCGGTTTTATGGGGTGGGGAGTTTGGGCTCATCACATGTTTGTTTCAGGTATAGGGCCAATTTCAGTAGCTGCTTTTTCTCTTTCAACAATGTTTATCGCAGTTCCAACTGGTGTGAAAATATTAAATTGGATGGCAACAATGTGGGGAGGAAAACTATTATTTAACACCCCAATGTTATTTGCTACAGGTGTTGTTTCAATGTTTACAGTTGGGGGTCTTTCCGGCGTAACACACGCAGTTGCACCCGCAGATACTCAACAAACTGACACCTACTACATAGTTGCCCACTTCCACTACGTGATATTCGGAGGAGCACTTCTTGGTATTTTCGCTGGTTTCTATTTTTGGTGGCCTAAAGTATTTGGCCACATGCTTGGTGAAAAACTAGGAAAATTGAATTTCTGGTTGATGTTAATTGGGTTTAATCTAACTTTTGGGCCTATGCACATTTTAGGTTTGCAAGGAATGTCACGACGAATTCATACCTACAGTCCAGGTTTCGGATTCGAATTGTGGAACATGGTTGAAACAATTGGATCGTTCATAATAGGTTTGGGCGTTTTATTCTTTTTGATCAATATCTATGTTTCAGCGAAAAAAGCAAAAGGTCAGCCACCTATTGGTCCAGATCCGTGGGATGCTCGAAGCCTTGAATGGATCACACCAAATCCAACACCAATACATAATTTTGATGAAGTCCCCAACATAGAAGAACTTGACGATTTTTGGCACAGGAAATATGGAAAAGACGAAAATGGAAAAATAGTCAGAATTGCCTCAGCTGAAGAAGTATGTCAAGACGGTTCAGCAACAGACACACATCTCCCATCTCCTTCTTATTGGCCTTTAGTGCTTGCATTAGGATTTCCATTTATTGGTTATGGCCTGATTTATAGTCTCTGGCTTTGTGTGCCTGGGGGAATAATGATTCTAATGTCTATTTATGCATGGGCTTTTGAGCCTCCAGATGATCCGGAAGGAAATCATGGAGATCACCATGAAGACACGACAGGTGAAGTAGCAGAGGAGGTTTCAGTTGACTGAAAATGAGCACTCTGTTGGAACAGGCGTGTCTAATAACAAACTTTTAATGTGGGTTTTTCTAGGCTCCGAATGCTTGCTGTTCGGTGGCCTAATTTCCACCTATTTGATTTATCGAAGCCGTTTTGCTGACGGTCCCGCCCCAGGAGATATTTTTGACATACCTTTCACATCAGTTAGCTCTTTCGTTTTACTAATGAGTTCGCTAACTATGGTTTTGTCTCTATCTTCATTACAACGAGGAGACTATAGGAATACTCGACTATGGCTTCTCACAACAGCTTTACTAGGAGCGTTATTCATAGGCGGACAAGTGTATGAATTCACTACCTTTTTAAGAGAAGGTCTTGGTTATTCAACAAGTCCCTTTTCATCAGCATTTTTTACACTTACAGGATTTCACGGAGTCCATGTGAGTATAGGAATTGTAATGTTGATGTCACTCTATGTTTCCTCGATGCGTGGCAACCTTAAACGTGAATCATCGGAAACGTTAGAGATTGTTGGTTTATATTGGCACTTTGTAGACGTAGTGTGGATATTCATTTTCACAGTCATTTATCTAGTTCCGTCACCTACAAGTTGAAATAGGAGTTAACAATTGAGTAAAACGGAAATTGAACATTCTG
This sequence comes from marine actinobacterium MedAcidi-G1, assembly GCA_000817085.1. Classification (GTDB taxonomy): domain Bacteria; phylum Actinomycetota; class Acidimicrobiia; order Acidimicrobiales; family MedAcidi-G1; genus MedAcidi-G1. The sequence continues at coordinate 36,542 of JUEM01000014.1, read as the reverse complement.
AAACTTCAGATGATGCCGGAGACGAACACGATCATCCTTCAGATAATAAATATATTCAGATTGCGATAATTCTTGCTGTAATAACAGCTTTAGAGGTAGCCACGTATTTCTTTGAAGGAATGCCAGGTGAAATTTTAATACCGCTACTACTAATTATGATGGTCATCAAGTTTTTCTACGTAGCAGCTTGGTTTATGCACCTTCGTTTTGATAGTCCTTTGTTTACGAAATTTTTTGTTGCAGGACTGGTTTTAGCTACCGTTGTATATGTCATTGCTTTAACTGTTTTTGAGTTTTGGCACAAAGGTTGAAAATACTCCTGTTGCTCCTAAATCATAGTGTTTAATTTAATAGGCATAGTTCGGATTTAAACATGAGGGATCTAAATTCAATAAATCCTTGGGCTTGGAAAGCCCATCCAGAAGTTTGGCTACTTGTAATTGCTATTTTCTTACTTGGGTTTTGGGCTATAAAGGTTATCGGTCCAAAAGTTGTTACTTCAGATCAAAAAATAGTTACCCGCAAACAAAAAATTACATTTATTTTTGCCATAATTTTGCTATTAATTTCAGCGGACTGGCCCTTACACGACATCGCAGAAGATCATTTGTATTCGGCACACATGCTTCAACATCTTTTAATTACTTTCGTAGTTCCTCCACTCTTTCTGTTTTCAATACCAACATGGCTAGCCAGACTTTTAGTTGCTGGTGATAGTTTTACCTCAAGAATAATTAGAAAGCTCTCTCATCCAGTGGTGGCGGGTTTGACCTTCAACGCGCTAGTAGCTTTGACTCACTGGAGTGGCTTCGTGCAGTTTTCTGCTGATTCAGGTGCCTTTCACTATTTAATTCATCTTTTGTTATTCACTACCGCGATTTTGATGTGGATCCCAGTAGTTTCTCCGATACCAGAACTTCGCTTATCTCTTCCAGCTCAAATGTTCTATTTATTCCTCATGTCAATTATTCCCACGATTCCTGCGGCATGGCTAACTTTTGCTGAAGGCAATGTTTATAGACACTACGATGATGGTTATCTAATGTGGGGAATAAGTGTTCAATCAGATCAACAAGCAGCTGGGTTAATAATGAAACTGATTGGCGGGTTTTATTTGTGGGCAATAATTATTTCCAAGTTCTATATTTTTGCCCGAGAACACACTAGAAATCAGGATATTAGGACGATCTCAACCTGAAATTTAATAAACATTAAAAAAAGTTTAAGGCTGGCTCATTTAAAGGATAAGTTCGTTTCAATGATTGATATTCGTTTATTACGCAATGACCCTATTTCGGTTAAGCAATCGATTTCTAGGCGTGGAGAAAGTACAGCTGATTTAGACCTCATAATTGAATTAGATGAAAAATATAGGAAAACTGCTGAAAACCGAGACCAGTTACGCAATGAAATTAAAGAACTTTCAAGAAAAGTAGGCGATCTACACAAATCTGGAAAAAAAGATGAAGCTATTCCTCTTCAAGAGTCGAGTCGCGAAATGCGAGAAAAGGAAGAAGCACTTAGTGAAGAATGTGACCGTTTATCTATAGAAATACGTGAGCTATTACTAAGAGTCCCAAATATTCCTGCTGAAGAATGCCCTGATGGTAAAAGCGCGGACGACAATGTGATTCTAAGAGTCGAAGGGCAAGGTGAAAAAGATTGGAATAGTTGCCAACGCGTGCCTCACTGGGAAATAGGAGAGACCCTAGGCATTCTTGATGTTGAAAGAGCAACCAAGCTTTCTGGATCCATGTTTGCTATGTACACAGGTTTAGGGGCTACATTGTGTCGCTCCTTGATCCAGTATGGGCTGGACCGAAATGCTGATGCGTACCGTGAGATTAGGCCCCCTACTCTTGTCTTGACAGAAACAATGGTTTCTACCGGGCATCTTCCAAAGTTTTCAGATGACGCATACCATCTCGAGAGAGATGACCTTTGGGCGATCCCTACAGCGGAAGTTCCGCTCACTTCATATGCTCGGGACGAGATTATTAGTGAAAGTGACTTGCCAATGAAGTTAATGTCTCATACTTCTTGCTTTAGACGTGAGGCAGGTTCGGCTGGTAGAGACACACGAGGTCTTTTGAGAGTGCATGAGTTTGACAAAGTTGAGTTACTTGCTTATGCGACACCAGAACAGGCAAAGGAAGTTCATGATGACATTCTTTCTAGAGCAGAGTCGGCAATAGCTGATTTGGGACTGAGTTACCGTATTCTCGATTTATGTGCAGGAGATTTAGGAAATTCTTCAGCGCGAACTTTCGATATTGAAGTTTATGCTCCTGGTGCTGAACAGTGGCTTGAGGTTTCATCAGTTTCTTGGTTTAGTGATTACCAGGCACGTCGAGCAAATGTCAGATATAGATCAGAAGAAGCAAAAGGAACATCGGTTATTCACACCCTTAATGGCTCAGGCCTAGCAGTACCACGTGTGTGGGCCGCAATTGTAGAGACATACAGACAAGAAGATGGCAGTATTCGTATCCCTGAACCTCTTCTGCCTTATATGCAGGGTGTGAAAACCATAAATTGAAATTTTAAATGTTTAGCGCAACTGTTGCTGCTAATACACCCAAGGTGACGGTAAGTAGTGAATATATAAAACTAGATCGGTAGTTTTTTTTAGATAAAAAGTCTATGTTTGCGCAAAAAGTGGAAAAGGTTGTCAGCGAACCAAGTCCTCCAATGCATACAAGTGTTAACTCCGGATCGTTTAATTCAATACTAAGACCCAGACAAAATGAACCGATGATATTAACGATGAGTGTTCCCTTATAAATACCAAAAAATATTGATGTTTTCCATCTGATGAAACTTCCAACAGCAGCGATAGCAAGAAAAGCAAGAACTATCATCTTTTACCCTTACATGCTTTTAAACCACTTTTAAATACCAGTATCCCCATGAACAAAGACATAAATAGATAGCAAAGAGGAATAAAAATCTCGTTGTCACGTAATAGCAATGCTATTTCAATAGAGAATGTCGAAAAAGTCGTTAAGCCTCCACAAAATCCTGTGCCCCAAGTTAGTAGAGCCTTATTGTTTACATTTTTTCCTATAAGCACTCCAAGAGCAGCGCATCCAAAAAGGTTAATTAAGAGAGTGGGCCATGGAAAAAGTTGCGTAGTTGTGTTTTCTATGATTAACCAGCGCAGACCTGCTCCGATCGAACCGCCAATTCCAACTCTCAAAAAATCATACTTACTCATTCAGAAAACATTACATCCTGATATTTGTGGTAGCTGACTATTTTGGGTAGACCATTTATATGGATTTACGACAGGTACGTAAAGAATATGAAAATCGTGGTCTTTATGAAGATGATTTAGCTAGCGACCCAATTGACCAATTTAAAATTTGGTATTCAGAAATAGAAAAAGTCGGATATTCAGAACCTAACGCAATGGTTTTAAACACTGTTGATAAAAATGGTTCTCCTAGTGGAAGAAATGTTCTTTTAAAAGAGGTTCGTGAAGATGGATTTGTTTTCTTTACTAATTACGAGAGTAAAAAAGCTACAGATATCACAACTAATGAAAAAGTTTCTCTTACTTTTAGCTGGAACGAATTACGTAGACAGGTATTAGTTCAAGGGATGGCTGAAAAAATCCCTGAAAATGAGTCAGATGAGTACTGGGCGATGCGACCATATGAAAGCAAAATAGGATCTTTAGTTTCTAATCAAAGCAGCATGATTTCTACTCGAGAAGAATTAGATACTGCATTTGAAATTCAGGAATTAAAGTGGCGAGGTATTGAAGTTCCAAGACCTAATCATTGGGGGGGTTACAAAGTTTTGCCGAATTTAATCGAGTTCTGGCAAGGAAGACAGAATCGGTTGCATGACAGAATAAGTTACGAGTCAACCATCGAAGGGTGGGTTTTTACTCGATTATCACCATAATTTTTTTTGAGTTAATTCTTTTTCTCTTGCCAACTAGTAATACCTGAAATCAATCCTTTAATAAGTAGGTTTAGATCTTCTGAACGTGGAGTTCCATCCGCATCCGACCAAAAATTATAGTCTCTGTTCCACCTTAAGCCGGGTGGTATTTCAATTTGCACACCCCCATTAGCTGGACAATTAACTGGGTTATCAGGGTGGACACCTCTCAGAGGTAGTGGAATTTTATCTATTTGATCGACTACACGGTACTCTTCAGGGAGCACCTCCCTCAGTGAACCTGCAAGATGGTAGGCCATTTCTCTATTAGTCCCTCCGAGCAGTAAAGCCCAGAAATCATCTTCTTTTCCATATCCATGAATTGAAATAAGTGTGTCAATATTTTTTAAAAACTGATCAAGTTTTAAAGATTGCTTAGGATCAAAATATTTAGAAGATAAGTGCAGCCTCGAACCCTCGGGTTGTATGACAGCATAGTAAGAAGAATTGGTACTTTCAGCTACATCTCTAGCGACAGCTTCAGTAGCTCTTTCCAAACCGCCTCCATGAATTGCACAGATACCAAAAGAAGATCGAATTTCAATTTCTTCAGTTATTTCAGGATTTGAGAGCAGGTCAGTAAAACTCTGAATTTCTTTAATTTTTTTCATCTATTCTTCTCTCTGACAAAAGCAGAACAGGTTGAATAAACAATTAAAAGAAAAATAAATGAAACTAATACCTCAAAAGGAACAGCCCATCGTTCAGGTTTTTCAAACCAGTGGCTTATTCTTTCTGGCCACTTTAAAATTACATATGTAACTGGTCTGATAACCAGTGTCCCTTTATACAAAACCCCTTCAAGAAGAAGCCAAATCCCTAAAATAGAAAATCTTAGATAATTTTTAGCCGTGCCTGTAAATGCAGGGTTCAAACCCCAAAGTACGAAAGTTATTATTATGAGCCACAAAGCTAAACCTATTTCTAACCCTCCAACTTCTGAAATCCAAATCGTTAGATGTGATTGCAGTTCATTAATTTTTCCAACTATCGGATTGGCGCCAGATCCTGGGGAATTTAAAGTTCTAATTTCATAAATTCCATAAATACACAAATATGCGCCGCCAGCTAATAGGGCAAGAGCACCTATCTGATCCATATAAGGGAGTAATTTTCGTAGATTACGGACAATTCCACCTCTTGCCAAAGCTAAAGACAGAGTCGTGATAGTTACAACAGCACCTAATCCAAGTGCATAAGCAAGAAAAATTACTGTTCCTTCAATAATTCCCTCTCTGCTGAAACTCCCTGAGATTTGAAGTAAAAAGAGAGGAGCTGAGCATCCGACCGAAACAATGGCATAGGAAATACCAAAGCCAATAACCGACAAGAGTTCATTTGATCTTGGACCTCTTCGGCTGAAAGAGGGAAATAGTTTTATATTTTTTTTAAATAAGAGAGAAAACCCGTACGGAATCAGAAGTATCCCCAAGACAACAGTTATCCAAGGAGTTTTTTGCGCAATTGTCTCCTCGTTCACTAGATGAGAGATCAAAAATCCAAGAAAACCAAAAACACCTACGAATGTTGCCGTGAGAGTCATACTTACCCATAAACCTCTTACGACTTGCTCTGGTCTAGCTTGACTGTCGGCAGTATCTTTACCGATGAAGTATCCAAGCCAAGTAGGAAGCATTGCAAAACCGCATGGATTAATTGCCGTGACGATACCGAGGCTGAAAGGGAGGACTAGTTCTAGATCAAACATCAAGTAACTCCATTATTGACTTTTGGAGATTTTCTTTGCTTATAGGGCCTTGATGTATCGTTGACAATTTCCCTTCAGTATTAAAGAAAGCGGTTACAGGCAATCCAATTACTTTTAAGGATTTCGTAAAACTCCCATCAGGATCGTTTCCAAGCAGGTAAGAAATTTGGAGCTCTTCAGCTCTTTTTTTAGCTCTGGTCGGAGAATCGCTAATATTTATTCCAATAAATGTAATCTTTTCGCTGTGTTCGCGGTGAGCTGTTTCAAAGTGAGGCATTTCTTCTAAACAAGGAGTACACCAGGTAGCCCAAAGATTTACCACCATAGGTTGATTATTTTTTTCGTATACACCTTTAAGGGTTTCAAATTCATTGTTTGTTTCAAAGGGTTGATTTAAGACGTTATTGTCAAGAGGTTCAATAGTTTCTTTAACGCTGCATGCAGTTGTAATCATCAGAAGTATTAATAAAACTTTTTTCACATATATAAAGGTAGTCGGGAGATGGCCATTACGACTATAAGTCGCAAGGTCATCTCCCAAACCCCTTTACAAATCGAGGTTCGTTAATCGTCACCCCAATTCGATTTGGCCGATCATCAAGCAGAACGGAGGGCAGACTGCAGATGAACAGGTATAGGTATAACTGGAAGCTCTTCTTCAGGTCTAGAGACTTTGCGTGGTCTTCCTCTTCCACGTTTGTTAGCTAAGATCCTCCCTTTTCGGAATAATTGACCCCCCCAAACACCCCAAGGTTCGTTTCGCTCTATAGCCGCCTCCAAGCACAACGCAAGAGAAGGACACTCTGCGCATATTCTCTTAGCTTGAGCTATATCTCCTAGATCTTCAGAGAAGAAAATTCCTGTGGGCACGCCAAGTTGAGAGCATGCTGCATTTTCTCTCCAAGCCTCTGTTTTAAATTCTATTGCAAACATTTTTACTCCTTTTAGAACTAATCTCAAAAATGAAAAAAGCCGCCGGATTTTCCGGCGGCCATGGTTTCTGCGTTTTAGCTATTTAGCTAGCTGTTTCCCAGGGCCGCTTTATGGTGAAAAATCCGTACTTGTTGAACCAGAGTGAAATTGTCGCTTTGGATAGAGCTACTGGATTGACCGGTGTAAGTACGTGTGAGGTTAAAGCATGATCAACGGTTTTATGACCGAAATGATTGCGAATTTTATTATTCATGCTAATTTTTCTCTTTCTTAAAAAATTGCAAAGCAGTTTAATAAAGCAAGTTTATCAAAACTACGCTGCGTGACCACTCAACACCTTTGAGTGAATTTTGTCAACTTATTTTTCAATAAAATTGAATAATTCTTAGATATTGGCTTAGATTAAGCGAATTTATAGGTTTTTATGCCTTTTTCTTCTTTAGGTTTGGCTTCACCAAGGATTCTTAGATGTTCTAGATGAGCGTAAGTTTCACTAGCCGCCATATCACCCCAAGATCTTTCTTTAAATAAGTATTTCATATAATCATTTACTGAGGCTTCGCCTATCGAATCGCCTGTTTCTCTAATCAACTGCAGTCGATCTATATGATGTTGGATAATATCATCTGTTCTTTCAACAAGATTAGTGAAAGGATGTCCATGAGCTGGTAGAACAAGAGTAACTTGTGAAAATTCTTTTGTTCTTTCTAAAGAATTAAAGAATACTGCCAATGGATCTTCCATATTTCCCATGCCTCCTATATGAGGTGTGATGGTTGGTAGTACGTGATCTCCAGATAAGAAAATTCCATCGACTGGATCGTATAAACATAGATGATCATGAGTGTGTCCTGGGAGGTGAAGAGCTAACCATGTTCTTTCGCCAATAGTTATCTCTTCAGAGTCTTCGACAGTCAAAGACGGTTTAGGCACTTGAAAAGACTTTGAATCGGCGCCTGTATTACTTCCACTCCATTTCCTAAGCTCTTCAGCTGAGGGTGGCTCTCTTTTCGTACCCCATGGAGTTGGTCTACTAAGCATTTTGCGAAGTTTCTCTACGTCCTCATCATCGGCTAGGTCTAGTGAGGCTGCATCAGGATTTTCCATAATGTCGTCGTGACCAAAAACTGACGAAAAAGACGAATGGGTAAGAACCTCGACATCATAATCATCTCTAAGTCTGTGGACTCCACCGTAATGATCAACGTGGCTATGGGTAACTATCGTTGTATGCACATGAGAAAAGTTAGTTCCTAGATCTTTAAGCCGTGCCTCAAGGGCATTCCAAGACTCGTTACCAGGCAATCCTGGATCCACTAAAGACAACCCTTTTTTGTCTTCAAGTGCGTAACAATTAACATGTCCTAACCCAGGCATTGAAATTGGAAGTTGGAATCTGTAAATACCGTTAGCAACTTCGGTAATTTCCTCTGAAGCTGGTTCCTGTTCTTGCCTCAATGGGCGCGGAGGAATTGTTTCTGTTGAAGTATTTTCGTTCATGGTTTTATAAAAAGGTTTTCGCGATAATGACGAAGTTCCGCAACTGATTCACGAATATCGTCTAAAGCTCGATGACCCCCATTTTTTTTTGGAGCAGAATTTATGATTTCTGGATTCCAGCGTTTTGCAAGTTCTTTGATAGTTGAGACATCAATTGATCTGTAATGAAAAAAAGACGCTAAATCTGGAAGACCTTCCGACAAGAATCTTCTATCTGTACCAATCGAATTACCACACAAAGGAACAGTTCCTGCTTTTTCGATGTGGTCTTTTAAAAAGTCCAAAGTTCTCTCACCAGCGATTGAAAGATCAATTGTAGATTTTGAAATTTCATCAAGTAAACCGCTTGAAGTGTGCATTTCTTCGACGTGTTTGCTCATATTTTCTAATTTTTTAGCTGATTGATGGATGACCAAATTTGGTCCGGCTGCAATTTCTTCGAGATCGTCATTTGTAAGTAAAGTTGCAATCTCAACGATTACATCCTCTTTTGGGTTTAACCCTGTCATTTCTAAATCCATCCAAGCCAACACAGATTTGATCATACGGGCTATGTGTCGGTTATTCACTAAGAAGTGCAAGTAAGGTCATATTTATGCTGAATATTCCAATTATTAGATTAATAGATGATGCAACTATCCCTATTTATGCAAAATCTGGTGATGCTGGCGCAGACTTGGTTGCTGCAGAGTCAGTAGTTTTAGACCCAGGTGGAGGGAGAGCTCTCATATCAACAGGAGTTGCAATAGCTATACCTAAAGGATTTGCTGGATTCGTTCAACCTAGAAGTGGTTTGGCACTTAAACATGGGATCACGTGCTTAAACACACCAGGCCTTATTGATTCTGGTTACCGCGGAGAGTTAAAAGTTTTACTTATTAATACTGATCCGAATGAGACCTTTGAGATCAACAAAGGCGAAAGAATAGCCCAGCTGGTAATTCAAAAAGTTGAAGAGTGTAATTTCCAAGAAGTTGAAGAATTGCCTGATTCAGAAAGAGGAGAAACTGGGTTTGGTTCTTCTGGTAGGTAAAAAGATTTGAAAATAACTTATCTTCCAACAATTTATCCGTTTTCTAAATCGGTTAGAGGTTCTGGTTCCAATTCTCGAATGAGAGACATCACCAGAGATGTTGTTTACAAAAAGCTCTGGAACTTTGATTTAGCAGAAGAAGTAAAAAAACTATTTGACGAAAAAGCTCTTGAATGGTCAACTACTCGAAATATTCCTGCTAGAGGAATCCCAGTTTTAGATGCTTTAGAACGAGGAGAAGTTTACGGGAAAAGGGTTGTAGACCTAGGAGCAGGTACAGGCTTGGCTACTCAAATATTAGTTAATAATTTTGAAAGTGTAGTTGCACTAGATATTTCAAAAGAAATGATCAAAAACTCCATCACACCAGAAACTCCACAAGTTTGCGCTGATAGTAATCGTCTTCCATTTGCTAGCAATTCGATTGATGTGTTTTTGATGATGAATATGATTCTTTTCCCAAATGAGATAGAGAGATGTTTAAAAGCCAAAGGTTTTTTAGTTTGGATTAGTAGTAGAGGTCCTGATACACCTATTTACCTTCCTCCAGAAGAAGTTATTGATTTAATGTCGGCTAATAGTGAAGTTAGTTGGTCTGGAGTTTCAGCTCATGCTCATGAGGGTTCATGGCTAGTCGCAAGACGTTCAATTACCAGGTAGTGCTAATTATTCGTGAGTTGCCGTTGGCTCTTAGTTCAGCAGAAATTTCGTTTTCACTAGGCTGAAATTCAACTTCCACATATGGAGCATTTACAGAAATTTCTTTTATTTCCTTTTGAAGCGAGACAGCCAATTCACCAATTAAAGCTGGATCAATTTTATGAATTCTCAGAATAGCGGCGAGAGCGACTCTAGAAATCTCTTCAATTTCGCACTCTGGTGAAAATTTGATAGTGGTGAAGGTTTTTTCAACATCACTCATTTAATAATTGTGTCACCAAATCAAGTATTTTGAGTTGCTGGGAAAGAATTTCTCTTCAGAGTGCATTTTTTATTTTTTGAAGTCAACATATGGAATGGCAGTAGTCGTTGATAAAGCAATCTGGCCTTACAAGGGTAAATTATGGGCCCACCTTGCCAGCGATAACAACTTGTCTGAATTGCACGATTTCGCTGAGCTATTAGGGCTTCGTCTTATGTCATTTCAAGGTGATCATTACGATGTTTCAAAAGAAGTTAGAGACCGGGCAATTGTTTTGGGAGCTATTGAAATAGATGGACGTGAACTTTTATCTCGCTTAAAGAAAGCAAAATTGAGATTATCCGCGTCTGAGCGTCCAGGAAAGTGGGAAGAAATTTGCTCTTTCCCACCAACAGGTACGCCACCTAATTTGAGTGAGGTTAAATTAAATAAGGTAGTTCCTGAATTAGAAAAATTAGTCCGAGTCAACTGGGAGTTCGTAGAGGTCACTATATTCCAAAGACGAAATGAAATGGCTTTAGTGCTTGAAGGTTCTAATGGTTTAATTATTGAAAGTGATTTCTTACGAAAATTTGACTGGCGCTTTACTGGCGGCAAACTTTTAGAGATTTTAATTTAATACGTGGGTTTATTATGAAAAATAATTACTTTAATTTATTGATTTTATCGCTTTTTATATGGGGTTTTTCTTCCTGTGCCAGCAGTGAGAATACAGTTGAAATATTAGAAGAAGCTAAAAAAGTTAAAGAAGATACTCCAAAAGTTTCTAATGGTTGGATTCAGATAGGAAGTCAGAAATTTGAAATGGTTTTCACCTGTTACAAAACCCAGTTAGGAGAAGTAGCAGCTTTAGGAAATGGAGAAGATCCTCAAACAGGGGAGGTCACAGAAGCACTTATTCAAGCTTTTATTGGGAAACCATATGTAGTTCTGTTGAAAAATGGTTCAACAATGTTTGAAGCTTCATTAAATAAACCATTAGATCTTTCAGTTAACGGTTTAGAAATAACGGCTGGTGCTATTAGCTGGGAAAAGAATTTAGATTTGGATACTACATATGGTGAAGTTGCTGGTTTCGGATCCTTATTTGTTGATTGCGGACAATTCGAAAGCGATGTTCTTGAAGAAAGATTTAGTAACTAGCAGATTTCAGTCATTTCAACCCAAGGTAGTCTGCCCGACCACACTCTTTTTATAAGTCGACCATCACTTTTAAAAACAACTCGGAAGTTTTTGTCAGAAGGATCACTAGGTACATAAATAAGTAGTTTCTCTGAAGACTCAGGAAGTATTTTTGTTTCTATTTTTTCCCCAAATAGTTCATAAATTAAAGATTCTGTATCTCCGATGCCAGCTCCAGAACGTGTTCTTATCAATTCATTATCAATATCAACACGCTCTACAGTGCTTTCTACGATCCAGAATGTAATTCCTTTCGGACCTTCATCAGGAACCGCTAAAAAGCATTCACCTCTTGCTGTCACAGGGGAAAATCTCGTTCCAGCCGCTTTTTGCGCATTTTTTACCGTCATGCCGAAAGTAACGGTATCTAACCCAACAGTGCTTATAGATGATGAATAATCAAGACTGACCTTTCCTCCTATTTCTACAAAAGGAAGAGTTCCAATAGGAGACAATATTGTCGTAGTTGTGGTCGTAGTTGTGGTCGTAGTTGTGGTCGTAGTTGTGGTCGGTGCGGTTAGTTTCAGTTCCTTTGCCTTGTTGTCAGTGTCTATTGCTCCGAACCAGATAATCAAACTGACTAAAGCAGTTCCTAATAGAGCAAATAAAGTAAATCTCATATTAAGAGGTTAGAAGGAATCATTTAATTATTGGATTGTTAATCAAATCTTTAGCTTTCTTTAGAATCAGTCTTATTTAAACATGAACATATGGATAAGCGGCTAACCTAAATTTTGGGTCGCTAGCTCATCGGGTAGAGCAGGGGACTTTTAATCCCAAGGTGCCGGGTTCGAGCCCCGGGCGGCCTACATATAAAAAGGGCAGTTGATGTATCTGCATTTCAAATTACAGACAGTATGTACCAGTTATTTTTGAGCCCTTTAGTCAAATGGGTAAGAGAAAATATTTATGGACTTTTTTTAATAGGTTCTGTTGGAGTTATCGCTGAGACAATCAGTAATTTAAATGACCGTATAGCTTCTCCAGTAATTGCATTGGTTATTGGAGTTTTATTAGCAAATTTTGGAGTTTTGAGGTCGTGGTCAAAACCTTCTTTGGACTTAGCCTCTGGGCACATACTAAAGATAGGTATTTGTCTATTAGGTTTTCGACTTGCATTTTCAGAAATTACTGAAATTGGAAGTTCAACTGGGGTTCTAATAGTAGTTGCAGTTGTGGTAATTGTTTTTTTTGGTATTCAAAAAATCAGTACTATTTTTTCCCTAAATAAACCACTAGCACTTCTTATTGCTTCGGGATATTCGATCTGTGGATTGTCAGCAATTGCTGCCATGAAACCGTTAAGTCAAGCTGACGAAGAGGAAACTGGGTATGCAGTTGGTTTGGTGACTTTATTTGGTTCTATTGCTGTTCTAGTTTTTCCAATAGTTCAAGCAATTTTTGATTTTGATGAGAGTTTATTTGGTTGGTGGATTGGATTATCAGTTCACGACACAGGTCAAGTAGTTGCCACTGCCTCCGCTGTGGGCGAAGACGCTTTGGACTCTGCTGTACTAGTTAAAATGTGTCGAATTTTAATGCTGGCACCCTTACTTATGTTTGTATCTTTTAAACAAAAGAAACAGTCAAAAAATTCACAAAAATGGAAGTTACCAATACCCATTTTTATCCTTGGATTTATTGCGGCAGCAACAATAAGATCTTCTTCAGTTTTCTCTGAAAGTTTTATTGCAACAATTGGTGACATAAGAAATTTTCTTATAACAATGGCAATGTTTGGTTTAGGAGCGGGAATACGTCTTAGCGCATTAAAAAATCTTGGTCGCCAACCATTAGTGCTCGGATTTGTTTCTTGGATTGCTGTCTTAATTATTGCCGGTGCAGGGGTGTTAATTCAAAATCAAATATAAAAAATATTTATTTTAAAGAGGTAGATTTATTTGCTTTGCTTCCACAAATTCATACATTCCGAAACGACCTAATTCTCTGCCGTTGCCGGATTTTTTATACCCACCGAATGGTGCATCAGTGTTTAAAAATGAACCATTCATGTCAACTTCACCAGTTCTAAGCTTCTTAGCTACTTTCAAAGCTCTTTCATTATCTGAGCTCCAAACACCTCCCGATAACCCGTAATCAGAATCATTTGCTATTCGAATTGCATCATCGTCGTCTTCATAGCCAATTATTGAAAGTACAGGACCAAAGATCTCTTCTTGGGCTATTGTCATTGAGTTTTCAACATTAGCGAAAACTGTTGGTTTAACAAAATAGCCGGAATCGAGTCCATCTGGTTTTCCTAAACCTCCAGTAACCAGTGCCGCGCCTTCGTCGATGCCTGTTTTTATATAATTTTGAACTCGATCCCATTGAGCTTGAGAAACAAGAGGCCCTAGTTTGCTCGTCTCATCATCAGCAGGTCCAACAGTAAATCCGGCTGCTGCTTGAGCAGCTAGTTCTGCTGCTTCGTCCATTTTGCTAGAAGGAACGAGTAAACGCGTCAGTGCACTGCAAGTTTGCCCCGAGTTGAGAAAGCAAGCTCCTACTGCAGAAGGAATAGCTGCCGAAAGGTCTGCGTCATCAAGAATAATATTTGCAGATTTACCTCCAAGTTCTTGGTGCACGCGAGTTACGTTAGCTGCAGCTATTTCTGCTACTCGTGTACCGGCACGTGTAGAACCTGTAAAAGAGATCATGTCAACATCTGGATGGGCTGCAATAGCTTCTCCTACAACAGGTCCGACTCCTGAAACAAGATTAAAAACACCTTTTGGAAAGTTCAATTCGTGAATTATTTCAGCTAAAAGAAATGCATTTAACGGAGCAACTTCACTTGGTTTAAGAACCACTGTGCAACCCACAGCCATAGCTGGAGCTACTTTGGCCATGATTTGGTGCAGAGGGTAGTTCCAGGGAGTAATACAACCAACCACTCCAACAGCTTCTCGAGTTACAAGTGACCTTCCTATGGTTTCTTCGAATGGAAATTCTCTAGCCGTACCTGAAACGCTTGCAGTCGTAGCTGCTGGTAGCCCTGCCTGAATCATCATTGACATTTTTCCCGGCATGCCCACTTCTTGGGAGATCAGTTCTCCAATTTCAGCACTTTTTTCACCCAGTTTTGCGGCTAGGTTTTCTATGTAGGAAAGCCTTTCTTCTAGCGATGTTTCTGACCATCCTGGAAAAGCTTCTCTTGCTGCTTTAACGGCCAAATCAACATCTTCTTTTGTCCCAGCTGGTGTTGAGCCAATAATTTCCTCAGTTGAAGGGTTTATTACACTGATGCTTTCTACTCCGCTTGAAGCAACCCAATTTCCATCAACGTAAATTTCGCTTCGGTCATTCATGTTTTTCCTTTTTAATCAAAGATGAGAATAATCGTATTCACATCTGGTCGAATTTTTTATTCAGTAATTTGTTTCGCTAATGAAGATGGCGCTTTTATCAGATAACTGATATCGAGAAAGTCAGTTAGCTGTTCTGTTGTGGCATCTGTCAGCCTTACTAGAAGATTGTCATAACCGTCATAATGAGGAGTGGTGAAGAGTATTCCATCGTATTTTTCGATGAGTGTTTCTTTTTCTTCTAGTTCGCAGAAAATTACCAACACTTCAGTATCAGTAATTTCATCGCGTTCATATTCACGTTCGCTCCAGATCCTACAGAAGGCCTTACCTTTAACTTTCAGCCCAGCTGTTCCATAGAAAGTTGTCTCTTCCACTTCTGGAAGGCCCATTCCTATTTTCCAAACATCGTTAAAAGTGGCCATTGGTTCCTCTCAAGCATTAAGTACAAAAGTTCTCTCATTTATTTTCGCAGCATTGAAGCGAAAAAAGAACCTAAAAGGTTTCACTATAAAATTTTGTTTGCTTAAGAATGTTTTTTCATGTACCAAGTTGTAATAGAAAAAAGTAACAAAAAACAAAAAATGAAAAAAGTTGAACTACCAAGCATAGACATTTCCGCATTGACTACTAACGACGCTCGTAAACGAACAGTTGCAGATGAACTGATTGAAGCTTTTGAAGAAATTGGTTTTGCTGTATTAGTTGGTCATGGAATAGAAAAGAAACGTTTATCTGAAATGCGAGAATTATTAATTAATGTCTTTAGTATCCCAGATTCTGTTAAAGAAGAATTATCAATTTCGCGAAGCAATTATCGCGGTTATATACCATTCGGATTTTTCTCCCCGAATGAAAAAAAAATCTTTGAAAAAACAAAAAATGATCTTTACGAAGGTTTCAAGCTTCATTGGGAATGCCCCAAGGAACATCCTGTAAAAAATGAATGCAAACTTTATGGTTCAAATAAATGGGTCAAAGAAGTCGAGAATATGGAAGAAACCCTTCTTTCATACTGGGAAGATTGTGATCTTTTAACATCGATACTTCTTTCACATTTGGCAATTGCACTAGGAGTAAAACCCGACATCCTTCTAGATTTTTTTAATGAACCATTGACTAACATGACTTTGCTTCATTACCCGGTTTCAAGTACTGAATCCCAAAGATCAGGAATTCACCCGCATAAAGACATAAGTGCAATAACCATTCTTCATCCAGACCCTTTAGGAGGACTTGAAATTCAAACAAGAAAAGGTGAATGGTTAGAAATTTTCTGCCCCCCGGATGCACTTTTGGTAAACATAGGTGACTTGATGGAGGTATGGTCCGGTGGCCGTTTTATTTCTACACCACACCGTGTTTTGAATCGCAATCAGGCATCTCGGTACAGTGCCCCGTATTTTTCTGTTCCTCGTTATTCAACCTTAGTTAAAAGCTTGGTCGAATATGAAAATAATTTTAAGCCGAGAGAAATTCTGGTAGGTGAAGTTTCAGCTGAAGTATGGCGAACAAACTGGCCTGATCAGATTTCTTTGCAATCCAGCTATCAATTGGGGTCAATCAACTAGTTTGATCTATCAGCTTTCTGATCTCCGGGTAGATCTCCTGAGGTAGTTTTAATTTCTTCATCAAGATGATGATAATCGGAAGCTAAGTTACTAAAAATATTCAACACAGTTTTAAGACCAGTTGGAGGATCTAAAACCCCGGCGGTTATTGCTCTTGATTCAGTTCTTCCTCTGTCTTCCCAAAAAAGGCTTGATCCACAATTAGAGCAGAATCCATATTTTACTTCTTTAGTTCTTTCCCACCAGGTAAGAGTTGAGTCAGATTCGAAAAAAAAGTTTTTGATTTGAGCAGATGTACCTGCCATGAAGTGGCCTGTCCAGCGGCGACATGGATCACAATGACAATTGACTATGTCTCTTAGTTCGCCTGTTATTTGGAAACGAACGCTACCGCAGGCGCAACTCCCAGTTGTTATATTTCCGGCGGGCTGATTTGAATATTTTCTTTTATTCATGACTCCTCCGTGAATAATTTGAAATTGGATTTATGTTTTTAGGTTCTCGGGTTTTCTTACCATTGAGCAAGGTGCCGATTGGGGTGTATCTGACGAACAACCGGTACGAAGCTAATAAAAGCGGACTTACTGAAACGCAGATAAGCAAAAATTTTAGAAATGAAAAAATCTCCCAGTCTCTAAATAGCCATTGGGCCGCTATAACAAGTGGTAAATGCGCGATATACATCCAATAAGACGCATCAGACAAATAACGCACACTGTTTTTCTCATTGATAAAAAGTTTTCTAAAAAGTCCTATGAGACCAATGGACATTCCCCAGGCATAAAGAATTTGTAAAAGTGAAGCAGTAAACCAAGAATCCCCTTCGAAAGTTTCCCCTAAACCTGCAGGCAAAAGACCTAAAACACTTACTGGAAGGAGCACGTACCATCTCTTTCCCAAGTGATCAATTAATGGTTCAGATTCTTTTGTTCTTATATCAAAAGCTATTGAACCGAAAGTAAAGAAAATACCGTAGTAAACAAGAAGGTGAGCCGGTGGAAAAAATTCTGTGAAAGTATCAGGACCAAAGGAGGGATAGTTTCCGTTGTCTCCCATTTTTAATTGTGTAAGAAGAGAAGCAGGTATCAGGAGCCAAATAAGGTGACGTTTAAAGTCAGGCGTATTCTTTATAAGTGTTCTGCTCGTTCGTAGAAAAATTGAAACTATGCAGAAACCCGAAACCATCCAACACAAGAACCACAAGAACCACAAATGATGGAATTGGTTCAACCAAGATTCTATTTCTTTCTTTGATTCATTAAGTTCGTTCCCAGCCCAGTTAAACCAAAAAAGATTATCCCAACTCTGGCCTAATTCTCGTACATCTTTAGCACCAAAATTGACAAGAACTTCAGCACTTTTGGTGCTACCTGCAAAAATAGCTAGAACCAGAGGCGTCTCGTCTTTAACATTAAGCAGATCTGGTTCTGCACCTGCCTCAAGAAGTACTTTGATTATTTCATGGTTACCCAAAAGAGCTGCTAGGTGAAGAGGCGTGTTGGCTTCATCACCGCGAACATTTATGTCACCCCCCATTGAAATGAAGGTTTCGACCCCTTTCACGTTCCCTGCAAAGATAGGCGTCCAAATATCTTCAATATTTTGTGTTTTTTCATATTCTGATAATGCCGCTTCTTCACTAACCCAGTTCATTAAAGGGATTATTGTGACAAAGCAAATCAATAGTGGAAGAAAAATTCTTTTAAATCTATGCCAAACCAGTTGATTTAAACCGCGTTTTTTCCAGACCATCGATGTGAAAAACCCGCTAAGAAGAAAAAAAAGTTGCATACGAAAGCCATGAATACCAAATACAAGCCACCAGAAAAACTCACTACCAGCACGAATGTCATCAACTGACCAAACACCACCCAGAAAAGACATAGCTGCATGAAGCACGATCCCAAGGAGCATGGCAAAACCCCTTAATGCATCAAGGTCATGCCACCTTTTAGATAAAGTTTCTTCTGTCATTCAAAAGACTTTAGCTTTCTGCAATTTAATTAGATAAGACGTCAAGTACAGATTTCCAGCCTTTGTCTTTTTCATTGTTGCGATAAAATTCGCAATAACCACATTCTGTGCATGCTACAAAACCGAATTTCTGGTTTTGCAGATTAAAATATCGTGACATGCCACTACCTGTTGTGCGTATTTCGCCAGTTTCAGCTTGCAGATTTCCACATTTTTGACACTTAAAACTATTGATAGCAATCCCCTTTTTTGATTTCAATTAAAACCTTAAACCAATTTCGTTTTTAATTCGGGAATTAGTGAATTTTAGACTCCGGACTGTTTTAGAGCATTTTTTTAAGTTAAAATAGAAATAACTTAAAATTAAAATTTTCTAAGGAAAAAAATGGTAACACTTACAGAAGAAGCACAAAAAAAAGTTAGTGAATTGTTGTCCCAAGAAACTGAAGATATGGCTTTGCGTGTCGCCGTGCGGCCAGGTGGGTGTTCTGGCTTTAGTTATGAGATGTATTTTGATACTGATAAAGCAGAAGATGATATTGAAAAACTTTTTGATGAAGTTCGTGTAGTAGTTGACTCATCGAGTGCGGAACTATTGACAGGGGCAACTCTCGATTTTAAAGATGGTCTTAACGGAGCCGGCTTCGCAATTGATAATCCAAATGCTCAAAAATCATGTGGATGCGGTAAATCTTTTTCTTGATTTATTTTTAAAGTACAGTCGATAATGCCGCTGATACCTCTTCGGTATCCATCGCAAAGTGGAGAATGCCTGTAACAACATTTTCGCTGTTCGCAACAATCAAGCTTGGTTCAAAGGTAAGACCAAAAGCCTCTACAACGGGTGTAACTGAAAAGTTTTGATTTTCAGGTTCCTTAAACACTTCAGCATGAATTATTGACAGCTTTTCTCCTAACAATTCTGATTGTTTAACAAGGATGTCTAGAGCAGGTCCGCAAACATCTGTTTGACAGAATTGAGGTGCAGAGATGAGTAATGCCGTGGGAGTGGGTTTAGACAGAGACTCATCGAGACTTTCTTTGTGGAGGATGCAAGGACCTGAGGATTTAGTGCAAATAGGATTTATTTGTAAATTATTTTGCATTGTTGGTGTCTGAAGAGATGGCATTTTTTGACCAATCTGAATTAATTTAATATCTGATGGTTGAGCGACAAGCAGTCGATGGTGACCAATTAAGCCTTCGCCTTCAACTTTATATTCACCAGATCTAGGAGGGTTAAAAATTAGAGGAAAATATGGAATTACTCCACGCTCACCATGTCGGCTAACTTTCCCCTCAAAAATTGTTTCTTCAGAGCTGATCTCTTTTACATGTAAGTTAATTGAATCTGGGGCTCCCTCAGATAGAGGCCATCCTTCTTCGTTTATTAGTACGTAAGGCGCACGCTGGGGAGAACCGCTTGTGAAAACTGTTGGTGCTTGAAAACCATCTGCGAAACGTGCTCCAAGCGACAGCGATTTTGAATCTTCTTTATTCCCACAGCTTGTAAGTATCAATCCTCCTGTAAACCCAGCTATGCCGACTAGCGCATGACGACGGGATAGAAGAAACTTATTTGTAATCACAATTAGAGATTACTAGTTAGTTGTTTTAACAACTTACGTAGAACGATCCTTTTATGAAAGATCAGAAAGAATTATCAGTCAAAGTTGAATTCGTTAATGGTTATGATGCGGTAGCTACCGCATCAACATGGATAAACAAAGACACTTTGCCTGAATAGCCCATATGGCAGTAAAAGTGTAATTATAATTTTTAAGTTAAGGAGAAAATATGAGCAAGCCTGTAGGTCCCTATACTCCAGCATTTCACGCAGGGGATTTTTTAATGATTAGTGGTCAAATAGGACACGTTGATGGACTTATTGTTGAAGGTGGTCTTGAAGCCGAAGCGTCTAAAGCATTAGACAATCTAAAAAAATTACTTGAAGCTGAAGGAGTTTCTCTTAATCAAGTTGTGAAGACAACAGTTTTTCTAACTGATATGGATGACTATGTTCGAATGAATGAAATTTATTGTTCTGTATTCGATGAACACAGACCCGCACGTTCTGCTGTGGCTGTGGCTGCTTTACCTTTAGGTGCATGCATAGAGATTGAGGCAATTGTTTACAAAAGTTAAGTGTGCTTTCTTTTATCTTTTCTAATTACTTACATGCATAAGTGCTTTTATGGTGGCAGAATGCACCTATGGGTGGAGCCGTGATTATGATTATCTTGCTTGTTGTAGTTATGCCTGTTGCAATTTTGTTGAGTGGGGCTTTGGCAGCGGCTTTAATCGGTGGATTAATTAAAAAAGATGTTGATAAAACTCATAAAGAATCTGAATTGTTTGGATTGAGCGAATCTAATCCTTGGTCTCAAGAAAAAGCTTCTGATTAAGTTAAGAACCCCAACGAGATTGACCAAATCTGTAACCTACAGATCTCACTGTTGAGATCAGATTGGCGTGTTCTTCGCCTAGTTTCGCTCTTAGACGCCTTATGTGAACGTCTACTGTTCTGCCTCCACCGTAATAGTCGTAACCCCAGACTTCACTAAGAAGTGTTTCTCTAGTGAATACTTTTCCAGGTCGTGTTGCTAAAAAGCGTAGTAATTCATATTCCATATATGTCAGATCTAAAGGCGAATCATCGATAGTTGCTTGATATGTTTCGATATTTAAAACAAGCGAGCCATATTTGACAAGCTCAGGTTGCAGTCCCTTACCAAATTTGAAGAAAAGATTATTCAACCTTGCTTCTAACTCTTCGGGGTAAAAGGGTGTTATACAGAAATCGTCAAAAAGATTTTCGTTTATTTCGAATTTACTTATTTGCCCTTTACTAATTAGAAGAAGAATTGGGACTAAAGGGTTTTCCGTTTGTCTTAGCTCTTTGCAAAGTGCAAGCGCTCCTTCCGGATCGGAGTCTGCAACAATAACTCCACCCCCCCAGCCTGTGTCTGGTTGGTCCTCGATAGCAGAATTAGAATTGTTAATTGCTTTCCAAACCCAACTATTTTGATCAAGACATTGCGATAATTCGGGTGGTGGCGGTGCTGGAAAGACTAGGAGTGTTTCAATCATTTAAACTTCTCATTACCAATTAGGAAGGTATTGTTCGATTTCAAAAGGTGTTACTTGTCGTTGATACTCGTTCCACTCTCTTCGCTTATTTCTGAGGAACCATTCAAAGATATGGTCTCCAAGTGCTTCTCTTACCAAATCCGATTCTTCCATTTCATCTAAAGCTTCAGAAAGATTTGCTGGCAAGCTAGCGACGCCTAGTGCTTTTTGTTCTGCTCGACTCATGTCGTAAAGATTTGTTGTTGCTTCGGGAGGTAGTTCATAATTCTCTTTAATCCCTTTCAAACCAGCTGAAAGCATTACAGAAAATGCGAGATAGGGATTACATGAAGGGTCTAATGCCCTGTATTCAATTCTTGCTGAATCTGGTTTGTCTTGCTTGTGAATAGGTATTCGAACAAGTGATGATCTATTATTGCGTGCCCAAGAGACATAGCGTGGAGCCTCGTAGCCCTCATTAATTCTTTTATATGAATTAACTAATTGGTTTGTTATCGCTGTTATTTCGCGAGCGTGATAGAGAAGACCTGCTACAAATGATTGTCCGGTTGCGGAAAGACTTCCTGATGGATCATGGAAAACATTTTTTCCCTCACTGAACAGTGAAAGGTGTGTGTGCATGCCAGAACCTTGTACACCGTTAAGAGGTTTAGGCATAAAAGTTGCGTATACGCCTCGGTCCATTGCGATTTTTTTAACAGCTAATCGCAGAGTCATAACAGAGTCAGCCATTGTCAAAGCATCTGTGTATTGCAAATCTATTTCATGTTGGCTGGGGCCGTCTTCATGAAAAGAATATTCAACCGGTATGGAAAGAGCTTCAAGCATATGAAGTGTGTGTCTTCGAAGGTCCGAAGCTACGTCCATTGTTGTTAAGTCAAAATATGAAGCTTGATCTAGTGGTACTGGCTGTATGCCATTTTCTTGTTCAGCGAAGTAGAAAAATTCAACTTCAGGAGCACAAAACATTTCGTATCCGTCGTCTCGAGCTAAATCGATATTTCTTCGTAAAACTTGTCTCGGGTCACCGGCGAAGGGTGTCCCATCAAGGTTTGTGATGTCACAAAACATGGTTCCTGAAGCTTCATCGTCGGCTACCCATGGAAGCAATTCAAAAGTAGACGGATCAGGCCTAGCTAGTACATCACTTTCTTGGATTCTGCTAAAACCATCAATTGCTGAACCATCGAATTGAAGACCTTCTTCAAAAACTGTTTCTAGCTCAGCAGGTGATATCGCAACTGATTTGTGACGACCTAGAACGTCGGTGAACCAAAGGCGTATTAGCCTTACCCCACGTTCCTCTACAGTGCGAAAAACGTAGTCGAATTGTGCATGATTACGATTTTCTTGAATTTTGTTCATCACCAATGATTATCTAAAATTTGTCTAAGGACAACCTGTTTTTTTTACGTTAATAATTTGTTAACAAATAACTAATGGCTTTGAAACTTATTCCTGCGGTGTAAAAATGTTGTAATCACTTATCTAGTAAGAATTTTTATATTGAAAATTGGAGAAAATTATGTCAATAAGAGCTGAATACATTTGGATCGACGGCACTGTTCCTTTGCCGTATATGCGTTCTAAAACAAAGATAGTTGATGACTCTAGTGACCTACCGATTTGGGGTTTTGATGGCTCAAGCACTAATCAGGCGCCAGGCGACAATTCTGATTGTGTGCTTAAACCAGTTTTTTCTTGCCCTGATCCAATTAGAGGCGGTGATGACATTCTTGTTTTGTGTGAGGTTCTACTTCCAGATGGAGAAATGACTCCACATGCCACTAATACTCGTGCCGCTTGTGTAGAAGTTTTTGAAAAATATAAGGATCAAGAGCCTCTATTTGGTATCGAGCAGGAATACACCTTTTTCATGGAGGGAAGGCCTTTAGGTTGGCCTGTTGAAGGTTATCCAGCCCCACAGGGACCTTATTATTGCGGTGTTGGCTCAATTGAAATTGCGGGTCGAGATATTGTTGAAGCGCACACCAAAGCTTGCATGGATGCTGGATTAGCTATTTCTGGTACAAATGCAGAAGTCATGCTTGGACAGTGGGAATTTCAGATTGGACCAGTCGATACAGTAGCTGTTGCGGATCAAATTTGGATGGCTCGTTATCTTCTCTATCGTATTGCTGAAGATTTTGGAGTTGATGCTTCGGTAGCTGCAAAACCGATCCAGGGTGATTGGAATGGAGCTGGGGCGCATACAAATTTTTCAACGCATGCTATGCGTGAAAATTATGAAGCAATTATCACTGCTTGTGAGTCATTGGGAGCCGAAGGAAAACCAGCTGAACATATTGCTGGGTATGGAATTGGTTCTGAAGAGAGATTAACTGGCGAACATGAAACCCAACGATTTGACCAATTCAGCTATGGGGTGTCCGATCGCGGTGCTTCTATTCGTATTCCGTGGCAAGTACACCTAGATCAAAAAGGATATATAGAAGATCGACGACCAAATGCGAATATGGATCCTTACGTCGTAGCAAGATTAATTACAAATACTTGCTGTTCAGCTTTGGCTTAATTAAAACATTTTAAAAAATCGGTGATATAAACAGTTTATGCGTATTGCTGCTATTCAGGATTCACCAGTTTTTCTTGATCGTTCAGCGACTCTAAACATTGTTCAGAAATGGATAATTGAAGCCGGTGAAGGTGGCGCGAACTTAATTGCCTTTCCTGAAGTGTTTGTATCTGGTTATCCCGTCTGGATTGATTTAACTGACGCTTCTGCTTGGGAGAAGAAAACCCAACAAGAGGCTTTTGCGTATTATCTTGACCAGTCTGTAGAAATTAATGGCTCTGAGTTCGCTGGAGTTATTGAAGCGGTGCGTGAAGCTAATGCTTTTACTTATGTTGGCGTAGTAGAAAGAGCGGCTTCGGGTGGATCCATTTACTGTTCCTTAGTAGCCATCGACCCAAGAGACGGTATTGTTGGTGTCCATCGTAAGCTCAAGCCCACCTACGGAGAACGCTTGGTTTGGGCAGACGGAGATGGGGCCGGTTTAATTGCTCATGAACATGAAGGTGTAAGACTGACCGGTCTTAATTGTTGGGAGAATTGGATGCCCTTGGCTCGCACTGCAATGTATAGCACTGGTGCTCAAATTCATGTGGCTGCTTGGCCGGGTTCGGTTGGACTTACCGAAGATGTCACTAGGTTCATCGCTAAGGAAGGGCGTTTATTTGTGGTTAGTGTCGCCGCTATTTATGACTCAGGGATGATTCCAGATGACTTTCCTTTAAAGGATCAGTTGTTAAAAAGCGAACAATACCATAATGGTGGTACTTGTATAGCTGGGCCAGATGGACGATGGGTCGTCGAACCCATCAGCGACAAGAAGGGAATCATTTGGGCTGATTTAGATCTTAGTGAGATAGCTAGACAAAGGCAGAACTTCGACCCCACTGGACATTACAGCAGACCTGATGTGTTAAGTCTTACTGTTGATAAGACTCGTCTTGCTCCATAACTTTTACTTAGTATTAAAACAGTTGAAAGGTTTTTGTTTCAGCGTGCATATATAGATAAGCCCACAAAATTGGTTTAGTTTTCAGCATGAAAGGAACTTTTGATGAAAGATTCGGTTATTAGATGGATAGCCGCTTTTATATTATTAACTGTTATTGCATTGGCGGCAATTTTTGTAGTCGATGATGATGAAGTGGCTCGAGACGCAATTCAGGAAGGATCTCTGGCTTTTGAAAATGAAATCTCGAGCATTGAAGACAGTCGTGATTCTTTTGATCAAGATGGCAATTTAGACCCAAAGATTGAATTTCAAGAAAAGAAACCCGAAGACAAATTTGATCGAACGAGACGTAGTGGCAAACCTAGAAGAGATAGACCAGAAATGTCCAAACCTTTGCCTCCGATGATGCCTCCGATGATGGGTGAGGGTTTTTTGCCTCCGATGATGCCTCCGATGATGGGTGAGGGGTTTTTGCCTCCGATGATGCGTGAGGGATTTTTGCCTCCGATGATGTCTCCGATGATGGGTGAGGATTTCGAAATAATAGAGTTTGAAATCTTTGAAGAAATTGAGCAGATTTTCGATTCAATTCTTTATTTACTTGAATCTATAGAGAAATTAGATTTTGTCGGTTCTGAAGCGGATGATGGAATTTCTCAATCAGGTGAATTGACTTTAAGTCTCATTGAAGAAGTAATTAAAGAGACTTTTGATAAACATTTCGAGGAAGCAACCTCTGGATTAGTGGACCGTGTAGCCAAAGATGCGATAACTCAAATAATTGAAGGTTTAACCCAAGAAAGTGTCGAACAATCATTAAAGGGAACAACCGAAAGCAATTAACATGCCAGTCTCTCTCTGTACGCTGAGTATATGGAAACGCTGCGTTTAGCTATTGCTCAGATCAATCCAGTTGTAGGAGATTTAGAAGGAAATGTTGATTTAATTCGCGATCTTATAGAGAAGGTAGAACACTGTGATCTAGCGGTATTTGGAGAGATGTCACTAACCGGCTATCCACTTGAGGATTTACTACTCAAACCAGGATTCATTGCGGATAACAAAAATGCTTTAAATGATTTGGCTTCGATGTCTGGGGACTGTGCATTGGTTGTTGGGTTTGCTGATTCAGATGGAGAAAACGTATATAACTCAATAGCGATTTGTCATCGGGGTAAAATTGTCGGAAGTTACAGAAAGCAAAATCTCCCAAATGTTGAAGTTTTCGATGAAGTTAGAAATTTTTCATCAGGTTCAGAACCTTTAAACCTTTTTTTTATAGGAGGGGTAAAGATAGGTTTTGTGATTTGTGAGGACTTATGGGTTCCAGATGGTCCAGTTAGAGGGCTTGTTGATGGGGGTGCTCAGTTAATCATTGCAGTTAATGGCTCTCCGTTTCATCAGGGCAAGCAACAAGAACGAGAAAGTCTTGTAAATGAGATTTCACAAAAAAGCAATCTTCCTATTGCGTATGTAAATTTAGTGGGAGGCCAAGATGAACTTGTATTTGATGGTGGTTCTTTCATAACTGATTCTGCTGGAGAAGTTATTTTAAGATCGTCAAGGTTTTATGAATCAACAATTATTGCAGATCTATCCATTGAAAAAAATAAAACTACGGAAAGTCATTTGCCGGTTACAGAAGTATCTTCGACTCGCAACCATGAAGGAAGAATCGATCCTTCCGTTGCACCTACCTTGAAAATTTATGAAGAACTTTATTTAGCTTTAATGACCGCTACTCGGGACTATGTCTTAAAAAGTGGATTTCACCAAGTGTGCTTGGGGCTATCTGGAGGTATTGACTCTGCGTTGGTAGCGGCTATCGCTTCTGATGCTTTGGGACCAAGTAACGTGACAGCTGTGATGATGCCATCGCGCTATTCGAGTGACCATTCTTTAACGGATGCTGAGCAACTGATTGAAAACCTCGGAATAGCTTCGATCAATTTTCCCATTAAAGAGATTCACTCGACTTTTTCAGAACAATGGGCACTTAATCTCAATGAGGAGATTATTGGTGTTACTGACGAAAACTTGCAAGCAAGGATTCGAGGAGTTCTATTAATGGCATTTGCAAACGCTAATGGCTGGCTTGTTTTAACTACTGGAAATAAAAGCGAGGCAGCAGTTGGTTATTCGACTTTATATGGCGATACCGCCGGTGCTTACGCTGTTATTAAAGATGTATATAAAACAGGTGTATATGGTTTGGCCCGTTGGAGAAATGAGTCAGTAGGGAATGAAATAATTCCGCATTCCATAATAGATAAACCGCCTTCGGCAGAACTCCGGCCAGATCAACGCGATGATCAAAGTTTGCCTTCTTATGACATCCTTGATCCTCTTCTAAAGTCATATATCGAAGGTGATAGAACAAGAGCTGAGCTGGTTGAAGATGGCTTTGATCCTAAAATTGTTGACGAGATTGTTCAGCTCGTTGATACCTCTGAATACAAAAGACGTCAAAACCCCCCGGGAGTGAGGGTTACACAAAAAGGGTTTGGTAGGGATCGACGTTTACCACTCGTAAATAAGTACAAGGGTTAAACTTTTTTAAAAAATTGTGACAACCGTCACGATTTTTGTTTGTTGTTTGCTAGAGCATCGATAAGGTAACGCGCGGTAAGCATGTTTTGAATTTACGGAGGACTGGGCGTGGCCAAAGAAAGAGTCGATAGAGATGAGGAAGATCTAGTTCGACTTTATTTAACCGATATAGGTCAATACCCATTATTAACTAAAGAAGGCGAAGTCGAGTTAGCCAAAAAAATCGAAGAAGGTCTCAAAGCTGAAGAAAAAACAAAAGCTAATTCTGCCAAGCTCACACCAACTGAGATTAGAAAATTAAAAGTTATTATTCGTCGTGGTTCAAAAGCAGAGCGGACTTTCGTCCAATCCAATTTACGACTTGTGGTTTCTATTGCAAAAAAATATCAAGCTTCAGGGTTGCCTCTTTTAGATTTAATACAGGAAGGCAATCTTGGTTTAATGCATGCCGTGGAGAAGTTTGACTGGCGTAAAGGATTCAAATTTTCTACTTATGCAACTTGGTGGATACGGCAGGCCATTACGAGAGGAATAGCAAATACGGGGCGAACAATTCGTTTACCTGTACATGCTGGGGATACTCTTGCTCGCCTTCAAAAGGCTCGGTCTCGCCTTGAAATAAAGTTTGGGAGGCAAGCAACTTTGGCTGAACTTTCAGCTGAGGTAGAAATGCCTGAAGACAAAGTGACTGAAGCTCTCAGATTTGCTGCGGAACCGCTTTCTCTTAGTGAACCATTGCGCGAAGATGGAGATGCTGAATTAGGAGATGTCGTAGAGGACCGTTCAGCAGAATCCCCTTTTGAAACTGCTGCTACTGCATTATTACCGGAGGAGATTTCTCGACTACTTGCGCCTTTGGACGAAAGAGAAAGAGAGATCTTGAAGTTGCGGTTTGGTCTAGATCGTGGTGAACCCCGAACTCTTGAAGAGGTAGGAGAACATTTTGATCTGACGAGGGAAAGAATTCGCCAGATCGAGGCTCGTGCAATGTCGAAATTGCGTCATCCAAGTAGCGATACGGGTGCTCGGGACCTTTTGGCCGTTTAATAATAAACTGGCGGAGGTGGACGGGAATCGAACCCGCCGGACAGGGATCGCCTGTCCCGCCCGCTTTGAAGGCGGGGGAGCCCACCAGGTACTCGGACACCTCCACAGATGACCGTATTGTGTCAGAGATTAAATACTATGTATTCGCTGAAAATTGTAAAATAATTTAGTTCTTTGCCTATGTAATTACTCCCTATATTCACGTATCATTCTTTTATGAAGAAGTTTTTGATGCTTTTAGGATTAGGAGCACTTATTTCAGCGGCAGTCCGTAAGGTTCGTTCTATTTAGTTAGTTGAACGTAAACGTTTAATAGTTTTCACTAACCCTGTTCCCAAAAGAAAAGTTAAAACTGTTACTGCAATCCATTTGCGGTTTAGAGGAACACGATCTCCTAAAGCGATTGGTCGCACGAACTCTAATACTGGCCAGTTTCTTTCTTCTGCCTGTTTCCTAAGTTCTCTATCTGGGTTAACAGCTACTGGATTTCCAACCAGCTCCAACATCGGAAGATCTGTTGAGGAATCAGAATATGCCCAAGAATTTTGCAGAGAAATGTTCTTTTCTAAAGACAGATCGATTATAGCTTCTGCTTTATTTGCCCCAGCAGCATAAAATTCTACTTCACCCGTATAACGACCTTCAGAGTCAACTACAGGTGTGGTAGCTATAAATTCATTAATACCTAAATGCTCAGCTAATGGTTCAACTATTTCTGTTGGACTGGCAGAAATAAGTACTAATAGGTGCCCCTTTAGCTTATGTTCCTCTATCAAGTCGATTGCGTCATCGTAAACGATTGGTTCAATTACTTCGGTTAAATTATCTCTTACGAGTCTCTTCATCGCTTTTTGGTTCATACCGGTTGCTAAGCGAAGAGCTGTTTTCCTTGCTTTATCAAGAGTCTCTTCATCAGCTCCAAAAAATTTAAATAATAAATGTCCCCATGCAGTTCTAACAGCCATTGGGAGGCTTAAATAACCGTTTTTCCGCAAAGCAGGGGCATATGCAATAATTGAAGTCTTGGCTATAACTGTTTTATCTAAGTCAAAAAAAGCAGCTTCCACATAATAATCTTAGATCCAAGATAAGGAATTATGAAAGCGATATAAATAAAACCACCACCAGAGCCCTAACGTATTAAAGGGAAGTATTTATTGGAGCTATATGAATCTTGAAATCCACCGTTCTGAAAAAGGAAAAAATGTGTTTCTTGACCTTATTGGTGAATTAGATATGGCAGGTGCGCCGGTACTTCGACAATCAATTGTACAAGAGGTGGCTAAAGGAAATATTTTTATAGTTATTGACTTTTCAGGAGTTCATTTTATAGATTCTTCCGGTCTAGGTTCAATTATCGGTGGGCTTAGACGTGTGCGTTCAAATCAAGGAGATTTGTTTTTAACAGGCATAGACGACGAATTGCAAAAAGTCTTTAGACTTTGTGAGTTAGATAAGATTTTCTGTATGGACTCTGTTCGTGAAACTTTTTCAGGTTAGTTAGAGATTTAAAGTGACTGATGAAATTGAAATAAGCATTCCTGTGCGAGTTGATTATGTCCAATTAGTGCGAGCAGTGGTTGGTTCTTTGGCAGCCACAAATCCTGAATTAAGTACAGCTCGTATTGCAGATTTGCGGCTTGTCATCTCAGAAGCCCTCACAAATGCGATTCGTGCACAAGAAAAAAATTCTATTTCAGAAAGACTCACTGTTTTATGTAAATTGACTGACTTAGCGGTCGAAGTTGAAGTTAGAGACAAGGCAACTGGTTTCGAGGTTGATTCGATCCCAGATTTACCCCCAACAGAAAGCCCTGAACGTTTACAACACGAAAGAGGTTTAGGTCTATCTATAATGCGCGAAATGTCAGATGGGCTAGAGATAAAGTCTGGGCCAGACGGCACGGTAGTTCATATGACTATTAATAGTTCGAACAGTAACAATTCTTAATTGTAAAGGTTGGAGTAAAATAGGTTGAGTGTCAGATTGTTTGTGCTTTAAACAATGGCGTCAATTTCTAAGTTTTTAGGAAAACTATGGTTAGTAGAAAAATAATTTCTGAAAATACATGGCTTGGTAGTAATCGGCGCTTAGCCAAGAGCGTAGGGCTTCCTGTCCGGAATTTTTTGGGAATCGAGGCTTCAAGTGGAATCTTGTTAGTTGTAGCTGCATTAATTGCTCTTATCTGGGCTAATTCACCGTGGTCAGGTAGTTATAACGATCTTTGGGATACCGAAATTAGAGTTTCCTTGGGAGATTCAATTTCGTTAGACCATCATGGACATCCCATCACATTGGGCCAGTTCGTAAATGATGTATTAATGGTTCTTTTCTTTTTTGTTGTTGGCCTTGAGATTAAACGTGAAATGGTTACGGGACACTTAAAAAAATTACGAGACGCTTTATTGCCATTGATAGCTGCTGTCGGAGGGATGGTTGTACCTGCAGTAATATTTTTTGCTTTTAATTCATCGGGCGAAGCATCAGATGGATGGGGTATACCTATGGCAACAGATATTGCTTTCGCTATCGGCGTGGTCTCACTTTTAGGACCGAGAGTTCCGAGCGTAATGAAAGTTTTTTTATTAACTCTGGCAATAGTCGATGATATTGGCGGAATTTTAGTAATTGCTTTTTTTTACACTGAAGATCTTGCTTCTGAGTGGCTTTATGTATCCGCCTTAACAGTTTTGGGAGTAATTGTTTTAAAGAAATTAAATGTCAGGTACACCCCTATATATATTGCCCTGGGAATATTACTTTGGTATTCACTTTTTCAATCTGGAGTTCACGCCACGATCGCTGGTGTAATTATGGGACTATTAACTCCAGCTACAGCTCTTATCAGTGACAAAAATACAGTTTCTGAAGCAGTTCAGCCTGCTATGGAAGCACAGACTGACTTTTCCGGTCTACGAAAAGCTACTTTTCATCTCAACGCATCGGTGCCGACTACAGAAAGGTTTGAAAATTTACTTCACCCACTCACAGGTTTCATAATTGTTCCTATTTTCGCTTTGGCAAATGCTGGTGTTGAAATAAGTTCAGACTCTCTGTCAGACGCAGCCTCTTCCAGTGTTACGAGAGGAGTTGTGGCCGGGTTAGTTGTTGGAAAAATAGTTGGAGTTTCATTGTTTACTTTTCTAGCAATTAAGTTACGAGTATCTAAATTGCCTAATGGTTCAAATTTCCGCCATGTATTGGGCATTTCTGCGATTTCAGGAATAGGTTTTACTGTTTCTATGTTTATGACAGCTCTTGCTTATGATAATAATATTTTGCAAGACGAATCTAAAGTAGGGATTCTTCTAGCTTCTGCGTTAGCTGCAATCATAGGAATATTCTTTTTACGAAGTGTCAAAGTGGTTGAACAAGACGCTAGTTTTTTTGAGGAAAATAAAGAAGTTGCTCAAATTAATTAACTGGGAGTACTTGACAACCAGTGTTTGAGTGTGAACAAAGTAGAAGACGTGACAGCATTAGTAATTGTTGAATCTCCAGCAAAAGCAAAAACCATTGAAAAGTACTTAGGTGATGGATACATAGTCGACTCTTCTGTGGGGCATATACGAGATTTGATTAGCCCTAAAGATGTACCGGAAGATAAAAAGGAGTGTTTCGGAAAACTAGGAATCGATGTATGCCACAATTTCGAGCCTCTTTATGAGATAAGTCCAAATAGTAAAAAACAAGTATCTCAGTTAAAAAAAGCTCTAAAAAAAGTTGACGAGCTTTTTCTTGCAACTGATGAAGATCGCGAAGGTGAAGCTATTGCCTGGCATCTACTTGAAGTTTTGAAGCCCTCAGTACCAGTTAAGAGAATGGTTTTTAATGAAATTACCAAAGAAGCGATTACTGAAGCTTTAAAAAATACACGTGATTTAGGTAAAGATCTTGTTGAGGCGCAGGAGACGCGAAGGATACTGGATCGAATTTATGGGTTTGAACTTTCTAATATTACGCGAACAAAAGTTGGAGGAGGCGCATCAGCAGGGAGAGTGCAAAGCCCCGCTACACGACTTGTTATTGAGCGTGAACGCGAACGAATGAAATTTATAACAGCTGATTATTGGGGATTGAAAATTGATGCAAACACAGAGACCGACGAATCTTTTTCAGCTCGTTTGTTAGAAATCGATGGTTTGCGTATAGCAACCGGAAAAGACTTTAATGAAAAAGGAAATTGGAATTCTGATTCAGTAAGTGTTCTCGATGAAGATTCTGCGAATAGCTTGTCATCGCTATTAAAACAAAAAGTTCTAAAAGTTGGATCAGTTGAACCGAGACCGTATCGAAGGCGTCCGGCATCACCATTTACGACATCTACTTTCCAACAAGAAGCTGGAAGAAAACTTCGTTTCTCTGCAAGTCGAGCCATGGGCATAGCTCAGAGTCTTTATCAAAATGGTCATATAACTTATATGAGAACCGATAGTACAACCCTTTCGGACACTGCACTTTCAGCGGCGCGTAGGACTATAGAAAGTTCTTATGGGTCTAATTATTTACCTGATGAGGCCCGTTTATATAAGAACAAAACTCGTAATGCTCAGGAGGCCCATGAAGCTATTCGTCCCGCAGGAGAAAACTTCAAATCACCTGAAGATCTTTCTAAAGAATTATCTAAAGATGAATACCTGATTTATGAAATGATTTGGCAAAGAACGATTGCTTCACAGATGACAGATGCAACCGGTGAGACAGTAAGTGTAAAACTTGAAGGTTCAGTAACTGAAGAAAAAAGCAATAAAGAAAAATCCTTAATTTTTTCCTTATCAGGCACAGTTATAAATCATCAAGGTTTTCGTCAGGTTTATATCGAAGATGTAGATGACGACGAAACTGGTGAGGAAAATTCATCTGGAGAAGATCAGGTTTTACCTGAAGTTAAGGTTGGTCAGAAAGTAAGTGTCATGGCTTCGACCCCAGAGGGACATGTTACAAAACCACCAGCTAGATATACAGAAGCTTCATTAGTCAAAAGACTAGAGGAAGAAGGTATTGGAAGACCAAGTACTTACGCAGCTATTCTTGGAAGAATTATTCAGCGAGGTTACGCCTGGAAAAAAGGAACGGCTTTAATCCCCACCGTAAAAGGTTTTGCAGTAACACAGTTATTAGAAGCGCATTTTCCTAAATTAGTTGATTACAAATTTACAGCTGAAATGGAAGTGGCACTTGATGATATTTCAAATGGCATGTGGGAAAAAAATGCCTATCTTCAAGCTTTTTATTTTGACGGACTTGATGGGGATATAGGACTACATACCAAAGTAGTTGAAAGAGAAGATGAAATTGATCCAAGGGCTGTCTGCGGTGTGCCATTAGGAAAAACTTCAGATGGAGAGTCTGTTTTTGCGCGATATGCGAGATCACCCTATGTCGAGTGCCGCGATGACACTGCTGGGGTTCCAGAAGATTTACCGCTTGACCAATTAACTGTGGACAAAGCACTTGAATATATAAATGCACCACCTGATAGAGAATTAGGGACTGATCCAGAAACAGGACTACCTATTGTTGCGAAGCAAGGAAGGTTTGGCCCCTACGTTTCCCTAGGGCGTTTTCCACAATGGCCGAAGGCCTCTTCGCGTGAAGGAAAATTGTTTCGACTACCCCACCATTTAAAAATTATGAAGACAGCAGTTGCATATATAAAGTTATCTAACTCATTGGAAAGTGATGATGCAGTTTTACGAGTGTTGAATTCTCCAAAACGCGGAATAGGTAAAAGTTCTTTAGACAAAGCTAAAACATTCGCAGAAAGTAATGGGTCTAGTCTTTTTGACGCTTTAGAGCAGGTTGAAAAGTTAGAAATAAAAGGTGCAGCATCAAAAGGGATTGAAGAATTTACTAATTTTTGTAGATCTATCTTGGTTATTGATTGTCCCACACCAGCAGACCTTTTAAATCAAATTTTTGAAAGTTCGGGTTATAAAAAAGAAATATTAAATAGCAAGAATTCTGAATCACAAATGAAAGTTCTAGAGGAATTACTTGAAGTCTTAAAAGAATTTGAAACTACAGAGCAAGTAATTACAGAGATAGAACGTTTTGAGGAGTTAAAAGAACTGCCTAAACCTAAAACTTCCTCTCTTTTTGACACCATGACTTTAGAGAGAGTTACTTTTGAAGACGCTCTTCAACTTCTGAGTCTTCCACGAACAGTCGGAGTGGATCCAACTGATAGCGAAGAGATAACTGTCCAGAATGGCCCATATGGACCGTATTTGAAAAAAGGTTCAGAAACTAGAAATATTTCCACTGAAGAGGAGCTTTTGACAATTTCCTTGGAGCAGTGTCTAGATTTACTTGCCCAACCGAAAAAGTTTGGACGAAGAGCGGCTAAACCTCCTCTGAAAGAATTGGGTGTGGATCCTGTCTCAGAAAAGCCGATTCTTTTAAAAGATGGCCAGTGGGGGCCTTATGTTACTGATGGTTCTACCAACGCCAGTCTTCAATTGGGAGATTCAGTAGAAGAAATTACCGATGAGAGAGCAGTTGAGCTTTTAGCTGAGAGACGGGCGAAAGTTTGATGGCTAATATGTAAGAGATACAAATTTTGGTGTTGATAGGTGCGTTATGACTCTTGGAAAACAAGATAATAAGAACAGACGGTTGAATCTACACATCAATAATTTTGCAGAAAAAGCATTCGATTCTTCTAGCTTTTTTAGACTTTGGATAGCTCAAGTTATATCTGCAACTGGTGATTGGCTCGGTTTACTAGCTATAAGCATTTTGGCCATAAGAGTCGGTTCTGGAAACGAAGGTGCAGCATTAAGTCTTGTCTTGGGTGCAAGAATCGCACCGGGTTTCTTTTTTGGCCCTTTAGCCGGAGTTTTTGTTGACCGTTGGGATCGTAAACGGGTCATGGTTTTTTGCGATATCGGAAGAGCGTTAGTGATGCTTGTTTTACCCTTCGTAAATAGTTTGCTCGGCCTCTTCGTTGCTTCTTTGATACTCGAGGCCTTAACTATGTTGTGGTCTCCAGCGAAAGAAGCCTCCGTCCCGAATTTAGTTTCTGAAAAATTTTTAACAACTGCAAACTCTCTTTCTCTCGTAGCGGCTTATGGGACATTTCCCTTAGGTGCAGGTCTCATGGCGCTTTTTGGACGTCTAGCGACTGCCTTGTTTGACTCAAGTTGGGCCGACAACATCAGACTTGATGATATGGGTTTAGCCTTTTACGCTAATGCAGTTTCTTTTTTGGTGACCGCATTATTGATTTCATCTATCAAGCTTCCTGAAAATGCTCGTGTTAGAAACTCAGAAAATCAGGGTGTGAAGAGACAGTTACTAAGCCCTATTAGAGAATTGAAAGAAGGTTGGCAATTTGCTTTTATTAACCCAGTGGTCAGGACTGTTAATGCGGGGTTAGCGACAGCAATGTTAGGCGCGGGAATGGTTATTCCTCTGGGAGTGATTTATACGGATGAGTTACTGGGGGCAGGAAAATCTGGATTTGGAGTTCTGCTAACAGCATTGGGCTTTGGTGTAGGTGCAGGAGTTCTCTTAGTTTTCTTTTTTAGGAACAGTATTGATAAGGCAAAAACATTCACGAGAGTCCTTTTTGGAGCTGGAATTTCATTATTCGCAACAGTTTCTACTGGTCAAATACATTTCGCGATGGTAATGCTATTTATTGGAGGAGTATGTTTAGGCGTTGTATACGTAGTTGGATTTACTCTTTTACATGAAAATGTTGAAGATCATATGAGAGGTCGTATTTTTGCAACTTTCTATTTACTTGTAAGGGCCTGTGTCTTATTAGCGTTGGTCGTTGGTCCACTTGTAGAAGATGGCCTGGACAGGCTTTCAAGCCTTTTATGGGATCGCAATATTGAGATAGCGGGTTTAGAAATTGCTGTTCCGGGTGTGAGAATAAGTTTGTGGCTTGCTGCTTTAATTGTCTTTTCTTCTGGCGTTTTATCTAAGGTTTCTTTAAGGGTTGGTGAGACAAAGAAATTTTCTGAAGCTAATGAGGAGAAAAACTTGTGACGGGGTATTTGATCACTGTAGAAGGACCAGATGGTTCGGGAAAATCAACTCAGGCGCATCTTTTAGCAGATCACCTTGGTGCCTTATACACAAGAGAACCTGGTGGAACTGAACTTGGAGAAAAGCTTCGCGACATGGTGCTCGATCCGAACGGAGAAGGACTTTCTGATCGTGCTGAAGCTTTGATGATTGCCGCCGCAAGAGCTCAACATGTGGAAGAAGTGGTGAGGCCTGCAATCGAACAAGGCAAGAATGTTGTAAGTGATAGGTTTATTGAGTCTTCAGTCGC
>JUEM01000040.1 GCA_000817085.1 marine actinobacterium MedAcidi-G1 | reverse complement strand
TCACCGTCAGACCCACAAGCCCCGGCAATCAATCCAAGCGCCAAAACAGCAGACAAAATCCGCCAGCCCCGACGCCTAATAAGCGTTTCCATTAAGGAATTCCCTCCATTAGTCAACAAAAACAAATGTTAAAAAAACATTTCAAAGAAAGTGTAAAACAAAGCGACCCTTTTAGGCAATAGCGGGAAAATTTGTCATATATCTGCAACTTTTTAAAACTATTCAAATATTTTTTAATCTTCGTCTATATTTAAGGCAATTTCAGCTTTTAAATCTCTAGAAGAGACACCTAGGTGCGCTTTATAAAGGCCTGAATCGGTGTACCAGCCTGCTACATCTCGATGCCCAGGGCCAGATTTTCTACCTCCAGCTGCCACTGGAACACGTTTTGAGCGTTCGGGCCATCCCGGATCTGCGGGATCCCAATAGGCGAAAGCTCGGTTTCCTAAATTAATTTCGACTTCTTTAGTTTCGCCGGGTTCTAAATGAATTTTTTCAAAACCTTTAAGCTCTTTTTTTGGTCTTGCCAGTACCGGAGAAATGTGTTCGATATAACACTGAACAACTTCAGTTCCGGCTCGACTCCCAGTGTTCGTAACGGCAATTGTCAAGTCAACAGTTTCTCCTTCAAGCAACTCTTGAATGGAAGGCGTCTTTTTAAGATCCGGTTCTGCCCAATCGAAAGTGGTGTAGCTCAATCCGTGACCAAATGGGTATGCAACTTCAATTTCACGAGTGTCATACCATCGATACCCAACGAAAATTCCCTCAGCGTAAATCACCTGACTGTTTTCACCTGGATAACTGGTAAATGCTGGTGTGTCTTCTAGACGTTTTGGGAAAGTTGTAGGGAGTCTCCCGCTGGGTTCGGAGCCACCAAGTACAACATCTACTAAAGCATCTGACATTCCTTGCCCTCCAAACCAGCTGACAAGAACCGCGTCTGCTTTATTAGCCCAGTCCATCGTTATTGGAGAACCCGCGTTTACGACAACCAGAGTCTTTGGATTGCAGTCTGATACCTGACGAATCAACTCCGCTTGGTTACCGGGAAGATCCATATTCTCTCGGTCGCGTCCTTCTGTTTCCCATTCTTCATCAGTACCGACAATCATCACAACTACATCTGCTTTTTTTGCAGCTAATAAAGCTCTTTCTAAAATGTCTTCATTTTCAGGTGGCCTTAACCCAACTTGGGCCCCGCATAATGCAACACTTCCTTCGCTTGAGTATTCAACTACCAGCTCAACAGTTTCCCCACTATTGAGTTTCAGAGGGACTGATGTTTCTTCACTTCCAAGACCAAAAAAAGCTTCTCCAGAAGGAATCGGGTTACTAATTCCATCAATAAGCGTTTCACCGTTAACTTTTATTCTCGCTTTTCCTGCTTGTATAAGAGTCAAAGTGTGCACACCGTCTTGTTCGGCTGTGAGATGTGATTTTGCCCGGAAGCTAAAATCAGAAATGTCATCAACACCGTCTATTTTCTCAAAGTGAAGCAACCGTCCATCAGGTTTTGAAGATTTAGCTACTGGAGTCCCTTCACAGTTAAAACCATTAAAGTATTCAATCGAAAAACCTCGTTCACTATTTTCGTTTGTCAGAATTCTCCTTGGTATGGGCCTACTAGTTCTGTCTGAAACTGTTCCGGGTTCGTAAACGATTTCACAATGTTGCAATCTGTTTTTGAAAGCTTCCAGTGGTGACACCACATATTGAGGCACAAGCTGAGCTGAGCCGCCTCCCATTATCATCGCTGTTGCTGCATTCGGTCCTATTAAAGCAATTCTCTTTAACTTCTCTTCGTTCAAGGGCAGCAGTCCGTCGTTTTTAAGCAAGACCATTGACTCAGCAGCGGCTTCTCTGACCAAAATCTGGTCATCAGGATTGTCAAGTTCTACTTCAGAAATTTGAAGCGGATCTTCAAACGCACCTGTTCTTTCAAGCAGAAGAAGCAACCTGCGAACAGACGAATTTACTGTCTTTTCGTCAATCTCTCCGGTTTTCACCAGTTCAACAATTTTTTCTCCGTAGTACTCAACAGGACCAGGCATTTCTAAATCAAGTCCAGCGTTAACTGAGTTTGCAGTCGACCTTGTAGCAAACCAATCGCTTACAACTACCCCATCAAAACCCCATTCTTCTCTCAAAATTTTGGTAAGAATATTTTTATTTTCACACGCGTAAATATCTTCCAAACGATTGTATGCAGCCATTATTCCCCAAGCTTTTGCTTCCTTTACTACAGCTTCGAATGGAGCTAGGTATATTTCTCTCAATGCCCTTTCGGGCACAACAGAATTTATTGTGTTTCTTTCAAATTCAGAATCATTAGCTACAAAGTGTTTAGTTGTTGTACCTACCCCACCAGACTGAACTCCTTTTACAAATTCAACAGCAATGCTCGAAGTGAGAAAAGGGTCCTCCGAGTAGCACTCGAAATTTCGTCCTCCGAGCGGTGTTCTGTGGATGTTAACAGTTGGAGCTAGAAGCACATGAGAACCTCTTGCACGGGTTTCACGAGCTAATGATTTTCCCAGTTTATTAATTATCTGAGGATTCCAAGTTGCTCCTAAAGCTGACCCACAAGGAATACACAAAGCCGGTGTGCCTGAACCTAGAAGACCTGCTCCTCTAGCTCCTGCCGGTCCATCTGTTACTTTTAGCGAAGGTATTTCCAGACGTTCCACAGGGAGAACATCCCAAGCTCCTTTGCCGGACATCAAAGCAGCTTTTTCCTCAAGAGTTAATTTCTCTAATAAATCATCTACACGTTTACTCATATATAGATATTTACCGACAAAAATGAATTTTGCTAACGGGGTTTCAGAAGATTATCCATTAACAAAATGCGACTGAATGATCTCGGAAGTAACCTTTTCTTATGTTTGATTTAATAATTAAAAATGGAACGGTGATTGATGGGACTGGTTCACCTGGAATAAAAGCGGACATTGCTGTATCTGAAGGAAAGATTTCTGAGATTGGCAGCTTTGATGAAAGTGAAGCAAAAGAAATTGTTGATGCAGAAAACATGATTGTTTGTCCGGGTTTTATCGACCCTCACACCCATTATGATGCCCAGCTTTTCTGGGATCCCTACGCTTCTCCTTCTAATCTTCATGGTGTAACAAGTGTCGTCATGGGAAACTGTGGCTTTTCAATTGCTCCTATATCAGATGCTTCTGACGCTGAATATCTGGGAGCGATGCTCGTTCAAGTAGAAGGAATGTCTGCTGAAGCGCTTCGCTTAGGTGTTGATTGGAAATGGAATACTTTCGAAGATTACCTGGGGCGTCTAGACGGGAATGTCGGAGTTAATGTCGCGGCGATGGTAGGTCATTGTGCTCTTCGAAGAACCGTTATGAAAGAAGATGCTGTAAAACGTGAAGCTACTGAAGATGAAATTGCAAAAATGCAACAACTTCTTGGTGAAGCTCTTGAAGCAGGTGGTCTGGGTTTTTCTACCAGCCGTTCGTTCACTCACACAGATGGTGACGGTTTGCCCGTTCCTTCAAGGGTTGCATCTGTAGAAGAGGTTTTAGCACTGGCAGAAGTTTGTGAAAAGTATCCCGGGACAACACTTGAATGGGTAGCCGATGGCTGCTTGAACGGCTTTTCGGATGAAGAAGTTGAACTTATGACCCAAATGTCACTGCGAGCTAGACGTCCTTTAAATTGGAACGTTTTGACTGTCGATTCTGCTCGCCCAGATGACTATAGAAATCAAATAAATGCATGTGAGCGTGTAGCTGAAAAAGGTGGAAGAGCAATGGCTCTTACCATGCCGATTCTGGTTGGGATGACTATGCATTTTCATTCATACTGCGCTCTTTACAAACTCCCAGGTTGGGAAGAAATAATGTCCCTGCCAAAAAATGATAAAAAACAAAAATTAGCTGATCCTTCCGTA
Source organism: marine actinobacterium MedAcidi-G1 (assembly GCA_000817085.1). GTDB lineage: Bacteria > Actinomycetota > Acidimicrobiia > Acidimicrobiales > MedAcidi-G1 > MedAcidi-G1. The sequence continues at coordinate 6,554 of JUEM01000040.1, read as the reverse complement.
AGGAAATCACTTGAAGAAAAGGCTGCTTCCCCAGAAGCGGGAGTTTTCTCAAGACTTACCGGTTGGGGTAAATATCGGATAGGGGAAACTTTTTCTGAGGAGAATAAAGGACTTGATGGAAGACTGGTTTCTGATATCGCCAGAGAGCGCGGAAAACGCGATTTCTATACTCTTCTCGACATAGTTCTGGCCGACGATCTTAAAACTGTTCTATGGCCGGGTCCGACCGATGATGATCCTGCAAGTTGGCTGATGCGACAAACAATTTGGGATCACGACGAGGTAATGATTGGTGGTTCAGACGCTGGGGCTCATCTAGATCGAATGGCAGGTGCTTCTTATCCAACAGAATGGATCCAAGACTGTCTTAGCGGGAGAAAACTTGCACCCATCGAAAAAGCTATTAAACATATGACTGATGTTCCGGCTAAATTTTTTGGTTTGGTGGACCGAGGCCGAATAGAGAAAGGTTTTTGTGCTGATTTAGTTATCTTCGACCCTGACCGAATCAATTCACAAAAACTAAAAGTATTAAACGACCTCCCTGGAGAAAGTCCCCGTCTTTATGCAGGTGCCGAAGGGATTAATAAAGTTTTCGTGAACGGGGTTCTTACAGTAAATGACGGAGAACCTACAGAATCTTTATCAGGTGTTGTCTTACGCTCAGGAACCCACACGGTCACAAACCCAATCCCAGCTGACTGCTAAATGAAGCTATTACCTAAAAGTAAGGTGACCCTCTCAAAACTTTGGAGTGTCTACCAGAATGTCTGATTCGCCAAGGCCAAAAATCAGGCATATGCCTGGTCTTGACGGAGCCCGTGGTCTTTGGGTGATTCTTGGACCTCTTCTTTATCATGCTCGACCTGAAAATGTGCCTGGTGGGCCTTCAATAGTTCCAGGAGGGATTCTCTCCCTTGACTTGTTTTTTGTATTGTCAAGTTTTCTTATTGTCACTATTGCTCTAAAAGAATGGGACCTGGCAGGCAAAATAGATCTGAAAGGATACGCGGGAAGACGAGCCAGAAGACTGCTTCCTGCTTTGCTTGTAGCGCTTGTTGGTCTGACTGCTTATCTGGTTTTTTTTGGACACACAGATCAAGTAAGTCGTTGGACTGGAGCGATCGTTTCGGCACTTACTTACAGTGCGAACTGGCATGAGATAGCTGCAGATATTTCTTACTTCGAACACTACAGAACTCCTTCTCCTCTTAAGCACATTTGGTCGTTCTCGATTGAAGAACAGTTCTATATTTTCGCTCCCCTGTTCATCATCGTTGGTTTAGGAATTCTGAAAAAAAGCGAAAAGTTGCTTTTATGGTTTGCTATCGCTGGAGCTATTGCTTCCGCTTGCTGGATGGCGTTACTTCATGAACCCGGGACGGACCCATCTCGCGTTTATTTCGGTACAGATACTAGAGCCCAAGCTCTTTTCGTTGGAATCATTTTGGCTCTGCTCGCAAGGCAGATAGGGCCACCAAAATCTGAAAGGTCCACGAAACTAATCGCCCTAATCGCATATCCAGCTACCGCATTTCATCTATGGGCGGTGCTTTTTGTTTCTCAAGAAAATGAATGGATGTTTGAACGCGGTGGATTCCTCCTCATTGCTGTTATGAGCGCTCTGATTATTTATGGTTTGACAGTTTCAGCTCAATGGAGCCCTTTGCATCGCTTTATGGAATCCACGCCTCTTAGGTACCTGGGACGCATAAGTTACGGTCTCTACCTGTATCACTGGCCTGTTTATATGCTTTTAACAGGAAACAGACTTTCTCGCTTGCTTCCAGGAGTAGATGAAATTGAAGGAGTTCCTCTTCTTTTATGCCACTTATTAATCACAGGAATTTTAGCTTCCCTAAGCTTTCATCTAATAGAGCATCCTTTCCAGAAGCGTCGTTTCCCTCTAACAAAAAGACCTACAACAGCTCTATCTGGAACAGTCGCTGCTTCCATAGGAATTGCAGCCATCTTGTTCGGCCTGCTTTGGGTCAATACGCGACCAGCTGATGCAAGAGAAGACTTTGCAGCTGCGGGTGGTGTCTGTGTTAAACAAGGACTACTCCCACCACCTAGCGATGAGAGAACGAGAATTCTTGTCGTTGGGGACTCAGTATCTGTACAAATTGCCGAAGCTCTTTGTGGCTGGTCGTTAAACAATCCGGGTGAAATAGTCGTCATGAACGAAGCCCATCTTGGGTGTGTTGTGGGACGCTACGGGCAGAAACGTGTTCCCGAAGGAATAGAAGGCCCAGTGGGAGATCTGTGTTCCGCTTGGAATGACCCTGTGCCTTCTTATGAGATGTTGGACAGAGACGTAGTTTCGTGGCCTACTGCGGTTGAAATTTTTCAGCCTGACGTAGTGATTGGACACATTACACCTTGGGATGTAACCGATCGACTAGTTCCATCTTTGGGTGAAAAATGGGTTTGGGTTGGAACCGACGCATACGATGACTACATCTCTTCGGAGTATCGAATTGGTAGCGAAACTCTCGCGTCAACAGGTGCCCATGTTTACTGGCTAGAAGGGGCACACCTACGTCGAGAAATAAAACCCCAAAATCACCCTGACCGTATCGACGCTCTAAATCAATTGGTCACCGAAGCAGTTTCGGATCTTGATTACGTAACCATTGCCCCGTACAAGGAATTTATTGGTGAAGTCGGCAGTAGCAGAGAAAAACAAATACGCGATGATGGTGTCCACCTAACGGAACAAGGACTTTTGGAAATAGCTGAATGGATTATCGAGGAAGTAATCCCATCTAACACAAAGTGAACCTATTCACTAACTTCTTTGCGACCACCAACTATTCAAACGTCGTTTCAGTTCTTCTTTCTCAATATCTCCTTCTTCGCGCTTTATCTCTAGAAGGAACTTCAGAGCTTGACCTACTTCTCTCCCGGGGCCTAAATCTAGATGCTCCATTATCTCATCTCCATCTAAACCTGGACGTTCTGATTTAATCCTCTCCTCTTCAGCTAGATCTTTGATTCGTATTTCTAAATCATCCATAGCTGCTTGGATCCCCTCTTCTTTTGCACGGTTTCGTGTGGTGCAATCGCAACGGATTAAATGATTTAAATTTCCCAGTAGCGGTCCTGCGTCTCTTGCATATCTACGCACAGCTGAATCCGACCAGCCGTCTGCGTAACCTTTAAACCTTCCAGATAATCTCACCAATTCGCTTACTTGCTGAACTACCTTCTCTGGGAAATCAAGAGCTTTAAGTCTTTTCCGAGCAATCCGTGCTCCTACTTCTTCATGATGCCTAAAAGTAACTCCCCCATGCGAAAAAGACCTTGTATCAGGTTTTCCAATATCGTGGAAAAGAGCTGCCAAACGAACAACTATGTCAGGTTTTGTTTTGTTGACAACAGCGATCGTATGTGCCAAAACATCTTTGTGTTTATGTATGGGATCTTGTTCCATTTCTAACCGTGATAGTTCAGGAATAATGTCATCCATTTCACCTGATTCAACAGACGACCACAAACCTTCAGCACAATCTTCCTCAAGAAGGATTTCTGATAGTCGGTCCATAATAGAATTTTAGAAAAAATTTCGAATAAAAATAGCCTTTAAGAAGATTTTGGCTGATTCTCTATTTTAATTCCCAACATTCGCGCAGCGTTTCCTCTAACAATCTTCCAAACAACATCTTGAGGTAAATGTCCCATCATTTCCTGAGCCACTTCTTTAGTATTGGGCCAAGTGGTGTCAGTATGCGGATAATCCGTTTCAAAAGTAATGTTGTCTACTCCTACTTCATTCAATGAATTAAGACCATGTTTGTCGCGAAAGAAACAACCAAAGACCTGACGGTAATAATAGGTTGAAGGTGGTTCCGGCACGATGTCAGCAACACCGCCCCAAGCCCTATGCTCTCTCCACACATCATCTACTCTTTCCAAAATATAAGGAAGCCATCCGATCTGACCTTCGCTGTATGCCAAAGTCAATGTTGGGAAACGCACAAGAATACCTGAGAACAAAAAGTCGCTTAGAGAAGCTATTGCATTATTGAAACTCAAAGATGCTGCGACCGCTGGAGGAGCATCAGGAGAAGCAGCTGGCATTTTCGAAGACGAACCAATATGCATACAAACAACTGTTTCTGTATCTTGACATGCTTGAAAAAAAGGATCCCAATACCCTGTGTGTATCGATGGCAAACCTAAATTAGGCGGTATTTCTGAAAAACAAACCGCTCTGCATCCGCGATCAGCATTCCTTCTGACTTCTGCGGCAGCCAAGTCGGCATCCCAAAGAGGAATAATTATCAAAGGTAGAAGAGCGCCATTAGAGTCACCACACCATTCTTCAACCATGAAATCGTTATATGCCTTTACACAAGCTAAAGCGAGTTCACGATCCTCAGCTTCTGCAAAAGTTTGACCACAAAAACGCGGCATGGTTGGAAAAGAAAGCGATGCTTCAACATGGTTTGAAATCATGTCTTCTACACGAGCCTTGGGCTCGTAACAACCAGGCCTCATTTCATCATAAGTAATAGGTGACATCGTCATCTCTTCACGTGCAAAACCAACTGCCGCGACATGCCTCTTATTTGGATAAACAAGATCTTCATAAAACCAAATATCACACCAAGGTGCATCTGGAGCATCTAGCTCATATTCGTACATTTTAGATCCACCGACCCAAAGCATTTCACCTAAACGGCGGCGTTCAATCCTGGGTCCCTTTTCCTTAAATTTGTTAGGAAGCCATGTTTGCCAAAGATGCGGTGGCTCAACTAGATGATCATCAACACTAATGATCATTGGAATCTCCGTTTTGGAATCTTTACTTAGCTTTTCAGTTATGGCCATTTAGTCCTCCGGAATATAGAAAATCTATTTCCACGCCTAAATCAAATTCTAGACCTTTGTGACCCAACTCGCATCTAAGACAATTTCTAGGCAATATGTATTAGCTAAGAAAGGAAAGTAAATGAAAGTTGGAATTGCATTCGCAAATATCTTAAATTTTGGCACTCCAGAAGGAAGTATTCAATTCGCGCAAGCTGCAGAAAAAGCGGGAGTTGACTCTCTATGGACCGTTGAACACGTCATCTACCCTTCTAATTACGATTCGAAATACCCATACGACGTCAGCGGTCAGATGATGATGGCACCTGATACGGACCTGACTGACCCTCTAATATGGCTCACGTGGTTAGCTGCGAACACATCTTCAATAAGACTCGGTACCGGAATTCTTATCCTTCCCGAACGCAATCCTTTGGTGCTGGCAAAAGAATTAGGAACATTAGATTCTCTTAGCGGTGGCAGAGTTGAGCTTGGCATTGGGGTCGGATGGCTCAGAGAAGAATTCGACGCCCTAGGAATTCCTTGGGAGCGTAGAGGTGCACGTACTGACGAATACGTTGCAGTAATGCAAAAACTGTGGAGCGGTAATGAAGTCTCGTTTGATGGTGAATTTGTTTCATTCGAAAACATTTCTTCAAACCCGAAGCCGATAAATGGTTCAGTCCCTATAACAATCGGTGGCCATAGCGATGCTGCAGCAAGACGTGCCGGACGTATAGGAAACGGCTTTTTCCCGGGTAAAGGTGATTTGAAACACATGCTAAACCTAATGAATGAATCTGCTGAAAAAAATGGTCGTAACCCCAAAGAAATAGAAGTCAACTGGGGTGACAATGAAATAATGGGCGCAGATCCGATTGCAGCTGCAGAAAAACTGAAATCTGAGGGAGTCACTAGAGTTATTGTCCCGTCAGTCATGTTTTTAAATAATACGGAAGAACAATTGGCGGAATTCGGTGAGCGTGTGGTCTCAAAAATTTCAGATATCTGAAGTCGAATAGTTGAACATCCTTTTGACTTTTAAACTGCTTAAAGAAAACAAAATGGTGAAAACCGGGAAATGGTCTGATGACAAGTTGGAGAAGTAATACAGGTATACGGTCAGGCGTACCGATCACTCCTCTTGCGTCAGGTAGACAACCTTTCGGAAAGCCACGAAACGGGTTCTCTTCATCTTTGTTTACTAAACGAAATGTAGTGATCGCTGCAGCCGTCTTTTCGTTTCTGATAATTGTCGCTATAGGTCGAGGAAGCGGCTCAGAGAAAATAGAAGAAGAACTGGGGCTGACAGCATCTGTTCAAGAGTCAATGATTAGATCCGGATTACCTAGCGTAGAAATACAAATAATCGATTCAACAGTTGTACTCGAAGGAACCGTGGCGACCCAAGAATTGAAAGAAGCAGCTACTCGAGTAGCCCAAGCACAACCTGGCGTTATAAGTGTTGAGAACTTGTTGAAAGTACCTGAACCCATTAATCAAGTAACTACTACCACCACTCCAAACCTTCCCGCTAACCAGAGTGATCTTCTTTTACAAACACGACTAAGCGCTGCTGGAGCCTCTTCTGGGATCCAATTCGAATCAGGAGGTGACGTTCTGACTCTTGAATCAATACCTACTCTGGAGAGACTCGCTTACTTCTTATCTAATGAAAAAGTAATAACCGTTCAAATACTGGGACACACAGATAGCGACGAAAAATGCCCAGGCGATAA
>JUEM01000013.1 GCA_000817085.1 marine actinobacterium MedAcidi-G1 | reverse complement strand
ACAAGTTGGAGTGGCGTCATCATGGAATGAAGTCACACCGTGCAATTTACCTTTAGATGCACTCGCAAAAAGATGTAAAGAAGGAGTTTCTAACGCAGGTGGATTCCCTATGGAGTTTACAACCATTGCAGTAAGTGATGGCATCTCTATGGGTCATGAAGGGATGAGAGCGAGTTTAGTGAGTAGAGAGATAATCGCTGATTCTGTTGAAGCCGTAATGCATGCTGAAAGACTCGACGCATTTGTGAGCTTTGCGGGTTGCGACAAGTCGCTACCCGGAATGCTTATGGCATCAGCACGTATAAACCTTCCATCAGTTTTTGTATATGGAGGTTCAATAATGCCAGGGGAACATAAAGGAAAATCTCTTGACATCGTGAATGTTTTCGAAGCAGTAGGAGCCCATGCGGTAGGTGATATTGATGATGAAGAGCTTCTTTCCATAGAACGGGCTGCTTGTCCAACCATGGGTAGCTGTGCGGGAATGTTTACTGCTAACACGATGGCTGCAGTAGGAGAAGCGCTAGGTATGTCTTTGCCAGGATCGGCATCTGCTGCGGCAATTGATAGCAGACGTTCAGATGTGGCGTACGCAAGTGGAACCGCTGTGATGAAACTATTAGAAACTGGCATCTATCCCCGTGACATAATGACTCCAGCAGCGTTTGAGAATGCCATTGCGGTAGTGATGGCTCTTGGCGGGTCAACTAATGCTGTTCTGCATCTTTTGGCAATAGCTTTTGAAGCTGGTGTAGATCTTCAATTAGAGGAATTCAATCGCATAGCGGAGAAGGTTCCACACCTTGCGGATACTAAACCGCATGGTCTTTATCACATGGTTGATATAGACAGAGTGGGCGGTGTCCCCGTGGTGATGCAGATGCTTTTGGAAGAAGGTTTGATTCATGGAGACGAAATAACTGTCACCGGTCTGACTGTAAAAGAAAACTTAGAACTTCTCGACCCACCAAAGCCTGATAATGACGTAATTCATTCTTTTGATAACCCCATACATGACATAGGAGGAATAGCAATATTGAAAGGTTCTTTGGCGCCTGACGGAGCTGTTGTGAAAGTCGCGGGAATAGATGTGGATAGTTTTGATGGCCGTGCCAGAGTGTTTGATGGTGAAGACAAGGCTATGGAAGCAGTATTAGGAGGGCAGATAGAGGCTGGTGATATTGTCGTGATTCGGTATGAAGGCCCTAAAGGAGGTCCTGGCATGCGTGAAATGCTAGCTATTACAGGAGCTATGAAAGGTGCTGGAAGAGGGAACGATGCAGCTCTAATCACTGATGGCCGATTTTCCGGTGGGACGCATGGTTTCTGCGTGGGTCATGTCGCCCCGGAAGCAGTTGACGGGGGTCCGATAGCTCTTGTAGCAGAAGGTGATCGAATTGTTATCGATATTCGTGAACATTCAATTGAACTTCTGGTTGACGAAAATGAATTAGAAAAACGGAGAAATGAATTAAAACCCTTTAAACCTAGGTATGAGTCTGGTTTCTTAGCTAAATATGCGCGATTAGCAGCAGGAGCAGAGCAGGGAGCTGTCACTAAGGCATAAAAAGGGTTGTTTGCTATTAGCTTCCCAGCGATACTAGATAGGTGCGATAATTTTTCGTAGGTGTAGTAGTTATTTAGCTGCATTCATTAAGGGTGCGTGTTTTGACCTCCCTATAGGGAGGTCAATTGTTTTTAATCAAGTTTTTATTAAAGAAATCTAATCTGAGAAAAAAATGAATAATGAAAATATAGATGGTGGCAGGGCTCTAATTAGGGCTCTTGAAAAAGAGGGTGTGGAAGTCATGTTTGGGCTTCCCGGTGGAGCGATACTGCCGGTATATGACCCGATCATTGATTCAAATATCAGACACATACTTGTGCGTCATGAACAAGGTGCGGGACATATGGCCGAGGGTTACGCCCAAGCAACTGGCAAACCTGGTGTAGCGATGGTAACTAGCGGTCCGGCAGCTACGAATATTGTCACGCCTTTATGCGACGCATATTTGGACTCGATACCTTTGGTTGTCATTACAGGACAAGTGCCTTTAGCTGCGATAGGCACGGATGCATTTCAGGAATGTGACACTACTGGGATAACCATGGGAGTTACAAAACATAATTTTCTCGTTAAAGACGCACAAGATATTCCAAGAATTGTGAAAGAGGCATTTCACATAGCAACTACAGGCCGACCTGGTCCGGTATTGATTGATGTTCCGAAGGACATAGTTGATCCGAAAAATCCCAGATCAAAGCTTAATTGGGTAGACGATCCAGAAATGGATTTGCCAGGCTATGAACCGGAAAAAAACTTTGACCTTTCGGGAATAGATAAGGCTTTGGAGCTTATAGAAAATTCCGAAAGGCCAGTTTTTTATGTTGGGGGTGGGATTCTTAAAGCAAGAGCAGCTGAAGCCCTTAGAGAACTGGTTGAGATCACTGGAATCCATGTAGTAACAACTCTTATGGCTAGAGGGGCTTTCCCAGACAGTCATGAGCTTTGTTTAGGTATGCCTGGAATGCACGGAAACTATACAGCTGTGACTTCTATGCAAAAAGCCGACTTGTTAGTAGCTTTGGGGGCTCGTTTCGATGACCGTGTCACCGGTAAAGTTGATGGTTTCGCACCGGATGCAAAAATAGTTCATGTGGATATTGATCCGGCAGAAATTGGGAAAGTCAGGAAACCAGATGTTGCTATTACTGGAGATTGCCGTTTAGTAATTGAGGCAATGGTTGATCGACTTAAAAAACAGGGATCCACTCCAACGGATCGTTCAGAATGGAAATCGAGCATAAGTGGTTGGCAAGAACGCTTCCCTCTTACATATGAGAACTCTGAACCTGGAAGTAAATTAAAACCTCAGTTTGTTATTGAACAACTTAGGGATTTAGCTCCTGATGATGCAATTGTTGCTTCGGGAGTTGGCCAACACCAAATGTGGACGAGTCAGTATTGGAATTTTAATAGCCCATACACGTGGATAAATTCAGGAGGATTGGGGACAATGGGGTTCTCGATACCTGCTGCAATTGGAGCAAAAGTAGGACACCCTGATCGGGTGGTTTGGGCAGTTGATGGAGATGGGTGTTTTCAGATGACAGCCCAGGAACTTGTAACCGCAACAGTTGAAAATATTCCAATAAAAGTTGCACTACTCAATAATTCTTACTTAGGCATGGTTCGCCAGTGGCAAGACATGTTTTACGAGGAAAGATTTTCAGAAGTATTTCTTTCTGAAGATGTGCCGAATTACAAGGCATGGGCAGAGTCAATGGGTTGTGTCGGTATTCGAGTTGACAGTCCTGAAGAAGTCCCAGAAGCTATCGCTAAGGCAAATGAGATTGATGATAGATCAGTTGTAATAGACTTCCGAACTGCACCTGAAGAGCGTGTTTATCCTATGGTCCCATCCGGCCAGGATAATTCTTCGATTGTTGTTCCTCCATCTCAAGAAAGCCAAGAACGGTGAAAAAGATTCAGCCTAATTACAGAACTTTAGTTGTGACCGTCGATAACAAGTTTGGCGTTTTGGCTCGAGTTAGTGGTCTTTTTGCTCGCCGGGGTGTAAATATCAAGTCTTTAGCTGTTGCCCCTACCGATAAGGCAGAATTTAGTCGCATAACTGTTGACCTTGATATCGAACTTGAATCTGTTTCATTAGATCAAATAATAAAACAGCTTGACAAACTTATAAATGTTGTTGAAATACGAGCTTTAGATCCTGACAAGTCAGTCGAAAGAGAGTTGATGATCGTTACAGTCAGAGCTGAGGCCAGCCAAAGAGATGAGTTGGTTGATCATTTAGACGAAGTCGGAGGAAAGGTACTGAATATTGGAACTGAAAGCATGATGCTTTCTCTGGTGGAAACCTCATCTGTCATCGACGATTTTGAATCTTTTTTAGGCAATTTTGGCATAGTTGAATTACAACGAACAGGTCGCGTTGCTCTAGATTCGTTATAAATAAATAAATCTTAAATAGTAGAAGAAAAATAATTAGGAGAAGTTCGTGGTAAATATTTATTATGAAAGTGATGTGAATCGTTCAGCGATATCAGATCGTAAAATAGCAATCTTGGGCTATGGATCGCAAGGTCATGCTCATGCTCTGAACTTAAAGGAATCAGGGATTGATGTCTGTGTGGGGTTGAGAGAAGGCTCTGGTTCTATTTCAAAAGCCGAAGAAGCTGGACTTACAGTTCGTTCACTTTCAGAAGCGTCAGACTGGGCAGATGTAATTATGCTTTTGTTGCCTGATACAGACCAGGCCGCAATATACGAAGAGCATATTGCCCCAAATTTGAAAGCTGGAGATGCCATTGCTTTCGCCCATGGCTTTAATATCCGTTTTGATCTAATCGCACCTCCTGATGACGTAGATGTCATCATGATTGCCCCTAAAGGGCCAGGTCACTTGGTACGTAGAACTTATATTGAAGGCGGTGGCGTACCTTGTCTGATTGCCGTAGAACAAGACCCGACAGGAGGAGCAAAAGATTTAGCCTTGGCTTATGCAGATGGGCTGGGAGGTGCCAGAGCAGGAGTTATTGAAACGACTTTCACCGAAGAGTGTGAAACAGATCTTTTTGGAGAACAGGTAGTCCTTTGTGGGGGTGTTACTGAGCTAGTTAGAAGTGCTTTTGACACACTAGTTGACGCGGGGTACCAGCCAGAGATCTGTTACTTCGAATGTCTTCATGAATTAAAATTAATCGTAGACCTCATGTATGAACAAGGTATAGGTGGTATGCGCTATTCAGTTTCCGATACTGCTGAATACGGCGACTTGACTCGTGGTCCTCGAGTAGTGGATGACCATGTTAGGGAAACAATGAAGCAGGTCTTAGACGAGATTCAATCTGGAGTTTTCGCAGAAGAATGGGTAGCAGAAGCTCATTCCGGTAGAGAGAATTTTTACGCTTTGGAGGAGAAAGGACGCCAACATCGCATTGAGCAAGTTGGTTCTAAACTCCGCGACATGATGCCTTGGATTAGTGCCGGCAAAGTATCTGTTCAAGATGCATCAGGTGGTCAAGGTTAATTAAATTATCCTAAAGCGTACAAAGTTGAGCAAACATGAAAATGACTGGGAAGAACTTAGTCGTCGTGCAGCTTTTGCTTCTCATAGGCTGATCGGTTGGATTTATTGGGATCCTAGGGCTATAGCAAATTATGAAGCACTTGGAATTCCTAACGGATTTGGTTATTACGTGTCTACCCGTGCAGCCACTTTAGGAAAAGCAGGGAATAAGGCCGTATCCGCTGCTTTTTACTCGATACACCCAAACTTTATTTCGGCGAGTCTTGATAACTGTCGCGAACATACAACTTTTGAAAAAGCGGCAGCGGCTAGAGATGCCGCGATAGCTCCAGGTTTAAAAGAATTAACACCAGAAATATGTGGACCTTTAGCAACTATGTCTCCAAATCTTTGGAAAGCCGCTGAAGAGCTTCCACTATCTGGCCGCGCTTTATTTGCATCGCTATTGGATTGGCCACGCCATGAGGACCCGCTTGTGTCAGCTTGGCTAGCTGTTAACGCCATCCGTGAGTGGCGAGGTGATACTCATTGGGCGATTATGACAAGCGAAAATATCGACGGCACTATGGCAGGTATTTTAGATAATGCCAAGCATAAATATGATGATCAATGGCTTCCACGCAGTCGAGGTGCAGATGATGCTGCAATTAGCGCCGCATTTAAAAAGTTAAGAGAACGTGGTTTAGCGGATGGAGAAACAGTTACGACTAAAGGCTTGGAATACAGAGAAGAGCTCGAAAGAAAACTTAACAACATAGCGAGTGCCGCCTGGCGAAATCTTGGAATTAATCAAACGACTCAATTCCTCGAATTGATAGAACCAGTGGGTTCGCGTTACATGGATCATATTGATAACACAGCTGGATCAAATTGGATGCCAGCTGGGCGAGAAGCTAAGACTAAATAGTTCTGATGATCAGCTTACGCGCTGAACTATCATCGCCATTCCTTGCCCGCCTCCAACACACATGGTTTCAAGTCCGAATTCCTTATCTGAATCCTCTAGCCCATTTATCAATGTTGTCATTATCCGAGCACCTGTCATTCCAAATGGATGACCTAAAGCTATGGCTCCGCCATTTACGTTCAATTTGTCAAGGTCTATTCCAGTTTCTTCCGCTGAAGGAATGACTTGCGCTGCAAAAGCTTCATTTATCTCGACAAGGTCTATGTCGCTAATCGCCATACCCGCTCTTTGTAATGTTTGGTTGATTGCATCAATTGGACCCAATCCCATTATCTCTGGATTCAGAGATGAAACCCCAGAAGCCACGATTTTCGCCAACGGAGATATTCCCAATTCTGAAGCTTTCTCTTCACTCATCACGACTACTGCAGCAGCGCCATCATTCAAAGGACAAGCATTGCCGGCGGTAACAGTCCCATCAGGACGGAAAACAGGGTTCAACTGTGAAACATTTTCATATGTAGTTCCGGCTCTTATTCCATCGTCGGCCGTTACGACAGTTCCATCTGGAACTGTGTATGGAGTAATCTCACGTTCAAAAAAACCTCGCGCCGCAGCGGCTTCTGCGCGATTTTGTGAACGTACACCCCATTCGTCTTGATCTTTACGCGAAACTCCTTTGCTTTGAGCCACATTTTCAGCAGTTTGACCCATTGCTATATACACATCTGGTAAACCTTGGGGTGGAGTCCAAGCGTCTACTCCTTCCCCAGTTCTTTCAGCAGTCCGTGTTTCGGCGTCTTCAAAAGAATCGTTATGAGATCCGGTATCGGAAGCACCAAATTGGTAGCGACTTACACACTCGACGCCTCCAGCAACAAAAACATCCCCTTCTCCAGCCTTAATTGCGTGAAAGGCCATACGGATTGTTTGCAACGAAGATGAACAGTACCGGTTTACTGTTACTCCAGGGGCGTCCACTCCGGCCAAAAGGCTTGATATACGCGCAATGTTATAGCCTTGTTCTCCACCTGGCTGACCAGTTCCCCATAGGACATCTTCAACCAAATCAGTTTGAAGTTGCGGAACCTTAGAAAGAACATCTTTAATTATAAAAGCCGACATGTCATCAGGCCTGACTTCCGCCAGACTGCCTTTATTTGCTCTACCTATAGGAGTTCTTGAAGTTGCTACTATTACAGCATCCGGCATGATTAACCTCTCAATTAGTTATCGAATCTGCCGAGATCCTAACCGGCATAAATAGACCTTGTTTATTTTTGTATAAAAACTTTAATTAGTCCGCTTTACCAGAGTTATTCCGTCACCGATAGAGAGCATCACAGAAGAGACTCTGTCATCTTGAGAGACGTGGTCATTAAATTTTCGAATAGAGACAGTGTCATCGTCAGATATCTCTTGATTAATTACTCTGCCCGACCATAAAACGTTGTCGATTGCTATTAACCCATGGTCTGACAATCTAGGCACAATCTCTTCATAATATTCTAAATAGCCCCCCTTGTCGGCATCAATGAATGCAAAATCGATTTTTTTATCATCAGGTAAATTGACCAGAGTTTGCTTTGCAGGTGCAATAATAAGTTCAATTTTTTTATCAACACCTGCTTTCTTCCAGTATTCACTAGCTACAGAGGTCCATTCTTCAGAAACGTCACAACATAATAGTTTTCCGTCCTCTGGCAGGGCTTTGGCAATGGCTAAAGATGAGTAACCCGTGAAAGTTCCTATTTCAACAGCAAATTTGGGTCTGATCGCAGCGACTAGCATGTAAAGAAAAATGCCCTGATCCTGAGCAACCTGCATAGCAGAAACTTTTCCTAATTTAGATGTAGTTTCGATAAGAGATTTTTGAGTTTCATCAGGTGAGGAAGTGTGACCCAAGATGTATTCAAAAAGTTTTTCATCAAGAAAAAAAGAACGGTGGTATATATCTTCGTTCGAAATGTCGGAATTATTCTGCATATAGTTTTCTATCCTTGGCATTTACTAATAATGAATTTACTAAAGTAGTAAATGAGAGGTTAGTCAAGAACGTTTGAGCATACTCAAATGGGCTTAGGGAGAGTGATGACGAAAATAGATCCCCAAGAGCAATGGAAATTGCTTATAGGAGGTGAATGGATAGAAACTGCAGAAAAATATCCAGTCACGAATCCTTACACGACAGAGACAGTGGGTTATGCCCCAGAAGCCACTCTAAGTGAAGCAGCTGATGCGATGGTTGCTGCTAGAGAAGCATTAGACGGGTGGAAGAATACATCGGCAGATCAGAGATGTTACTTACTTGGAAAACTTGCAGATGTGCTTGAACAGAAAACCCCAGATTGGGTTGATTTGGTGCAGGCGGAGACTGGCTCAACTATAAACATCACCGAAACTCTGCAAGTAGCGGGAGGGTTTATTGACCGTTTCCGTTACTACTCGAAACCACAACGCATAGATTCATCTGAACTTCCCGTTAAGCAAGGTGCAACCGCTCTTGGGCCCGCAGGTCTTGTGGCTGCATCCATATACCACCAACCAGTTGGAGTTGTTTTATGCATCACACCTTATAATTTCCCTCTCACTAACGTTGCTGGGAAAATAGCGCCGGCTCTGGCAATGGGTAATACCTGCATCATAAAACCGGCGCCACAAGATCCACTTGGAATTTTGAGATTGGGCGAAGCTATAAGTGAAGCCGGTTTTCCTCCAGGAGTCATAAATATTGTTACTTCTTCTGGACCTGAGGTACCCGCGGCGATGGTTGCATCAAAAGATGTCAATATGGTGAGTTTTACTGGGTCGACTTCTGTTGGAAAGTCAATCTACGCAAGTGGGGCATCAACTATGACACGCGTTCTCATGGAATTAGGCGGGAAGGGTGCTCTCATAATGACTGAAGATGCCAGTGTGGATGCAGCGATGGGAGCTATAGCAAGTGTTTGGGGTTTCCACAGCGGTCAGATTTGCACCGCACCCACTCGAGTCATTTGCCACCGCAACATTTACGACCAAACAGTAGAGACTCTCTCGGCTGTAGCAGGGATGCTCAAGATGGGCGACCCTAGAGAACGTGATACTTTAGTAGGCCCTTTAATCTCAGAGCAGCAGAGAGACAACGTTGAAAAATTTATTTCCTCTGGTGTCGAGTCGGGTGCCAAATTGGTTTGTGGAGGTGAAAGACCTGATGAACAGGGCTATTTTGTAGCGCCAACACTTTTGGCCGATTGCACAACTGATATGCATGTTGTTCGTGAAGAGGCTTTTGGGCCAGTTGTTGTAGTGATGCAATATGAAGATGATGAGGAAGCGATTGAAATGGCTAATGACTCCGATTATGGCCTATTTAGTTATGTGTATGCAGGTGATACTGCCAGAGCTCACCAGATAGCCAAAAGTTTGGAAAGCGGGAATGTTGCTCTTAACAGTTTTCAACCTCACATGGAAGCCCCTTTTGGAGGATTTAAGATGTCTGGAATAGGTCGAGATCGTGGCACATGGGGCCTAAAGGCTTACAGCGAGCTTCAGGCGATTTCATGGTTAGCTTAATTCTCAAAGAGCCCGTTCTGGGCCACTTAAGAAGCTAGGGTCACTATTGTGACCAATATAAAAGGGGAGCAATGCTTGAAGTAGGAAATGAAGCGCCGAAATTCTCAGCACTTGACCAAGGTGGCAACACTCTATCTTTGGTCGATTTTGTAGGAAGTTGGGTTTTGTTTTGGTGGTATCCAAAAGCATCAACACCTGGTTGAACGATTCAAGGACAGGGGCTCCGTGATAGGGCCTCAGAATTTTCAGATCTAGGAGCCGTAATAGTCGGTGCTAGTTTCGACACCGTTGAAGAGCAAAATAAATTTTTTGATGAGCAAGATTTTTCTTTTCCATTAATAGCTGACCCTGATAGAAAAATAGGGGAGCTTTATGGAGTAGCTCGGCCTTCAGACGACCCAGCTGCAGCTTTTGCTATGAGAACTAGTTTCTTAATTTCTCCCGAAGGATTAGTTGCCGCTATTTGGAATCAGGATTCAATTACTGATTTCCAGACTCATGGCGACGAAGTTTTGTCGGTAATCCGTTCGCAAAGCTGAGAGCAGACTGATTTGATTCTTCCACTAGAAGGACTTTCTGTGGTTGAGGGGTCAGCTTTTGTCGCCGCCCCCTCTGGAGGGATGACGTTAGCTCAGATGGGTGCTGAGGTGATCAGATTTGATCAACTCGGCGGTGGAATCGATTATAGGCGTTGGCCTCTTACTGAAAATGGAGTAAGTCTTTACTGGAATGGTTTAAACCGCGGAAAGAAATCAGTTGTAGCAGATTTAAGAGCTCCTGAGATACAGATTTTGTTATCCGAACTTATAGCTACTTCAGGAAATTTTTTAACTAATTTTCCTTTAAAAGGCTGGCTTAGCTACGAAAAACTTTCAGAAAAAAGATCTGACTTAGTAATGGTGTCGATTATGGGAAGCCATGATGGAACAACAGCGGTGGATTACACGATTAACTGTGCAGTTGGAATTCCGTCGGTAACTGGTCATACGGACGACCCTCGGCCTGTCAATCACTCGCTGCCCGCTTGGGACCTTATCTGCGGTCAAACTGCGGCATTAGGTATGGTTGCGGCCGATCGGTATAGAACACAAACTGGAAAAGGGCAGTTAGTAAGCCTTGCTTTATCAGATGTTGCGCTAGCTGCGGTTGCATGGAGAGGAGACCTTGCCGAAGTTGAGTTAGGTGGGGTGGAAAGAAAAAAACTTGGCAATGAGCTTTATGGAGCTTTCGGAAGAGATTTTCTGAGTCATGATGGCCGCCATGTAATGGTTGTGGCTATTACGCAAAGACAATGGGACGGTCTTTTAGAAGCAACCCAGACTCAGGAAGAGGTAGCTTCACTATCTCGAAGACTCGGTCTTGATTTCACAGACGAAGGTGCTCGTTTTGAGGCGAGAAAAGAACTTGCGGACTTGTTTAATCCATGGTTCCAAAACTTAACCTTAAAAGAAATTTCTGAACGACTTGATAGATGCGGGGTGTGTTGGGGTCCGTACAGGACTTTTAGACAGATGCTTGATGAAGACCCTAGGTGTTCAACGGAGAATCCGATGTTTTCTGAAATTGATCAACCTGGAGTAGGAAGACACCTAGTTCCTGGGTCGCCTTTATCTTTCGGAGGTCCACAAGGAGACGATCGAAATGCTCTCAAAGCGCCGTTGTTAGGAGAGCACACTGAGCAAGTTCTAGCCGACAATCTCAAACTTAGTTCAGTAGAAATAGGAAATTTAGCCGATAACGGTCTCATTTTCGCAGTTTCTTGAATGATTACCTAAGCTCCAAAAATTACGAGTCTCCAATCGAGAACATTTGATATTTCAGAACCTTTAATAGAGGAGACCTCTGTTTTTATTGCACTAATTTTTCCATTAGTTAATGTTTTCTGGTCTAGGAGAGTGTGTTGAAAAGACAAAACATCCCCCTCGTGTACGGGCCCTAAGTGGTCGCAGGATTGCCAACCTAAAATAGTTGCATTTCCTGGCATGAGTCGGTTCAGAGACGCTTGAGCGAGGCCTATAGTATGTCCCCCATATACAAGTCTTTCGGCGCTTGGTGACGTGCTCGCGTCACGATGAACAGGGGCCTGGTTTTGGGTTAGACGGACGAGTTCCATAGCGCTACTCACGGTGTCGCAAAGTTCATCTGTTTTCTTCTCTCCAATTAACCAATTTTCTTGATTTTCTACACTCATAAATGAGACATCCCAAGAATCGGGAACTGAAGACTCCCAGTTATCCAAAACAATTTCCGTTTCTACTGAGCCGAGATCATCGCTGTGTCCGGGGAGGTTGTTAGGATCGCGCGACTTGAGCATCGCACACCGTTCGTAATCAACCACGACCGAACCATCATCTACACAAGTGGTTGTTATACCAAGCAGTGCAAGTCCCCTTGGCGGGCGGTCTTTCCTTAGACTTAAATCTTTTAAACCTTTAATTACCACTTCGGTATGGAGAGTCTCCCCTTCGAAGACGGGTCTTTTGAAATAAACTCCGCGATAGAAAAGATTTGCTATTACCCGTCTTGTAGCAACCGTGCTTTGTCCAATTGAAAAATGCATTATCAACCCAGGGTTTACAACACGTTTTGACACCCCGGTTACTTTCTTGGCTAGTGGAAGACTGAGAGAGGTAGATAGAGGGTCTCCACAAATTGACTGATACATAGCGATTTCCCCCGATGTAATAGTTAGATCAGGAGAAGGAGGAAGAATCAGCCCCACCTTCAAATCATCAAAGTAAGTCCCGGAAACTTTCTCACTGTTGGGTGCTTCACTATTCATCTACAGACTATGACACGACTTTCACCTGATGTCAGGTGAAAGCAGGAAATGGTAGTTATTAATGAAGAAGTAATCTTTTTTACAGATAGGTCGTTCTTTAATTATTATTAAAAATCTCTGTTCAAAACAGTTTGTATTACCTAAGGTCGCGCGCTCGGAGTAAAACTCCGAAGAGTAGAACGGAGGAGGGCCGGTCTGCATGACTGATATAGCAACGAACTTTTTTATTGATTCAAGAGTTCTAATTTGGATGAAAGATGCCTTGTGCCAAGGTGAGAGCAGTTTGTTCTTTGCACCATTTGCCGAAAGACCTGAAGCAAGAGTTAGGCGTGAAGCAAAAGCTAAGGAGATATGTGCCGATTGTGAAGTACAAGTCGATTGTAAACAATATGCTCGTGACAACAGAGAGCTGGGTTTTTGGGGTGGTGAATCAGAAGCAGAGAGAGCCACTGCAGGATTTGCACCAACCACACCGATAATAGGGCGCAGGCAGGTAGCTGCTGACAGAGCCGCTGCTGCTTTAGCTGCAGCCACGGCAGCGGGACGTTAAACAAACAAAGTTAGTCTTTATTGAGGCGAGCTGACAGAAATATTGGCAAGATTCCAATAGCAACACAAATTCCTGTAGTTAACCATGCGCCACCCGATAGATGAACTAACTCAAAGTAGTCACGGCCAAACTCACTCAAAAGAACAGATACGTAAGACAAGCCCATAAAAGCTGCTAAAAATAATTTCCACGGTTTTATAGGTCTACTTACAACTATAAGAATTCCGAGACCAAGGCATAGAAGAGTCGCTGTTGCAGCAGTTCTGGCTTCGATCAACAAAACATCCGAACGTCTAACAGTCTCGTAACAGGCAAAAGTTGCGATTGCAGCGGAAATTCCAGCAGGGATTGAATAACGAAGAACCCTTTTTAGAAAACCTGGTTTAACCAGTGAGCTGTCAGGAGCTAAAGCTAAGAAGAAACCAGGGAGACCTATAGAAAAAGTCCCTATAAGCGTTAATTGCTTTGGTCGAAAAGGGAAAGGGACACCTAGTATTCCTACGAGCGCTGTTAATAAAACGGCGTAAGTTGCTTTTGTTATGAAAAGATTAGAAACCCTCTCTATGTTATTGATCACCCTTCGTCCTTCTTTAAGGACGCGCGGTAATATTTTGAACTGATTATCAAGCAAAACCAACTGAGCGACAGCCCTACTAGCCGAACTTCCTGACCCCATCGCTATACCCATATCAGAATCCTTCAGAGCAAGAACATCGTTGACACCATCTCCGGTCATGGCAACGGTGTGACCCTTACTTTGAAGTGACGAGACCATTGCTCTTTTCTGGTGAGGTGTGACACGTCCAAAAATCGATGTATTTTCAATTATTTCATCTATGTTTTGATTTTCTGATAATTCTCTGGCGTCTAAAACTTCGGCATTAGTTGAGATACCAGCTTTTTTAGCTACAGCAGCAACTGTCGCAGGGTGATCACCAGAAATAACTTTTAATTGAATGCCTTGACCCTGAAGGTAGCTGAAGATCTCATGCGCATCTTCTCGTAAAGTATCCTCAAGAAAGATTAGGCAAACTTGGGTACGACTCGTTGGCAGTTCATCTGTTTTGCTAGTGGGACTTTCTGATCGAGTAAGAACTAAAATTCGCTTCCCTTCATTCGCAAGAGTTTCCACGCGGTCACGATTTGTTTGATCATCTTCTCTGAGAAGGATTTCAGGTGCCCCCAAATAAAATAATCCATTCTCGCCGAAGTCACACATAGCCCATTTGCGCATTGAGGAAAATGCTATTGAGTCAATCAATTGCCATTCAGGGTCGCGAAAGTGTTCACCTAGAGCAGCAAGTGTTGCGTTAGGTGAAGGGTCGGCGGCCACCATCGCTCCAAGTGCATCAGAGGGGTCGGTTCCATCGAGAGTTTCAAACCCTGTATAGGAAATTTTTCCTGTTGTTATAGTTCCTGTCTTGTCTAGACATAAAACATCGACACGAGCCAGCATTTCAACCGAGGCAAGCTCTTTGCACAACGCTCGATGCCTAGCCAAAGCGACCACACCAGTTATAAAGGAAAGACTTGTAAGTAGAACAAGTCCGTCGGGGACCATTGCAACCGCTGACGCCACAGTTCCACGTAAAGCCTCTTCCCACAGATCTTCAGTGGCTAAAAGTCTAAGAAGTAAGAGTCCTACAGAAGGAGGAATAATTATAATTAACCAACGCAGTATTGTGTCCACCCCGGAACGTAAGTCGCTATCGACGAGTCTGAAACGCCGTGCTTCTTCAGCCAAAGCAACTGCATACGAATCAACGCCTATACGTGTAGCCCTATAATGGGCGAAACCAGCTGACACAAAACTTCCAGATAAAACTTCGTCTGATATGTTTTTTTCGACCGGTTCAGATTCGCCAGTTAGCAGAGACTCATCGACTTCTAAACCAGCAGAATGTGTTAATTGACCATCCACAACTATTTGGTCACCTGGTTGAATCTCAATTAGATCATCAAGTACGACTTCAGAAATATTAATTTCCTTAGTAATTCCTTCACGAATTACGCGCGCTTTAGGAGCTGATAAAACGGCTAACTCCGTCAGAGTCTTTCGAGCTTTTAATTCCTGAAAAATTCCAATGATACTGTTAGAAAAAATTACTCCTGCAAATAAAGCGTCTCCCGGGAAACCCGCTACCAATATGAGAATGAGCAGGGTCCCCATAATCCCATTGACCGGAGTTAAAACATTTGCTCTCAAGATTTGCTTAGTAGTACGAACAGGAGCATCAGGAACATTGTTTACCTGACCCTTTTCTATCCGTTCGGCAACTTCGGTCTCTGTTAGGCCTTTTGGGGTCTCTAGATAGTTATTAGCACTCATATATAAATATTAGGTGAGAGGCTAGCTATTTGATTGTTCAAAGTAGTAACCATCTGTAGTCATCGTCAGCCTATGGCGTTTTCCGGACATGTCGGGATCGGTTTTTTCATAGCCTGCATCCCCAAACCACATTGCTACTGGCCCTTTCGTTGATTGAGCTATGTGCGTTTCATAGAACATTGGATCCTTATCATCAAGGTCATTTAGAGCATCTTCAACATTTGCAAAAGAAATAAGACGATTTAAGGTCACCCACGTGGGTGGAGCTAGTTCTATCTCACCGGCGTCACGCAAACTGATGGCTTCATGAGGGCGGAACCAATTGTGTTCAATGATTTCAGAATCATCAATAGTGACTTCATCACCGTCCACTAATTTCGTTGCAAAAAAGTATGTAGAAAATCTTTTAGGAGTTATAGCTGGTGGAACCCAGTGCGAAAACCAAAACAAGTTTTCTTGAGAAACAGAAATTGCCGCCTCTTCGAAAGTTTCTCTTGCAGCAGCATTCGTTGCCGTTGCCAATTCATCAAGAGATCCATCAGAATCAATAACCTTGTCATTTTCATCAATTTTACCTCCAGGGAAAACCCACATACCTCCAAAAGCAACTTTGGAATTCTTTCGAAGCATTAAAAGTTCAATACCGGATTTTGAATCTCTCATTATTACGACAGTTGCAGCGGGTATCAGATCACTCGTTCCTCGCTCCTCGTGCTCTGATTCCCATTTTTTGTAACGACTTTCATCACGATTATTTATCAATGAAAATCATTCCTTTTCTTCTGGGGTGTCTTTAGCTAGATCACCGAAAGGAGATCTATCAAACCAAAGAGTTTCTTCGACAAGTTTTCTACTTTTCCAACCTGAGTCTGATCGGATCAGTTCATGTCTATATTTTCCACCTACAAACCAAATTTCTCCCCCTTTTAAACGCATTGGATTATTGAAAAGTGCAAGAACATCAGCTTCGTTTTCTTCTTTCTTTAACACTTCGATGTTGGTGACGAGATGTTGAGACATTTCAAACATGTCTAAAGCTTTTGATAAAAAAGAAACAGTTTCCTCTAAATCGCCAACTGAGCCACCCGATGATGAGTAATCGATGTGTGCATCTGTTGTAAACAAGGTTCTATAAAGATCCCAATCTCTAGTATCCACAGCACGCGCATAGCGCGAAAAAAAATCTGTTATCTCAATTTTGTCAACAACATGTTGAATGTCCATAAGACTGCTTTCCAATCACGGAATTAAAACCCTTGAGAAACTTAAAGCCTTTAACTGTTATAGCAGTAAAACTTATTTGACATGATGTTCTGTAAAGGTTGCCATTCCATCCATCCAAGAAATTTTACATGGCCCGGTGATAGATTTTCTGAAACTTGGATCTGCTGCACCTCCTGATTGACTACCAGGCACATTTTCGTATAGGAGTTGTGGGGTTTTACCTAAGAGAGAACCGAAAAAAGTGCACCAGTCTTCAGCAGTTACAACTTCGTCTCCACACCAGTTCACGATGGTAGCGGGAGTTGAAGCAGCGTCAAGAAGATGCGAGACCTGCTGAGCGAGATCTGTCTCATGGATGGGGCTATAAGGGGACGGGGCTGAGTCTCTGAGCGTTATCGGCTTATCAGCTGCTATTGCTGCACAGTGGTACTTTGGAAGGCCTCCATTATCGCCATAGCTTGCATTAATTCTAGCGATAGTAGTAGGTAGGTCAAGAACTCTAGACATGGTCCTAGCAACAGCTTCTTGGCTTATTTTAGAGATCCCATAGGTAGGAGAGTGGGTAACAATTGAATCACCCAGAGGATCGCTTTCACTGTATAGATGCCAAGGGTTTTCGTTAGGTTTGTAAACGGAGTTGGTTGAAGCTATCAGCACGGACTTAGCGCTGCGACAATGTTGCATCAAGATTCCTGTTGCTTCAGCATTATTCGAAATTGCCAGATCGTAATCAGCTACTGGACCCTGAAAAACTGCAAAATGTACTACATGATCGAAATCGGTTGGGAGGGTTCCGTAGTCATTAGAATTTAAATCGAGAGTAAAAGTGCTTACGCCTAGTCTCTCTAGATGTTGTTTGTTCTGTTCATCAGTAAACCGGGCAACTCCCCAAACTTCATTTTTTTCCGCTAAGAAACGAGCTACCGGAAAGCCGATTTGGCCAGTTGCACCTGTAATGAGGATTTTTTTATCTGATAGCATTCTCCGACGATAGGCCGATTGGGCGACCTCCGATAGTGTCGCCGCATAACTTTTGATAAAAAATATATTAAGGAGAAAAAGTGGCTGGGCATCTTTCAGGTAAAAACATTGCAGTAACAGGAGCCGGAAATGGAATCGGACGTGCTGTCGCGATTCTATGCGCTGAAGAAGGAGCAAACGTAGTTGTTGCTGACTATGGGGTAGAACTAGACGGTTCTGCTCCTTCAAGTGCTGTAGCCGATGAAGTCGTAAACCAAATTAAGGAATTAGGCGGAAATGCAATTGCTGTGGCTGGCGATGTTTCAGAATCAGAAGTAGGCCAACGCATAGTTGAAACTGCGATCGAAGCATGGGGACGAATTGACGGAGTAGCATGCGCTGCAGGAATTCTGCGCGAAAGAATGTTATTTAATATGACGGATGAAGAATTCGATGATGTCGTGAGAGTTCATCTCAGAGGTCACTTCAATGTTTACAGAGCAGCCTCTGCCGTAATGCGTAAACAAGAAGGAGGGGGAAGCATCCTTGGCTTCACCTCAGGAGCTTTTGTTGCTTCAACAGCACAACCAAACTATTCAGCTGCAAAAGGCGGAGTCATATCTCTTACAAAAAGCGCAGCTTTTGCTCTAAAGAGATATGGGGTGAATGCAAACTGTATAGCGCCCGCTGCAATGACCCGAATGTCAGAAAACGTTCCTTTTGAAATAGAAGCAGGAGCACCAGAAGATATTGCACCATTAGCGGCATTTTTACTGTCAGACGCAGCCAAAGATATAACAGCACAAATATATACATGCACAGGAAAGCGAATAGCTGTATGGAACCAACCTGCTGAAGTAAGGGAAATGACTGCTAACGACGGAGAAGCCTTTTCATTCGATGAGATTGTCGAAAGATTAGATTCAGATATAGGTGTCGAAGAACTCCCATTGTTTGCAGATTTAGAGCGACGGATGAAAGAAATGGCTGAAAAGACAGAACAGGGCAATGCCTAGTTGATCTAGGATCTGATTATGGCAACTAAAACTCCTCCAAATTATGTCGAAGGCCACAGCCTCTTAGAAGAGAAGGTAGTGGTTGTAACCGCTGCTGCGGGAACTGGAATTGGTTCTGCAGTGGCACGACGCTGCATTGAAGAAGGAGCTACCGTAATTATTTCCGATGTTCATGAAAAAAGACTTGAAGATACCTGTGATGCATTGGGCCAGATCAATGGAGAGGCACCTCTTTCAATTGTGTGTGATGTAACGAAAGAAGAACAAGTGCAGAATTTGTTCGACAAAACGATAGAAGAATATGAAAAAATCGATGTCTTAATCAACAACGCAGGTTTAGGAGCTCAAAGCTTGCTAGTTGAAATGGATGATGAAGAATGGTCGCGAGTCATCGACGTGACACTAAATGGAACAATGCGTTGCACAAGAGCAGCATTGAAAAAAATGCAGGAGAAAAACACAGGAGTAATAGTAAACAACGCTTCGGTTTTAGGATGGCGCGCGCAAACAGGCCAGTCTCACTACGCAGCAGCAAAAGCAGGCGTTATGGCACTTACACGATGCGTTGCTATTGAAGCAGCGGAATACGACATACGAGTTAACTGCGTAGCACCGAGTTTGGCTATGCACCCGAATCTTGCAAAATCTAGCAACCAAGAGCTAATAGATTCTTTAATAGAGCAAGAAGCCTTAGGACGCGCCGCAGAACCATGGGAAGTAGCAAATGTAATGGTTTTCTTAGCCAGCGATTACTCTTCCTACATGACAGGCGAAGTCATTTCAGTTTCAAGCCAGCAACCCTAATTCCTAATTTCTACTTAACCCTCCACTCAGCGTCCATATCTAAATCAGGCTCCGCCGAGACAACACCAATACGAGCAAGGTCCAATAGATGTGCATACACAGAACTACCGGCTGCCTTGTGAAGACTTTCATCAACATCAGAATACATATCGTTGACTAATTCTTTAATTGTCTTAGGTTTCTTATTGATTGCAGCAATTATTTGCGTCGTGCGCTTCTCCCGATGTTCGATTAGAGAATTAACAAAAGGAAGAGGGTCCTCAATCGCAGGACCGTGAGTAGGTCGATAAATCATTTCAGAACGTTCAAGAAGGCGGCGTAAATTAGAAAGATAATGAGAGAGGTTCCCGTCTGGAGCCGGAATCACAGTCGTCGACCATCCCATAACATGATCGCCAGTAAACAAAGTAGATTCCTCTTCCAAAGAAAAACATAAATGGTTGGAGATGTGTCCCGGAGTATGGAGAGCTTCAAAAGTGAAACCTTCACCAACAATCACATCTCCATTTCCTATTTCAACATCAGGAACAAATTCAGTATCACCTCTACCTTCAAGATCGTCTTGTTGTGTCTGGTCGACGTCATCAGCTTTTTTAGTAGCTGCCAGAGGATGTTTCCCGAATCCGTATGTCGGAGCTGAAGTGACCTCAGAGAGGCTGGTAGCTGCAGGAGAATGATCAGGGTGCGTGTGTGTCACTAAGATATGGCTCACATTTTTGTTTCCTATAGCATCCAAAAGAGCGGCCAGATGTGCGTCATCACGAGGGCCTGGATCTATTACGGTTAGTTCGCTTCCATTAGGATCCCCAATGATGTAAGTACCGGTCCCGTGATAAGTAAATTTAGAAGGATTTTTTGCAACGATCCGCCTCACCATAGGTGAAACAGATTGCACTACCCCGTAGGTTGGCGATTCTTCAGTGAGAAAGGTAGGTGCCATTTTTTTCAAAAATATTATGAGTTTTCTTCTGCACTAGTATCGGAGATTTCTTTCAAATAGAAAGGACTCTCTCCACCTCCATGAACCTCGACAGTGGTTCCGGTCATCCAACGAGCCAAAGGTGAGGCAAGCACCATGCACATATCAGCGATTTCTTCTGGTCTTCCCAGACGCTTCATAGCTAGATGGTTAGCGAGATTTAAACGTTTTTCTTCATCGCCGTAAAACTCAGAGGATTCATCAGTTTCTATTAGTCCAACCGCCAAAGTCAGAACACGTATTTTTGGACTCCACTCATGAGCTAAAGTTTTACTCAAATTGTCCAAACCAGCCTTAGCAGCCCCGTAAGCCATTCCTGCGGGATTGGGTCTACTGCCACTGACTGAAGAGATATTGATGATGACGCCATTGTCTTCTTGAGAAGTCATTACAGGAAATACAGATTGAGAACAGTGCATAGAAGCTAAAAGGTTTAATGAAACAACTTTTTCATTAAAGCGCGGTGAAGCATCTGAAGATTTAACTGAAGGCGCCCCTCCAGCATTGTTTACAAGCACATCGATGCGACCAAACTTTTGAAAAACTTCAGAAACAAGAGATTCAACCTGATCAGGATTTCTTACATCAGTTTCAAAAAAAACGGCTTCATTGTTACTTGATTCAGAAAAAACCGGTTTCTCAGGCGCATTGCGCGCACACACAATAACGTTTGCTCCGGCATCTAGAAAAGATTCTGAAATAACGCGTCCAAGACCTCGGGTCCCACCGGTAACAATCACCGTTTTACCCGAGAAATCAAGAATTTCAGTTTTGTCCATAGAAATATTCACACTAGAAGATTATCTCAGGTCGTTGCATAGCGTGGGTTGCCCTAGCGTTGAAGTTGTGATTGACAAAAAAATGACAGAAACAGAAGTCATCGAAGAATTATCAGATGGGATGACTATAGGTATAGGTGGTTGGGGTTCACGTCGAAAACCCATGTCTCTGGTACGAGCAATAGCATGCAGCAATTTGAAGGATCTTACAATCGTCAGCTATGGAGGGCCAGAAGTAGGGCTGCTTTGTGCTACAGGGAAGATTCGTAAAGCTATTTATGGGTTCGTTTCACTTGATTCAATAGCTCTAGAACCGCATTTTAGAAACGCTAAACAAGAAGGAATTATCGAAACTGGTGAACTAGACGAAGGCGCTTTTTATTTAGGGTTGCTAGCTGCAGCGCATCGTATGCCTTTTTATCCAACAAGAGCTGGTTTAGGCAGTGACATGCTCATGATGAACCCTGAAATAAAGACAATCGAATCTCCTTACGAATCAAGCAATGGTGAAAAAGGTGAAGAACTGGTAGCGATACCCGCCTTAAATCTCGACGTCTCTCTTATTCATATGAACAGGGCTGATTCTCAAGGAAACGGACAATTTTTAGGTCCGGATTTGTATTTTGACGACCTTTTTGCAAAAGCAGCCAAACGCACGTTCATGAGCTGCGAAAAGATAATCCCTACCGAAGACTTCCTGAAAGAAGGAAGTGTCCACACTCTTAAAATTCCGAGACTATTCGTCGACGGTGTAATCGAAGCTCCAAGAGGAGCTCACTTCACTGAATGTCCTCCCGATTACGGAAGAGATGAGATTTTCCAAAGTGAATATGCAGCCAGCGCTAAAGATCTCCAAAGTTGGGAAAGCTTCAAACAAAAATACTTAGAAGTAACTAGTCATCAGGAATACTTAAAAGCAGTTGACTCAAGAACCCAAATAGAAGAGAGCCAAAATGGCTGATGATGCAACAATCGATGAGATCTGTGTCACTGCGATTGCTGACGGCTTCCGGGGAGATGGAGAGATTTTGTGCAACCCCATAGGGAATGTTCCTGTGATAGCTGGGCGCTTGGCTAAAGCCACATTCGAATCTGACATGGTAATGACGGACACAGTTTCTGTCTTAGCTGCTAACACCATTCCTGTAGGAGATCCAGATGCGGAACGATTGGTGGAAGCATGGATGCCTTACCGAGACCTTTTCGACATTGTTTGGTCAGGGCGCCGTCATATAGTCATGGGTGCAAGCCAGATAGATCCATACGGAAATCAGAATTTTGCTGCAATCGGGGACTGGAAAAAACCTAAAGCTCAACTCTTAGGGCTTCGAGGTGCTCCCGGCAATCTGGTAAACAACACGACCAGTTATTGGATACCAAACCATTCAACTCGTAGTTTTGTCGAAAAAGTAGATGTTGTTTCAGGTCCCGGATACGACAGAGTTTCTGAACTCTCAGGTTGGATACAAAGCAATCACGAAATTCGTCAAATCGTTTCAAATTTAGGGGTCCTAAATTTTTCTAATCAAGAAAAACGCATGCAGTTAGTTTCTTGCCACCCGAATGTAACAGTTGAAGAAATAATTGGCGCAACCGGATTTGAACTTCTAGTACCAGACGAAGTTGAAGAGACCCGCATACCCACAAAAGAAGAACTTGAGCTTATTAGGGAAGTAATTGATCCGCATGGTTTACGTAAAGCAGAATTTGCCAAAAAATGAGCGACACTAGATTAAAAACGAATTTTTGTGAGCTAACCGGTGTCAAATACCCGATAGTTCAAACTGGTATGGGTTGGGTCGCAGGTCCGAATCTAGTTGCAGCTACCTGTCGGGCAGGTGCTCTCGGGATACTCGCAGCAGCAACACTTACTTTTGAAGAAATGGTCAAAGCAATTGAAGAAATCAAAAATAATACAGATAATCCCTTCGGCGTTAACCTCAGAACAGATGCTTTAGACATCGACTCTAGAATCGAACATTTAATCGACTCTCAGGTTCCAGTAGCTTCATTCGCTCAAGCACCTACACAACGAATAGTTGAGCGTCTAAAAGAAGCAGGTGTGATAGTCATACCTACTGTCGGAGCAGCACGACACGCAGAGAAGGTAGCTGAGTTAGGTGTTGATGCAGTCATCGCACAAGGTTCTGAGGGAGGTGGTCATACAGGAGTTATTCCGACCTCACTTTTAATACCTCAAGTGATTGACTCAGTAGAAATTCCTGTAATTGCGGCTGGTGGCTTCACGGATGGAAGAGGACTAGCTGCTGCTTTGGCATGGGGGGCTTCTGGAGTAGCAATGGGGACTAGATTTCTTCTAACAAGTGAAAGCGACGTTCCGGAGAATGTAAAAAATGTTTACCTGGCTACTTCATCAACCCAGACAGTCGTCACCAAAGCAATTGACGGTGCACCGCAAAGAGTTATTTCCAACAAAATGGTGGAACGACTTGAAAAGGCTCGCTTGCTTGCTTTTCCCATAGCACTACTTAATGCTTTACGTTTCAGGCGACTATCCGGCACAACCTTTAAGAGCCTGATTACCGAAGGCTTAAGGATGAAAAAAACTCAGAAATTAACATGGAGCCAGTTAGCCCTAGCAGCTAACGCTCCGATGCTGACAAAGGCGACAATGGTTGATGGCCATTTAGAAGTTGGAATTTTACCTACTGGTCAAGGAGTTGGGTCAATAAATGAATTACCTGCCAGTGAAGAGCTAGTAAAAAGAATTATTGAAGAGGCGACAAACTCACTTGACCGATTCGGAAAAAGTTAAAAATGGATTTAGACCCAACAAGAGAACAAAAAGACTTTCGTACCGAAGTAAGAAACTGGCTTAAAGAAAATATTCCCAAAGAACCGTTACCTTCTATGGACACTCAAGAAGGGTTTGAACTTCATAGAGCGTGGGAAAAAAAACTTTTCAAAAACGGATGGTCTGTTATTACATGGCCAGAAAAGTACGGAGGAAGAGATTTAGGTATACCTGAATGGCTGATTTTTGAAGAAGAGTATTACCACTCAGGTGCGCCGGGACGTGTCAATACAAATGGTATTAATTTACTAGCGCCCGCTTTGTTTGATTTCGGCACTGATGAACAAAAAAATCGGTTTTTACAAGCGATGGCAGCCGGAGAAGAAATCTGGGCACAAGGATGGTCAGAACCAGATGCCGGAAGCGACTTAGCCTCAATAAAAACAAAAGCCCAAAAAGATGACGAATGGTTTGTGATCAACGGTCAGAAAACTTGGTGCTCTCGTGGTGCCTGGGCGGATTGGATATTTTGCATCGTTAGAACTGACCCAGACTCTGAAAGACATCAGGGTTTGTCATACCTGCTTGTACCAGCTGACTCAGAAGGTTTAGAGCGCAGACCAGTCAAACGCCTTGATGGTGAACCTGCATTTGCTGAAATATTTTTTGATGACTGCCGTGTCCATTCCTCTAATCTTCTCGGTGGAGAAGGAGACGGTTGGTCTGTTGCTATGTCAACAGCGTCCAATGAACGCGGCTTAAACCTAAGAGCACCAGGTCGCTTCACTGCAGCGGCGGAAAGACTTATCAGCCTTCACGCTGCAACAGAGCCAAAACCAGATCCCAGTCTCACGGAAGAAGTCGTCAACTCATGGATGAGAGCTCACGCTTATCGATGGCAAGCTCAGAGAACTGCAACACGAATCCTAGAAGGGGAGCCACTAAATTCTGAACCTTCAATAATGAAGGTTTTCTGGTCAGAATTAGATGTTGAACTTCATGCCACTGCTCTACGAATTTTAAGAGATCGGTCCGACCTAATAACAGATTCCCCTGATTCGAACGATGACACCGAATGGCTAAAAGGTTACCTATTTGCTCTGGCCGGACCTATATACGCAGGAACAAACGAGATTCAGCGAAACATAATTGCTGAACGTGTTCTAGGTTTGCCGAGAAAGTAGGAAGGTAGATGCGTTTCGCACCAACTGAACAACAGGAGCTGTTTGCTTCTAATGTTGCTTCCATTTTAGAAAAAGAGTGCTCTGTAGAAGCACTACAATTAGCTGGTGAAAGACCATCAGGACTTATTGATGGTCTGTGGGAGACACTTTCTGAAACAGGGCTTATGGGAATTGCGATACCCGAAGAATTCGGAGGTTTAGGTATGGGCAGTTCCGACCTGGTTTTCATTTTAGAAGAACTCGGGCGTTCAGCCTGTCCAGAACCCGTAGCAGAACATGCAGCGGTCGCAGCACCTTTAATAACGCGATGGGCGCAAAACGAAATGGCTCAAGAAATATTGGAAGAATCAGCAGCTGGTTCGAGAAAATTGACAGTTGGTTCTTCAATAGACACACGAGTCGTTTCAGTTGAAAAATCTGACCTTATTTTGCTTAGTAAAGAAAATGAGCTTCACGCAGTTCCGACAAAAGAAATTCTGCATACCCCCACAACTTCAATTGACCCGCGTTATAAAACCAGCATGGTCGAATGGTCACCAACTCCTAAAACACTAATTTCTGAAGAACCTGAAGCGATTGAAGACTTGACCAACCGTGGTGCACTATCTGCCGCAGCACAAGCAGTAGGAGTAGCACAAAAACTTCTAGAGATGACAGTCAGCTATGTTTCAGAAAGAAAACAGTTTGGGAAACCAGTTGGAACGAATCAAGCAGTCAAGCACCACTGCTCAGATATGGCAATAGCAATCGAGTTTGCGAGACCACTAGTTCAGGTAGCCAGCTGGGCAATAGATCATGAAAGAAGCCCTACAGAAAATTTCACAGTTTCGGGAGAGGTGTCAGCTGCAAAAGCTTTAGCCAGTGAGGCTGTAGAACTTGCATGTAGATCAGCTCTTCAATGCCATGGAGCGATCGGTTACACAGTCGAACATGATCTACAGATATGGCTCAAGCGCGGATGGATTCTTGCATCCACATGGGGTGACGCATTATTTCACCGCCGACGCTTAGTTAAAATCCTTGGGTTGATTTAACGGAAACCTAAAATTTATAAACTATTTGAAAGATAGACCAATAAAAATGTCAGAAGATGAAAGAGACGCTGGAATACGGTTAGCAGATCGAGTAAGAGACCTATTGCTGAAAATACATAAATCAGCACCTACAAGTGAGATGATAGAAAAAGCAATTACACATGTGGATGCAGCGAATGAATCTCTAGAAGAATCCTTTCGACTTAGATGGTACGAAGTTGATGAAAAAGAAATAGATGACTCAACGAAAGAGCGGTTATCTGTTGAGGCAAGAGACAACAGTCTGTTTAGAGGTGAAAGAAACCCCTTGGCCCCACCTATAAGAGTAAGAATCGAAAAAGATGAGACTGGTCAAGAAGTGATCGTAGGGGAGTTAGAAGTCAACAGGTGTAGAGAAGGCCCTGAAGGTCGTGTCCACGGGGGGTTCATTGCCGGACTTTTTGATGACGTACTAAGTGGCGCAGTCCGATTAGCAGGAGGAGGACCCGCCGTAACTGGAAAATTAGATATTCGCTACAGAAAAGCTACTCCCCTAGATCAAGAGCTTCGTTTTGAAGCTCGTCTGGAAAACTCAACGGGAAGACGAATCAAAGCGAAAGCCAAATGTCTTGCAAATGGGGTAGTTACAGCCGAAGCTGAAGCACTTTTTATCAGAATAAGGACAGACTGAAAGCCGTGGAAAATCAATCAGAAAAGCCAGTTATATGTTTTCTTTGCACCGGAAACGCCGCCCGATCCGTGATGGCTCGAATAATGTTTGAGACAAGAGCTCCAAATTATGTCGCAGTTGGAGCCGGAACACTTGTTCTTGAAGGACACCCAATGAGCCAAAGAACAAGAAAAGCACTAGAAGGGTTTGAAATCTCTGACCCTGCTCACAGAAGTTCACAATTTGGTGAAAAACATGTCGAAGTGGATCTAGTCGTAGCTATGGAACCAAGCCATATCCAATGGATTAGAAAAAATTTTCCAGAAGTTGCGCCTCGAGCAGCGACTCTCCCACGTCTTGTTCAAAAGCTGCCTGAATACGGATCTTTACATGAAAGAATAAAAAAATTAAATCTTGCTGAAGTTGAAATCGAGTCCTGGGAGGAAGTAGTCGACC
Source organism: marine actinobacterium MedAcidi-G1 (assembly GCA_000817085.1). GTDB lineage: Bacteria > Actinomycetota > Acidimicrobiia > Acidimicrobiales > MedAcidi-G1 > MedAcidi-G1. The sequence goes on along the minus strand of JUEM01000013.1, from coordinate 16,915 downwards.
CAGCCTCAGGGGATCAAGAGGTATTTGATTTGTGTGCCGCTGAAATAGACCGGCTGATTAACCAATTGATCGATCGACTCCCATAATGAAAAAGTTTAATAACTATCAAAGAAACGGTTTCACACTGGCAGCAGCTTGTGGCCTAATCGGCATAACCTACGGTGTTTTCGCCGACACGGCAGGACTTTCTCTTTTGCAAGCATCAGCACTTTCCATTTTCACATTTACTGGCGCTTCGCAGTTTGCCGCAGTGTCAGTAATTGATGGCGGAGGAAATCCGGCCGCAGCAGTTGGTAGTGCTCTTTTGCTTTCAGCTAGAAACGCACTATACGGACCCGTGATAACAAAATCTTTAAAAGACGGAAAATTAAATAAAGCAGCCGCCGCCCATTTCGTTATTGATGAAACTATAGCGATAGCTAGTGCACAAGAAACTAGTAAAGACTCCCGAGATTCTTTTTGGTTTACAGGAGTAAGTCTCTTCGTATTTTGGAACATAGGAACAATTTTAGGAGTGTTGCTAGGAGGGATTCTTGAAGATCCAGGTTCTTGGGGTCTTGATGCCGCCTTTCCAGCAGCGTTTGTAGCCTTACTGGTCCCACACATTTTGACGCGAGAAGGCAAAATTACAGCGATAGTAGCCGGAATAATAACTCTAGTGAGTATTCCACTTACACCAGTAGGTATGCCGATACTTCTAGCATCTGCGGCAATAGCACCCGGATTGCTAGCCCACCGAAAGAAAAAGAGAGCTACGTGACTTGGGGAGCAGTTATCGCATTATCCGCAGGTAGTTATGCTTTCAAACTTTTAGGAGTAATAGCTGGTCAGAGATTCTCTAAACGTTTAGCATCCGGAACTGCGCTTTTACCAGCAGCTCTTTTTTCAGCTTTGATCATAATTATGTCCATTTCACAAGATGGTTCATTAGTGGTAGATGCTCGACTGATAGGAGTAGGAATAGGGGGCCTAGCAGTCTGGAAAAAAATGCCCTTCACATTAGTTGTATTGATAGCAATGCTTTCTACAGCTGTTATACGCTTAGTCGTGTAATAGAAAAACAAAAAAGAGAACGAAAATTTACTATTGTGACTAGTTTGATTGAATCTAAATATGCAAACGAAGCAATTCCTGATGAATTGATTCCAGAAAACGTATCACCTTCTGTTTATAGGGTTCTATCAAACCCAAGACCCCAATGGAGAGGCCGCTTACATAGAATTGCAGGACCGTTAACTATTATCGCAGGAGTATTCCTAGCTCTATCAGCACCAGCAGGTCGCGAAAGAATAGGGGTCGCAATTTTTACTGCAGGGGCATTCGCAATGTTTGCGACGAGTGGAATAGTTCACCTTCGACGTTGGAAAATCTCTCTTCTCGAAATTTTATTCAGATTAGATCATGCCGCCATATTTTTGATGATTGCCTGTGGAGCCTCATCACTTGCACTAATAGCGATGGATGGAACTCCTGCAAAAATAATGCTTTGGAGTGTTTGGATAGGAGCGGGAATCGGAATTCTTCTCAGAGTTTTACCTTTTCACCCGCCTAAGGGATTGATGAACACATTATTCATTACGCTCGGATGCCTTCCACTGGTTGTCGCCCCCAGTCTTTTTAGAGCAATAGACCTTTTCCCAGCTTCGTTTATAGTGATAGAAGGAATCTTTTATATAGGAGGGGCGCTTATGCTAGGCGCCCAATGGCCTAAACTTAAGCCCAAAGTTTTTGGGTATCACGAAGTTTGGCACTCTTTAGTAGTTCTAGCCGTCACAGCGCACTTTGGAGCTGTGATATTGATACTGCATTATTAACGCCGTGTGGACTTCAAGATCGATTACCGCGAGGATATTAATTCAATGTTTGGAGGTTTGAAATGAAGGGGATTGTTTTTGACGGGGAAGAGCTCCGACTAGTTGAAGATTTAGAAGTCCGCCCACCAGGGCCAGGAGAAGTCAATGTGAAAATTGTTAACGCAGGAGTTTGTCACAGTGACGTAAGCGTTATAGATGGAACAATACCATTTCCTACTCCATTAGTTCTCGGGCATGAGGGGGCTGGAGTTATCACGGAAGTGGGGTCTGCCGTCACCTCAGTTAATCCCGGCGATCACGTCGTTTTGTCTACATTAGGCCAGTGTGGAGCGTGCCCTTCTTGCGATGCAGGACAACCGACTATGTGTAAGTCCACTTTTGGAGCTAGAGATACACCGTTTTCTTTAAATGGTGAACCTTATTATAACTTCGCGAATATCTCTGCTTTTTCAGAAAATGTTGTTGTTCGAGAAAACCAAGCAATCCGCATACCAGAAGACATACCGCTAGCTGCAGCATCTCTGATCGGGTGCGGAGTCCTCACAGGCTCAGGTGCAGTATTCAATAGGGCAAAGGTCAAACCAGGTGAAAGCGTTGCAGTCGTAGGAGTGGGAGGAATTGGTTTAAATGCCATTCAGGCGGCAGCAATCTCTGGAGCTAATCCAATAATTGCGATTGATACAAATTCTGAAAAAGGCGACTTAGCTATGGATTTTGGAGCTACAGATTTTATAAATGCAACAGATATTGATACAAATCAAGAACTCCGCAAAATACGCCCTCAAGGAGTTGATTATGTTTTCGAGTGCGTAGGTTCCAAGGCTCTGATTGAAGCATCACTAGGTTATTTAGATTGGGGAGGAACACTAGTGATCCTCGGTGTGCCCCCACTAGGCAGCACTGTGGAGTTCATGACAGTAGCCACTTACCTAGATGTGACGATTATGGGATGCAGATATGGAACTTCGCGACCGCAAACTGACGTGAATCGCATATGTGAACTTTATAAAGCTGGCAAATTCAAACTCGATGAATTAGTAAGTCGTGTCTACCCCATGGAAGAAATACACACACTTTTAGAAGACATGCATGAAGGACGTCTAGCTAGAGGCGTTTTGGATGTTTGTTCAATTTGACCAAAATCTCTCTAGTAATAGTTATTGCTATATTGGCTCTTAGTTGCGCCAAAGCAGAACCTACCAAACCTGGGCAGGCACGAAACTGTGAGGAACTAGTACAGATTGGAAGAGACGTAGCTGAATTAGTGCTAGATCAAATAGAAGAAAAAGAACTAAATGACATTCAAGAACAGGAATTAAATAAAGTCATAAAGAAAATTGATGATTTAGCACAAACGGAAAAATTTCTTACAAGATCTTCGGAACTAAACTGCAGTGAAGAGGAACTTAATAAAGTAGCGTGTCTTTCTTATCAAGGCTTGTCACAGAAAGCTCGCGGTGATGTTACAAGAGAATATCTGAGGCCTTATTTTGAGGCTTGTGGTTAGAAAATATAAGAAAGCCTTCGCTCTTACATCTCATAGGCTCTAGATTCGTGTTTACCGATATAAGAAAATGGAACAATGACAAAAAATCGAATATCACACAGAATTGCCTCGATATCTGAATCTGCGACTATGGCAGTAACCAATAAAGCAAGAGCTTTGAGGGAAGCAGGCGAACCAGTAATTGGTTTCGGAGCAGGCGAACCCGATTTTCCAACACCTGATCACATTGTTGAAGCAGCAATTGCCGCCTGCCGCGAACCATCAAATCACCGTTATGGACCAGCATCTGGTCTCCCAGAACTAAGAGAAGCACTAGTAGATAAAACTGAACGAGATTCAAAATGGAGACCTGAAACTTCACAAATCCTGATTACAAACGGCGGGAAACATGCTGTTTATAATTCATGTGCTGCATTGATCGATCCTGGAGATGAGGTGCTACTCCCAGCACCATATTGGACCACTTATCCTGAGGCCATCGCACTTGCAGGAGGAATAACGGTCGAAGTTCCAACTGATATTGAATCAGAATTCAAAGTCACAGTAGAACAATTAGAATCTGCAACTACAGCATCGACAAAAGCTCTCTTTTTTGTCTCACCTTCTAACCCGACAGGCGCCGTATATTCAGCTGACGAAATAATAGCGATCGGAAAATGGGCAATTGAAAGAGGGATCTGGATTATCGCAGATGAAATATATGAGCACTTAACTTACGAAGGTCATGAACATCACTCCATTAGAGCATTACTACCGGAAATAGATGACCAGTGCTTAATAGTGAATGGAGTAGCTAAGACTTACGCGATGACAGGTTGGAGGGTCGGTTGGATGATAGGTCCGACGGACGTCATCTCTGCTGCGGGAAATCTTCAATCTCACGCCACTTCAAACGTGGCAAACGTATCGCAAAGAGCAGCATTAGCGGCAGTCAGTGGAGATCTCAAAGATGTGATCCGTATGAGGGAATCTTTTGACCGTCGGAGACAGACCATGACTGAAATGCTTACCAATATCGACGGTGTCAGACTTTTAGAAACTCAAGGAGCTTTTTACGCTTTTCCTGACTTCTCAGCTTTTTATGGTCGTGACATAGCTGGCAAAACAGCACAGAATACGCTTGAACTGGCTGCAATAATTTTAGAAGAAGCAAAAGTAGCCATAGTCCCCGGAGAGGCTTTTGGTTCCCCAGGGTATGCGCGACTATCTTTTGCGCTGGGCGATGAAGATTTGGAAGAAGGTCTCACCCGAATCACTCAGTTACTGAATAATTGAATTTATGACCGTCACCAAAACTTGTGGGACATGGGAATCACCCATCACATCAGAAATGTTAGTTGGTGGGGCGGTACGACTTGGCGAAATAGTCACAGATGGAGACGATGTCTGGTGGGCTGAATCGCGACCAGATGAAGGTGGACGCACAGTCCTCGTGCGTAATGGAATAGATCAGACAGATGAAAACATAAACGTCAGAACGCTAGTCCACGAATATGGAGGCAGTGCATGGACGGTTAGAAACGAAACCCTTGTTTATAGCCAATATTCGGATCAGCGTTTATACCGTCGAGATAAATCAAACCATTCAATTCCATTAACTCCTGAACCAGAAATCCAGCAAGGTTGCAGATATGCCGATGGTCGAATAACCAACAACGAAGAATGGTACGTATGTGTAAGAGAGCTTCACAATAAAAGCAATGAAGAACCTTCAAATGAGATTGTTGCAGTTCCATTAGACGGATCTGGACAAATAAAAGTTTTAGTTTCAGGGCCTGATTTTGTTTCTTCTCCGAGACTATCGAAAAAAGGTGATCAGATCGCTTGGGTGCAATGGAACCATCCGAACATGCCATGGGACGACACTCAATTGTGCGTTGCATCATTAAAGGAAATGACCCTCACCAATCAAAAGGTAGTGAAATCGAAAGCAGAGTCTTTCTTCCAACCTGAATGGGACGATCAGGGAAACTTGTATGTAGTAAGTGATCGAAACAATTGGTGGAATCTTTTCCGAGTTGATCAAAGCACAAACGATATGGATTTAATACCACTGACCAATATCGAAGCAGAAATAGGTCTACCACAATGGGTATTTGGACAGTCTAGATATGTATTTGTTGGAGATGAGATCTGGCTCGCTTACAGGGAAGCAGGAATCGATAATCTCGCAACACTTTTACCGGACGGACGATTAGAGAAAATAGAGATTGACGCAACAGAGATTGAGTCTGTCACAAACTATCAAGATGGAATAGTCGCAACTGTCAGCTCATGGAAAGCCGAATCATTAGTTACGTTCGTTAACAGGAAAGAGATTCGGCCGTTAAGTAAAACTCGCGACCTTGGTATAGACGAAAATTGGTTTCCGGTGCCAGAAACTTTCACTTACCAAACTTCAGACTCTGAAAAGGCACACGCTCTTTTCTATTCACCGACAAACCCTGAATACGAAATCAGCGAAAAAGAGAAACCACCGCTTATCGTTCTAGCTCATGGAGGTCCTACAGCAGCAGCAAGACGTCAACTTCAACTATCCATCACTTACTGGACAAGTCGAGGATTTGGTGTAGCTGACGTCGACTACCGAGGCTCGACAGGATACGGAAGATCATTCCGAAATCGTCTTCGAAACAGTTGGGGTTTAGCAGATGTAGAAGACTGTGTTTCTGTAGCAAAATATCTAGTAGAGCAAAAAAAAGTAGACAAAAACAAATTAGCTATAAAGGGAGGTAGTGCAGGAGGGTTCACGGTCTTGGCGGCACTTACATTTCATGACACTTTCACCGCAGGTGCAAGTAGATATGGAATCGCAGATTTGGCCATACTTGCAAAAGATACACACAAATTTGAATCTAGATATCTAGATCGACTAGTGGGGAAATGGCCTGAAGACGAAGAGACCTACAAGCAAAGATCACCAATACATCACATAGAACAACTTTCAACTCCTATGGTGATACTCCAAGGATCAGAAGACCCGATTGTCCCACCAAATCAAGCTCATTTAATGGCACAAAAACTGAAAGAAAACGATATACCTCATGCGCTAATAGAATTTCCGGATGAAGGCCACGGATTCAGAAAAGCCCCTAACATAACAAAAGCAATTGAATCAGAATTAGCTTTTTTCTCCCATATTTTTGATTTCGAACCTTTTGACGACCTACAAAAAATATTGTTTTGAGACAATAAATGAATCAAAACAAAAAAGTTTGCTTACCTTCCACCAATAGAGGCTAGAATAAGAATCATGATAACCAAGAACATCCTCTTGCTTATGTAGGACAAACGCATATAAACACGCGTTTGTCCGCACCTCCTGAGCCAAAGGCCGGGAGGTTTTTTACTTTTAGAAACAAGAATGCAAACATTTAAACAATGGAGACAAGACAATGAGCAACGATACCGCCAATGAAAAAGTGGTTATTTTTGACACCACTTTGAGAGATGGTGAGCAATCACCAGGCATTTCCCTTGATGTAGGAGAAAAGCTAGAAATAGCAGGACAGCTTGCTCGACTGGGAGTTGATTACATCGAAGCTGGGTTTCCAATAGCAAGCCAAGGCGATTTCGACGCAGTGCATGCAATAGCTTCTAACGTAAGTGGACCTGTAATTTGTGGACTATCACGTACAAGCTATAAAGATATAGATCGTTGTTGGGAAGCAATAGAGCCTGCAGAAAAACGAAGAATCCACACATTTATTGCCACAAGTCCAACTCATATGGAGCACAAGCTAAAAATGACACCGGAACAGGTTCTAGCTGAGGCTGCTTCCGCAGTGGGTAGAGCCAGAGAATATACCGATGACGTCGAATTCAGCCCTGAGGACGCATCCAGATCAGATTTCGATTTTATGTGTGATGTACTTCAAGCGGCAGTTGACAACGGGGCAGGAACATTAAACATCCCAGACACCGTTGGTTATGCGACACCCCATGAATGGGCTGAGAGAATCAAGTTGATCAGAGAAAGAGTTGAAGGTGACTACATAATCAGCACCCACTGTCATAATGACCTCGGTTTAGCAGTAGCTAATTCGTTGGCAGCTGTAGTATCGGGAGCTCGACAAGTTGAGTGCACAATTAACGGGATCGGTGAAAGAGCAGGAAACGCAGCCATGGAAGAAATAGTCATGGCATTAAGAACACGTCCAGACATATACCCAAATCTCGAAGTAGGAATTGAAACCGAAGAATTAGCTCGCTCAAGTCGAATGGTAAGTCGACTTACTGGATACCCGGTTCAATACAACAAAGCGGTAGTAGGAAGAAATGCATTTGCACACGAAGCCGGGATACACCAACACGGTGTTCTAAACGAAAGAACCACTTACGAAATAATGGACCCCTCTGCAGTCGGACAAGAAGGCAGCAAATTAGTACTAGGAAAACACTCAGGTAGAGCGGCATTCAAAGATGCTCTTTCAAAAATGGGTATAGAGATACAAGGTGATGCTCTAAATAGTGCTTTTACCCGCTTCAAAGAATTAGCTGATCGAAAAGTGCAGCTGGGTGACGCAGACCTAGAAGCATTAGTAGCGGAAGAGATGGGCAGTTCAATTGAAAATTCATATGAATTGGTAACACTCGGGGTTAAGGGAGGGAACGCTAACACTCCCGAAGCAGAAGTTGTTTTAGAATCAGACGGGATAAAAATAAACGCGACATCTGAAGGTGATGGCATGGTAGATGCTGCATGCACAGCAATTAAAAAAGCAACAGAAATTGAAGGAAGACTAACTGATTACACTGTGATGTCAGTAACTGGTGGAGTGGACGCGTTGGCAGACGTGGCTCTTTCATTTGAAAGTACAGATGGACTTAAAGTATCCGGTAGGGGCTTATCGACAGATGTTGTTGAAGCTTCTGCTAGAGCGTTTATCTCAGCATTGAACAAAGTTATCCGAGTGCGTAAATCAGGAGAAAATCCACAAGAAGTAGACCGACCTGGTCATATTGGTTAGGAAAGATAAGGTAAAAAGTTCTTATGTCAGGTAAAACACTAAGCCAAAAAGTTTGGGAACGACACGTAGTACACAGTGATGATAGTGGTTCGGACCTGCTCTTTATTGACCTGCACCTCGTCCACGAAGTTACTTCGCCACAAGCTTTCGATGGTTTACGAATGGCAGATCGACCAGTTCTTCGCCCAGATTTAACAGTCGCGACCGAAGATCATAATGTTCCCACTACAGACACAGACAAACCTATAGCCGATCCAATTAGTCGTAAACAGATAGAAACTTTAAGAAGCAACTGTTCTGAATTCGGCATACGTCTATTTTCAATGGGTGATCAAGGTCAAGGAATTGTTCACGTTATAGGGCCTGAAATGGGACTTACGCTTCCTGGAATGACCGTAGTTTGTGGCGACAGTCATACAAGCACCCATGGAGCATTCGGGGCACTTGCATTTGGAATAGGGACAAGTGAAGTTGAACACGTTTTAGCAACACAAACACTTCCCCAAACAGAACCAGGAACGCTAGCAGTAACAGTAGATGGAAACCTTCCGGAAGGAACTACTGCAAAAGACGTGATTCTCGCGATCATCGGAGAGCTAGGTACAGGCGGGGGCATTGGAAAAATAATTGAATACAGAGGTGAAGTCATCAGAAACCTTTCAATGGAAGGAAGGATGACTGTTTGCAACATGTCTATAGAGGCTGGAGCTAAAGCAGGATTAATAGCACCAGACGAAACCACTTTCGAATACCTAAAAGGTAGAACGTACAGTCCAAGTATCGATCAGTGGGAAGAAGCAATAGAAGACTGGAAATCCTTGGCTACTGACGAAGACGCTGAATTCGATCAAGAATTATTTATAAACGGAAACGAAATTTCACCTCATGTGACTTGGGGAACCAATCCAGGGCAGGTTGCACCAATCAAAGGCGTAATCCCAGACCCAGAACAATTTGCTGAACCTGCACAACAAGAATCAGCAAGAAGAGCACTTGAATATATGGGAATTACAGCAGGAACTAAAATATCTGAAATCCCAGTAGACACAGTTTTTATTGGATCTTGCACGAATAGTCGCATAGAGGATCTTAGAGAAGCTGCAAAAGTAGCACAAGGTCAACAAGTAGCACCTGGAGTTAGAACTCTCGTAGTTCCGGGATCAGGGTCAGTTAAAGCCCAAGCGGAAGCAGAAGGGCTTCATGAAATCTTCCAAGAAGCCGGATTTGACTGGCGTGAGCCCGGATGCTCCATGTGTCTCGCAATGAATCCAGACAAACTTAAAAAAGGCGAACGTTGCGCCAGTACAAGCAATCGTAATTTTGAAGGACGTCAAGGTAGAGGGGGAAGAACACATTTAGTTTCCCCAGCAGTAGCTGCAGCGACAGCTATTGCCGGAACCTTCGCCCTACCTGAAGACTTAGACGCAAGAGAGAAGAAGTAATTATGGAACCAGTAGAAATAGTTTTTGGTATGGCACTCCCTTTAAACCGCTCTGACGTAGACACAGACCAAATAATCCCCAGTGACTGGCTTAAGCGAGTGGAGCGGACAGGTTTTGACAGAGGATTATTCAGCGAATGGAGAGACAATCCTTCTTTTGTACTTAACGATGAACGATTTACAGAGGCAACAATCCTTGTAGCAGGACCAAATTTTGGGACCGGATCCTCTAGAGAGCACGCAGTTTGGGCTATCCAACAATACGGATTCAAAGCAGTGATATCACCTCGTTTTGCAGACATTTTTCGAAACAATTGCACTAAAAACGGACTTGTACCAGTTGAGGTAACAGACCAGGTAGGAAAAGATTTACTTCAAGCCATAGAGAAAAACCCAGAATTAATTTTGACTATAGATGTAGCAAAACGCACTCTCGAAGTTCCTGAGGCAAGTATTTCATGCAGTTTTCCTTTAGAAGAAGCAGTGCAAGAGAGGTATCTAAAAGGTTTAGACGATATCGGTATCACCATGAAATATGAAGAAGCAATTCACAAATATCAACAAGACAGACCAGCTTGGCTTCCTTCTATTAGTGTTTAAACAGACAAACAAAAACACAAAGTCAAACATGAAAATATTAAGCCTTCTGGTTTTCCTAATATTGCTTTCGGCAAACTGCGCAAATGAAACTTCCAGCATCAGCACATCTGGCTACTCCTTAGATGCGACTCGAAACTATTCTTCGTCAACAAATCCTCCGGAAAGCACGAACTTAACAACAACCACGAAACCGACAGTCAATGTAGAGACAATGGAACTGACAAGTGGTTTGGTTCCATTCAAAGCATGCGAAGAACTACTCAGATATTTTCAAGACGAAGCTCTGGAAAGAGTCGGACCATACGGGCTTGAGGGAATGGGTTGGGGGCCGATAATGCCGGTGGCATTGGGATCCTTTGCTTTTGATAATGCCAATGGCAATTTTGCTGAATCAGCAGCGGTGATGAGAACGGCTCCCGGAATTGATTTCTCAGAAACAAATGTTCAAGAGGCAGGAATAGACGAACCAGATTTTATAAAGACTAATGGGAAAATAATTTCTGTATTGCAAGACAACACTTTGCACATAATTGATCCGGAATCAAAATCTTCGCAACCCTTAGGCTCTTTGCGTATTGAAGGTCTCGGATGGGGAAGCGATATGTTTCTTGCAGGCGAAAGAGTCTGGGTAATGGCGCAAACTGATCTGTATTCGTTGTCTCCACTAACGCTAACGGCACTAATGATCCCCGAGGGCGACTGGGAGCCGCGTATGACCATTGTCGAAATAGACATCACAGATCCGACACAACCAACTCAAGTAGCCAGCATGATTATTGAAGGACGTTATGTAAGCGCCAGAGTGGTTAATGGCATCGCCAGAGTAGTTGTTTCCTCCCCACCATCTGACCTTCCTTTTGTGACCCCTCAAGGCCCGGCAGCAGAAGAAATCGCCTTAGCAACGAACAAACAAGCAATAGTTGGAACGACAATCGATAACTGGGTGCCTTCCTATGTATATGTAAGTAAAGAAGGCATGGTGACACAGGGTCAATTAGTGGACTGTAACCAAGTTTCACATCCATCTAAATTCTCAGGGTTTACCTCTCTTTCTGTTTTGGATGTTGATTTAGTTTCTGATATGAAGGCTCCTGGCGCCACATCTGTTTTGACGGATGGAGAAACTGTGTATGCGAGCCCAGAAAACCTTTACATTTCGACAACTGATTACCCAGAAATAGTTCCTTTCGGTGAAGAAAATTCTCAGAACATAGAAGAAGAATATTCAACCTCTATACACCAATTCACAATGAAATCCGGAGAGAAAACCGAATATAAGGCATCAATAGATGTAAAAGGTCACTTGCTCAATCAATTTGCTATGTCAGAACATGCTGGAAACTTAAGAGTTGCTACTACAACTGGGGCTCCATGGGGTTTCGATGAATCAAATGAGTCAGTTGTCACTGTTATAGAAATAAGTGAAGAAGGTCTAACAGAGGTGGGACAAGTTGGAGGAATGGGTAAAGGTGAAAGAATCTTCGCAGTAAGATTTATCGGAAACCTTGGTTACGTAGTGACTTTTCGGCAAACTGACCCTTTCTACACACTTGATCTAACGGACCCTAAAACACCACAAGTGCGAGGCGAATTAAAGATCACGGGCTACAGCGGATACCTGCATCCAATAGAAGAAAATTTGATTTTAGGAATAGGACAAGAAGCAACTGAAGAGGGAGTGACTACAGGAACGAAAGCAGCTCTTTTTAACGTCGAAGATCTTGATGATCCAAAAGTGGTTGCTGCATGGTCGCCTGGAAGTGGAAGAAGTTCAGCTGAGTGGGATCACCATGCTTTCTTGTGGTGGCCACCGGAAAGAATGGCGATTCTGCCCATTAGGGACTGGATGAACGATAAAGCAGAAGCGGTCATGCTGAAAGTCGAAAATGGCGATTTAGAAGAGTTTGGACGTATAACTCACTCTGCACTCGGTTCACCCTTAGATGTAAAACCAACATTTATGATCCCGATTGAACGATCACTCGTAGTTGGAGACGAAATCTGGACTTATTCCCGTGGACAGCTTCAAGCAAATTTACTAACTGACCTTTCAGTTAGTAAAAAAGTTCAACTTGAAGAATTTCTTATAACAGGGCAACTGATACCGGAACCACGGCTAGTTGATTAACAAAATTTGACTTAGAAAGTTTCTCAAGAAATAGAATTCGCTTTCTCAATCAGAGAAAAAATTCCTTCCAAATTCAAATGTCCCATATGCGTTGCAACATTGCCTTTAGAATTAACTACAGCGAAAGCGGGTTGGCTAATAACACCAAATTTTCTCCAAACTTCGCCAGTATCAGCAATATTTGTAAAATTCAGACCCCACTCTGAAACCCTTTTTTTGGAAAGTTCAGGGTTGTTGATACTCGCTGCAACTCCTACAACTTTTACAGAATTATTTGCTTCAACGACCGTTGGAGCCTCTCTGCGGCAAGTAAGTCAATTTGGCGCCCAAAACCAGAAAACTATGTCTTCATCAAATTCGTTTTTTATATCAGAGGCTTCGTCTTTCGTCTCATAAGCATTTGTAGCTAGCCATAGTTCAGAGCCGGCAATGCGGTCACCGTCTGTTGTAGTCGCAAAGAAGTCAAGTTCTTGAGGCATGGGAAGTTCCACAACTGTAGTTGTCGATTCCGGCTGAGCGACTTTTGACGTGCTTGTTGTTGGGGGTGTGCTTGTGGTTGATGTTGTTGGGGGTGTGGTTGTGGTTGACGTTGTTGGGGGTGTGCTTGTAGTTGATGTTGTCGGTTCACTAAGTGTTAGGGGCTTTTCATCAGCGCTGCAGGAAACGGCTAATAATAAGAGAGGCAGAAGAATACTTATTTTTCTCATAAGTAAGCTTGCCACGAATTTTTATTTTTCGAAGTGAATAAGGGCACACCTAATATCAAAGGAAAACAGCGCGCAGAATAACACTATGTTGGATACCGTCAAAATAAGTGAGCACAAGGCGTTTAATTATTTCAGCACTTTTTTGTGGACTGGCAATTCTTTTAGCTTTTGCTATTCAAGTGCTTTTGGCATAGAAAATATAATAAAAAAGTGAAACAATTTGAAAACCAAGAAATCTACAAATGACTAAAAAATATGATCTCGTTGTAATCGGGGGTGGTCCTGCCGGATACGCCGCAGCACTTTATGGTTCAGCAGCGGGATTAAGCGTAGCTTTAATAGAGGAGAATAAAGTTGGGGGAACATGCCTTCACGTTGGTTGTATACCAGCGAAAGAGCTTCTAGAAACAGCTTCAGTACTCAGATCAGTACGGCAAGCTAAAGATTTCGGGATAACAATAACCGAAGAGCCAAATATTGACCTGTCAATAAGTCAAAATCGGAAACAAACAGTCATAGATCAACTTTTCAACGGTCTAAATTCATTATTAACAGGACGAGAAGTAACAATTTACTCTGGAAAAGGGTCTCTTGGTAGCGATAAAAAAGTAGAAATCAAAACTAGCGAAGGAACTGAAACAGTTGAAGGGGAAAATGTTCTCCTGGCAACTGGTTCAACACCACGAACTATTCAGGGATTCGAAATAGACAAAAAATTTATAGTGACCAGCGACGAATTTCTATCCATTGAAGAGATACCTGACCGAGTTGCAGTAATTGGAGGTGGGGCCATCGGTTGTGAATTCGCTTCGCTTCTCAATGACCTAGGCTCCTCAGTTACATTACTCGAAGGTCTTGACGAAATACTTCCGGGATGCGATAAAGATATATCTACTCTGGTAAGACGCTCTTTTGTAAAAAAAGGAATTGATATCCATACCGGAGTGCAAGTTGACGGTCACGAAGAGACTGACAGCAAAGCAATGGTCAGCTGGTCGGTTGGGGAAGAAAAAAATCAATTAGAAGTCGATTTAATTATTGTTTCTGTGGGTCGCAAACCAAACGGTCAAGCGGCAGGGTTAGACGGCACAGAAGTAGTCGTAGACGAAAAAGGTTTCATAGAAGTTGATAAGAGACTTCAAACCAAAGAAAAGGGAGTCTGGGCTGCAGGAGATGTCATAAACAGCCCCCAGCTAGCTCACGTAGGTTTTGCCGAGGGCATTTTCGTAGTAAAAGAAATTTTAGGCGAATCACCAGTAGCGATTGACCCATCAACTGTGCCATGGTGCATCTACTGTGACCCTGAAGTTGCTTTTGCGGGCTTAACCGAAGAATCTGCAAAGTCAGCTGGCTATCAAGTGTCTGTTTCAAAACATCGATATTCCGGAAATGGAAGAGCGATGATACTAGGAGAAACTGAAGGTCTAGTAAAAGTGGTAGCGGAGGCTGATGATAACGGCAAAGCAGGACGAATATTAGGGGTTCACATGGCAGGACCATGGGTTACAGAACAGCTCGGACAGGCCTATCTAGCCGTCAATCTAGAAGCTACTGTTGACGAAATAGCTACTCACATTCAAGCTCACCCCACATTAAGTGAACTCTTTGGCGAAACTGTGATGTCATTAACAGGTCGATCTCTCCACGGATAAACATGGCAGAATCCAGCACACTTTCAGGAGAAAAAGAACTTCAAATAAGGTGGATGGGAAAAGTCCGCTACCGCGACGCTTTAGCACTGCAGCAAGCAATCAACAGATTTGAACAAGGCAACTACCTTTTATTACTTGAACATCACCCTGTTTACACAATGGGTATACGGGCGTCATTGGACAACCTGAATATAGAACCTGAAAAAGTTGGAGCTGAATTAGAGAAAGCAAACAGGGGTGGAGACATAACTTTTCATGGGCCAGGCCAATTAGTCGGGTATCCGTTATTGCAACTGGATAGTAAACGTGGTGGAGGTATGGCTGATACAGCTGCTTATGTGCACACCATTGAGAGTCTCCTTATAGAAACGTGCCAATATTTTGGTATTCAAGATGTTGGAAGGATCAAAAGATATCCAGGAGTATGGGTAGAACCCAATGGTTTAAATCCAAGAAAAATTGCGGCAATAGGAGTGAGATTAAATAAAGCCAGGACAATGCATGGTTTTGCACTTAACGTTAAAACCGACATGACTTTTTATGACCACATCATCCCTTGTGGAATAACAGAATATGGAGTCACCTCTCTGGAAAAAGAAGGAATACATGCAACTATGAAAGAAGTTGTTGATCTCGTATCCGCAAAAGCCGAAAAATTATGGAGCCCTAAAAAAGCCAGCAGGGCAGACGTTTCATGGGAGTACGTGACAGACGCAGAGATGGCGTTGTTGCAAATAGACAGAGACTTTAAAGAGACTGATACCGGTCGAAAACCAGACTGGATGAAAGTGAAATTAGATACAGGTCCAGAATATAGACGTTTAAAAAATCTAATGAAAGAAAAACAATTAGTCACCGTGTGTGAAGAGGCGGGATGTCCGAATATTTTTGACTGCTGGAATGACGGCACCGCAACCTTCATGATAGGTGGTGAAAGATGTACACGCGCTTGCGGTTTTTGTCTAGTAGACACTAGAAAGCCAAACCCGCTCGATCTTGATGAACCAGGAAGAGTAGCAGCGGCAGTTTCAGAAATGGGATTAAAACATGCTGTTATAACAGCAGTCGCCAGAGACGATATTAAAGACGGAGGAGCGGAGCATTTTGCCAAGACAATCGATCTGATTAGGAGAACTAATCCATTGCAAAGGTGACCCAGAATCTTTAGAGACTATTTTTGAAATGAAACCTGACGTTTTGAATCACAACATTGAGACTGTCCCACGACTACAGCGGAAAGTACGACCTTCAGCAAGTTATGCAAGAAGCCTTGCAGTTTTGGGAAGGGCTAAAGAGGCGAATCTCATAACTAAAACATCCTTGATTGTCGGTTTGGGCGAACGAGAATCAGAAATAGACGAATGTCTAGTAGATCTAGCGGCCATCGGCTGCGACATTGTAACAATCGGACAGTACCTGAGGCCATCATCAGATCACCTTCCCATCAAAGAATGGATAAATCCGAGCACTTTCAAAAGATGGAAGGAAATAGGTGAAAATCTTGGAATTTCACATGTTGAATCCAGTCCTCTAACACGATCCAGCTACCATGCGCGACAAGCCTTGGAATCTACAGGCAGCACACCAGTCAGCATTGAGCGATCACAGTTAATTTCCGCAGACAGCCGCTAAAAAAATAAATGATTCGCCTTGATGCAGCTACTGTTCTTTTGCAATGGGCGGTTGGAGGGCTTCTTTTCTTGTGGGTTACCTGTCGTCACCGCAAGGTAGGGATAGGTTACGGATGGCTACTGCGCTCTACTTACATCATCATGCTGATCTCAGCACTTGCAGTTGGGTTATTGACTAAAACTGTATTAGCGCGTGAAATAATCACTATAGGCATAGTCATAGCGACAGCAATACCACTATGTATTTCTTTTTTTAATAGAAAAAATAAAGAAAAAGATCTTAATTTAAATCTGGATTTGGTTGCACCGATACTCGGTATAGCTGCTTTAGTAGTTGCGGCACTAGATGCAGGCGGACCACCGGCTCTTGCGATAGCGAGAATTATCATAGGAGCGATTTTTCTTGGGGTTGTGAGTGACGCAATGCTTCTAGGTCATTGGTATCTAGTTCAACCTGGACTAGTC
>JUEM01000039.1 GCA_000817085.1 marine actinobacterium MedAcidi-G1 | reverse complement strand
TCTTGAGCAAAAACTCTAAATTCCATACTGTCAGGATCGATAGTGACCCAAGAGAATTCATGAGCTTCAGGCATCCTCTTATATGCCGACTCCAGCGCATCAGCCAATGCTGCGAGCATGTCTTCGACAGTTATTCCTTTATCAGATGCAACAGCCTGCAGAGCTTCCAACATTTCGGAATTCATTGTTCTATCCTTCCATCTAAAATTTTCTCTTTCTCACCAGAAGACTCGTTTGATTTAGATTCTGGCTGCCAAACAAAAACTGTTCTAGCTTTCTGAATTAATTCGAAAGGCACTTCTTGAAAAGACCCATTTTCCAGTTCAACAGAAATTTTTGTAGAACTGGTCGACTTCAAGATTCCTTCTATTCGTCTTTCACCTGAAGATCCGGGCACCTTCTTAAGCGTTATAAGGCTTCCCACCGCCTTTTCAAAATGCTGCGGTTTTTTTAATGGCCTTTCAAGACCTGGGCTTGTAACTTCTAATGTGTAAGAACCTGGAACAGGTTCTTCGTGATCTAACTTACGAGAAATCTCACGAGTCACGTCCGCTAAAACTTCTGTATTCAATCCTTCTGATTGGTCTATGACGATCTTTAGCACACCGCCATTTAACTCAATATCTACGAGCTCGACATTTGCGCTTGAACACAGAGGAGACACCAAGTCACTTACTTTTTCAGCAACACTCATGGCACCTCCAATTCTTCTTATTAAATTATCTATTTAGTTCATGCCCACGCCCAAAAAGAGGCGTGGGCAAAACCCACGCCTCGTTCTAAGGAACGAACGATGCACCTCAATTAAATCATACCGCCGGTGATCGACTCCTACTGCCCGATTTCAATGAAGCCTCTAAGCTCTTTGATTTCTTATTGCCCCTAATTTTTGTTCTATTTCGTTTACATCCTCACCTTGCTCCCTTAAAAGCTCCTCTCTATCTAATAACGCTTCTCTTTCAGCTAGTTTGGTATCAATTTTCTCAAGAGCCGCTTCTGCACCTTCTGCATGTATTATTTTCGCCCAAGCAACTAACGCCTCGACCATTTCGTCTTCTTTAACAACTTCAACATTTTTACCTTTTACGAACAAATGCCCTCTTCCACGACCGGCTGCAATTCCAAGATCTGCATCACGTGCTTCTCCTGGCCCATTCACCACACAGCCCATAACAGCTACTTGCAATGGGATCTTCTCGTTTGCGAAAGCCTCCATAGCCGCTTCCGCTACTGCAACCACATCAATTTCAGCTCTTCCACAACTTGGACACGAAATTAGGTCTACATTTTTTCTTTCTCTTAAACCCATAGCTTCTAGGAGTTGTCTTCCAGCTCTAGCCTCAGTTACTGGATCAGCTGTTAGTGAGTAGCGAATGGTGTCACCGATTCCTTCGGCTAGTAAAGTTGCTATCCCCGCTGTTGATTTAATTAACCCAGAAGGTGGCGGCCCAGCCTCAGTAACTCCCAGGTGTAAAGGATGATCGGTTATTTCGGCTAATTGCCTGTAGGCATCAAGCATCAAAGGAACATTTGAAGCCTTGACGGAAATTTTGATCAAGTCAAAGCCAACTTCTGAAAAATATCCAATTTCCTGTAGAGCAGACTCAACCATTGCTTCTGGGGTAACCATGTCCCCATACTTTTTATAAAGGTCTGGGTGAAGAGAACCACCATTTACGCCTATCCGAATTGGCACATTTCTATCTCTTGCTTCTGCAGCAACCGTTTTGATATGTTCGGGCTTTTTTATATTTCCGGGATTTAAACGTAAACAATGAACACCTGCTTCCAAAGCTGCCAAAGCCATTCTGTGTTGGTTATGCACGTCCGCAACAATAGGTACAGGAGATCTCGGTACGATTTCTGCCAATCCTTCAGCAGCAGATATGTCATTGCAAGTGCACCGTACAATATCTGCTCCTGCCATAGCTAGGTCATAAATCTGTTGAAGAGTTGCTTCGACATCAGATGTTCGCGTGACAGTCATAGATTGAACGCTTATAGGTGCAAAATCACCGACAGGCACGTCTCCAACCAGTATCTGACGGGTTGGGCGTCTTGGAAATGAGGACTGTATATCCACAGTAAAAAAGGCTATCGGGACTTTTTGGTCTTAGGAGTTACTGCCCGTGGTCAGCCAAAATTTGGTAGGTCAACAATGTCTCTATATAAAGCGATTAAAGCGATTCCCACCAATACTGTTATGACTACCCAAGTTACTGGAATCAGCTTGTTGATATCTGCCACATATTTCTTTCCTTTTCGAGATCTAATTCTCTCGTATGTAGCGATAGCCGCATGCCCACCATCAAGTGGCAACAAAGGAACCAAATTAAAAATTCCTACAAAAACATTTATCAAAACTAAGAACCATAGATAGTTGTGTGTTCCTTCATCTAACATTGCACTACCCAAACGCGCTGCTCCATAAATCGAAAGTAAACGTTCATCTTCGCTTTCAGCTTGAGATCCAACTTCCTCAGCCACTATTTCATTCTCGCTGTTGAAGGTTCCTTTCAAGAAACCTGTTAGGCCTTCCGGAGAGAAAAAATCTGCAAGACCCTCTACAGAAGCGACAGAAATTTCGGCAAATCTGTCAAACGTAGCAGGCACAGAATCAACCAGATCGAGTGATTCAAAACTACGTTGAGGGCCTACTCCAAAAAAACCTTGAACAGCTATTTGAGATTCGGGGAGCTCAGTTGCCTGTAATTCAACAACTTCTACTCCTAATCGAGACTTACTTACTTCTACCCTATGAAAATTTCCATCGGATAAAATGGCAGAAAAATTCTTCCAATTCGAATAAGGAGACCCGTCTACTGAAATCATTTGATCTCCTGCCTCTATTCCGTCAAGAAAAGAGGCCCCCTTAGGAGTTATTCTCTCGCCAATAGTCGCAAATTTATTTAGTTGTTTTCCTTCTCTTTCAAATTGAATTTCTAAAAACTTTCCTGGACTTTGACTTATTACTGATCCAAAAGATTCAAAACTATCTACTTGTTGGCCCCCTACTGAAAGTATCCGGTCACCTGCAACAACTCCGACCTTGTCAGCAGTTGAGTCCGAAACCACCTCCCCCACGTCCCATTTGGTTGGATGTGGTTCCCCTATAGTCATAAAAATTACTATTAATAAAAAGAGCGCCAAAAGGAAATGTGTTGCTGAACCCGCGAGTGTGAGAGCCAGCCTCTTTGGGTAGGTTTGCGCCCTGTAAGTACGGTTTTCTAAAGCAGGATCTACATCTTCAAGGTTGTTCATACCTGTAACGCGTACATAGGCTCCCGCTGGAATTGCTTTTAAACCGTACTCAGTTTCACCTCGATGAAAAGAAAAAATTCGCGGTCCGAAACCTATAAAAAATTCTGTTACCTGCATCCCACTCATCCGTGCTACTAGGTAGTGACCTAGTTCATGAAAAAAGAAAATGAGAACGATTGAAATAACCACAACAACAGCAGAAAAACCTCCTAGAAGAGCTAAAGATAAAAAAGCTCCAAACAGTAGCAGCAACTTAAAACTTTGATCTCTATCCATGGGTCCTAATTTCGAGATTTTATTAACTCAGAGGCTATTAGACGCGCGTCTGAGTCTGCTTTTAAAATAGTTTCTATACTGTCGACGTTTTCACCAGTCCACTGTTGGAGAGTTTCATAAATTACCTCTGAAATTCCTGACCATGAAAGTTGCCCTAAAAGAAACGCTGCTACTGCCTCTTCATTGGCAGCGTTTAACCACGCTGGGGCTGTTCTTTTTTGTTTACCAGCTTCGTAAGCAATATTTAGAC
Source organism: marine actinobacterium MedAcidi-G1 (assembly GCA_000817085.1). Taxonomy (GTDB): domain Bacteria; phylum Actinomycetota; class Acidimicrobiia; order Acidimicrobiales; family MedAcidi-G1; genus MedAcidi-G1. The sequence continues at coordinate 6,783 of JUEM01000039.1, read as the reverse complement.
AAGGGAAAGCTTTTCGGTCTGGTGGTTCAAAATTTAAATTAATTATTTGTGACCAGTCAATTTCCCCAAAGGGATCATTAATTCTTTCAGGGTAAGTAAGAGCGTAAGCTATACACAGTCGCATATCTGGATTTGACATCTGAGCCAAAGTTGCACCATCAGAGTACGTGACCATCGAATGAACAATTGATTGAGGATGAATAACGACATCTATATTTTCGTAAGGAATGCCAAATAATTCATGGGCTTCGATAACTTCTAAACCTTTGTTCATAAGCGTTGAAGAGTCCACAGTAACTTTAGGGCCCATGTTCCAAGTCGGATGAGATAAAGCCTCGCCAACTGAAACGTTTCGAAGTTGCTCAGCAGAAAATCCCCGGAAAGGTCCACCAGAAGCAGTTAATACAATGCCTTTTATATCATCGTGCGTTGTGTCCAGTCCAAGGCATTGATGTATGGCGCAATGCTCACTATCGACTGGAATTAACTCTGCTCCCTCTGTTGAGCGAAAACCTTGAATCAGAGGCCCGGCAGCGATCAAGGATTCCTTGTTTGCTAGTCCAAGTCTTTTTCCTGCCTTCAATGCAGCGATCGTAATAGGGAGACCTGCGAATCCCACAACTCCGTTTATTACGACATCTGATATAGACGAAGAGTTTGCTAATGCTTCAGGGCCCGAAATTACATCGATTTTTGGAGGTAGTTTCTGTCGAAGTTCTTTTTCTAATAGCGGATCAGAAATTGCTACCACCTTCGGTTTGTATTTTGTTGCTTGTTCAACCAAAAGTTCGACAGATTTAGACGCCCCCAAAGCAACCACTTCAAATTCTTCCGGATGATCCTGAATAATCTCAAGTGTCTGAGTTCCAATCGATCCCGTCGACCCCATTACGGCGACAGTTATCGCTACCATCTAGTAATTTTACCTGTTAAATCATCTATCGCTATATGAAATCAAGTAGCGAAAAGATTTAACAAACGAGCTGTGAAGTAAGTCGCGGGTAGAACAAACAGTAAGGCATCGAAACGATCAAGAAATCCGCCGTGTCCTGGCAATACGGAACCCATATCTTTTATTCCTAGGTCTCTTTTGAGCATGGACTCGCATAAATCGCCTAAAGGTGCTGCTAACGCACCTACTAGGCCAAGAACAAAAGCTGTTCCTAGGTCGCCAGGATCTTGACCAAAGGGAGTTATCTGACCTACGACAATCACTCCGGTAAGAAATGAAATAGCCATGCCACCTAGTAACCCTTCCATCGTTTTATTAGGACTGACTGAAGACAAAGGAGTTCTACCAATCAGTCTTCCTACCAGCAGTCCACCCGTGTCGTACCCGACAGTTATCAAAACGGCCGCTAAGAGCATCCCTATTCCGTTTTCATCATTTAACATCAGACCGATAAAACAGCCAAGTAATCCTATGTAACCGACGCCGAATAAAGTAATAGATGTATTCGCTATAGGCATGTTGCGATCCACTCCAGTTAAATACCAGAGAAGTGTGAAAGTTACTGTCAACGCCAGAATAAGAGGTATTGCAGATTCAAATCTCCAATACGCTCCAAGATTTAATGCAGCGATAGATGCCATTCCTAACAAAGTCGCTGGCTGGTAGCCTGCACGTCTTGCTGCTAGGAAAAACTCTGAACCCGCAAAAACAAGTAGGACCGTACTGAATACAAGAGTTGCTATAGCACCTATCATGCATACCGCTAAAAAAACCGCCCCAAGAGTTACTCCCGTAGCGAGTGCTTTTGACATGCTTCTACTTTGTGAACTTTGAGCTTGTATAGATGGCTGACTTGTCGGTTTAAAAATCGGAGGTACTTCTTCAATCTTTGTTTCTTCTGGGGGAATTACGGGCGGGTTAAACTCTCCGCTGAAGGGGTCACTCTCTGGGAGTTCTTCATCAAAAAAAATCGCTGCTGTAGCTTCATCTAAATCACCAACGGGCTGCTGCGACTCATGATCAATTAACACTTCATCAGACCATTTTGGTTTTTGATCAATTTCTGACCACAGATCATCATTTTGGCTTTTTTCAGCGGGTTCCTCGGTCCAATGAGGTAATTCTTCAGAAGAAGCACTTTCACCACCAAACACTGAACGACCCGGCTCTATAACATCTTCAGGAGTTTCAAGCCCAAGAATTCGAATCTCTTCAAATTCATCTGACCCTCTGTCATTTGCCACAACTCACCCCACTATCTTTTTAAAACTACACATCTAACAACTCTTCTTCCTTAGAAGATCTTGATCTCTCAATCTCACTTTCATTCGAATGAATCAAATCATCAAGCTGAGAAGACAGCCACTTAACGTTGTCTTCAGAGACCCCACCATTACTCGCTAAATCATCTAAGTCTTTTCGCGAGTTTCGTCTGATTCCACGTAAACGATTCTTTCCTTCTTCGGCCATACCATTAACCATTCGTACCAGATCTTGACGTCGTTCTTGTGTCAACTCAGGGAAAACCAATCTAATAGTCCGTCCGTCAGTGCTTGGAGTCAGCCCAAGGTCAGCTTTATTTAGACACCTTTCAATTGCCTCGACATTTCCCTGATCATGCGGAGTTATCAATAATTGTCGTGCCTCAGGAACAGAAAAAGAAGCTATCTCTTGCATGGGCATTTCTACGCCATAAGCCTCAACAGTTAAACGTTCTACAATAGATGAAGAAGCTCTACCCGTTCGGACTGTTCCAAACTCGCGACGGACATGAGTTACAGATTCAAGCATCTTTTCTTTTGCTTCATCCAGAATTATCTGGAGGAGTTCTTCGCTCACCGCTACCTCTTTCCCTTAAGAGACTAGTGTACCTACGGTGTCCCCAGCGAGTATTGACCTAACATTACCAGCTTGCATTAAATCGAACATAACGATCGGAAGGTCGTTATCCATGCAAAGAGTTATCGCAGTTGCATCCATAGCTTGTAGACCTTTTTGAATAACTTCTAAATGCGAAACCTCTGCCAACAAAGTAGCAGAAGGATCGATTTTAGGATCAGCGGTATAAATTCCTCCGGTTCCTGAATGGGTTCCTTTCAACACAACGCCAGCTTCTATTTCTACGGCACGCAATGCAGCAGTTGTATCTGTAGTGAAGAAAGGATTACCTGTTCCTCCTGCAAAAATTACCACTCTCCCCTTTTCTAAATGTCGAGTAGCTTTTCGTCGAATGTATGGCTCAGCTATCTGGGCCATATGTACAGCTGTTTGAACACGGGTTGGTTGACCTAATTGTTCAAGTGTGTCCTGTAGAGCAAGTGCGTTAATTACAGTAGCCAGCATTCCCATATAGTCAGCTTGGGCTCTGTCCATACCCGCTCCAGCTCCGGCCATTCCGCGCCAAATATTTCCACCACCGACTACTATCGCTATATCAACTTCGTATTCGGATCTAACCTGAAAAATTTCTTCAGCGATTACACCGACAATGTCGCCATCAATTCCAAATCCCGCATTACCTGCAAAAGCCTCACCGGAAACCTTTAAAACAATTCGATCCCATTTAGCTTTTTTGCCCTTAGATGACTGATTAGATCCAGAAGGTTCCACAGTTAATCACCGATAAAGGCTTGCTCAAATCTAGCTATCTGGCCTTCTCCGATTGTTTCTTGAACAGTTGTCTTATCACCATGAAGACCTTGCTCTAATAGAACTGATTCCTTGTACCAAGCAGTCAGTCTGCCTTCAACAATCTTCTCCCATGCTTGTTCTGGTTTACCCTCTGCTTTTGTAATTTCCAGTAGAGAAGTCCGTTCCTGTTCTACTAGATCTTTTGAAACTTCTTCTCTGTCAAGAGCAGTTGGCTTAGCGAAAGCAATATGAAGTGCCACTTGGTGAAGTGTCTCCTGATCGACCCCAGATCCTTGTACTAAAACTCCGTTAACTCCTCGCCCATCTTGCACATGGAGATACGTATCTACCAGATGGTTGTCCTTACCTTCGACTAGTGTGACTTTTCCAACCGAAACGTTTTCTTTTATCGATAGTCGGACATCGTCGATAACTTCGGATCTGGCTTCAATTGCTTGTTCGCCTTCTTGCAAAACTGCTTCAGCAAGATTATTAACTAGTTCTACGAAACCATCGGACTTTGCCGAGAAGTCAGTTTCACAGCATAAATGGACCATTGCAGCTTTATTACCATCTGTCGCTATGGCAACAGCTCCCTCGCTATTATCTCGATCTGATCGAGAAGCAGCCTTAGCTAATCCCTTTTCTCTCAGAGCTTGAGCTGCGGCTTCTGCATCTCCATCGTTATCAACCAGAGCTTTTTTCGCGTCCATCATTCCAGCGCCTGTTAAGTTGGTTCATCTACTGGTTCATCTACTGGTTCATCTACTGGTTCATCTACTGGTTCATCTACTGGTTCATCTACTGGTTCAGCTACTGGTTCAGCTACTGGTTCAGCTACTGGTTCAGCTACTGGTTCAGCTACTGGTTCAGCTACTGAAGCGCTATCGCGTTCGTCATCCGAGTTTTCTTGAGAGATTCTCTTCTCTCTCTCAGTTTCAGCAATGGCCGCCTCTTCACGAGCTTTAGCTTGTTCCGCTGCTTTCTCTTCTGCATCAAGCGAAGGAGTTTCAGGTTTTTTTGAACGTGAGTTATGTATATGCCTACCCTCTTCAACAGCTTCTGAAATCATGTGACACATCAGTTGGCTAGAACGAATTGCATCATCATTTCCTGGGATCGCATGGTGAATAACATCTGGATTGCAATCAGTGTCGACAATAGCAATAACAGGTATACCCAGCTTGTTTGCTTCAGTGACGGCTATATGTTCCCTTATCGTATCTATAACGAAAACTGCATCCGGAAGTCGTGCCATATCTTTTATACCGGTTAGGTTACGCTCAAGTTTTTCAAGCTCACGATTTAACATTAAAGCTTCTTTTTTGATCATCGCATCAAACTCACCTGATTCTCTCATGCGCTGATATTCCTGCATTTTGCTGACTCTTTTAGAGATTGTTTGGAAATTGGTTAACATTCCTCCAAGCCAACGTTGGTTTACGTAAGGCATGCCGCATTTGTTCGCATACGACTCAATCGCCCCTTGAGCTTGCCTTTTTGTGCCAACCAGTAACACTGTTCCTCCATTTGCGACTAGATCGCGTGTAAAGGTATACGCCTGTTCGACGCGTTCCAGAGTCTGGTTTAGATCTATTACATAGATACCGGATCTTTCACCATGGATGAAACGCTGCATTCTAGGATCCCAGCGTTGTGTCTGATGCCCGAAATGCACACCGGCTTCGAGCAATTGTTTCATTGTTACGACTGCCATGTCGTCATTCCTTTCCCAACGGTTTAGCTGACCTCTGCCAAGCGCTTAAGCGACCGTGGGCAGGCAGAGATGAAAATTTTTACCTATTAATCAGGCTTTGAAACTCTACCCCGTGTTCGAATCGAACACTATGGGCATAGGTTATTTTGTGTATTTGAAATATTTATGAAATCACGCAATCATCGTTACGAAGTGTTCCATCTACATAAATGCTGCTACACCAGAAAGACCTACGCTCTACCATTTGATCAGCGAGAGCACCGCTCATGTTTACTGACTTTAGATCAGCTTCCATAAGGACTGCTGCTGTTAAATCCGCCCGCATCAATTGTGCATGAGACAAATTCGTTCTGAAGAAAAGTGCTCCTGGTGCTTTTGCATCATTGAGACTTGCACCAGCAAGATTAGTATTTGAAAGAGCTGCTCCAGAGAGGTTTGCTCCGTCAAAGTTTGCCCCAGCAAGCATTGTTCCATTTAAGAGTGCACCTTCAAGGTTAGCCCCAGAAAAGTTAATACCAGGAAGGATCATTCCAGCTAAGTTTTCTCCTGCCATGTCCACATCTGAACAATCGGCATTCGGAGCAACATAACAGGTCTTCTTTGCTTCTACTGCTGCTTCTTCAGCTGCTGCTTCCTCTGCTTCTTCTGCTGCTGCTTCTTCAGCTGCTGCTTCCTCTGCTTCTTCAACTTTCTTTTGCTCAGTCGCTTCAGCTTCTGCTGTTTCAGTTGCTTCTGCTTTATCTGCAGCCTGTGATGTTTGCTCATCATCACCACCACCTCCACATGCGCCGACGACAAGCGCAAGGACGAGAATCCCTAAAGCAACCGCCTTTCCTTGTCGTCGACCCATTTGGATTTTCATTTTTTCTCCTGTTGTAGTTTCGTTATCAATTTTTTCCATGTCAGCCACCCTTAACCTTCAAATACCAGTGTTAGAGCCACCAAATCTTCTAGTGTGTAAGGTTGCCCATCAGCTTTAGTAGCTACCGTGCCATCCTCGTTGTAGTAGGTCGGTGTTTCATCATCTTCTGAAGTTTTTCGAGCAATTAGCGTTTCTCCAGTACCTGTTTGTGCTCTTTGAACAGCACCTACAGCTAGGTTTTCCATCGCTATCTCGATTGGTTCTTGATCCATGGTGATTGTTACACCAATATCCGTTGTTATTGATGTCGCTGTGAATCCAGAGGCATCCTTAATCTGCATCTGAGTTCCATCAGCTGAAACTGTAACTGTTGCAGCTTGTGCGGCTTTCTCAGCTTCTGCTGCAGCCACTGCTTGAAGGAATTCTGCTACTTCAGCTGCTGCTTCATCAGCTGCAGCTTGAGCTTCTTCAGCTGCCGCAATCGTTGCTTCATCAGCATCAGGTGATGCTGCAGCTAGCTGCGCCATTTGAGCTTCAACTGCTGCTTCCCGTGCTGCTTCCTCAGCTTCTTCTGCTTCTGCTAATGCTTCAACTGCAGCAGCATCGGCTTCTGCGTATGCT
>JUEM01000038.1 GCA_000817085.1 marine actinobacterium MedAcidi-G1 | reverse complement strand
GAAACCATAAGCTTCCATGTCTGGGGTGGGTGTTGCTTCCAAGTGCCATTTGCCTTTGTAAGCCGTGTAGTAACCCTTTTCTCTTAATATTTTTCCTAAGGTCGCAGCATCTTTCGACAATTGCGTATTGGTAGGCGCACTTGAGTTCTCTGTGACCCCATGCCCCGCCATGTACTCTCCGGTGAACAGAGTCGCTCTCGAAGGAGAACATGGAGAAGAGTGCGTGTAATGGCTAGTAAACTCAATCCCGCTATCCATGATTCTTTGTCGAGCAGGAAGCTGAAAATCTGCTGGTAACCAATCTCTCTGCCGCTCTTGATCTGAAACTATTAGTAAAATATTTGGTTCGTTCATTTTTTGAACATAGCATTTCGTTTAAGGAATAAGTTGATTCAATAACTTTTTCTACAAAAAACTGAAAGGGCGGAACCAAAATGAAGATCACTTCTACAAACAGTCTTGTTGGTGCTTATGTGGAAGACCTAGATCTATCTACCCCTGTTGGGAGTGACGATATCGACGAACTGCTTTCAGCGTGGCATGAACGGGGTGTCTTATTTTTCAGAAATCAAAATCTCAACGATGAACAACAAGTTGCAGCTGCATCTATCTTCGGTGAACCTGTGCCATATGATTTCGCTCGCACGACTGAGGGAAGCAAGATTGTTCATAAAATCGATAATGAAGACGGGAAGCCTAAAGGTGGGTCATCAAATTGGCATACTGACGCTACATGGCTCAAAGAGCCCCCGAGAGGAAGCATGCTCCAAGCGATCAAATTACCGAGTTCTGGTGGGGACACTTTGTTTGCAAGTATGTCAGCGGCTTTTGATTGGCTTTCACCCACAACCCAAAATTTTGTTAATGGTTTAACAGCCCTTCATCATGGGGGTTCAAAGCTTAACGCAGCGAACCGGATTGCAAAGAAAGTTCCTGAAGATGCTGTCTCACACCCCGTGGTTAGGACTCATCCCGTAACAGGCAAAAAATGCCTTTTTGTAAATAGACTTTTCACTCAAGGAATCAACGAACTTAACGCCCAAGAGAATGAAGCACTGTTACCGATGCTTTGTGACCTCACCTTGCGACCCGAATTGCAATTCAGATTCCAGTGGGAAGAGGGCGATATAGCCGTATGGGATAACAGGAGCGTTCAGCACTATGCAACAGCTGACTATAGCGAAGCTCGAGTAATGCACAGAGTCGTTCTCGCAGGCGACCCTGTTGAGTAATCTATGCTGAGTAAGCCCCCCTTCCCCATCTCGCCTGAGGAACTGAATGAAGAAGTACTTTCGGAAAGTTTGGGGAAAAAAGTTAGCTCTTTCAGCTACACCCGCATCGGCAGCGACAGAGGGATGCTTGGGGTTGTATTGCTTTTAGACATCTCCTACTCAGACGGTAGTACAGAGAACACAAATCTCGTTTGCAAATTCCCTGCCCTTAGAGAAGGCAGCATGGAAAATAATAGAAGAGGAAACAACAACGAACGTGAACTTCGCTTTTATGACGAACTAGCCCCCATAACTCCGATAAGAACTCCAGAATTTCATTCTGGTTCATATGACCCTGATACTGAGCATTTCATGCTTATCCAAGAAGCAATAGATGTTGATGAAAACGTTGACCAGATTGAAGGCATTTCAGTGGAACAAGCAATGCTCGTAATAGATGAAGCCGCCTCATTGCACGCAACATGGTGGGAAAACCCTGACCTAAACAAAATAGATTGGTTGCCGGGAGCTGAACAAAGGAAAAATAATCTTTCTATTATTGCAGGTGCTGGCTGGGAACCTCTCTGCAAAATGCTTGAAGGAGAACTAACTGAACAAGAAATATTATTCGGAACTGAAATAACCCAAAGGGTTAGGGAGATGTTAGATCTACTCTCAAGTCAACCTAAAACTCTTATCCACTCTGACTTGCGGGCAGACAATCTTCTTTTTGACCGTGAGGGGAAAAAGGTTTTCATTGTTGATTGGCAAGGCACCTCTAAAGGCCCCGCAGGATGGGATCTAGCTTATTTCATTTCACAATCTTTGAGTGTGGAAACACGCCGAGAGAACGAAACAATGCTTTTGGATCACTATGTGAGATCTCTTAAAGAAAACGGAAAGGACCTTGACCCTGTCGAAGCGCTAGCCGGTTACGCTGATGCGATGCTTTATGGTTTGGTAATAGCATGCTCACTTCCTTTGATAAGTGATGAAAGTGAAAAACGCGTTAAAGAACTCGCACGTGTTATGACACGGAGAAGCTTTGAAGCGATGAAAGACCACAACAAATTTTGATTTAACTAGATAACAAACGAGAGAAAGAAATCGGTATGGGGAAAAAACTAGATGGAAAAGTTGCAGCTATCACCGGCGGTACCCGCGGTATAGGACGTGCAATAGCAGAAAGATTTGTCGCCGAAGGAGCAAAAGTTGTGGTTAATAGTCGCAATGCTGAAAAAGGGCAACGGGCACTTGATGAGATGAATGCAGGTGACAATGTTCTTTTCTACCCGGGAAGCGTGACCGAAAAAGAAGTTATAGAAGGTCTAGTTGACTTCACTGTTGAAAATTTTGGTCAACTTGACATTATGGTTTTAAACGCAGGTGGAGTAGGCGACACTGCTCCGGTAATTGAACTTTCAGATGAAGAGTGGCAATTCGAGCTCGATTTCAATCTGAATCATGTTTTTAGAGGAACTCGTAAAGCACTCTGGCACATGGTCCCGCGTAAAACAGGAAGAATAATTGCTATTTCCTCAATAGAGGGGAAAAGAGGCAAAGCTAACATCGCCGGATACACAGCCAACAAGCATGCAATAAATGGTTTCGTTAAATCAGCAGCTAAAGAAGTCGGCACAGAAGGAATAACAATCAATTCTATTTGTCCAGGGCTTGTTCATACAGACATGCTTGAGAACCAGTCCGGAGCTGCATCAGGGCTAACCCAGGTAGCCGATGTAATCGCTCTCTATACAAAAGACACGGCTATACAGAGGCCTGTAACTGTGGAAGAAATATCAGCTTTCGCTCTCCTCCTAGCCTCGGAAGAAGGTGCCGGATTCAGCGGAGGAACCATTTCACTCGACGGAGGACTCGCTAATTACTAATGAATGTTACTTTTCCGACCTGTCCTGATGAGCTGAACAGAGAATGGCTTGCCAGTGCACTGGGCAGAACCGTTGAGAATTTTGAAACACATCCGATCGGTGGAGGAAAAGGCAACCTTGGCGATCTAGTTCTCGTAGCTCTTGAAAATGGGGAACAAGTAGTCGCAAAATTTGCAGCCAATAGGCAAGAAGCCCTCAATGCCGCGAAAAGATCCGGACTTTTCGAAAGAGAAATCAAGTTCTATCATGAGCTGGCACCCAAGTTAGATATCCGACTTCCGACGCTTTTCGCCTCAGATTACGATCCATCTAGTGCTCATTTCATAATGCTCTTAGAGTATTTAGAACCCATACAAGACTCAGACTCCATAACCGGCATAGGGATTGAATACACCCGGGAGCTTTTTACGGAACTGTCGAAACTCCATGCTCAGGGAAGAGATTTAGTTGATACCCCGTGGGTTCAAACAATGATCTCACAGCACAGGATCGACAATCTGACAATAATGATCGAAAAAGGTTGGCCCGTTCTTCAAGAGATATGTGGTGAACTTGTTGACCCGCTGAAAGATATAAACCTTTTAGATAGATTCCTTGAAACCATGAGTTATCTCAACACCTTGGACCAAACCATTGTCCACGGCGACGTCAAACCAGACAATCTGATAATAAGCAATCAAGGTGTCACAATAATCGACTGGCAGGGTTTTGGAACAGGGCCAGCTGCATGGGATATTGCGTACTGCATGTGTCAGTGCCTAACAACTGAAGAGCGCAGATTGTACGAATCTGAACTACTTGACAGTTACCCTCATGATCTTGTGGGTTACAAAGAGTCGTTGTTCTTTGGCATTGTCATAGCTTGCGCCCTCCCCCTATTGGGTAACCCTGATGAACCGAGACTGGGAAAACTGGTTCAAGTTACCGCTGAAAGAACAATTAACGCAATGTCTGACGCTGGGACACTTAATTGAAGAAAAAGGTTTTAGTCATCACAGGGGGTCATCCATTTGAAAAAGACCCTTTCTTCGAAATCTTCAATTCGTTCGAAAACGTTGACTGGTTCCACGAAAAACATCCGAAAGCTTTAAGTTCGCTTAACCCAGAAAAATGCGATGACATTGATGCAATCGTTTTCTATGATATTCCTGGAATTGAATTAAAAAGAAATACAGACTCACCCGTTGAGGTTTCTGACCCAACTAGTGAATATAAAGAAAACTTTGAACTGCTTCTCAAAGCAGGGCAAGGTTTAGTTTTTCTCCATCACGCGATTGCTGGTTGGCCTTCGTGGGAACGCTACGCAGATGTGATTGGCGGCAGGTTTCATTACCAGCCTGGATCGCTTCATGGAGTCAATTATCCGGATTCAGGGTACCGGTTTGATACAACTCAAGAAATTCGAGTTGTTGATCCTGATCATCCTATTTGTGAAGGAATACCTGAGAGTTTTACAATCACTGATGAGGCTTACATCTGTCCCATTTTCGAAGATTCAATAACCCCTGTTCTTCGTTCAAATTTTGACTTCAAAGATTCTTCAAATTTTTATTCATCGTCTTTAGCGATGAAAGGAGAAATGAATTCGAATGAAATCTGGGAACACCCTAAAGGGAGTGACCTAATAGCCTGGGTTAGACATGAAAGCCTCTCCCCTATTACATACATTCAGTTGGGTGATGGGCCCGTCGCATATGCGGATACTAATTTTCGAAAACTTCTAAGCAACTCAATTAACTGGGTTTCTTCTAAGGAAGCAAAAAACTGGGTAATGTCTGAAAGGTTAAATCAAATAACTGACCAAGCCGACTAGTTAATACTCCTTACAGTCGGGCAGAATGTTGTAATCACATTCAAGGAGATTCAATGAGCGCGGAAGAAATCATGGAAATTAACCATCTGACTAATAGATATAACCAGGCAGCGGATTCAGGGAATGGAGAAGCTTTTGCTGAAACTTTCACTGAGGATGGAATTTTAGAAATGCCGGGAAGCGACCCAATTGCTGGCAGAGACGCTCTTACAGTTTCTGGTAACACCTTTCCTCAACTAATCGAAGGAGTTAGGCATTGGACAAACAATCAAGTTGTCGAGATCAATGGAGATTCAGCGACTGCCAGCTGCTATCTGCTTCTAATGAGTGCCGGATCGCCACCAAATATGATGACAACCGGACGTTATTCTGACGAACTGACAAAAACAGTTGAAGGCTGGCGATTCACCAAACGTAGCGTTAGCTTGGACAGCTAATCTTTGGTCTTAGATCGTTTACGAATTAACTCTCAGCGAAAATTCTCTCTAAGTCAGAGGACTATGTTCTATATTTTGTAGAACTTTCTTTCCGAACGACTCACATTCTGAAATATGGGGATAACCGGAGAGAATAAATGCGTCAATGCCTGCATCCATGTAAGCAAAAAGTTTTTCTTTTACTTGGTCAGGGTCTCCAACTATTGCTGCTCCTGCTCCACTTCGGGCCCGCCCTACACCCGTCCATAGATTCTCTTCTATAAAACCATCATCATCAGAATTTTCACGTAATTCTGTTTGTCTTGAAACACCAACTGATACCGCGTCTAGGGAAAGATTTCGGATAGCTTCTCCCTTTTGATCATCTAATCGACTTATCAATCTATTTGCGGCTTCGCGCGCTTCTTTTTCACTATCTCTCACAATTACATGAGCTCTTAAACCATATTTAAGTTCTCGACCGTAACCTGAGGCCCGTTTTTTCATATCAGAAACTATTGATTCAACTCCTTTTATTGTGTCCGGCCAGGTTAAAAAAACATCTGATTCCATCGCTGCTGTCTCTTTCGCTGCTTCAGAAAAACCTCCGAAATAAAAGGGGGGGCACTTCCCCGTGACTGTTCTTACTCTTGGGGCTTCAATCTCTAAATCTACGAATTCGCCATGGTAACCAACAGGATTTCCGTTTAAAAGCTCTCTCAAGATTTTCATGTACTCACGTGTCCTTGCGTAACGGGATTCAGATTCAAGCTCTTCCCCAGGTAAATCACTCGAAATAATGTTTATCGTCAGTCTCCCTCCTGACATTTGATCAATTGTGGCTATCTGTCTTGCCAGTTGCGGTAGCCAAAGCTCCCCCATTCTTACAGCGAGTAGAAGTCTGATTCGTTTAGTGGCTATTGATACCGCAGAAGCGAAAGCTGCAGCATCGATCCCCAGTGTGTAGCCAGACGGTAGAAGTATGTTGTCATAACCGTTTTCTTCAGCGCATAAGACAATGTCACGGCAGTGGTTCCAAGAACTTCTTAATTCTGGATCAACAACACCTAAAAACTCGTAATCATCATCACAAAGTGAACCAAACCAAGAGACTTCAGGGGAGGGTTCCGAATTACTCATCTTGAAATACCCGTTCCTTCAAGCACCTCATCTATCTCAACGATAGATTTTCTTTCAATAGACAACTGTGCCGCTTCTCCAACTGCTACCGACCAGAACCCTTCTGTTAAACCAACCTCAGGTCTGCTGCCTTTCAAAAGCGCCTCACGAAACCTTAAATGCTCTATGTATGAAGAACCACTATGAGTTCCTTCATGCAAAATTTCAGGATTTTCAGAATGATATTCATCTACTGAACCAATCCAATGTTTACCTCGGATGCCGGCTCTCATAACAGACTCTGGAACCAGAGCTTCAAGTTTGCCCAAATCTCCCACGACAGAAATTTCTTCTTGGTTCTTTGTCGCTTCAGCAAACATGCATAAATCGAGCATCCCGCGCGATCCCGAATCAAACTCAACTATCACATAGGCATTATCGAGAATATCTGGAGTTAACCCTTCATATTTCTCATCTAAATGGTTTACGTCTTGCCCTCCCGATGCCATAACTCTCACCGGTAAATCTCCCGTTATCAAATTCATAAGATCAAAGAAATGGCAACACTTCTCAACAAGAGTTCCACCAGTATTTGAATTAAACCGATTCCAATTATCGACTTTTTCCAAAAATGGGAACCTGTGCTCACGAATTGAAACCATTCGCACAGATCCAACGAGTCCTTCATTTACCCGCTTGATGAGTTCCGAGACAGCAGGCATATACCGATATTCCAACCCAACCCAAACCATAGCTTTTTCCCCAGCAGCTGAGATTATCTTTGCGCAATCTGAAGTTGTCGTGCAAAGAGGCTTTTCAATCATCACTGGAATTTTTGCTTCTATAACATCAAGCAGAATTTCAGTGTGTGTCATATTCGGCGTAGCGACAACAAGAGCATCAACTTTTCCACTAGCCAATAGTTCTTCATGATTTGTGAAACACTCGGCCTCCCCGTTGGTTACCTCCCTAGCAGTGTTAAGAGACTTTTCGTTTGGATCACAAATAGCTTTTATTACATTGCCTTCAATGGCCTGAAGATTCATAATGTGTTCGATCCCCATCATCCCAGTACCGACGATTCCAAAGCGAATTTCCTCAGTCAAGGTAAAGGCACTCCATCTGATGCTTCAATTAGGTTGTAAACATCTTCGCGAGTCAAATTAACTCCAGTAGCTTTTGCCAATTCTCTTAGTCTTGAAGTTTGTTGAGTTCCAACGATTGGTATTGGTTCAGCGGGATTAGCGAGTATAAAAGCGATCGCTATGGTTGCCCTGTCCACTGACTCTCTTACCGATAATTCATCTAAAAGTTCAATTAACTCAGGCCTGATGCCATCCCCTGTGGCCAATTTCCCTCCCGATAAGGGACTCCAGGCGAGAGGAACCATTCCTGTGGAGAGACATTGATCGAAAGTTCCATCTCTTAAAGGTGTTAGACAATTAACTGAAAATTCTGGTTGTGTGGCAACCAAAGGCGCATCCATGTGCGAAGAAAGTACAGAAACTTGATTGGGTGAATAATTTGAAACTCCGACTGTTTTTATTTTTCCTTCAGAAACAAGAGAATCAAGTACTTCGGCAACTTCCGAAGGGTGTGTGTAAATGTCGGGGCGATGTATTTGGTATAAATCAATTTGTTCCACTTGTAATCTTTTCAATGATGCTTCGCAGGCAGACCGTAAATACTGTCGACTCGAGTCGTAAGGGACCGGTGGAACAATTCCACCTTTAGTTGAAAGAACTATCTGATCACGCAGATCAGGTTTAGCTTTTATAACTCTGCCTAACAGTTCTTCGCAAGCACCAAACCCTTCTCCACCCCAGTCGAAACCATAGACATCAGCGTTGTCTATTAGGTTCATTCCGAGTTCAATTGCCGTATCCAAAAGTTTCGTTGCTTCATATAAGTCGTCTGTGGTGTAACGCCAAAGCCCGAAAGCTATCGGCCCAACTGGTGGTAGATCGTTGCTAAAAATCCTTGGTTCTTTTTGGATGAGATTTTCAGACATAAATTCCCCGGTTAATTTATTTAAACTCTACGATGATTTCAAAAGACTGAATCAAGTGATATCTATCACAAAACAAAAAAGGCAATTGGCTTAACCACGTAAATACACAACAGCGCCAACAGCAGACATTGTCAACTCGCCATCATCTGATAATTCTACTAGTGGTGACTTATAAACAATTTCGGAATCTAAACCCAATCTTGTTGAATGTATTTCCGTAGAGGTATTGACAATCACACCTACTGGTCCCCGCTCGTACCAGATAACAGAACCTTCTCCACCATCCATCCAAACAACATCTAGTCCGGTCAAATCAGGCAGTGAACGGCGGGCATGGAGCAATTCCTTGTAATAGCTATGCCATGAATCAGATTTACTTATTTGTGCCTCTGCTGTTTCCGCTTCATCACGTTGTTTGGAAATCAACCAAGGTTCTGTTTCTGAAAATCCATTGTTGCTACCAGAACTCCAAGGCATAGGGGTTCTACAACCATCACGACCACCAAATTGATTATCATTTAAAGCGACGGGATCAAGTTTGTATTCTTCTGGAACATCACCATCGATTAAGCCCAGTTCTTCTCCTTGATAAATGACTGGAACACCAGGCAAAAAAGAGAACAAAACATTCAAAGCAAGGGTTCTTGATCGACCAAGGTCGTCGTTACCAAATCTTGTTGGGGATCGCGGCATGTCATGGCTTCCCGCTGCCCATAAAACACTCTCCCCTACAAGTTGAGATACGTCTACGATGCTGTGTCGGATTTCTTTTGGGTCCCATTTTATGTGCATGGGTTTAAACCAGAAGCCTCCATGCATCCCGTCTCCGGGAAGCAATTCAGCGAGACCCGCTGGGTCTAATATGTATGTTTCTCCATGTAGATAAGCTCCGTATTCATCAAAAATTGATCTCCATCTTCTGAAAATCTCGTGGTTATCTTCCTGGAAAATATCATAGAGATGTTCAAAACTTTCAAACTGTTCCCATCTATCGCCTTCAGGATCCCACGTTGTTATTTCAGGGTTTGAACGGAACTGTTCGTCTTTCATCAATCCGCCCGCAACGTCTATTCGAAAACCGTCTATGCCCCGTTCTAACCAAAATCTGAGTATCTGATCAAATTCATTTAAGACCTTAGGGTTTCTCCAATTCAGATCTGGTTGTTCGGGAAGGAAGAGATGCATGTAGTACTGGCCTGAATTGTCATCAAAGGTCCACGCCGGACCGCCAAAATAAGCAACCCAGTTGTTAGGAGGACCTCCGTCTGGTGCCGGGTCTTTCCATACGTAATAGTCGCGAAATTCGTTTTCTGGTCCTTTTTTTGCTTCTTTGAACCATACGTGTTGATCACTTGTGTGGTTGGGAACTAAATCTGCAACTATTTTTATGCCACTTTGGTGTGCTTTTTCTACAAGCTCATCAAAGTCATCGAGTGTTCCAAATGTTGGATCGATATCACAGTATTCAGCAACGTCATATCCCCAGTCAGCCATAGGCGAAGGATAAAAAGGTGTTATCCAGACAAAATCAACTCCTAGATCTTTCAAATATGGGATTTTGCTTCGGATTCCTTGAAAGTCTCCAAAACCATCATTATTAGAATCAGCAAATGATCTGATGTAGATCTGATACCCGAAACTTCCTTGCCACCATGGTTTTGTATCTAAAGGTGCCATTTACATCTTCTTTGTTTCAATCGACTAGCGGTATTTTTACATTTAATTATTTCTTCGAGCAACTTAGATCATAAAACGATAGGTTCCAAGAATGATTCGTCTCGGTTACCAAATTCCGTTTTTTAATTTCCCAGGAGCGACTCCTGGCAATGTGTTTGAGAATGTTGCCTCCCAAGCTGTTGCTGCCGAAAAAAGTGGTTTTGACACAGTCTTGGTTATGGACCACTTCTATCAATTGCCTGGATTAGGGCAACCCGATGACTACATGCTTGAGTGCTATTCGCTACTTGCCGCTTTGGCTGCTCGTACTGAAAAAATTGAACTTTCATCTTTGGTGACCGGAAACACTTACAGAAATCCAACCGTTTTGGCTAAAACCATTACAACACTTGATGTGATTTCGAAAGGTAGAGCTGTTCTAGGTATTGGTGCAGGTTGGTTTCAACTTGAACACGACGCTCTTGGTTTTGAGTTCGGCACTTTCACAGATCGTTTCGAGAAGTTGGAAGAGGCTCTTCAGATCATTATTCCTATGATCAGAGGAGAAAAACCTTCT
>JUEM01000037.1 GCA_000817085.1 marine actinobacterium MedAcidi-G1 | reverse complement strand
ACGTAGAACTTCTGGAACTTCATGAGTGTCAGTATCAAGTAATTCTTGATAGGAGATACCCGGAGATCTAGCTTCCCCAGGAGAAAGAATTTCACTCATAATTATTAACCTTTAGATATTCGATAAAACAATTATTAATTGTTTGAATAAGTTTGTCTATTTTTGAAACTATTTGAACTCTATCAATTTATTTGTAAGAGATTTCTAAGATGGTAAAAGCAGTTTGTCATCTAGTTCTTTGATTGCATCAAGAGGGTCTGAAACTTGAATGATTGACCATCCTGCTTCTTTAGCTGCAATTAGATTCGGTGTGAAATCATCCAAAAATAAGATTTTTTCACCAGAAACTTGTAAAAGTTCTTCTGTTCTTTCATAGATTTTTGCTTCAGGTTTTCGGGTGCCTTCCTCGGACGAAGCAACCCAAGCATCGAACTTGACTTCATCTAGTTCTTCTTTGACTGTCGGGTAAAACTCAGTGAAAATATTTGTTAAAAGGGCTATAGAGAATCCATCTTTTTTAACATCAATTGCTTTTTGAATCATAGGTTCAATAATTTGGTAAGGAGAAGTAAGGCCAGTTTTCGTATTCGAATAAACGGTTTCTATCTCATCGCCAAAAAGTTTCACAGAATGTTCTGCAGCGTAAGGCTCAAGGCCTTCTTGAATTCGATCCAAAGGTATCTCACCTCTTTCAGCACAATGCCAAGGATGGTTAGTGGAAACGCCAAGCGGTCCCATCACTATTTCTCGAATCACTTCGACTGATGTTTCCGCACGCTCAGCTAGAGGAACAAATTTGTTTGTAATAGATGTGATCATCACACCGCCGTAGTCAAAAACTACAGCATCGAAACTTCTATCCAAAAAATTCAGTCTCCTTCAACAGACCAGAACTTGGAACTTGCGATCCTGTCTTCACCATAAACAGGATCATCTGCATCGATTCTGAATTTCCTAGTATCACTCCCGACCATGCCATTTTGTCCCAGAGCCTTACGCATGTTGTGATAGTTAGCGTGATCAAAATGATCGTCCAAACTTTGACCGGTAGTCCACAACTCGTAAACCTGTATACGAGTTGACACGCAAGGATCAGCAGCAAAACAGTATGCAAGGCACCCCTCTTCATCATCGCGGGTTGCTTGTTGAAGGTTTCGACTTTGCTCTAAGGCTGTATCTCGATTTTCTTCGTCTTCAAAGTCGATAGTTCCAGCGATAATGATCATAGATTTACTCCTTTTAGATTTTGAGGAATTAGTATCGATCCCATTTGCCAGCTTCACGTAACATCCCAGAACCGGATTTTATAAACCGATTATTTCCACCAGAAGTTGTCTGTCCACCATCTACTACCAAAACATGACCATTAACTAGTCGCGCATCGTTACTAGCTAGATAAGCAGCAGCGGCAGCGATATCTTCAGGTTGTCCCGCAATTCCGAGCATTGATCTAGAAGCCATTCCTTCAGCAGTTTCTTCTAATTTTTCATGATCACCCGTCGTAACAGTTGCAGTCATGGCAGTGACAGTGTTTCCCGGTGCAATTGCGTTACTCCTCACCCCATGTTCGCTTAATTCTGATGCGACTGACTTCGCAAGGCCGATTACACCATGTTTAGCTGCCGTATAACCGTGAGATCCAAGTCCTCCAAGCACTCCGGCGGTGCTACTTGTTGAAATAATTGACCCTGAGCCTTGAGGAATCATGACTCGAGCTGCATGCTTGCAGCCGAGAAAAACCCCTTTGAGCAAGATGGCAATCGTTGTATCCCAATCTTCAGTTGGTGTATCTGCAATTGGTCCAACTACACCGACTATTCCCGCATTATTAAACATGCAATCTAAACGCCCAAATTTTTCAACAGCAAGATCCACTGCAGCGGCAACTTGCTCTTCTTGAGTTACATCGGTTCTAATAAAAACAACAGACTCTCCAAATTCTGCGGCTAGCGCTTCGCCTGCTTGTTCCTGGATATCAGCTGCTACTACGGAAGCTCCTTCCTCTACAAAACGGTGCACAGTTCCAGCACCTATGCCGCTGGAAGCACCAGTTATTACAGCAACCATTCCTTCAAGTCTTTTTGTCATCAAATTTATTCTTTCTAATAAGCCTAATTGGGCATCCAACTACCATGAGCGCCGTAAGGAACTCTCTGTGGAATATGGATAGTAGCCACTGGGTCTGATTCAAAATCTTGAGCATCAACAATAATAAATTTCGATGAATTCGTGTTCTCATCATGCACAAGACACATAACCCAACCTTGATCCTCTTCCGAATCAGGCGACGAAGGAGCAAAAACTGGTTCGCCGCCTATTACGCCAGAACCAAATTTGTGTTCCAGACGCTCACCCGTTAGAAAATCATATTTGTATAAAGACTCTCCGTATTCGACAGACTCTTTATTTTCAGGCAAAGACATTACATATCCAAAACGTGCCGGGAGCCCCACAAGGCGATCATCAACACGACCGAAATCGCATGCTTTGTCATCGATCTGCTCTTCACTTACCTTTCCAGTCGTTGTATCTATTGTCCACTTCCAGAGATGCCCTTGAGAAGAGTAATCATCAGCCGAATTCGCAAATGCTGACTCAAGACGTGACACGTGAATAATTATGTTTTCACCCTCTTCATGTGCATTGACTGGGTGAAACACATAACAAGGATCAATCTCAAGCCAAGAAATTGAATTATTATCACCGTTCCTTTTCATCACTCCAAGACGTGCGCCGGCTTCCGGATCAAAGCGGAATGGTAATCCGCTTTCATCAATAGCCTCAAGATTAAAAGTCAATGGCAGATCCATAAAAATTGTGTGATTCCGAGTGATATTGAAATCATGCATCATGACAATATTTGGAATATCTATTCCTTCCGATTGAACTAATTCACCATCAGCGTTAACACGGTGGTAGTTAAGGTAAGGGGCCTCGAAATTGAAGTAACTGAAAAACATCATTTCACCAGTTTCAGGGCAAATTTTTGGATGAGCTGTCATGGAAGTATTTAGCTTTCCGTCAAAGTCCCAAGGGCCAACCGTTTCCAGTTCTGGTGTCAATTCATAAGGAAAATGACCTTCCTCTAGAGCAAGGATTTTTCCAGCATGTCTAACAACATGGGTATTAGCAGTTCCCATTGTTAGATCTCCCATAACAGCCATAGGGTCATCTCCAGCTTCACCTTTATAGACCCGTGTTTCGACAAAACGATTCTTATACCAAAGCGCTTTTCCATTTTCAAGAGATATGCCATGCAACATCCCATCTCCGAAGAACCAATGCGGGGACCATCCGCTAGAAGGATTAGGCCCCACACGCAAATATGTGCCACTAAGCTCTTCAGGAATATTTCCTTCGACTTTTAAGTCATTTGCGGTTATTTCTTCTAACATTGGCGTCCAGTTCCCACTTAGATGCCATAATTTCTGTTCATTTTCTGTTGTAGTCATTGATCCCCCATTACTTCTTATAAAGATCGTATCGTCAGGCTTTCTCTTAACACTCGTTGGCGCTGTACGATATTTTTAAGAGTTAAAAAACTTTTTACTCAAAAGCATTAGTATAAATTTTTAGACAGTTATAGGAAAGGTAAGAATGGCTCAGGTTTCCGTACAAGACACAGTACTGACAGGAATTCCAGGAGAACCTAGATTGATCGGGGGGAGATGCCCAGACTGTGGCAACCATGTTTTTCCGATGCAAAAAGATTGCCCCAAATGTACAGGCGACCGTATCGAACAAGTTGAATTATCAACCAAAGGAGTTTTGTGGACTTGGACCATACAGGGTTTTCCACCTAAGTCACCCCCCTACATAGGTGAAACTGATCCAGAGAATTTTGAAGCATATGGCGTTGGATACGTAGAACTTCCAGGCGAAGTTAAAGTAGAAGCTCGACTGACAGAAAATGATCCGACACGTTTACGAGTCGGAATGGAGATGGAACTCACAGTCGTTCCTTTAGCCATAGACGAAGAAGGTAATGAAGTAGTTACATTTGCTTTCCAGCCGTCCGATAATAATTAGTATGGATATTGAAACGAGAAGGGAATACAGAAATGCATGATGTTGCAATTGTTGGGATTGGCATGCACGAATTCGGCCGCCACGATGGAGTGACCGGAATGGACCAAGGTGTAATAGCTGTTCGAAGAGCCCTTGCTGATGCAGGAGCTCAATGGGAGGATTTAGAGTTCGCTTTTGGCGGCAGCAAAGATGCCGGTTCCCCAGACACGATGGTTTCACGTCTAGGTTTAACAGGTTTGCAATTTATAAATGTTCACAATGGTTGCGCCACCGGTGGTTCAGCCCTGATTTCGTCTTATAACGCAATACGCTCAGGTACTTTTGAAATCGGTATTGCTTTAGGTTTTGATAAACACGAGAGGGGTGCTTTTAGGGTTAGGACCCGGGGAGACAATCTTGAATGGTATGGAGAGTCCGGTATGGCTCTCACCACACAGTTTTTTGGCATGAAGATAAACAGGTACATGCATGATTACGGGATAACTCAAAACACATTGGCGAGAGTGTCGACAAAAGCTTTTAGAAATGGCGCACTAAATCCAATGGCATGGCGCAGAAAACCATTTTCTGAAGAAGAAGTTCTTGAATCAACAATGCTTTCTTACCCATTAACTCAATATATGTTCTGCTCTCCAGGAGAAGGGGGCGTGGCTCTTGTTCTAGTAAGAGCAGACAGGGCTAAAGAATTTACAGACAACCCCGTTTATCTAAAGTCATGTGTAGTGAAGTCACGTCGATTTGGAAGTTTTGAAGTTTTCTCACCACATCTGTCTAATGAATTCAGCGAAGGGCCAACCGTAGATGCGTCCAAAGCAGCTTTTGAAATGGCTGGAATAGGGCCAGATGAAATTGATTTAGCTCAGCTACAAGACACTGAAAGCGGAGCTGAGGTCATGCACATGGCAGAAAATGGATTCTGTGAACATGGAGAACAAGAAGCCATGATTCAAAACGGAGAAACAGAAATAGACGGGAAGTTCCCTGTAAATACCGACGGTGGTTGTTTAGCAAACGGCGAACCAATAGGAGCTTCAGGATTGAGACAGGTCTATGAAAATGTTTTACAGCTTCGCGGCGACGCCGGCGAAAGGCAAGTACCAAATGATCCTCAGACCGCCTACACACACGTATACGGAGCCCCGGGAATATCAGGTGTAACGATTCTTTCTAAATAAAAAAGTTTCGTTATTACAGAACTTTTTCATTAGCTTGAAGAGGTTCTGTTGGATCAAAAGTCACATGAAGTTCATTGAGACTCCGCAATACCAATCCCGGCATGTGCTTGTAATCATTTTTCTCCTTACAAAGAGCTAAATTCGGAAGTCGATTTAAAACAACGTTCAAAGCTATGTGCTGTTCAGTACGTGAAAGACCTGATCCGGGGCAATGGTGCTCCCCTAGGGAAAAAGCCATATGACGCTTTAAGTTTTTTCTGTCCAAATCAACATCATCTGGGTTATCGAACATTCTTTCATCGCGATTTGCGGCCGCATACCGAATGTGAATCACTGAACCCTTTGGAATTGCCACTCCATGAAATTCTTCATCCTGGGTAGTTTCCCGATAGAGACCCTGCGTTGGCGACTCAAGTCTTAAAACTTCTTCAATGAAGGGTTCCACAAGATCACGATTATTTAAGATCTTTTCATACAAACCGTCTTCTCGTAAAAGAATCCATAATCCTGAGGTAAGAGCGAAGGTAGTGGTCTCATTACCCCCTATGTATAAGTGATCAATGATGCGAACAATTTCACTGTCTGTAAGCGGTCGCTCATCTCCGAAAATCCCATGCGCTAGGTGACTTATTACGTCGTCCTGTGGTTTTTCTCTTCGATCGCGTACATGCTTTAAGATATAGTTCTGGAATTCAACACCTTGTTCGGCAACCCAATTTTCCTTCTCCTCGCTCAGTGGACCTGAAAAAGGCAAAACCCAAGCATCAGACCATTTGTGTAGTTGATCAATGTCTTCCAGCGGTAACCCCAGGATTCGTGTGATCATAGTTATAGGAATCGGCAGAGCGAAAGATGAGAGGAACTCGACCTCACCATCGCTACAAAAACCGTCAATTACTTCATGTGACAGATCTTCAATTGTTTCTTTCCATCTAGCTGAACCTTCAACGTTGAAATGAGAGTCAACCATGTCTCTGTACAACTTGTGAACAGGTGGGTTTGTTCCTAAAACAGACCTTTTTATAAAACCTTTTTCTTCGTAAATTTTCTGACTTGAAGGATGTCTGGTTGTTCCGTAACCATTTATGAAGCGCTCCGGGTGTCTAATTACGTAAATAACATCCTCGTAACGAGTGAGGACGTATATTTTGCTACCGGGAATCTGATAAATAGGGAATTCGTCCCTCAATTCTTTATACGTCGGAAACCAGTCTTCTTGAGTTTCTTCGTTAAATAGATCGATATGGTCAGAGGTGCTCATATTTGCTATGTTCTTTCTTTCTATTGTTTTAAAGATGATATGTGAATAAGAGTTAATCGGGGAATTGAGGGAAACTATATGGCTACTTTTTTAGCACACATAAAAGTACATGAAGGTAAAGAAAAAAGGTTTGAAATCGCAGGCCGAGACCTTTTTGTAGCAACTCATAATAAAGAAGATGAAGTTGTACGTTACGAATATTGGCGTGGGGAAAAACCTCAAACGTATTATGTATTAGCTTCATTTAAAGATTATTTAGGTTTCCTCAAACATCAATCTAGTTCTCACCACGAAGACATAGCAGCAGAACTTCGTGAGGTAACTCAAGAAATAAAAATCGAGTGGGTTGACCCTATAAGTGATTCGTCTAATCTTGTTGAAACAAACCATCAGGACCCCACAGACGATTTGAGCGATTTGGCTAAATCGTATTCAGAAACAATGCCAGCTCATGCTCAGCCTTGGTGGCTAGAAAACAGGAATTAGATGCAAGTTTCTCTTATCCTGCTAATGACCCCGCATCAACAGGAATAGTTGCTCCTGTAATCCAGTCAGCCATATCGCTTGCTAGAAATAGAACAACTCTAGCTACATCATCAGGAACTCCCGATCTACCCAGCAGTGAGTCGGCCATTATTGAAGTGACATTGATACCTGCTTTTTTTAAAGGTTCGAGTTGATCGTTGACACCAGGAGTATCGATAACACCAGGTGCAACAGCAACGACACGGATACCGTCAGCAGCCAGATCTATAGCCAAGCTTTTAGTCAAACCGACAACGGCATGTTTAGAAGCCGTATAAGCACTTATTCCCGGGCCTCCAGATAAACCTTGAGTTGAAGCGAGATTAATTATTACCCCACCATCTTTCATTCTTAAAGCAGCTTCTCGTGACCCCGCAAAAGTTCCGCGCACATTAATCTCAAGCATTTCATCTATAAATGAATCTTCCACCTCAGACAACGTTCCGGTAGTCGGAAACACTCCTGCATTATTAACCCATATTTCTAAACGCTCAAAATTTTCCAAACAAATTTCCGCGGCCCTAGACAAAGATTCAGAATCAGTAACGTCAACTTCGCATGCAATGACTTTCGATCCTGTTGAAGCGGCAATTACACTTGCAGTTTCTTCAGCTTTCTTTATATCAATATCAGCAACAACGACTGAAGAACCAGCTTCAGCGAATCTTTTTACGATTCCAGCACCTATACCGTCGGCACCGCCTGTGATAACCGACCCTTTACCTTTAAGAGAAATAAGCTCTTCTATAGAGCGAGAAGTATGGTCTTCAAAGTAGTTCTTCATTTTATTTTCAGACTGTGAGAAGATCACTAACCCCATGGTCGAGATATGCAGCTTGACAGCGCTCAATGACTGCCGTCCATAGAGATACAGCTCTTTCACTTGAAAAATCTAGAGTTCCGACTGCAAAGACGGGAATGACCCAACCATATAACATTCCAATTCTGTAGTCTTCACGAAGTTGATCAAAAGAGTAGTCAATCCCACCAGCTGTTAAGGCTTCGTGATAGGTCCGTAGGAGATCATTTTCGTTATTACGGCGATCTTCAATAGATACATTTTGGGAAATGAAATAACCAACATCTTCTGCATGACCGTGACGGCTAAAGGTCTGAAAATCGATCATTTTAACTGAACCATCTGAAGCGAAAAATAAATTGTCTGCCCTGTAGTCCATGTGGCATACAGTCAAAGGCATTGCAGCAAGACGATCCAGTAACTGATGTACATTTTCTCCGAATCTTTCAACCAGACCTTCATTTTCTGGGTGGACTGAAGAGCCAAATGCTTCTAAAAACCCCGGTAAAGACTGGGCATATACTTCTCTACCCACCTTCATTCCTGCATTATTAATATCCGGTAGCCAATCAAAGCTACCAAGGTCCTTACCACCCCAAAAGGTGCGATGTAATTTAGCTAAAGCCTCAAGGGCTAAAGAAGCATCATCAACCGAACAACCATTTAACTGGTCACCTTCACGCATGTCGGAAAGATCTTCAAGAATAAGCAAGTAATCATCATTTTCGGTGTCGATAGCTACATGTAAGCATTTGGCGGTTATATCAGGTATCAAGGGCTGAGCTTGTTGAAAAAAGCGTGCTTCTCTCTCAAAAACTCTTGCGGGGGCAAGCATAGATCGGATATTTGGATCCTGAGTAGGGATCTTCGAAATTACGGTCTTTTTAGTTTCATCTGAAAACGTTAGATGCAAACGTGCCACTTCTCCCATGAAGCCAACACCTTCTGCCATCTCTTCTACCCTTATTTCAGAAACGTAATCATTGTTTTCAAGATTTAAAGCAGCTGTCATCCATCCAGCTGTAATTTCACTTGCAGACTTTGGTATTTCATTAAGATCCATAAAACCTCCTCAAATGGTCTTAACCCTTGGGTTAGTTCCGAACGGTAGCAGCATAATAGTTAGCATAAGAAGTGGGAAAAGTTTGATTGTCTAAACGCGAGGGAGCGGTTTGATTTTAATTTGGCATAATGGCATAGGTTTTGGAGGTAGGAATGCCAGAATTTGCTAAAGAATTAGCTCAAAAAAACTCGGGTCAAATTGCAATAAGAGACGATAACAAAGCGCTCGATTGGAATGATGTCGACGAAATATTAAATCGTGTCACAAACAGACTTCTAGAAAGCGATTTAGGAGAGCAGAAACGTATTTCTGTTTTCGCGGAGAACTCGGTTGAAACGGCGCTTGCTCACCTTGGAGGATTATTAGCGGGGGCTTCGACAGTTCCCGTTAACTTTCATCTAACTGCTGAAGAAGCCGCATACATACTTAAAGACAGTGAAACAAGTGTCCTTTTTTTGGGACCCGAAACTTTAGACCGGGGATTAGAAGCTGCCCAGATTGCAAAAATTAATCAGGTCGTGGTGTGGGGTAGCGGCGAGAATAGACCAAAGAATTTCGAAATCTGGGATAAGTGGCACGGAGACGTCTCGCTCGAAAATCCAACTACAAATATCAAGCCATTACCTCACCTTCTTTATACTTCCGGGACCACTGGCAGACCAAAAGGAACTGATCTTCCACCGACAATGTTTGCGGGAGGTGAAACAATTCAAGAACACATTGAGGCTCTCCAAGAAAGCAGATTTAGTAAGTATGGAAACCATTTAGTTGTAGGTCCCATGTATCACACAGGGCCACTTTCAGGAATGCGTAATCTAGTTGCCGGAGTTCCTGTAGTTGTATTAGGTAGATTTGATGCCGAAAAAACTCTGTCTGCGATTTCTGACTATGAAATAGAAAGCACAGTAATGGTCCCAACTCATTTTGTCCGCTTACTAGATCTTCCTAAAGGCGTAAGAGATAAGTATGACGTCTCATCTCTAAAGATGGTCACTCATACAGGAGCTGCTTGCCCCATAGAAATTAAACAGAACATGATCGAATGGTGGGGCCCAGTACTGTTCGAGGCCTACGGTGCAAGTGAAGTAGGTACAACTTGTAGTATCACGTCTGAAGAATGGTTAGAGCATCCAGGTTCCGTAGGTCAGGCTAGGCCACCATTTGAAGCGATCATTTTTGATGATGATGGTTCACCTGTCGAGCGAGGTGTAGAGGGCCGTCTTTATTTTCGTGATAAGACAGGCAGAGGGGTTGTGTATCACAACGATCCAGAAAAATCTGCAGCAGCACACATTGAGCCTGGTGTTTTCACTTTGGGTGAAATCGGCTATTTAGACGAAGACGGTTATGTCTACATAACTGACAGATTTTCAGACATGGTTGTTTCGGGTGGAGTCAATATATACCCGGCAGAATCTGAACAAGTTTTAATTACGCATGAAAATGTCTTAGATGTTGCTTGTATCGGCGTACCAGACAAAGGGATGGGCGAAAAACTATTAGCACTTGTTATACGAGACAGTTCTGGTGTTTCCGTTACCGAAGAACAACTCATTTCGTATTGTCGTGACAATCTCACTCATTACAAGTGCCCAAAGAAAATTGAATTTATTAGTGATTTGGGGAGAACAACTATGGGGAAGATAAATAAACGCAAACTCAGAGCTCCATATTGGGAAAATTTTCAAGGATAGCTAGCAAATATTTAGGGAGTCACAAAGTGGATACTTCAGTTTTGTTAACAGACGAGCCAGAGAAAGGCATCAGACGGTTAACTATGAATCGACCTGAAAAACATAATGCGCTAAACGATGATTTGCGTTTAGCTATTTTTGAAAACTTAAGAGATGCAGATTCAGATAAGGACGTGTCTGTGATAGTTATACGCGGTGCTGGCGTATCTTTCTGCTCAGGTTATGACTTGTCCTCAGTGAACAATCCTGTTGAAAGAAGAACAGCAAAAACAGATGGTTGGTGGTCGAGACATGTCGTAGCTAATTGGTTTGAAATGTGGGATATGTCAAAACCAATCATCGGGCAAGTTCACGGTTATTGTTTGGCCGGTGGATCAGAGTTAGCTGCCGCGTGTGATCTTCTATATGTTTCTGAAGATGCACAAATTGGTTATCCACCTGTTCGTCTGATGTCACCTCCGGATATGCAATGGCAAACATGGTATTTGGGTTTTAGAAAAGCAATGGAAGCTATGCTGACAGGCGATGCTATGACAGGAATAGAGGCTGTTAATTCCGGATTTGCAAATAAAGCATTCCCTTTTAATGAGCTTGATGATGCAGTTACAGCAATTGCTAGCAGGATTACGAAAATTCCTTCTGACCTATTGGCCCTAAACAAACGTTCAGTCCATCGTGCCATGGAAGCAATGGGAGTAAGAGATGGGATCAGAGCGACTGCTGAAATACAAGCACTTGGATTTCATCAGGAGTCATCAAAGGAATATATGAAAAGATTCAAAAATGAAGGTGTAGCGAAAACTTTGAGTGATAGAGACAGGCCATTCGAAGATTACAGAGAAAAAAAGTCTTAATAATATTAAGAAATAGCGATGCCTAAAATTAAAAAAATAACTCTTCACTTACCCTATCAAATATGTATTTATGCAGAATTATTATTAGCTGGTCAGACCATCAGACCACTAAATTTGTTAACTAGTTGTAACAATTCCGACATTGACGTTTGTAAGTGAGTCCCTTTAAACTCAAAAGTCTCTGAATGCAGATCTGTGTTCAGAGTTTTTGTTAACTAATGGAGGGGGCTTCCTTAATGGAAACGCTTATTAGGCGTCGGGGCTGGCGGATTTTGTCTGCTGTTTTGGCGCTTGGATTGATTGCCGGGGCTTGTGGGTCTGACGGTGA
>JUEM01000036.1 GCA_000817085.1 marine actinobacterium MedAcidi-G1 | reverse complement strand
TCTACTAAGTTTAAGAAAAACAAAGAAGTTATAAATGAAATTTAAATGTGAAAAAGAAATTTTAGAAAAAACATTCTCACTAGCAAGAAAAGCTACACCTAACAGAAGTGGAACAAATCCAGTTTTATCTGGTCTTTTCTTGGAGTTAAAAAAAGACAAACTTGTTGTTATAGGAAGTGATTTAGATCTAACAATTCGAATAGAAATAAAAGTAGGTGGTGAAGAAGAAGGGAAAGCTGTAATACCAGGGGCCTTATTAGCTGACATAATCAGAGTTTTAGAAAATGGACAAATCTCGTTTGTAGTTAGAGATGAAGAAATACAAATAAACAGCGGAAAATCTGAATTCAACTTAAGAACACTACCTGTCGATGAATTTCCCAAATTTGAAGAGCCAGGAGGGAATGAAGCAACACTTGATACAAAAAGCCTGGCAAATGCTTTTGAACAAGTTGTAAAAGCAGCGAGCATGGACGATGCAAGACCAATTTTGACAGGTGTTTTACTTGCAGCTGAACAAGAAGGTCTTCGCCTTGTAGCAACAGATTCTTATCGTATGGCAATTAGAGATATTCCTGGAACAGAAATTCTCAGTAGAGATGAACTTGTTTTGATTCCATCAAGAGCGTTGGACGTTGTTAAAAGAATACTTAGTGAAGGAAATGAATTAACAGTTGTTTTAGGTGAAAAAGAAGCTGTTTTTAAGATTGGAGATACAAGTATTGTCACAAGATTAATCGAAGGAGAGTTTCCTAATTATAAAGGTCTCATTCCGGAGAAAAATAAAAACAAACTTATAATTAATCGAGAAGAAACACTTGCTGCATTACAAAGAGTAAAACTTCTAGCACGTGAGGCGACACCAATCAGGTTAAGCATGACAGACAAAAAAATAGAATTACTGGCCATTGAACAAGACATTGGACAAGCAACAGAAATAATCGAAGGTACTTATTCCGGTGAAGAAATAACCGTAGCTTTTAATCCAGATTATTTAATTGATGGCTTAGATGTGATTTCAACAGAAGAAGTTTCATTGGAAACAACAGATGCATTGAAACCAGCAATTTTAAAAGGATTAAACGAAGAGACCTTTTTATATTTATTGATGCCCGTAAGAGTTTCTTAAATGTTTTTAAGCCAATTGTGGCTAACAAATTTCAGAAATTATGAAAACGCCCACCTTCGTTTTAATGAAGGAATAACACTTATAACTGGCAATAATGGAAACGGCAAAACAAACCTTCTTGAAGCCATTGCCTGGTTTTCTAAAGGTAAATCTTTTCGTGGTTCTCCAAACGAAGCGTTAATTTTACAAAATGAAGAAAAAGCAATATTAAGAGCTGAAATTTCGAAAGAAACTAGAAAAACAATGCTAGAAGCAGAAATTAAAGCGGTTGGAAAAAACCAAATCCAAATTAATGGGAAAAAAATAAATAATAAAAAAGAACTACAAGAAAAAATTAAAACAACAATTTTTGGACCAGAGGACCTCTCTTTAATTAAAGGAACCCCAAGCGAGAGACGAAATTATTTAGACGAGCTTCTTATTGATTTACATGTAAAAAACCAATTAGTTAAAACAAATTTTGAAAAATGTTTAAAACAAAGAAACACATTATTAAAGCAAGCTAGAGGAAAATTAACAAGTGAAATTAAAACAACCCTTGATGTTTGGGATGAAAAATTTGCTGAAAATGGACAAAAGCTTGCTGAAAAAAGAATAAATCTTTTAGAACAACTCAAGCCTGAAATCGAAAACATATTCAATAAATTCACAAAAAACCGAGACGCTGTTCTGTTTGAATATCAACAACTTTGGGAAAAAGAAAAATTAATAGAAGAGCTCCAGGCTGAAAGAGAAACAGATATACGTAGAGGAATAACCACAATCGGTCCACATAGAGATGAAATTGGGATAAAAGTAAATAATTTATTGTCAAAAAATCATTCATCTCAGGGAGAACAACGCTCTTTAGCTTTAGGTTTACGTCTTGCTGGCCATGAAATTGTCAAAAAAACAACAGGAATTGAACCCATTATTCTTTTGGATGATGTTTTTTCAGAACTCGACGACACAAGGTGTCAAATTCTTATTGAGTTGCTTCCTAAAAAACAAGCTGTTCTAACTACAACCGGTGAATTGCCAAGTGGTGTAAAACCAGATTATAAATACCACGTGACAGATGGAAGCATTAAAAGCAGTGAGTAGTGAGCCTATTCATTTACGTTCTGTTTTAGAACAACTACTTAAAGATTTTGGGACACCCGATATTAAAATCGTTACTTCTATTGTTGATCAATGGGAGGAAATCGTCGGAGTTGACTTGGCGGCAAAAATTTCTGCCGTTGCAGTTAGTGGTTCTGATCTTATTGTTCGAGTAGATGACCCAGTTTGGGCAAGCCAAATAAGCTGGCTGGAAAACCAACTTTTAGAGAAAATTACAAAACTTGTTGGAGAAGAAAAAATTACTTCAATTCGAGTTAGAACAACTCC
Organism: marine actinobacterium MedAcidi-G1; assembly: GCA_000817085.1. Lineage (GTDB taxonomy): Bacteria > Actinomycetota > Acidimicrobiia > Acidimicrobiales > MedAcidi-G1 > MedAcidi-G1. The sequence goes on along the minus strand of JUEM01000036.1, from coordinate 9,288 downwards.
TAAATAATTAATTTTAAAACCAAAATTTAAGATTTTTGCTGTCTGTTTGCCACCTCGAAACACCTCATAAATGCTATGCTGGTCAAGTTGTGCTATCACCCTCTGACCTGCGGTTTTATCTTAAAAAACGCATTATTTTTGAAGTAAAAACTATTGTTGCAAACGGTATTAAATGAGTATTTCTGAAAATTCTTATAACGCATCTCAAATAACTGTTTTAGAGGGTTTAGAAGCAGTTCGTAAGCGCCCTGGAATGTACATAGGGTCTACAGGTCCTTCGGGTCTACACCATTTAGTTTGGGAAGTAGTCGACAACTCGGTAGATGAAGCGATGGCGGGTCATTGCTCAGAAATTATTGTAACTATATTGCCTGATGGGGGTTGTCAGGTTACTGATAATGGAAGAGGTATTCCTGTAGGAAAACACCATCAAGAGGAAGATATGTCAGCTGCTGAAGTTGTTTTTACGAAACTTCACGCCGGTGGAAAATTTGGAGGTGACGGATATAAAGTTTCTGGAGGCCTTCATGGTGTGGGAATTTCTGTAGTAAATGCCCTTTCTGCAAAAGTAGAAGTTGAAATTGATCGCGATAAAAAACGGTATTACATGGATTTTTCCTCAGGCGGAAATTTATCTACAAAACTTTATGAAGCAGGTGAAGCCCCAAACAACAGAACCGGAACAACTGTGAGGTTTTGGCCTGATTCTAAAATATTTGAAGAGATAAACTTTCGTGCACAAACTCTTTTAGAGAGATTCCAAATGATGGCTTTCTTAAACAAGAGTTTACAAATAACTTTTTCTGACTTGCGAGAAGGCGCTGTAAATAAAGATGAAGTTGTTTACAAGTACGACGGGGGAATTAAAGACTTCGTTGAACATGTTAATGCGAGTAAAGAGTCACTTTTTGCCAAAGTTGGTTTTTTCGAAGCTCAAGAAGAAGAGCAAGAAGTTGAAATAGCTTTTCAATGGAATACGGGTTTCAACACCGATGGGCTTCATTCTTTCGCTAATGGAATCAACACAATTGAAGGCGGGATGCATGAAGAGGGCTTCAGAACGGCACTAACCGGTGTTATGAACAGGTATGCAAAAAAGAGAGGCTTACTAAAAGATAAAGACGACAATTTACAAGGTGAAGATATACGAGAAGGGCTTACCGCAATTATCAGTGTTCGGTTAGGAGAACCTCAGTTTGAAGGTCAAACAAAATCTAAATTAGGAAATGTTGATATTCGTTCATTAGTTCAAAAAACTACAAATGAAAAAATGTCAGATTGGCTTGAGGAACATCCAGCAGAAGCAAAAATTATTTTACAAAAATCTATCAATGCACAACGTGCCCGTTTAGCAGCTCAGGACGCGAGACGTTCTGCAAGGCGTAAATCTGCGCTAGATGGTGCTGGGATGCCTGAAAAATTAAAAGACTGCTCTTCTCGAGACCCCAGAGAGTCAGAACTTTTTATTGTCGAAGGTGACTCTGCAGGTGGTTCAGCCATTCAGGCTAGAGATCCAAGAACAATGGCAATTTTGCCACTTAGAGGAAAAATTTTAAACGTTGAAAGAGCACGTGCCGACCGAATGCTACAAAATTCAGAAATTCAAACCATGATTCAAGCATTGGGTGCAGGTTTTGGCGATGATGAGTTCGATTTGGAAAAAATCCGTTATCACAAAGTTATTCTTCTTTGCGATGCAGATGTTGACGGAAGTCATATAAGAACACTTCTTTTAACCTTCTTTTACCGAAAAATGACAGCTCTAGTAGATGCTGGACACATCTTCATTGCTCAACCACCTTTATTTTCAACAGTTGTAGGCAAGGAAAAAATTTATTTAAAAGATGAAAACGCGAAAACAAATTTTTTGAATAAGAAACCAGAACATAAAAAAGAATTTCAGCGTTTAAAAGGTTTAGGAGAAATGGACTTTGATGAGCTTTGGGATACAACTATGGATCCTACGAGAAGAAGTCTTTTAAAAGTAACAGTTGACATGACTTCAGCTGCAGATGAAGTATTTTCAACATTAATGGGAGAAGACGTTGATAGCCGAAAAAGGTTTATACAAACAAATGCTCGCGATGTTCGTTTTCTTGATATCTAATGTCTGAAGAAACTAACGACCCAAAAGAAAGTGATGTCGTAGACGAAGAGACTTCATTCGGCTCAATTCAACCAATTGCTATTCAAGAAGAAATGGAGCAATCCTTTCTTGATTATGCAATGTCCGTTATTGTTTCTCGCGCACTACCAGACGCTAGGGACGGATTAAAACCAGTCCATAGAAGAATTCTTTGGGGTATGTACGATCTCGGTGCAAGGCCTGATCGGCCAACAATAAAGTGTGCGCGTGTTGTTGGTGAAGTAATGGGTAAATATCATCCGCACGGAGATGCAGCTATCTATGCCTCTTTGGTAAGAATGGGACAATCGTTCAGTCTTAGAGACCCTTTAATTGAAGCAAAGGGAAATTTTGGTTACTCCCCAGATGATTCTCCTGCTGCTCCTCGTTACACAGAATGCAGACTTGATCAAAGAGCAATAGCGCTACTTGATGGAATTGATGAAAACACCGTTGATTTTATTGATAACTATTCAGGTGAGTTTAGAGAACCAGAAGTTTTACCTGCAAGAATTCCTAATCTTTTAGTTAATGGTTGTCAAGGAATTGCAGTTGGTCTAGCAACCAATATTCCCACACACAACTTAGGCGAGTGCATAGACGCAACGGTTCACCTTCTTGATAATCCTGAAGCAACTATTAACGAATTAATTGAAATTATTCCTGGACCAGATTTTCCGACAGGAGCTTTGATACTCGGCAAAAGCGGAATTAAAGACGCATATTCAACCGGACGTGGATCAATCCGTATGAGAGCTAGAACTGATATTGAAGAAAACGGGAAAACAAATCAGATTATTGTGAGTGAACTCCCATATCAAGCCAGTCCTAATTTAATAATGTCAAAGATCAGAGATCTTGTTGACGCACGAGAGATAGAAGGAATTGCTGATGTCAATGATGAATCTGCAAAAGGTGTAGTTCGGATTGTTATTACTCTTAAAAGAGACGCACCAGCTTTAGTGATACTTAATAATTTGTACAAGAGAACCCCTTTACAAACAACATTTTCTGTAAATGCTGTAGCTCTTGTTGACGGAGTTCCTCGAACATTAAATCTTTTCGAACTTTTACATGCGTATATAGACCATCAGGTTGTTGTTATAAGAAGAAGGACCGAACATCGCCTTTCTAAAGCAAAAGATGAAGCTCATATCACTGAAGGTTTAATTAAAGCTTTAGAACGAATCGACGATGTGATTGCTTTGATTCGGGGATCAGCAGATCGTTCGGAAGCTAGAGCAGGTTTAATGGCTGATGATTATGGTTTTACTGAAATTCAAGCAAATCATATTTTAGATATGCAACTAGTGAGACTTACTCGCCTTGGTAAAAGCACACTAGAAGAAAGAATGCAGGAATTAGCTTTGATAATTGCTGACTTGGAAGCGATTCTTTCAGACGAAACAAAAATTAAAGGCGTGATAAAAGAAGAATTACTCGAATTGAAAGAGAAGTTTTTAACACCTCGTAGAACTCAATTTATACCCGATCCAGGTGAACTTGATATTGAAGATCTTATCGACGACGAAGAGTTGATTTTTGCTATGACATCAGCTGGATATGTGAAAACAATGGCTCTATCGGATTTTAACGCTCAAGGTCGTGGAGGCAAAGGAGTGACTGGAGCGAAACTAAAAGACGAAGATGCTTTGTCTCATATGATCCACACAACAGCTCATGCTTACTTATTGTTTTTTTCTAACAAAGGAAAGGTTTACAGATTAAAAGCACACGAAATACCATCTGCTAGTCGCACTGCACGAGGAACACCAATTGTAAATTTGTTGCCCCTTCATCCTGATGAAAGAATTCAGGCAGTTGTTGATACAAGAGATTATGAAACCAACAGATTTTTATTTTTTGCTACAAAAAACGGCAGAGTAAAGAAAACTTTATTTACCGCCTACGACTCTTCTTTAAAAGCAGGCCTTATTGCAATAAAGCTAAACGAAGGTGATGAATTGGTAAGTGTTGTGCCTACAAACGGTTCAGATCACATCTTTTTAGTCTCATCTATGGGTCAAACATTAAGAGTCGACGAAGAAAAAATTAGATCTATGGGTAGAACTGCAGCAGGTGTGAACGGAATGAAATTTAGAGTCGATGACTATCTTGTTTCTTGCGCTGTGTCTGAAGAGGAAGCAATGTTGTTGCATTTAACAACAGAAGGCTTTGGAAAACGAACCGAAGTTGAAGAATTCTCTGTAAAAGGCAGAGGAGGTCTAGGTGTTAGAGGAATTAAAACTACTGAAAACAGAGGAACAGTAGCTGGAGCTTTAATTGTAAAAGGTGATGATGATATTCTTGCTGTCACATCAAGTGGTAAAATTATACGCTTAGCGGTTTCTGAAATTTCTATTCAGGGCAGAGATGCGACAGGTGTAAGAGTAATGTCACCTGGAGAAGGTGAGATAATAACGGCGGTTTCACCTGCTCCAACAGATTCAGAAGCTTAAAAAATGAACAAAAACTTGTTTATGTTTAAAGCGACAAGTTTGATCGCCACTGGACTTCTAAACTGTAATTGTGAGTGAAACAGAAGACGATTTTTTCGACAAAAAGGAAAGTCAAAATTTTCCTGTTGTAACGATGACCACCCGACTAAAAAAATTAGTTGGAAAACCTGATGAATCTAAAAAAATTAGGGAATCTTCGGTAGTAAAACAACCAGAAGAAATAATGTGGGATTCTGGAAAAGCTTCTTCGGGCCGCAAAATTAAATTTTGGGATTCAATTAAGGAACGAGACAAGAAATCTGGTTACAGGGTTAGAAAAGTAAGAAGAGTTTTACGCCACATTGAACCTTGGTCTGCCTTAAAAGTTGGACTAATTTTTTATACATGCGTCTGGGGTCTATCGACGATAGCTGTGAGAATTTTATGGAATACCGCTGAAGATGCCGGAACAATAGAAAAAGTTGAGTCATTTATTGAAGACCTTTTCGCACTTGAGATTTTTGAATTTGACTCCGAACAAATATTAAGGATTTTCTTTTTAGGTGGACTTATTTTGGTAGTTGGTGGGACAGCTATAACGGTTATTCTGGTTGTTTTATTTAATTTAATTAGCGATCTTACTGGTGGGGTTAGATTCACAATGATTGAAGAAGAAACCGCAGTTCGTAGACGAAAAATTAAATTAGATGACAATATTTATGAAGAAGAAAAAAATCTACCAACATAATACGTAACATAGTTTTTAACTCTTAAAGTTAAATACTTAAGATTTGCATTTACTTCTAGGGCCCATAGCTCAGTCCGGTTAGAGCGCACCCCTGATAAGGGTGAGGTCGCTGGTTCAATTCCAGCTGGGCCCACATTATGAATAAATTAAGACGAGCTTTAGCAGCAATAATGACTGCAGCTGCAGTTGCTGGTGCTAACCTGGTGTCGAAAAAAGAACAGGTGGATGGAAAAAAATTTCCAATTTTGGTATTAAATAGTGCGCGCACTTGTTGTAGGGGCTGGAGCGGTAGGAACAAAGGTTTCTCAACAACTCTTATCATCCAATACTGTTGACAAAATACTTCTTAGAGATGTCTCAACAGAGAAATTGGGACTAGCTTCAAAGGTTCTCGGTAATCGTGTTGAAGTTGAACATTTTCCATTTTCTAAAAACATGGACGCGGATATCGTGATAATTGCATCTCCCAGAGGAACACAACTAGAAGTAGTTAGACAAGCAATTAGTTTAAGGCGTCCAACAGTTGTTGTTTCAGATGGTTTGTCTGAAACAGTTTCTATATTAAATCTAGAAAAAGAAGCTTTTGAGCTTGGGGTTCCTGTAGTAGTAGGAACAGGTTTTGCTCCTGGTTTGAGTTGTGTTTTAGCTTCTTATGGTAAAACGTTATTAGAAGAAATTGAAGAAATCCATGTTTCTAAAATGGGAACTGGAGGACCTTCTTGTGCTTTGGTTCATCATCGTGCGTTAAGCAGAGTGTCTTTTGGCTGGAGGGACGACAAATGGTATAAGAGATTCGGGGGATCCGGTCGAGAGCTTTTGTGGTTTCCAGAACCTGTAGGACCTCAAGATTGTTATCATGCTGCACTTTCTGACCCAATACTTTTACATAACGCTTTTCCAGAAGTATCGAGAATTTCAGCAAAAATGGCGGCGACACGAAGAGATAGGTTCACAGCTTTTTTCCCAATGCTTACCCCTCCTCATACTGAAGGGGGAATCGGAGCAATAAGAGTTGAATTACGTGGAATAAAAAATGGTATTCAAGAAAATATTATTTTAGGGGTTTCTGAATATCCAGCTTTAGCTGCCGCATCCGTTACGGCTTTAACCGCAGAATATATTTTAAAACAAAAAATTAATCTGAGTCACATGTCTACACTTGGATTAATAGTCGAAGCACCGGAATTTCTTTCTGAACTATCTAAAAGAAGCATTGTTGTGGAAATTTTTGAAGGCGATAAAAAAACTGCTTAAAAGAAAATTATGAACATATTGAATAAACAATTTACAACTACGGCCTTATTAGGAATAATTTTCATGATTGTATTTATTTCTTGTGGTAACGAAAAAAATGAAATTGTAGAAATTTCAACAGAGGAAATGTTGGAAGAAGTTGAATATTTAGTAATAACCTCGCGTGAACACACAGATGAAAATGTTGATTACCCAACAATTCCTCCCGCTGGAGGAGATCATTTAGGTATATGGCATACGTGCGGAATTTACAAAGTTGAATTATTAGACGAAGCGGCAGTTCACTCATTGGAGCATGGAGCTGTATGGGTTACGTATAAACCAGAAATCGAAAAAGAAGAAATTATAAAATTGACAACAATGTTTTCCAACAAAGCAAAAATTTTAATGTCACCACATTCGGGGCAGATTTCTCCAATAGTAGCAACCGCATGGGGTAGACGAATAGAGATAGAAAGTGCAAATGATGCCCGACTTAATAAATTTGTTGATTTTTTTGTAGACGGGGAAGCTGCACCTGAAGCGGGAATAACTTGCGACAGGGGAATAGGTAGACCCCCTAACGATCCTTACGTGCTCAATCGTTAACCAAATCAATTAAAAGGGGATGGAGTGCGGGATTTGAAGCCAACGCATTCCCGCCGTTAGCAGTTTCAGTGTTTTTAAAATCTGTAAAAACACCTCCAGCTTCAGGAATAATTGTCAGCATTGGAGCGACATCCCACGGGTTAACAATTGGATCAACCATGGCATCAACACGACCAGTCGCGACTAAGGCATAACCATAAGCATCACCCCATGTCCTAATAGTGGTTTTAGATCTTGATAAAGATTCAAAAAAAGATAAAGAATTCCAATAATCAAAACCACTTGTAACGACACAACAACCATCAAGGGTTTCAGTATTTGAAACATGCGCTTTTTTACCATCAGCGAAACACCCCAAACCTCTTCCCGCCCAAACGCATTCGTCAATAGCGGGAAGATTTATAACTCCTACCGCAGAACCATTCCCATCTTCAAAAGCAACAAGATTAGCGAATAAAGGAACTCCGTTAATAAAAGACTGAGTTCCATCTATTGGATCCAAAATCCACGTTCGACCCGAAGAGCCAAGCACATTTTCTTCTTCCTCTCCGATTATTGAATCTTCAGGAAAAGAATCCGAAATTCTTTTCCTGAGTAAACGCTCAGCGCCTCTATCGGCTTCAGTAACGGGTGAACCGTCTGATTTTTTAATGATTTCTAGATTCAAGTCGTTGAAAAGAGAAAGTGTTAACTCGCCTGCTTCTTTAGCTATTGACACAGCGAAATCAACTAATTTTTGTTCTACATTCGAACTTTCATCTGAAAGATTTTCCATAAACACAGTTTACGAAGTGTTCCAAGTCAGATTTGTTTATTAAAAAAACAAACTCGCTAGTACCGTGTTTGGGATGGAACATTCACAGTTAGGAAGAACAGGATTAAAAGTCTCAAAGATTTGCTTGGGGACCATGACATTTGGGAATCAATCTCATGCAATTCTTGATAAAGCTCAAAATGAAGGAATTACTTTCATTGATACAGCTGATATGTATCCAGCTTCAGGAAAAGAAACTATAGGTGACACAGAGAGAATTATTGGCAGGTGGCTTAAAGGAAAACGAGAAGAAATTGTTTTAGCGACAAAATTTTGGGCCCCGATGGGTTCTTTACCCTGGCAAAGAGGCTCAAGTAGAAGGCATATTTTTGATGCAGTTGACGCTTCGCTGGAAAGACTTCAAACAGATTTTATTGATTTGTATCAAGTTCATTTTCCTGACTATGAAACCCCCATTGATGAAACAATTGGAGCTTTAGATGATTTAGTCAAAATGGGCAAGGTGCGTTACTTGGGTTGCTCGAATTACCCTTCTTGGTTGCTCGCACGATCAATAGGTAGAAGCGAAACACTTAATTTAGAAAGATTTGAATCCGTGCAGCCCCGCTACAACCTTTTGTTCCGTCAGATGGAAAGAGAATTGTTTCCTTTATGTGAACACGATCGGATAGGAGTCATACCTTATAATCCGTTAGCTGGAGGTCTTTTAACAGGACAGCATGAAAGAAGCGCCCCACGAGAAGGTTCAAGGTTTGCTTTGGAAAGCGATCAGGGAGAACGTTACAGGGAAAGGTATTGGCGGGACGAGTTTCATGACACAGTTGAGCAAATAAGGCCAATCGCTGAAAACGAAGGTATTTCTATGGCTCAATTAGCAGTTGCATGGGTTCTATCGAAACCATTTGTTACCTCTCCTATTGTTGGAGCTACCAATCCAGCGCAACTTGACGATGCGATAGCTGCTGCTGCTAACCCGATTTCAGAAGAAACTGTGACGCAATTAGATGAAATCACAAGGAAATATCGAGCTGGAGATGATGAACGCTAATAACTTATCGATTTGTCATTAGGAGCAATTAATGGAACAAGAAAAACGTTTGCTGGAACAAGAAGTTGAGTATGCGGGTGTGATTGGTGAGAGCGTAGAGATATTAACCCGGAATCCAAAAAATTATTATCAAGTAATCTCAGATATCGAAAATTGTGAAACTGTGACAATTGATGGGAAACTATTTATTCCTGAAACAAACAAACCGCTTCCTTTGGTAATAATCGTTCCAGGTAGTTTAGGGGTCGGACCGAATCATAAAGCACACGCTGAAACGTTAGTTAGCGAAGGTTACGCAGTTTTTCTTTTAGA
>JUEM01000035.1 GCA_000817085.1 marine actinobacterium MedAcidi-G1 | reverse complement strand
ACAACCACAACTGCAGCCCCAACCACAACCACAACTGCAGCCCCAACCACAACTGCAGCCCCAACCACAACTGCAGCCCCAACCACAACTGCAGCCCCAACCACAACCACAACCACAACCACAACTGCAGCTCCAACCACAACCACAACTGCAGCTCCAACCACAACCACAACCACAACTGCAGCTCCAACCACAACCACAACCACAACTGCAGCCCCAACCACTACCACTCAGGTTGTCGAACAAGAACCTTCCGAAATAGCAGATATAACAATTGAAAATTTTTCTTATATCGGAACCACTGAAGTCCTATCCGGGCAAAAAGTTAGATTCACGAATAATGATGTTTCCTTCCATACAGCGACTTCATCCGAATTCGCCACGGGAAATCTTGGGTCGGGTGAATCAGCAGAAATCACCTTCAACACGCCGGGAACGTACTCCTACTTCTGTTCTCTCCATTCTTACATGAACGGGACGATAAAAGTTTTGGCTTCAAACACCACCACTACCACACCTGTATACAACCCACCTAGTTACAACTACGGTCCTAGTTACAACTACGGTTACTAAAAATTATTCAGGCTTAAGCAAAGTTGCAAGACCAAAGTTGTACCCCGTACGGGATTCGAACCCGTGCTACCAAGTTGAGAACCTGGCGTCCTAGGCCACTAGACGAACGGGGCTGGACTTTAAATTAACTTCTTTTTAAAAATTTTTTTGCTCGGAGGGGAGGACTTGAACCCCCAACTACTGGACCAGAACCAGCTGTGTTGCCAATTACACCACCTCCGATAGTGGCCAATAAAGGCAGATTTAAGCGTAACGTTTTGTTGTTTATGCTAGTTCTATATTGGAAATAAAATTACAGGCTTTTCCTTGCAGTGGAAATACGCTTAAGGACCTCCTCTCGGGTCATGCAACATGCCATTGTTTCAAACAAGGGTGGACCTACAGTCCTGCCGGTGACAGCTACTCTCAATGGAGCTTGGGCTTTCCCAAGTTTTAATTCTACTTTTTCCCCTGCTTTAGTGACCAGATCTTTTAGAATCTCAGTTTCCCACTCACAGTCTTCAAAAGAATTGGCTACATGACTGAGTAAAGAATCTACAACTTCTGGATCTTTCATGGTTTTCTTCCAAGAATCTTCGTCTATGTCTGGTTGTTCTAAGAATAAGAAATCCACAAATCTTGGTGTATCACTCAGCGTTCTCAACTTTTCCTGGATCAAATCTGCCATCGTGGAAAACTTGTCTTGATCGAAATTTTCCTCAGGCCATGGGGCTTCCTTGCCTATCCATGGCTCTACTCGCTGCATAAAATCTTCCTTAGAAAGACCTCTGAGGTATGAAGAATTAATGTGTTCAAATTTTTGGATATCAAAAAATGCTGCTGCCTTGTTGACATCCTCGATATTAAAAATTTCTACAATTTCTGATGGTGATCGAATTTCTACACCATCAGGTGGCCCCCATCCGAGTAAAGCAAGATAATTAACCATCGCTTCAGGTAAGAACCCTTTTCCCCTGTAGTCACCCACTGCGACGTCATCACGACGTTTAGAAAGTTTTTTTCTTTGTTCATTCACCAGCAGAGGCAAATGGGCATATGTGGGGTGTTCGACTCCCATTGCATCTAACAGAAGCAGCACTTTAGGAACCCCTGATAGTAAATCTTCTCCACGAATAGCGTGTGTGATTCCCATGTCCGCATCGTCAACTGCATTTGCTAAAAGAAACATAGGGGTTCCGTTTGAACGCCAAATAACGAAATCTTCTAGATCGTCGGTATTAAAAGTAACTTCGCCACGAACCAAGTCAGTAAAGGAAATCGTTTTGTCTTGCGGCATGCGAAACCTGACTGCTAATCCCTGAGCGAAAGAAGTTCCTTCAACTTCTCTGTTTTCGTCATCACAAAGATATGCATGACCACTTTCCAAGAAAGTTTGCACGACTTCACGGTGTCTTTCTAGTTTTTCTGATTGAAAAATAGGCCCTTCATCCCAGTCAAGACCTAGCCAGTCCAGTTCTTGTAAAAGTTGTTGAGTCAGTTCGGGTCGGTTTCGCTCTTGATCGGTGTCTTCTATACGAAGGATGTAAGTTCCGCCTGTAGATCGGGCGTACAACCAATTGAACAAAGCAGTTCGAGCACTCCCTACATGCAAAAAACCTGTAGGTGACGGGGCGAAACGAACTCGTGGTTTCATTATCAGAACGCTAACGGATATAAAAGCAAGAAAGTCAGATGTTTACTAGAGATTGGTTACGTTATGAGAATTCATTTTCTAACTGACTGTTATGTTGACCTATTTCAGGGGCGTTAATTGCAATTTTTCGAGCACGTGGTTCTGCAACTATGTCTTCTTCCGACTCTTTAGGCAACTCTCCTGTCCCTAACATCCAGTTAGCTACAGCGGAAAGAGGTATATCTATTAGCCACCCTTTTCCCGATTTTAAAGCTGATGAAGCTATGACAGCTGCCAACAGACCCGCCGAGGGGTCCGCTACCGCATCTGCTATAAAACTTAGTGAATCTTTTAAGAAGAGTCCGCCTGAAACAGCCGCGTCGTCTCCGAATGCTACTCCTTTTGACCGCGGCCCAGTCCTTCCATAACCAGTAATAGAAACCCAAACTTTTCCATTTTCAACTTCTGTTTCTGCATCTATGCCTAATTGCCTTAAAGCCCTTGGCCGACTGCCTTCTATAATGACGTCAGCTTCTTTCAAGATTTTCTTCAGAAATTCCAGAGACTTGTCATCGTTGAAATCCACCGACAATGATTCTTTACCCCCGTTGAGTAAATCGAAAAAGCCTGGTGCTCCTCTTCTCGCACCATCCGGTCTGGATAAACTTTCTATTTTTATGACACGACAACCAGACCTTCTAAGCAGATCTCCACACAATGGACTAGCCCATAAAGAACCAAATTCAATTACTAATGTTGTTTCTGCTCGTTTTTTAGATGGTTTCCCCTCAATTAAATGTGCAGGATATTCGTACTCTTCCGTATCGGGCACCCCTAAGGGAATACCTAGTAGATCTGCTTGTTCCATCAAACGTTGGCTTTCGTATTTTTTCAAGGATGAAAGTAATTTTGCGCGATTATCTGGGTTGATTTCCTCTTGAAGCCATGCAGGTATTAAACGAAGATCATCAGGTCTAGCAAAATTTATACATATTGGCTTATCAGCTGATTTAACAAGTTGAGCGTGCCCTCCAACTGATCTGCTTCCCTGTCTTGTGTATCCAGCTACAGCAGCTCTTTCACCGAGCAAAGCAGGCCCATCAATTAATAATCCATTTATTTCCCCAATCATTACTGCTAGTTCTTCCATTCGTAAAGTGACTCCAACGGGAACCTGCCTTGGTGGTCCTGATAGTTCGCCGGTAAGAGACATTGCTCCTGACATTGCCCATCGTGAAGCAATATCCGCGACATCTTGACTCGATTCTTCGCATAATCGGGCGAGAACTGTTTGAGGATCGTTAAATCTTTGATTCATGAATCTTAAAATCGTACTTTAATCTAAATTATCTTGCCTCAGAGTGGTGCTAAATCCCAGTTTCTTCAATTATCTTGATTGAAAGACTATTTAACGAATGGGGAGGCAATCCAATGGCGCTACTTAAGGCTGGAGGCAGATGGGCTAGCAGTGTCTGTGATACGGAAGTAATCGTTGTAAAAGGACCTGAGGATGAAGTTTCTCTTACCTGCGGGGGTGTAGATATGGTCGAAGCAGGCAGCGATCCTCTTTCCGGAGAGTTGGATGACAGTGGAGATGGCACACAATTAGGCAAACGCTATGTAGATGAAGAAGACACAATAGAAGTTCTTTGCACTAAGCCCGGAGCAGGCGCTCTAGGGTCGGGCGGGAATGCTCTTCAACTAAAAGATGCCAAACCGCTCCCAGCTTCCGACTGACTTATAGGTTTAGGTGTAAACGTGAACTTAATGATGCTTCTCGAAATGGCCGCTGGAGGTTTCGGCGATCGAGTAGCGGTCGGCTCGTTGAATAGTGGCCTAACTGTTAAACAGATTTTTGATAATGCAGGACTAGCAGCTCAACGTTTTCGTAATGCGAATGTTGAAAATGTGGCGATGATAGATATGGCTTCACCCTCGCTGCCGATCTGTCTTTTTGGAGCTTCTTGGGCAGGGCTTCCTTTCGTGCCATTGAATTACCGTTTAACGAATCAAGAATTGAATTCCTTATTGGAAAGAATCTCACCTTCAATCGCGTTGATGCAACCAGACACACAAGAAAGGATTTCAAATGCTTCGAAGGTTCATCCAGTTATGCGCGATGACCTTATTGCTTCTAACCACACCGAGATTGAAATTTCAACAGATTGGAATATGGACGGGGAAGACACAGCAATTTTACTCTTTACAAGCGGTACTACTGGGGAGCCAAAAGCAGCGGTTCTTCGGCAACGCCATTTAGTTTCATACATTCTTGGTTCAGTTGATTTTATGAGCGCTGGCGAGGAAGAAGCAGCCTTAATAAGTGTCCCTCCCTATCACATAGCGGGTATAGCCGCTACCCTCTCTAACCTCTATGCAGGCAGGCGTGTAGTGCAGCTACCAGAATTCGATGCTAAAAAATGGATTGAATTAGTTCGCTCAGAATCAGTTACTAGTGCCATGGTTGTCCCAACAATGCTTTCTCGTATTGTCGATCAACTGGTTTCCGAAGGCCCAGACTCACAGGGGCTTCCTACGCTCAGAGCTCTTTCTTATGGAGGCGGAAAAATGCCTCAACCCACTATTGAGACCGCCTTAGAGATTCTACCCGATACAAATTTCGTGAACGCCTATGGTTTAACCGAGACAAGTTCTACTGTTTCTCTACTCGGGCCTGAAGAACATAGAGACGCATTTTCTAGCTCTGACAACTCTGTTCGTAAAAGGATTAGTTCAGTTGGTAGACCCTTACCCACTATTGAGGTTTCCATTAGAGACGAAGAAGGAAATGAGCTTCCATCAGATGAACCGGGCGAAATATGGGTAAGAGGTGAACAAGTTTCAGGAGAATACAAGGGGTTGCAATTGACTCTTACCGAAGATGGGTGGTTCCCAACTCACGACGGAGGATGGCTTGATAGTGGAGGTTACCTCTTCGTGACGGGAAGAATTGATGATGTGATAGTCAAAGGCGGGCAGAACATTTCCCCAGGCGAGATTGAGGAGGTCTTGCTGCAACATCCTGTAGTGACAGATGCTGCAGCTATAGGAGTTCCCGATCAGCAATGGGGTGAAAAAATTGTGGCAACTGTTGTTTTGCACCAGGAACACGAAGCTGCTGAAGAAGAGTTGAAAAGTTACGTAAAAGAACACCTTCGTTCGAATAGAACACCTGATGAGATTGTTTTCTTGGACGAACTCCCCTACAACGAAACAGGGAAACTCTTAAGAAGAGTTTTGAAAGAAAAACTGGTTGATTTAGGCGATGGTTCAACTATCTAATCGAGGTACGGATACCCCTTCAGGCAACTCGTTTGTTCTATGGCAAGCGGAAGATCTTTCAAACGCATTAACCAACCAAACTGCTGATCTTAGATTTGATTGGAGAAATGAACTACCTGTATTGGTAATTAATGAGGCCCATAAGCTGTCGGAAAGCTCAGCAAGGTCACTTCAAGGTCTGCCGGTCGTTTTAGTAGAACTTTCAGGTAACGACAACGCTTCACCCCATGCAGATATCGTCGTTGATTCAGAAGAAGAGCTCACTGCTCTCCTTGAATACATCTCTCAGAACCCGGTTGCTTCTGTGATTTGTTGTCAGGTTTTAAGACATAGCGAAGATCTGTCCACGAATCTTGGGTT
This sequence comes from marine actinobacterium MedAcidi-G1, assembly GCA_000817085.1. Classification (GTDB taxonomy): domain Bacteria; phylum Actinomycetota; class Acidimicrobiia; order Acidimicrobiales; family MedAcidi-G1; genus MedAcidi-G1. Next base: position 6,377 of record JUEM01000035.1, on the reverse strand, counting down.
ACTACTTGAGTCAGTTTCATACGGAACATTACAAAATGGAAATGAATTTAAAAAGTGGTTGGATGCGAGAGGTCGCAGAGTTAGGCCTGATGAAACAAGCCCAACTGTGCTCATTAATGCTGAATCTGAACATGTAGAACTCCAGTTGAACCGTCCGAAACTTAAAAATGCTTTTTCAGCTTCTATGCGAGATTCGTTAGTGGAAGCTCTCAGAGGACTAGCGGCTGATGGTGATGACCGATCTATTCTAATAACTGGGAAAGGATCGACTTTTTGCATAGGAGGCGATCCGGCAGAGTTCGGAACTGTTGAAAATTCTGCGACTGGTCACATGATTAGGTCTATTGCGAACGCTGCTCCTTGGTTGGACCTACTTTCTGAAAGAATTACCGTACGAGTGCACGGAGCTGCAATAGGTGCTGGAGTTGAATTAGCTGCTTTCGCTGGCCGGGTTGAAGCAAACAAAGATGCTTGGTTCTCTCTTCCGGAAGTAGGTATGGGTTTAATACCTGGAGCTGGAGGTACGGTCAGCATAAGCAGAAGAATTGGAAGACAATTAACTGCGCTAATGTGTCTAACTGGAAAGCGTGTCGACGCTACTACCGCACTTGAGTGGGGTTTAGTAGATGCCCTTATTGAGTAGTTCTAATTCAGATTTTTTCAATAATTGTAACGTTGGCTTGACCGCCACCTTCACACATAGTCTGCAACCCCCAACGACCGCCACTTCTTTCAAGTTCATTCAATAAAGTTGTCATGAGCTTGGCTCCAGAGCAACCCAACGGGTGACCAAGAGAAATAGCACCGCCATTTACGTTTACTTTTTCACAGGGCACTTTTAATTCTTTCATCCAAGCTAAAGGCACAGGAGCAAATGCTTCATTGCACTCAAAGAGATCAAAATCATCAATAGACATACCGGTTTTATTCAATGCATAGATGGTTGCGGGTATCGGTCCTGTAAGCATGAAAACCGGATCATCACCTCTGACGCTCACGTGATGAATCCTGGCTCTTGGCGTTAATCCGAATTCTTTTACCGCTTTTTCTGAAGCTATCAATAATGCAGATGCGCCGTCACTTATCTGACTAGCAAGAGCGGCTGTTAGTCGTCCTCCATCAACAAGTGGATTTAATGCTCTCATCCGGTCCATGGAAATGTCGCGTCTAGGACCTTCGTCCATTTCTGTTTGAGCGATAGGGAGAATCTCATTATCGAAACGCCCTTCATCTATGGCGGCTAAAGCTTTTTGATGACTCTCAAAAGCGAATTCTTCCATCTCTTCTCTTGAAATACCCCATTTTTCGGCGATCATCTCAGCTCCTCTGAATTGTGATATTTCTTGTGTCCCATATCGTTCAACCCAACCTTCGGAGCCTGAAAAAGGATCATCATGGCCTAATGGGATTGCTGCTTCGAGAGCCATCCCGATTGGGATCATGCTCATATTTTGCACTCCACCCGCTACTACCAAGTCCTGAACGCCTGCCCATATACCCATCGCTGCAAAACTAACTGCCTGCTGGCCAGATCCGCATTGGCGGTCGATTGTCGTTCCCGGAACAGTTTCGGGTAATCCTGCTGCTAGCCAAGCTGTCCTAGCTATATCTCCCGCTTGAGGACCTAAAGTGTCAACACATCCGAATATGACATCTTCTACCAAGTTAGGGTCGACAGCGTTTCTTTCCAAAAGAGAACTGATGACATGGGCTCCCATATCAGCAGGGTGGACTCCTGCCAGACCTCCGCCTTTTCGACCTGTAGGGGTTCTAACTGCATCAACTATGTATGCATCATTCATAGTTTCTCCTAATCTTCAAACTCCAGAATATCTTTCTGGAAGGTCAATCACTTCGCGCTCGGCTCTCTGGGCAGACCCAGTACTCTTTCACCGATAATATTTCTTTGCACTTGGTTAGAACCTGCATAGATAGTGTGCGCACGACTGTAGAGAAAAGTTCGTTGCAAAGAGTCCAATAAGTAACCATGATTTAAAGAATCCTCTAAAGGAGGAGTTGCCTCTAGGCCTATCATTCCTGAACTTCCGCGAATCTTTATGCCTAGCTCACCTAAACGGCGATGCCACGAGGCCCAATAAAGTTTCCCTATCGACATTTCCGGCCCCGGTACTCCCCCTCTGCTTAAAGAAGAAAGCATCCGCATTTGATTGAACCTCATAATTTGTAATTCGGAAAAACTTTTCACTAACTCCTGTCTGATCAGGGGTTCATCTATCGCACCATTTTGTTTAGCTATTTGAATCAACTCATCTAGTTCCTGACTAAAAGAAGTTTGTTGCCCAAGAGTCGACGCACCTCTTTCGAAAGCGAGCGTTCCCATAGCAACTGCCCATCCATTCCCAGACTCACCGACAACTAAATCTTCTTGTGTTTTTGCATTATTGAAAAAAACTTCATTAAATTCAGAGCCGCCCGTTATTTGGACGATAGGTCGTATTTCTATCTCGTCTTGTTTCATGGGTGCAAGTAGATACGACAGCCCTTGGTGGCGTGTTCCTTGTGTATCAGTTCTACACAATACGAAGATCCAGTCAGAGTATTGAGCAAGCGATGTCCAAATTTTTTGACCGTTAATTACCCATTGTTCACCCTCTTTAGATGCCCTAGTTGAAATATTCGCTAAATCTGAACCTGCATCTGGTTCTGAGTACCCCTGACACCAAAATTCTTTACCTTTCAATATCTCTGGAATAAAACGAACCTGCTGTTCGGGTGTTCCGTAAGCTATTAAAGTTGGAGCTAAAAGAGTTACACCAATATTTGGTATACGGCCTGGGGCTCTGGCCTCAACATAGGTTTGATGAAAAATTACCTGTTCAAATAGTGAGCAACTACGACCACCTAGTTCTTCTGGAAAGTCAAGCCCAAGCCATCCTCCTGCGGCAAGTTCTTTTTCCCATTCCAACAGAATCTCTACTGGTATATCTTCGCGTCCAGTTCCCCCACGGTTTCGAAGCCCAGAAAATTCTCCGACTAAATGTTCCTGAAGCCAAGTTCTTACCTCTTCAGCAAAACTTTTCTCTTGATTACTTCTAGAAAACTCCACAATGAAACGGTAGCGTCTTAAAAGTCCTAAGGGTTTTTATTGGCTTCGGAAGTCAAAAGTTTGCATAGAACTTCACAAATTCCGTTAATTCTCATGGCTATTTTTTCGTATTCCTCTAGTGGCTTATCGAACGGATCGAGCACCTCGTCTCCTGCTCTTCCCGAAGTCATATGACCGCCACGTGCGGAATGCAATTCTTCAATCCACGATTTAAAAGAAGGTGACTCTTCTAGCTTCGACACCAGTGAACCTAAGCGCACTATTTCGCCAGCTAAAAAGGTTCGATTACGTGCTTGTTGCTGAATCTTAGAAATTGATAACTCATGGGGTCTTGTCATGGCAATAACTAATTCTGCTTTTTCAACAATGTCACGGCTGATTAAACGAGTTGAATGGTCTGAAATATCAATGTTAAAATTTTTCATTACTCTTATAGCTTTTTCAGTCGCCCCAGCGTCTTTTTTTGCCTCTATTCCAGCAGAAATAACTTCAATTTCTAAAGAAGTTTTCATAAAGTAGTCTTTTAAGAAGGCTTCTGCCATAGGTGAACGGCATGTATTGCCTGTGCATACAAAAAGAATCACATAAAGACAGTACCCCTTTTTAACGATCTCCGAAATCGCAATAGCACCAAAAAGCACCTAGCTTCTTTGTTAAGGAATCGAAAGGAAGAAAATATGCCAGGTCCAATGGACGGAGTTAAAGTCGTGGAGCTCGGCATTTGGGTAGCTGGGCCCGCTGCTGCGGGAATACTTGCAGAATGGGGTGCGGATGTCACCAAGATCGAACCAACAAAAGGTGATCCGTCCAGAATCTTTCAATTCTTGTTGGGTGGCGACATGCCAACTAATCCTGTTTTCGAAATGGATAACCGTTCAAAGCGTGGAATGGCTGTCGATCTTTCCCAAGAGAAAGGAAAAGAGATACTTTTTGGCTTGCTCAAAGATGCCGATGTTTTTATCACAAATCTTCGACCCGGAGGGCTTGAAAGACTAGGTATCGATTTTGAATCGATAGAAAAACTTTTCCCAAAACTTATCTACTGCCATATCACCGCCTATGGACGAGAAGGTGAAAGCGCTGACCTCCCTTCTTTTGATGTGGGGGCTTTTTGGGCCCGTTCCGGCATAGCTAGTCTCTTGACTACAGAAGATTCCGATCCACCATTTCAACGTGGTGGGATGGGCGATCATACAGCCGCTATGTCTGCAGCAGCAGCTATATCAGCTGCTCTCTTTGAGAGAGAAAAATCTTCTAAGGGGCAATTAGTCGAGACATCTCTTATCCGACAAGGCGCTTATACCATCAGTTTTGACTTAAATGCCCTGCTGATGTGGGGTCGCACAATCGCTCTTGGATCTCGTTCAGGCATGGGTAATCCAGCTATGAACAACTATAAAACTTCTTGTGGCAGGCGATTTTGGCTCGTGGGAATTGAACCTTTCCGTCACTGGCCTCCATTAGCAAGAGCAGTAGGTCATCCAGAATGGATTGAAGACGAAAGATTTTCAGACCCTGCTGCACGCGCTAAAAACGCTAAAGAACTCATCAGTAAACTAGATGAAATTTTTGCCACACGGACTCTGGATGAATGGAGCGAAATATTTGCTTCTGAACCAGATCTTTTTTGGGCTCCTGTTAACACACCAGACGACCTTTTATCTGATCAAACTTTCAATGATTCAGGGGCACTACTAGATGTGCCTGATGGCTCCACAGGTACGCTAATGATCTCAACTCCTGTGGATTTTCACAGGACTCCTGCGAGTCCAAGATCTTTAGCACCAGAGTTGGGCGAACATACCGCAGAAATACTTAGAGAAATCGGTCTAAGTGACGAGGAAATAGATTCAATGCACAGTTCAGGGATTGTAATAGACGGTTCAAAATCTTAAGAATAACTTAGAGAGCGTTTGCAAGTCTCTCACACGCTGTAACCATAACCTCTCTTGCTGCTGGGACCATCTCAAAGAAAACTAAGAAAGCATGTGGAAGCGAGGGAACACACTCATAGTGCGTCTCGACACCAGCTGCCATTAAAGCTTTCGAATATGCCTCACCTTCATCTCGAAGAGGATCAAACTCAGCAGTAATTACCTGCGCTGGAGGTAAACCGGAAAGACTTTCCGCACGAATAGGACTTGCATATGACTCATCTACAAACTTCTCTGAACCAACATAATTTCTGTAGAACCATCTGATCATCTCTCGGTCCAAAATATACCCTTCACCGTTCTCTGTATGTGAAGGCCATCTGTCTGGGTCAATATCAAAACAACCATAAAAAAGCATTTGATGTTTTATTTCAGGCCCGTTGCGATCCCTGCTCATTTGACAAACAACTGTCGCCAGATTTGCTCCTGCACTATCACCTGCCACAGCGAGACGGTCAGAGTCAATTCTGAACTCTTTTGATCTATCAACAATTTGACAAACGGCCGAATAACAGTCTTCTGGAGGAGTTGGAAAAGGGTGCTCGGGAGCTTTTCGATAATCAACAGCGATTACGGTTACACCGGAGCTGTTTGCCAAACCCCGACATTGAGCATCATGGCTATTAATATTTCCGACTACCCAACCACCGCCATGAAAGAAAACCATCACAGGTGACTCAGCCACTACCCCCTCGGGTCGATATATCCGGATTGCCATATCCTGCCCATCCGTTGTGAGTAGATTTCTATCTTCAATCACTTCGACATCTTCACCACCACCTTCAGAATAGTCTCCGTTCCCGATTCTGAATTCTTCCGGAGTTAGCGTTTCGAAATCGTTGGGTGGAAGAGATTTTATTATTTCTTGAATAACTGGGTCAAGTGGCACAATTTTCCTCTTATTTTAAAACTAACTTTCTGCTGCGACTCTATCTTCTTCGTACTGGTACTGCGGCTCATTTACACGTGGTTGTCGAGTGTCCCCCTCTGCAGAATTAACTCCGTTATTTAATCCACTTGTTGCTTTATCTTTCCATGAAGGATCGTCAGACCAAGTCACATCTAAATCAAATATGGAACCTGGAGAATCCATATTTTCCACAGCCATGAAAACTTTACGTAATAAGTCTCTTTGAAATTCTGGTTCATGTGGACGCCCTGCCGTATAACCCAAAGGCATATCGACAAACGCTGCGCGAGGGGGATTCACTGATTCAGTTATGCTTCTTGCGGCTGTTAAGCAGATTGTTGGGAATCCTGCTTTTTCTAAAGTCCGTGCTACCAGACCCACGGTCTGGTGACAAACAGGTCAAACTGGAACCAGTAATACCAAATCAACAGGAGCATCTGGCATATTTGAAATTGATTCAAGAATC
>JUEM01000034.1 GCA_000817085.1 marine actinobacterium MedAcidi-G1 | reverse complement strand
CACTGCATGCCAAGAAACTGAAACTGTAATTTGCATGCACATAGGATCTTCTTCAAAAATGCCGTCGACTTCTCCAGATGCTCCTTTTTCAGTTTCTTCAACAATTACTTTCGCAAATGCAATGGGATCGATGTGCGACTACATACTTTCAGGAATTTTTGTTCGCTTCCCTGAACTTCGGATTGCGTACGCAGAAGGACAAGTTGGGTGGATGCCTTATGTCATTGAACGAATGGACAAAATTTGGGAAGAAAGAGGAGATGCTAGTTTTGGAATAGATCTTCCAAATCCACCTAGTTCTTATATAAATAACCACATTTGGGGTTGTATTTTCGACGATGAGATCGGTTTAAAGAATCGGGACATAATTGGAATGAACCAAATCTGTTTTGAAGTCGACTTCCCTCATGCGGATACAACTTTTCCAAATACGTTGAAAGTGGCAACAAAAATTTGTGAAGAAGCAGGACTCTCGGAGGATGAAATATACCGGCTTATGCGGGGTAACGCTATTGACTGCTTCGGACTTGAACGTTTTGGGATAACAGTTTAAATAGAACTCTCAGTTCGAGTCATGGAACAACTGGCGTTGCATCTCTCCAACGATCTATCCCACCGCCATAAATAACTTCTTTTACTCTTTCTATGCTTTCTTCAATTTCTCCAAAAGTGTTATAAAGAGGAGCGAAACCAAATCTAACTAAATCTGGTGGACGGACATCTGGGATTGTTGATTGTTCATTAATTAATGCTTGTCCTATTGCCAAAGCTGAATCATGAGAAAAAGATAAGTGAGAGCCACGGTTCTTGTGTTTTAGAGGTGATGAAACAGAAAACCCCAAAGGTAAAAGTTCTTTTTCAGCTTTGAATAAAAATCTTTCGGAAAGAGCAACCGACTTGGAGCGTATGTTTTGGACTCCCGCTTCAATTACCAAATCAATGCCTGGCTCTATAAGTAAAGTCGATACTAAAGGTGGTGTGCCGGTTAAGAACCTACGATTATCATTTTGTGGTTGAGAATAAGGATCAAATCCAAATGGGTCTTTACTTCCATACCAACCTGCTATGGGATTTATTAAATCGCGACAATTTTCTGAAATGTAAACAAAAGCGGGTGATCCTGGTCCACCATTTAAATACTTGTATGTGCATCCAATAGCTAGATCAACTTCATCTTTTATTAGATCTATTGGAACCACTCCTACCGAGTGTGATAGATCCCAAAGAACTTTGGCTCCTTCCTGATGAGCCTTTTTAGTAACCGTTGATAAATCCCAACAACACCCTGATCGATAAGAGACTTGACTTAGTGATACTAAGGCCACATTTTCATCAATCGCCTCTAAAAGTTCTTCAACCGGTGCTTCCAAACCGTTGCTTTCTAGCACTATGACCTTGTGTTCCTTACTGACCATTGATGCAGCTGCTTCCAAAGCCTGAATATCAGAGGGAAAATTCTGGTCATCAGTAAGGATGATGGATCGTGTTGGATTTGAAAGAAGTGCGGAGACTGCAGCTTTAAATAAACAGACGGTTGTTGAATCGGCTAATACAACTTCTCCTGGTTTTGCTCCTACCACTGATCCAACCTTGTCTCCGATCCGGACTGTGTCTTCTAACCACTTTTCGTTCCATGAGCGTATTAGACGACTACCCCATTGTTCGGAGACTATTTCTTGAGCAAGGTCTTTGGTTTTTTTGGGAAGTCGGCCTAAAGAATTTCCGTCTAAATAAATTAGGTTTGGGTCTTCAATAACAAATTTTGAGCGGAAGTTAGTTAGTTGATCGTCATTGTCTAAGTCTTTAGCAGTTGTTTGATTTAATTTTATTTTTTCAGAGGGATCATCAAAGTCAATCACCAGATTTTTCCTCACCAATTATTTCTTGAATTCGTCTTTCAGTGTGTTCTTGACTCAAGCTTTCATGATCGCCTTCTACCTCTTCTAGAGGCCGACTCTCGTCAGCATCAAATTCAAGTCGTAATGCTCTGGAAATAATTCCATGCATTCCATATGTGGCAACGATGTATGTAAGTTCAAGGATTTCTTCGTCTGATAAATGCTCCGTAAGCGTCTGAAAAATTTCATCAGTTACCAAGCCATTTCTGGTCGCTAGGCAGTCCGTGTATGCAAGAACTGCTCTTTCAATTTCATTGAAACATTCAGATTCTTCCCAATTTGGAATTGATTTGATTTTTTCTTCACTTATTCCAACAGTTCGGCAAGATTTACAGTGCTGTGAAAAAACAAAACGGCTCCCAATATCCCAACCCACACGAGTTTGTCCAAGTTCTCGTAGCTGTGGATCCAATTTCCGATCTGGTGATCTGTACAAAGCTAAACCTGCAACCGCGTGATCGAAAACTTCGGGCACCAAAGCAAAGGTAGGCCACCAATCTCCTGGACTTCCAGTATCGGTACCAGGTTCAACTGTTGGGTCTCTGTCTCCGAATATGAGTTGAAATACAGTTTCAGCTGCTGGGTGTAGGTCCGAGCGACTAACCTGTTTAATCCGAGACATTCGACTCCCCTATGTGCCTTTGGGTTCTGGGAAAAGACTGAATCCTCTCAACCCTTCTATATCTAAAGGTTGAATGAACGTTGAGTGGTCAGTGTCATCTGTTGATATAAGACGTGCCGATGCGGTTTCAGGGTCAACTCCGAATTCACCTGTATCTCTGCAAAACTCAACCATTATTCCGTTTGGGTCCATGTAATAAAGGGAGTGACACCATCCGTGATCCACTTCCATCAAAGGAACAATTTCCTCTTCTGCCAATCGTTCTCTTACTATTTCAGTTCTTTCTTCGTCAGAAGCAAAAGCTAAGTGATTAACCCAAACGGGAAGACCATTACCAATTGATACTTCAGACCTCCAATCAGGATTCTCTCCTACCCCTGAAACCTCAAAAAAAGCTATGCAAGAACCATCACCGGTATCAAAAAATAAATGACGGAAGAACCCATCTGGAGCATTTTTTACCTCAGTGTGGACTAAGGGCATTCCTAACAAATCTTCATAAAAATGTCTGGTTTCTTCACTGTTTCTACACGCGTAAACAACATGGTGAAATCCTCTATTTCTATTTTTTATTTTCATCTAAATCACTGCAATCCTTTTGCAGCTCCACCATCAACGGGAATTGCTGCACCTGTTATGAATTTCGCTTGTTCTGAACACAAAAAAGCTACAACTTCACCGAAATCGTCTGGGTTGCCTAGTTTCCCAGTTGGAACATTTCCTGCTACACCTTCTAAATCTTCGTAAAGTTCAGTGAGTCTTTCAGTCGCATGGAGTCCCGGTTGGATCGAATTTACTGTCACACCATTTCCCGCCACCTCAGTTGCTGTTGTTTTCAAAAAACTCGTTAATCCAGATCTAGCTGTATTGGAGAGAATCAACTGGGCCATTGGTTCCCTCACCGCAATTGAAGTAATGGCCACTACCCGACCCCAGCCTCGATGGGTCATTTCGGGTATCAACCCCTTGCACATTTCGACAGTCGACAAAAGATTCAGTTGCAAAGCTTCTAAAAAATCTTCTGTTGCGGTATTTTCAAAATTTCCTGGCGGTGGGCCACCAGCATTAGCCACAAGAATATCTACCACACCAAATATTTCTTTTACTTCTTTTAACATACTTTGAATTGAAGAAGAATCTGACAAATCAGAAGCAATGGTATGGCAATCATCCGGTAGTTCTTGAGCAGCAGCTAGTAACCGGTCCGTTGAACGTGATACCAAACAAACTTTTACCCCTGAATTAGACAAAGCTCTAGCACTAGACAGACCCAGACCCCTAGATGCACCAGTAACTAAAGCCGTCCGTCCAGAAATGCCTAAATCCATTACTACTCGATTCTCAAACCTGATATTGCTCTGCCAATAACCAGTTGTTGGATTTGTTCTGTTCCTTCGAAAATATCGTGAATTTTTGCGTCTCTATGCCAACGTTCCACTGGGTATTCTCTTACATATCCATACCCACCAAGAATCTGAATCGCTCTTTCTGTAACCCACGTAGCAACTCTTCCAGCCTTCAACTTGGCCATTGAACCTTCAGCATTCTTAAAACCTTGTTGCTTTCCCAACCACGCAGCACGCCAAGTAAGCATACGAGCTGCTTCTATCTCAACAGCCATATCAGCAAGCATGAAGGAAATACCTTGATTCATGATTATTGGCTTACCAAATGCTTCTCTTTCCTTAGCGTATTCGAGTGCATACTCATATGCAGCCCTAGCTACGCCTATTGCTTGGGCTGCTACCGCAGGGCGGGTAGCTTCAAAAGTTTGCATTGCGGCTTGAGCGTTTCCAGATTTACCTTCTTTTACACGTGCAATTCTCTCGTCAAGTTTCTCTTTGGTCCCAAGTAGACAAGAACCTGGTATCCGGACATCTTCTAGTACGACCTCTGCTGTGTGGCTTGCTTTAATTCCATGTTTTTTGTACTTCTGTCCTTGACTTAAACCAGGTGTATTAGGAGGCACGATAAAAGATGCATGGCCTCTAGATTTAAGTTCAGGTTCTACTACAGCGACCACTACGTGAATGTCGGCTAGACCTCCATTAGTAATCCAAGCTTTCGTACCATTTAGAACCCATTCGTCTGTTGCTTCGTCGTAAACAGCTCTAGTTCGGTAACCACCTACGTCAGACCCAGCGTCAGGTTCACTAGCACAAAAAGCCCCAATTTTAAGATCCCCAGCTTCCCCGTAGCACTGTGGCACCCATTCCAATACTTGTTCCTGTGTGCCAGATGCCAAAATTCCAGCCGCTGCTAATCCAGATCCCATTATCGCCATTCCGATGCCTGCATCACCCCAAAATAATTCTTCGATAGCTACCGGAAGAGTTAGACCTGTTTTATCTCCCATCATTCCATTCGCTAAGAACTCCCAAGAGTAGATTCCAACCTCTGCTGCTTGCTCAACCACAGGAAATGGAAATTCTTCTTTTTCATCCCATTCTTCAGCAGCAGGTCTAATCACATCTTCAGAAAACTGATGAACCCAATCTTGTAGTTGTAATTGCTCTTCGTTCAACTCCATTGAGAAGTCGCCCATTGATTACCTCCAAATTAAATTTCTTCAGTTTGACAATACCCGCACAACTCAAAGAGCAAACAATTCCGCTCGGTTAATCGATAAGCGCAGATAGTCTCAAATTGATATATGACAAGTAAAAATAACGCTTCAAAAATGCCAACTAAGCCATCTTTAGATGGAATTGAAGAAATCTGGTGCAATCAATGGGAAAAAAACGGAATCTATAGTTTTGACCGCAATAAAACTAGAGAAGAAATTTTTTCTATAGATACGCCGCCCCCCACAGTTTCAGGTTCTTTACACGTGGGACATGTTTTTTCTTACACACATACTGATGCAATAGCGCGCTATCAACGAATGGCTGGGAAAGAAGTCTTTTATCCCATGGGTTGGGATGATAATGGCCTTCCAACTGAAAGAAGAGTCCAAAATTTTTTTGGAGTGAGATGCGACCCTTCACTCCCTTATGATCCAGACTTTGAAACACCAGCCGACGCTGGCAACCCAAAAAAAATTAAAGAACGCGGTGAATTCGACATAAGTAGACGCAATTTTATTGACCTCTGCCATATTCTTACTGCAGAAGATGAAAAGGCATTTGAGGCTCTATGGCGACGTCTTGGATTATCAGTTGATTGGAGTCTTACCTACGCAACTATTGATGAAAAATGTCAGCGTGTGGCTCAACGCGCTTTCCTTCGAAATCTGAATAGAGGCCAGGCATATCAAACAGAGGCTCCGTCACTCTGGGATGTAACTTTCCGAACTGCTGTAGCTCAAGCTGAGCTTGAAGACAGGGAAAGGCCAGGGGCTTACCATACGCTTACCTTCCACACAGAAAGTGATGAAGACTTACATATTGCAACAACTAGACCGGAGTTATTACCTGCTTGTGTAGCTTTGGTCGCCCATCCAGATGACTCAAGATATAAAAATCTTTTTGGGACAACTGTAACTACACCCGTTTTTGGTGTCGAAGTCCCAGTTTGTAAACATCAACTTGCGGATCCTGAAAAAGGAACTGGAATCGCTATGATATGCACCTTTGGTGATACCACTGATGTCACTTGGTGGAGGGAATTAGACTTACCAGTTCGAGCAATAATAAACCGGAATGGAAGAATTATAAACGATCCTCCATCAGGCATTTCTGATGAAACCGGCATTACTGCATTTAAACGCCTATCCGGAAAAACAATTTTCTCTGCACAAGAAGAAATGGTATTGATGCTCCGTGAGGCAGGTGAACTGGTCGGAGAACCTGAACCAATTACACATCCAGTGAAATTTTTCGAAAAAGGCGACAAACCTCTAGAAATCGTCACTTCGCGTCAGTGGTATATAAAAAATGGAGGCCGCGATGAGAAATTAGCAAATGCACTTATTGATAGAGGCAATGAAATGAACTGGTATCCGAGTTACATGCAAGCTCGTTACAGCAACTGGATTGAAGGACTTAATGGTGACTGGCTAATAAGCAGACAGCGTTTTTTTGGTGTGTCTATACCACTTTGGTATCCGATTGACGAAAATGGTGAAACTATTTGGGATGAACCGATAGCCCCTCAGGAAGACTCTCTTCCTGTGGATCCAACTTCACAGGTACCAGTTGGATTTTCAGAGGATCAGAGAGGGAAACCAAATGGTTTCATCGGAGACCCTGATGTTATGGACACTTGGGCAACTTCATCCCTTACGCCGCAAATTGCTTGTGGATGGGAAGAAGATCAAGATCTATTCGAACGCACTTACCCAATGGATATGCGCCCGCAAGCACACGACATAATACGAACTTGGCTTTTTTCAACTGTTGTGAGATCACATTTTGAATCTGATTCTTCTCCTTGGTTGAATTGCGCTTTAAGTGGCTGGGTTCTGGATCCTGATCGAAAGAAAATGTCAAAATCTAAAGGCAACGTAGTTACCCCAATCGACTTATTAGAAGAATACGGATCAGATGCTATTCGTTACTGGGCAGCTAACGGAAGGCCTGGAACAGATACGACATTTGACGATGGTCAAATGAAAATCGGCAGGAAATTAGCGATAAAAATACTCAACGCAAGCCGATTTGTTTTAAGTTTCAGTGATGCAAAAAGCGATTTACTTGAGATAGATAAAAGTCTTATAAACAATCCTTTAGACCTTTCAATGCTCGCAAGTCTGGATGGATTAATAGATGAAACGACTGCTGCTTTTAACACTTTTGATTATGCAAGAGCATTAGAAAAAACTGAATCATGGTTCTGGGATTTTACAGATAACCATTTGGAACTTGTTAAGGTTCGCGCTTATGGAGAAGAAAGTTCAAACGCAATATCAGCTCAATACGCATTATTTTTAGCGCTACAAACTCTACTAAAACTTTTTGCACCTTTTCTTCCTTTTGTCACCGAAGAGATCTGGTCATGGTGGAGAGACGGCTCAATACATCAGCAAAATTGGCCCTCAACTAAAGATCTACCTGAAACTTCTGGATCTATCGGAGATCAAGAAATTGCTCTTGTAGCTGCGCAAACAATAGCTGAAATCCGCAAGAAGAAAACTGAAGCTAAATCTTCACTGGCGACACCGGTGACGAGTTGCACTGTTATTGACACTTCTGAGCGACTCGACCTTCTTCGTCTGGCCTTAGACGATGTGTCTGCTGCGGCAAAAGCCGAAAACATGAATCTTGTTGTAGGAGAAAAATTTGAGGTTGAAGTTTTACTTGCAGAAGTAGAAAATAATTGAAATGACAGCTGAGCCAAGTTTCGAGTATTTAGTTGTTTCTTGCGATGGAAAAACAGCCCAGATGCAGCTGAATAGACCTGAACGTCTGAACGCCTTATCGACTGCTGTCATGGAAGAAATAATTGAGGCCGCGGATTGGTTTGACAAACAACCTGATTTACGTGTCGTAGTAGTTAGCGGAGCGGGTAGATCATTCTGCGCTGGCTTTGATACTGATGCTTTCGGAACCAACAACCAAAGTGCATCGGGAAAAGTGGGCGGTAGAAGACCTGCTGACTTAGGTCGACTCATGGCTGACTCAATCGAGGGAATGGCTCCCATAGCGATAGCGCGTCTTCATGGTCATGTTGTGGGTGGTGGCCTCGTGCTGGCTGCAGCTTGTGACCTTAGGATTGCTTCCATTGAAACAAGTTTTTCCATTCCAGAAGTCAATCTAGGTATTCCTTTAGCTTGGGGAGGGATTCCCAGACTCGTGAGAGAGATAGGACCTGCTTTGACAAAAGAGCTGGTTATGACTTGTAGGCCATTTGATGCTGAAGAAGCTTCCAAAATAGGTTTTATAAATAGAGTGATAAATATTGATGAAATTGACTCTGCGATAAATGACCTAGTCTCAGCCATTGCGGGTAAATCTAGGATCGCTACTCTTTCAACGAAAGCTCACGTAAATGCAGTTACATCTCAGATGGTTGGGACTATGAGGTCTTGGTCTGACGCAGATGGTTTAGAAGTAGCAATGGCTGATCCAGAATCGCAAAAAGCGCAAGAAATCTACTTGTCTCAAATCAAGAACAAAAATTAAAACACCAACCTCGTTTACGCTGGTCTGTGCAAAACGCCATCTGTAACTGCAACTTTTATAGAACCTTTTTCTTGATCTTGGGCTTGGCAAATTCCATCGATAATCATGCTGAATCCACCATGCGAATTAGGGGGAAAAAGGAAACTAACTGAACTTGAGTGGGTCAAGTTTTTGATGGTCCCTTTTCCAGGGGAACAAATAATAAAATCTTCCTCCAAAGTAATTAATGAATGAACAATTTTTGCTTTTCCCTCTTTAGTCATTGTTACTACAAAAGCAGAATTTCCATATTCTTCAAGACGTTTACCTATATCTTCAATTGCAACTTTAATACTCATAGTAAAATCATAATTTATATTTTTAAGTAATAAAAGTTGCATTTGCAAGCTTTTTAAGTATTTTTTATAGCATGAACAAGTTTAGAATCGGTGAAGCAGCTCAATTACTTGGTGTCAGCTCAGACACTGTCAGAAGATGGGCAGATTCCGGCCGTCTTTCAATCGAACGAACTGAAGGTGGACACAGACTCATAAACGGCGTTGAACTTGCAAAACTTGCTCAAGAAATTTCAGATTCAAGTGAACAAGAAGGAGCTACCCTTTCAGCTCGAAATCGTTTCACCGGTTTAGTCACCCGTGTCGTAGCCGACGGAGTTATGGCCCAAGTCGAACTTCAAGCTGGACCGTATCGAGTTGTCTCCCTGATATCTGCTGAAGCAACTAGAGAACTTGGATTAGAACCAGGAGCTTTAGCAGTAGCTGCGATAAAGGCAACAAATGTGGTTATCGAACGCCCGTAAGGCCTTAAACAAAACTTTTTCAATTCTTGTAATTTTTTGCTTAGCTTCCTTTGGGTGCAGCAAGGAAGAAAAAGAAATCAATGTTTATGCTGCCTCCTCGCTAACAGAGGCTATTTCCGCAGTAATCAAAAATTACGAAGAAATTTATGAAGTTAAGACAAAAGTAGTTTTTGCCGGTTCAAACCACTTGGCCGCACAGCTTAGAGATGGAGCGGATGCCGATGTTTTCATCACAGCAAATGCAGACCTCATTAATGATTTGGATTTTCAAGAAGTTTTGGAGGGCTTCGCTTACAACTCTTTGATTGCAGTTAAACCTGTCGAATTTATTAATAAAATTTTTGAACCAAATGATCTAAACCGGGATGAAAATCTTATAGCAATATGTTCGGAGGGGGTCCCGTGCGGCGATACCACAAAAGCAAAATTCGGAAACGTAAAAGCAGATACATACGAAATGAGTGTTAAAGCTGTTTTGGCACGTGTTGCCTCTATGGAGGTAGATCTGGGAATTGTTTACTTAACCGACCTGCAGAACGAACCAAAAGTAACTGCAGCATGGCCTCAAGAAATTACTTGTCCCTGTGTCTCGTATGCGGCAGCATCTAAAGGGGAAAAAGGAAATGACTTCATTGATTTCTTAAATTCCGGCGCTGCTAAAGAAATTTTTTCTACATATGGATTTTCCTTATGAATAGGATTCCCAAAACAATCGTTTTAATCGCAACGATCGCGATTCTATTTCTTATGTCCCCACTAATAGGACTCTTACAGAGGATGCCCTGGTCTGGACTAACAAACCTTCTTGGAAGCGACATAATTCTAGATGCTTTCTTACTTTCTTTATTTGTAAGCTTTTCAGCCGCTCTAGTTGTGTTTATATTTGGAATTCCAATCGCGTGGGTTTTAGCTAGGTCTAATTTTTCTTTTATGAAATTACTCCGATCAGTGGTACTTCTACCAATGGTTCTTCCTCCAGTTGTGGGTGGGACTGCTTTACTCTTTGCTTTTGGAAGGCAAGGTTTTCTAGGTAAATGGCTAAATGATTGGTTCGGTTTAACTCTCCCATTCACTACAGCTGGATCAGTAGTGGCAGCAGTTTTTGTTTCAATCCCATTTTTTATTGTTGCTGTCGAGTCTGCTTTCCGTTCTATTAATGAAGATCTTGAGAAAACTGCGGAAACACTGGGGGCCTCTTCATCAAAAATATTCTTAAAAATTACACTTCCTCGCATATTTCCTTCAATACTTGCAGGGCTTGCTCTCTCTTGGGCTCGCGCACTTGGTGAATTTGGTGCAACTATAACTTTTGCAGGAAATATGCCGGGTGAAACTCAAACCCTGCCTCTAGCAATTTTTCTGGCACTAGAAACTAATCCTGAAGAAGCTTTAGCTCTCAGTTTGGTGATGATCGTCACTTCACTTGCAATTCTTATACCGTTCCGTGATCAGTGGTTACCGAGTCGATAATAATGCTGGAACTTGATGGATCTTTAGATCTCGAACACTTCACCTTAAAGGTCAAACTTGAAATTAAAAGGAATGAAACAGTTTGCCTTTTAGGTCCTAATGGTTCAGGAAAGTCAACAATTTTAAAACTTATTGGCGGCCTTAAAAAACTAACTTCAGGAAATCTAAGAATAAATACGAATACCATCGATTCAGGACAAACCTTCGTACATCCCCGTTTCAGAAATGTTGGCTGGGTCCCCCAAAACCAAATGCTTTTTGATCATTTAACTGTGAAACAAAACATTGAATTCAGCCCAAATTCATCCAAAAAAGAAGTTTCTGAATTAATCGAACTCTTTGATTTACAACATATACAGAACAAAAAAGCCGGCAATTGCTCTGGAGGCGAGTCACAACGTGTAGCAATTTCTAGAGCAATTGCTTCTAAGCCCCAAGTCCTATTACTCGATGAACCATCTACTGCTCTTGATGAAGAAAGTAAACAAATCATTTATCAATATTTGAAAATACAAAAAGGAGTAGCAACTTTGCTAGTTACGCATGACCCTGTTGAAGCAGCTTCGTTATCGCAACGACTAATTATTTTAGAAAAAGGTGAGATAACACAAGTAGGAACACCAGATGAAATAAAGACTTCACCGGCAACCCCATATTCTGCTTCTCTCGTTGGATTAAACTTCGTGCCCGCCTTAGCAGATGGACTGGTCGCCGTAACCGATAAAGGAGTGGAACTAATTTTAAGTGAATCGATCCAAGGCCAAGTCAATATCGTAATCCCGCCAAAATCGATCGCTCTTTATAAGGAAAAGCCCGTAGGAAGCCCTCGGAATGTTCTTATGGCTAAAATTTTAGAAATACACCATTTGGGCGAAAATGTGCGCATCAATTTAGACGGTCAATTGAATTTCATTGCCGAAATCACCAATAATGCTTTTGAGGTTCTCGATCTCCATAAAGGTGACGAAGTTTGGGCTGCCTTCAAAGCAACAGAGTTAATCACTACTCATACATAAAATACATTTAAGATACGACTACTGAATTACTTCTATAGATAGGAAAGGTGCCATGAAACTTGGATTGATTTGGGGGTACTGGTCTGCTCAACCACCCACAGACTGGGTTCCACTCACACAGGAAGCTGAAAAATTAGGTGTCGATACAGTCTGGACTTCGGAATCCTGGGGTTCCGATGCTTTTTCTCCTCTAGCTCATTTAGCCGCTGTGACTGAAAACATTCGCTTAGGCACAAGTGTTGTTCAAATTGCGGCTCGTACACCAACTGCTTGCGCGATGCACGCAGTAACTCTTGACCATTTATCTTCTGGCCGCTTAATTCTTGGCATAGGAGTATCCGGCCCCCAGGTGGTGGAAGGATGGTATGGACAACCATTTAAGCGCCCCTTAGCGAGAACCCGGGAATACGTTGAAATTTTAAGATCTGCTTTCGCTCGTGAAGATTACCTTTCTTATGAAGGTGAATTTTTTCAGCATCCTTACAAAGGGCCTGACTCCACTGAACTTGGTAAACCTCTAAAAATCATGACCCATCCTCTACGAAGTGATATCCCTATTTTTATCGGCGCAGAAGGTCCAAAAAATGTAGCTCAAACATGTGAAATTGCGGATGGTTGGCTACCTCTTTACTATTC
>JUEM01000012.1 GCA_000817085.1 marine actinobacterium MedAcidi-G1 | reverse complement strand
CCTGCGTTAGAAACTCCTTCTTTACATCTTTTTGCGAGTGCATCTAAAGGTAAATTGCACGGTGTGACTTCATTCCATGATGACGCCACTCCAACTTGTGCTTTCGAAAAATCTTCTTCCTTCATACCTACAGCACGCAACATCGCACGAGCTGGTGCCCTGTTAGCTCCATCTGTAACTTCGCGAGATCTTGGCTTTATATCAATTTCTTTGTTTTCACTCATACTTGAATGGTAGAGCTCAAATCAACGGTTTGACGACTTGAATAGGTTTAGACTTTCATCATCAACATCCCAGATCATGATAAACAGCTTCTGACACTGGCAATCCCAGCTTTGGGTGCCCTTGTAGCCGAACCATTATATTTATTGGCCGATACCGCTGTTGTCGGCCACTTAGGTACTCTGCCCCTAGGAGGATTAGCTGTTGCATCTGCTGCCCTTCTATTGATCTATGGACTTTGTTTCTTTTTGGCCTATGGGACTACTGCAACAGTCGCCAGGTTTACTGGAGCAGGCGAACCATTAAAAGCTTCCAATCAGGCTATTCAAAGCCTATGGTTGGCTTTTTTTCTCGGTATTGCAATTGCTTTTCTCGGGTACTTTGCTGCTGATCCTCTACTGAAACTTTTAGGTGCTGACGGGGAACTTCTAAATCAAGCTCGCATCTATCTGCGCATCAGCATGTTCGGTGCTCCAGCGATGTTGATAATGCTGGCAGGAGTGGGTTACTTGCGCGGAGTCAAAGACACAATTAGACCCCTCTGGGTGGCACTAGGAACTGCTTTTTTAAATCTAGGACTCGAACTGATTCTCATCTACGGGTTTGACAAAAAAATTGGAGCTTCTGCTGCATCCACTGTTATTTCTCAGTGGGTAGGCGCTTCAATTTACTTAGTTTGGATTTGGCAATCTATAAGTAAATATAAAATTTCCTTAAAACCTAAATTTATGGTTTTAGTAAAACTTTTAAGGAGCTCAAGTGAGCTATTGATTAGGAATCTCTCATTAACTACTTCTTTTATTGTCGCTACAGCAATGGCGGCTCGTCTAGGAAATGTCGATGTTGCGGCACATGAAGTGGGATTCCAAGCATGGTTTTTTCTCGCCATGTCGATGGATGCTATTGCCATAGCGGCACAAGCACTAATAGGAAACCTTCTAGGAGCTGGTCATGCCGATGAAGCCCGCAAAGTGGGTCGAAGAGCCATTATGTGGTCTATTGGAATAGGTGTCTTCACGGGTTCTTTTCTTGCGATCTTTCATGTCCCTTTCGCAGAAATTTTTTCTGAAGATACCGAAGTAGTCGAACTTGCGAGTTTTCTTCTTTTACATGTTGCGGCTATGGCCCCCTTATCAGGAGTAGCATTCGCACTAGACGGCATTCTGATAGGTGCCGGTGATCAACGTTTCCTCGCCAAGGCGATGAGCTTTTCGGCAACTATTTCGATACCCCTAATGCTTTTAAGCGTCACATTTAATCTCGGTATAGGTTGGATTTGGGGATCTATTTGGATTCTGATGTTGACTCGTTCTACAACTTTGTATTTACGTTTTCGAAGCGATAATTGGCAGAAATTAGGAAGCTAGTTTTTAGCTTTGTCACTTAAAATTTGATTAACCATTTTACCATCAGCCTGACCTCTGGTCTCTTTCATGATTAACCCAACAAAAAAACCTGATTTTTTCTTTCTTTCAGTTTCATCCCCATTAATGAAAACAACCCAGTCATCAGAATTTTCTAAAATTATTCGATCAACTATTTCTTCTAATTCAGAATTGTCCATCGATTCAAAACCATGACTCTCAGCTATCTCTTGAGGATCTCCACCTGCACGGACTAATTCTGCCAAAACTGTTTTGGTTTGTGTCGCTGTCAACTCGCCATTCATCTCCATTACCGTAAGAGATGCAAATGCCTCCGGTGTCAGTTCGCCAGTTCCGTCAGCAAGATTGTTCTCTAAATGTACTAGAACCCGTTTTTTATTAGCTTTAAAGGAAATTGCCTTAAGAGCGAAACCATCCAAATCTCTTTGAACTATCAACGATGTTTCTGTTGGTTCAACTCCAATTGTTTCAGCTAGCAGATATCTTCGGTCTCTAGGAAGTGGAGGTAAAGAGTCAGCAATCTCTTTTACCCACTCTTCTGATGGTTCAATTGGCACTAAATCAGGTTCTGGAAAATAGCGATAGTCAAAAGCTTCTTCCTTAGATCGCAATTTGTGTGTACGACCCTCAGCTTCATCCCAATGACGTGTTTGTTGCTCAATTTTTTGGCCTGATTCAATTATTTCAATTTGTCTTTTTGCCTCGTATTCGATGGCTCTTCCGAGAGACCTCAAAGAGTTGATATTTTTTATTTCGCAGCGTGTCCCCAACTCTTTATCCCCCTTTTGTCGGACTGAAACATTACAGTCAACGCGGAGAGACCCTTCTTCCATCTTTCCATCAGAAGCCCCAATTGTTACTAATATTGAGCGCAGCTCAGAGACATAGTCTCTTGCCTCGTCTGGGCCCCGAAGATCTGGTGCACCAACTATTTCGATTAGTGGAACTCCTGACCTGTTGTAATCGATTAAAGAGTAAGAAGCTTCATGTATTCGTCCCCCACCTCCTACATGAGTTATTTTTCCAGTGTCCTCCTCAAGGTGAGCCCTCTCAATTCCTATTCGACGTCCGTCAGAAAGTTCTAACCAGCCTTCTTTGTTTATAGGTAAGTCGAATTGAGAAATTTGATAAGCCTTAGGCATATCTGGGTAAAAATAGTTCTTCCGAGCAAATACTGACTTTTGTACCTCACAATTTAAAGCCAAACCCACTCTGATCGCTAGCTCTACCGCTTTTTCGTTCAAGACCGGTAAAGATCCTGGTAATCCAAGAGAAACAGGGTCCGTGTTGCTATTGGGTTTTCCACCGAAAGAATTAAGCGCTGATGAAAACATTTTAGTTTTAGTAGCTAATTCTGCATGAACCTCTAAACCTATTACCGTTTCCCAACTATCCATATCAGGGCTATTCAATGTCTTTACCGCTTTCAGATTCAAGAATTTTTGCAGCTTGGAACATTTCTCGCTCAGCCATAGCTGGAGCAAGAATTTGTATCCCTACAGGCATTCCATCTTCTCCAGATCCAAAAGGAACTGACATGGCAGGATGCCCTGTGAGATTCGATGGAATTGTGCATACATCCTGCAGGTACATCTGCATCGGATCCTCTGTTTTATCTCCTAAAGGAAACGCTGTAGTTGGTGAAGTGGGACTTATAAGAATGTCAAATTTCTCATAAGCTTTCGCGAAATCATTCATTATTAATGTTCTTACTCTCTGAGACTTGCCGTAATAGGCGTCATAGTATCCGGCCGAAAGTGCGTAAGTTCCAAGCATGATGCGACGCTTCACTTCATCACCAAAACCTTTGGTGCGAGTAGCTGTCATTGTCTCGGCAGTGGTTGCTGCTTCTGTTCTCGGACCAAAACGTATTCCGTCGTACCTCGAGAGATTAGAAGACGCTTCCGCAGGTGCTATTACATAATATGCTGACAGACCGTAAATTGAAGCCGGTACCGAGGCTGATTCAACATCAGCTCCTGCATTGGAAAAAACTTTTATTGCTTCTTCGACTCGAGAGATTACATCCTTAGAAATCCCTCCTAGGCCTTTTCCGGAGAGTTCCTCAATCACTCCTATCCTCATACCCTCAATCCCTTGGTTTAAAACTCCTGAAATGTCCAGCGGTTTCTCTGGGATTGATGTGGAGTCTCTTGGATCATGACCGCTGATCACTTCAAGAGTCAAAGCAGCATCAGAAACCGTATTAGCAAAAGGACCAATCTGGTCAAGACTGGAAGCAAACGCTACGAGCCCATAACGAGAAACTCTTCCATATGTCGGCTTCACCCCTACGACACCACAAAGAGCAGCTGGTTGTCGTATAGATCCACCGGTATCACTCCCCAGAGCAAGAGGAGAAAATCCTGCTGCTACAGCTGCTGCAGAGCCTCCTGATGAGCCTCCTGGAACACGTTCCAAATTATGAGGATTTCTGGTTGGCCCGAAGGCAGAATTCTCTGTCGAAGAACCCATAGCAAATTCATCTAGATTAGTTTTACCCATGATGATTGCTCCTGCTTCTCTAAGTTTTTCTATAACAGTGGCGTCATAAGGGGGTTTCCAGCCTTCTAAAATTTTCGAACTGCAAGTTGTCTCAATTCCACGAGTACAAAGATTGTCTTTAACCGAAATCGGAACGCCCGCTAGGGGCCCCAAAGTTTCTCCAGATGCAATTTTTGAATCTATTTCATCAGCATCGATCAAAGCTTGTTCAGCAGTAACAAGATTGAATGCATTGACATCAGGTTCAATCTTGTTAATGATTTCAATATGTTGCTCGATGACTGAACGGGCGCTCATCTCACCAGACAAAACTTTTTTGGCTATTTCTGTCGCTTCCACTATGATTCTCCCAGAATCCGTGGAACTCGAAATTGACTTTCTTCTACTTTCGGGGCTACTTCAAACACCTCATCGATATTAAAATCTTCACCAGGCTCATCAACACGTAAAACATTCTTCAAGGGAAACGGGTGTGTACTCGGTTCAACATCATCTACGTTCAAAGCTTCTAAATCAGCTGCATGGTCTAAAACTGCGGCTAACTGAGAAGTAAAAGCATCCAACTCATCCTCGCTCAACGCAAGCTGAGCTAAACGTGCCACATGGGCAACCTCTTCACGAGAAATTCTTTGAACCACAGTTCAGAGGGTAGAGGACATATCGTCAAACAAGACTTTTATCCACTTATTAATTCGATTGGAGTTTCCGGCAATCCTAGGGCAGTCCCCGGAGGTTCTTGTCGAGTGATTAGACCGCTAGATGGTCCGTCAACTGCAACAGAACGGAATCCAGCTGCAGCTAATCTGGATTCTGCTGCATCGACTGAAAGTCCGATCACATCGGGAATAGATCGTGGTTCAGGTCCGGTTGAGACTAATATTTCAACTTCTGAACCACCTCTAACATAACTTTGAGAGGGAGGTTCGAAGGCTACTACGTAACCTTTGGGTACAAATTCGTCTCTCACGCCTATGCGACGCGCAATTAATCCTAAAGTTTCTAATGCCGCTTCAACTTCGGAAACCCCACGGCCTTCTAGGCCAATTGGTATAACCACCGGAACTCGTCCATCCGATACAAGCAAATCAACGCTTCCTCCTAGTGGCAGTTCCGTCATGGGCGCAAGAACATTTACAATCATTCCAGCTGCGAAAGTTTCACTGTAAGCGTATGAAATCTCACCTACTTTTAAGCCAGCCGACTGGATTAGTATTTCTGCGCCTTGGAGACTCTTACCTACTAAGTCAATAGGTATCTGGACGCGTTCTGCCCCAAGAGAAATAACTAAAACTACGGTCTCATTTTCTTCTAAAGCAGTCCCTCCAATGGGCTCTGTAGCTAGTACTTCCCCTTCAACTGTGTTATCAAGACGATCAAAACGTTCCTCTACGCTCCAGCCCAAAGCAACAATTAACTCTCGTGCGCTGTCTCCTGAAGAACCCACAAGTTGAGGCAAAGTTCTTGATTCTGTTTTCGTTGCTTCCCATAAAAACGCCCCTATAGCAGTAACACCCACGACCAATAAGCTTGCTAATACTGCATTTACCAAACGTCGTCTTGAAGGCTTTGCCGACTCAGCCCGTTTTGGTTCTGATCCAACTGCAACGGTTTCTATTCTTTCTGTAGGAAGATCCGGTGAGGAAGAAATACTTTGAGAAACTAGAGGTTCTTCACCTGACAAAGGAGCTGCCCCTATCTCTCCTGGTCCAACAAAAGGTAAAGGTTCAGGTCGGGACATTTCACTTGCGACATCAATCAGCATCTTGCCTAGCTCTCCAGCTGTAGGCCGTTCTTCTGCATTAGCCGAACCTGCTCTTTGAACTACTGGTGATAGAGCACCCAAACTTTCCGGAATTGGAACATTTTGACCTTCTCTAGCTCTCAAAGTTCCAATAACCGTATTCTCAACAAATGGAAGATGCCCTGTGCATGCTTCGACTATGCATAAAGCCAAGGAATAGATATCAGATTTAACTCCTAAGGTAAGTCCGCTGGCCTGTTCGGGTGATGCATATCGAGCGGTACCTACATATCCGCGCAAACCGCCCAATTCATCTAGTTGTGGCCCAGAATTGGAAATTTCTGCCTGAGTTGCATCTGCTAATGCAGCTGCTAGTCCAAAATCTGCAATTCGTAAATGACCGTCTTGCCCAAATAGAAGATTTGCAGGTTTAAGGTCTCGATGTATTATCCCCTGAGCGTGAGCGTGGTCGAGAGCTCTACATGCTTCGAGAGTGATTTGCAATATTTGTGAGGGACTGAGAGTTCTTCCACTGTCTAAAATACTTCTAAGGCTCCCACCGCCTAGATATTCAGTTACTAAATAAGCTTGTTCATCAACTCCCCAATCAAAAACTCGCACCGTGTGAGAACTTGTAAGGGAAGCAGAAATTTTGGCTTCTGTTTTAAATCGTTCTATAAATCCTGGGTATTGAGCAAGTTTGGTATGTAAAATTTTTACTGCTACTTGACGATTTAAACTCAAATCAATAGCTAGGTACACGGAACCAGATCCACCTGTCCCTACAATATTTTGGAGTCTGTACCTACCACCAAATGTGCGACCAGACATATTTTGAGGACCCCAAGAACTTCCCTTGCCAAAAGATCCAGAATCTCTTCGTTTTTCTACCACATAGAAAGGTTACCTCTAGGTAACCTTTCTATGTGGCGCATCGTAACTCAATTATTATCTGTTCTCTTCTTGCTCTTGGAATAGCTGTACTGGTATTAGCCGGACTGATTGCTGATGGAAGTAACGATGACATCGTATTGAATTCAAATCCCGGAGTGTTAGAGCTAATACCGAGTCGCGGTGACGAAGTTATAGCTCAAACAAATGTGGGTGTTGTTTTTTCATCTACCTGGACAGGCGAAATTATCAGCATCGGAGATACCCAAATTCCCCTTGATCAGCAACGAGTCGAACGTGCTTTAAACTCGGTGGTATTTAGGCCTGAGGATGGGAAAATAATTGACCGACTGCCAGCCGGGAACATTTGTGCTTCGGTTGCCTATTGGGAGGTTCAAACACCTAGTAGAAAATCAAACTTGAATTGGTGTTTTCGAGTTATTGGGTGAAAATTTATTTTGGTAAATTTCCATTCTTTATTAGATTTTCAAATGCCGTCTCATCTATAACCGGAACATCAAACTTTTCTGCTTGCTCTAGTTTTGACCCACCTCCTTCACCTGCAAGTAAGTAAGTTGTTTTAGCCGAAACACTCCCAGGAGATTTACCGCCTCTTTCTTTTATAATTTTGCGAGCTTCTTCTCTGCTTAAGCCTTGCAACCTACCTGTTACGACAATGGTCATACCTAAAAGAGTCTTATCCTGATCGTCTAAAAGTAGTGACTCAGATTTTGGATTGACTCCCAGATGTTGGAGCCTCGAGATTAAATCAACGTTACGTTCATTTGTAAACCATTCAAAAACACTCATAGCAATTTTTGGTCCCAATCCATCAATAACCTCTAGATCTTGCATTTGCACTTTTTTTAATACTTCAAGATCTTGGAAATTTTCTGATATCAACTGAGCAACTGTGGTTCCTACATGTGGGATTCTTAAGCCAAACAACAATCTTCCCAAATCCATAGACCGAGCCTCTTCGATTGCATTTTTCAGATTTGTAACAGATAACTCTCCGAAGCCTTCCATTTCGGAAATGCGTTCGAAATCGATTCGAAATATGTCAGAAACATCGTTTATCAAACCCTCTGACACGAATAAGTCAACTCTTTGTTCCCCAAAACCTTCGATATCCATTGCACCTCGTGATACAAAATGTTCTATTCGTCCACGAATTTGTCGCGGACACTCATAGTTGTTGCAAAAAGTTGCCGCCTCTCCTTCTGTTCGTTCTAATTGTTCTTTGCAGGCCGGACAAGAAGTAGGAAATTCCCATGGGCGAGTGTTTGCCGGCCTTTCACTTATAACAGGCCTTAGAACTTCAGGTATTACGTCCCCAGCCTTACGAACAACTACTAAATCACCGGGCCTTACATCCTTTTCTTTCACTTGGTCAGCATTATGAAGGGTGGCTGTACCTACTGTTGACCCACCTACAAAAACAGGCTCTAATTTCGCGAATGGGGTAGCTTGCCCCCCTGGACCTATTGAAACTTCAATATCAATTAGTCGGGTTGTTCTTTCTTCAGGCGGGAGCTTGTATGCGATTGCCCAACGTGGTGCTCTTGCGGTAGTTCCTAATTGCTTCTGTAGAACTAAATCGTCGACTTTAATCACAACACCATCTATCTCATAGTCGAGGTCATGTCGCATATTTTCAATATTTTCTATGTATGAAACAACTTCTTTAAAGTCAGTAAATTTCTTAGCATGTTCATTAATGGGAAATCCTAAACTTTTTAACCAAGTCGCTCCTATCTGATAAGCCCAAAATGAGAGATTACGAGAGGCGGTAACCTTCGAGTCTTTTTGTCTCAGTGAACCCGCTGCCGTATTACGTGGATTTGCAAAAGAAGGTTCGTTTAAAGATGCCCGCGAATGGTTAAGAGCATTAAAAGCTTCTATACCTAAATATACTTCGCCTCGAACTTCTAAAACTTCTGGGGCTTCTTTACCAAGAATTTTTGGAACATCAGAAATAGTCAAAACGTTTTCTGTAACGTCTTCGCCTATAAATCCGTCTCCGCGAGTAGCAGCTTGAACTAATTGACCTTTCTCATAACGTATTGAAACAGCTAATCCGTCAAACTTTAATTCACAAGTCCACGCAGAAATTTTTTGTTCAGTCTCTAAGCGCCTCTGCACTTTGTCGGTCCAAGAGCTAAGTTGATCTTTATCAAATGCATTGTCTAATGATTGCATTGGCACATGGTGCTTTACTTCGGCAAAAGGTGTGTTCTTTCTGCCTCCCACTGTTGCACTAGGTGAGTTTGGATCAGCTAAATGGGGATACTTTTTTTCTAAATCAAGCAATTCTCGCCATAGTAGATCGAAATCGGAGTCGAGTATTTCTGGAACGCCCTGCCCATGATATAAATCGTTATGAAATCTAATAAGTTCGCCAAGTTCGCTCAGACGCGATAAGGCTTTGTCATCGTCATCTTCATCAGAAAAATTACCTTTAACCACAGTTCGATAATACCGTTGCCCCGCGATTAGTCCGTGACGGTGCAGAAACCCTCTAGTGTGCTCTTTGTGAAACTTTTGTTTAATGACCCCCTTGGAAGGCGTAGCGAGTCTGTTACTACCGGAATAATGAGAGTTATCTGGCTATCTTTGCCTCTATTATGCGGTCCATCTCTTGCGGATAGTTTTAATGACTACAAATTGCTATTAAGAACAACTGTTTCAATTGGCCTTTGGTCTTTATGGGCTTTAATACTTTTATCGACCTTGATCCCGACCCCAATTTCTTTGGCGATAATTAGGATCGGAGCGCCTGCTGCTGCGGCCATTTGTTTCTGGAGCACTTTAGAAACTAATGGTTCACTTTCAGGAATCATCAGTCTTACAGCTGCAGCTATCGCAGCTTCTGTTGCTCTTTCAGCACCTTTAGGAGACAGATTTTCTGATGGTGCTTCTTATGGCGATGAACGTCGTTTTCTTCTTAGAGCACCCGGTCCTGTCTCACTTTTATTTGGACCTTTAGCATGGCTTACTTCTTTATCAGGTTTAACCATAGGGCCGATTCTTTTACTGAACAAAAACTTTTTACTTGGCTCATTAATGACTTTATGCGGCTTCCCTCTTTCAGCAATAGCTTCAAATGCTATATATCAATTAGGGAAACGTTGGATTGTGTTAGTTCCAGCGGGAATAGTCTTACACGACCATTTGTCTGTTGGAGATCCGACTCTTATACCTAGAAACCAACTAGAAAATTTTTCACCTGCAAAAGTTGAAACTAATGCTTTAGATCTCAGTCAAAGTGCTTTCGGTTTATCATTGGAAATCCGGTGCTTCACTCCTCTTACAATGATGCTTAAAAAGGGAACTAGAAAAACTATAAATGAAAGTTTCGTTGTCGAAAGCTTTCTAATAAATCCTGTGAGACCTAATGTTTTGCTAGCAGAAGCTGAAAAACGAGAGCTATAAGTTCAATCAAATGGCAATTGCTCCGCCTATGACTTGGTTTTCTTTATAAAAAACAAGACTTTGGCCTGAAGCAACTCGCGAATGAGCATCTTTCCATACAAGTAAACCCTCTTCCACCTTTGCCAATTTTGGTTTCCCGTGTGCACTCGTTTGAACAAGGAACTCCCCTCCAGTTTTTTCTGCAGACCAAAGAAGATCTCTAAATTCTGTTTGTTTAACTAAAAGCTGATCAGGAGTTCCGACAGTAACTGTGGCTGATTCAACGTCAATATTGTTCACGTACCTTGGCTCTTTACCTCCTGCTAAAAGCATGCCTCGCCTTTGTCCAATAGTAACTAACTCTATTGCTTCAACTTGGCCCACTTCGGATCCATTTTCATCTACTACCCGTCCAGAGGTCAAAGGGATTCTCTGCCGCAAAAAGTCAGCTCTTCCCTTTTCACGCGTAATAAAGCAAACATCTTGACTATCAGGTTTCGTTGCAACCCTAAGGCCTAAACTATTTGCTTTCTCTCTAACTTGATCTTTAGTCATCTCTCCGATCGGGAGACGTAGTGAGGAAATCTGCTTTTGATCCAACATATAAAGAACATACGATTGGTCTTTTGCTTCATCTTCCGCCCTTGCGATACGTAAGGTTTCATTTTTTTGTTTCACTATCCGGGCATGATGCCCGGTGACTATTTTTTCGAAACCAAGCGCTTTTGCTCTGTTAAGTAGTCGATCAAATTTGATGTGCCTATTGCATTCAATACATGGGTTTGGAGTTAGACCTGCCGAGTGGGCTTTCACATAAGGAGCAACTACATATTCATCAAAATCTTCCCCCAGATTGAAAACATGATGCTCTATACCCAATGCATCTGCCACTCTTCTTGCATCATCTACATCTGAAACGGAACAGCATCCAGAATCTGATTCCCCACCCCAAAGTTTAAGTGTCACCCCAACAACGTCATCCCCATTCTCGCGGGCGAGAGCAGCTGCTACTGACGAATCAACTCCTCCTGACATGGCAACCATTACCCTCGTCATTTTTTAAACTCCCTTAGTTGTTCAACTGAATTAGGAACGACCGTTAATGCGTATTCTATTTCCTCTTCAGTTGTAGTTTGACCTAATGAGAATCTAATTGAACCTCCAGCTGTCTTTAGGTCTACCCCCATAGCTTGTAAAACATGTGATGCTTCCTGCGCCCCACTCGCGCATGATGAAGCTGCGCTCGCATACACGCCTTCATTTTCTAGTAGAAAAAGCAGTGCTTCATTTTCTATATTTTTGAAACAAAGATGTGCTATCCCAGGCGTTCTGGGTGTTTTCTGTGACAACGTTCGGCTTGTTCCACTAATTTTCTCAATCAATCCATTTTCTAATTTATCTCTAAGCTTGGTGACCTTTTCGTTTATATCTAACCGCTCAACTTGAATTAAACGGGCTGCTTCTCCCAGTCCTACAATTGCTGGAACATTTTGAGTTCCGCTGCGTCTTTCTCTTTCTTGCCCTCCTCCGCGAATTACAGGTGACAAATTAACGCCGTCTTTTAAGATTAGAGCCCCTGCGCCTTTGGGGCCGCCAAATTTATGACCAGTAAGACTTACTAAATGAACCTTTTTAGAAAATCCGGTTATATCCAACCATGAAGTAGCTTGAACCGCGTCTGTATGAATCATAGTTTCTGGTGTTTTCTCTAATACCAAATCAGCAATTCTATCGATGTTATTGATTACCCCAGTCTCATTATTCGCCGTCATTATGGAAACTAAAGAAATATCATTGAATGAATCTAAAATATTGGCCAAACTTTCGAGATCGACTCTTCCAGTGTCATCTGTAGGTGCCACTATCCCACCAGACTCTCTAACAGGTTCTAATACCGCGGGGTGTTCGGTTGCGGAACACAGCGCTTGACCACCTTTGGCACCTAGTACACCATCTATCGCTAAATTATCTGACTCTGTTCCTCCGCTAGTGAAAATTACATTACCGGGTTCTGCTCCAACTAATGAAGCCACGTGGTCTCGCGCATCGTCTATAGCTCTGCGAGCTTCACGTGCCAATCGATGAGATCCTGATGGATTGCCTGGGTGATCTGAAAGCCAAGGCAACATTGCTTGAATTACCTCTTGTCGCACAGGCGTACTGGCAGCATGGTCGAGGTATGTTTCCATTCTTTTAGGCTAAAGGCAACTACTTAACGAGCAAAAAAAAGGCATAATTAACAATGGTTTTTATAAAAATAAATATTGAAATAAATGCTCCAACTGAGACAGTTTGGAATGCTATTTCTGACATTCGAACTCATGTTGATTGGATGACAGACGCTTCAGAAATAAAAATTACCTCTGAACATACCGAAGGAAAGGGAGTTACTTTCGACTGTGAAACACGTGTAGGCCCACTTAGAACAACCGACAAAATGGAAATAACTGAGTGGGTTTCGAATGAAATAATGGCAATCAGCCACAATGGTCTCGTCTCAGGAAAAGGTAAATTCCAACTAGAGAAAACTTCAAACTCGATGACTCTTTTCAAATGGGAGGAAAATCTTAAGTTCCCTCTTTATTTTGGTGGCGAAATAACAGGATTTTTTGCAAAACCAATACTCAAGAAAATTTGGAAAAAAAATCTTCACAAACTAAAACATCTTGTTGAAAATTCTTAGCTCTATTAACCCAATAGTGGGTCGTACCAATATTTTGAAGCCCAAATACAAGAAAAACCAAAAGCAGCTGCGATTATGAATGGCAAAAGAAGTCTTAAATAACCTGCTACGCGTTTTTTGTTAATCTCATCAATTAACCAACCAATAAGCAGACCACCTAGGAGTCCTCCCAAATGGCCTCCAACTGAAATATTGGGTCGAGCGAATGTAAAAATCAGATTTATGATTAATAGACTTCCAATTCCATTTGACCAAGGACTTACTCCTCGACGGAACTGGTAAATAACCGTTGCGCCCATTAATCCAAACACTGCCCCTGAGGCTCCAACAGTTAAAGCAAGAGGATCGAGCAACATAACTCCCAAGGCTCCTGACAATAGGGAACCAAAATACAAAATTAAATAACTTGTTGCTCCTAATTGCCTTTCGAGTTGACTACCTAGCATCCACAGTAGGAACATATTGAATGCCAGATGTATGACGCCTGCATGCAGAAAGCCTCCTGTAAACATTCTCCACCATTCACCTTCGGCTATACCTACGTAATCAATTGAGAACGCAGAAAGAACTCGGCCGTATCCAACTAAGCCGAAATCAATCGTTATTTCTCCGCCACCTGAAGATAGTGAACCTCCTCTAAAAATAGTTACTAAAAAAAACAACAAGTTAACTGCTATAAGTGATCTTGTAATTAGTGATTGTTCAGAAATATTCCCAATTTGACTGGTAGATCTTGTAAATAATTTAGGTTTCTTTCGATAATTAATGTTCTGGGGAGATATACACGCCGGACAATGAAAACCAACAGAAGCAGTGTGCATGCATTCTGCGCAAACTCGACGCTCACACCGTTGACAAGTAACTCCGGCATACCTATCGGAATGCCAATAACAATTTTCGTTAGTCATTTTTTCCTAAAGAGTTACTGCTGTTCCCTCATCTGAAATAGCTTCACCCAGATTGTGAACGGAAGTTATTTCTGGAACTCTTTCTTTTAGAATTCTCTCTATCCCAGCTTTCATTGTTTGATCTGAGGAATCGCAACTCACGCACGCTCCAATTAGCTCAACGGTAACTTCTCCAGTTTTTTCGTTAACCTCATGCAACACAACATCACCTTCGTCTGCTTGAAGTGCAGGTCTGATAATTTCTATTACCTCTTTAACGAGGGTTTCTAGATCTCTATCCGATTCTTTTACTGAAACATTTGTCATACTTATAGTTTCGCACGAGTATTGGCTGACTACACCCACTTCTGCAAGATTGGCAATATTCTTAACTGGTGAGATTCGTGCATATAATATTTGCTCATCAAGGCGGGTGGGATGAAATTCTTCTTGTTGTAGCGCCATTAGGTTTGATGGCATGGATTCTAAGGGCCGCTAACCGCAGAGCAGAAAAGATGAACTCAAAAGAAAAATCGGATTTTGCAGCAGAAAATGATTCTAAAGATTAACTAATTCTACTTTTGCACCTAAAGAATATAAATTGCCTACTAAGTTCTGATAACCGCGTTCTATGTGACTAGCAGCTCCGACTATAGTCTCACCTTCAGCCGCCAATCCCGCAAGAACTAGTGCTGCTCCTGCTCTTATGTCAGGTGCTCGAACAGGTGCTCCCGAAAGTCTTTCGACTCCACGAACAACAGCATGATGTCCCTCGGCTCTTATATCAGCGCCCATCCTGATCAATTCGTCTACATAACGGAACCTTCCGGCGAAAATATTTTCTGTAACGATCCCTACCCCATCTGAAATAGATAAGAGGGCAACTAAGAAAGGCTTATAGTCAGTGGCGACACCAGGGTACGGTAATGTAGATAGATCTATCGATTTCAAACTCTTGGAAACGCACACTCTAACCCCTCCATCGACTTGGTCAATCTCAATACCCATTTCACACAATTTTTCAACGAGCATCTCCATATGTTCTAGTCGTGCTTCTTCTATAACTATTTGACCTCCTGTCATTCCTAAGGCGGCCATATAAGTTGCAGCTTCAATTCGGTCTGGTATCACCGTGTGCTCGATAGGTGACAAACGGTCCACACCTTCAATTTGAATGGTTGAAGTCCCCTCTCCCGTTATTTCAGCACCCATAGAATTAAGAAAAGTTACTAGATCTGCTATTTCAGGTTCGCGCGCTGCGTTTTCTATAACTGTTCTTCCTTCAGCTAAAACTGCTGCCATGAGCAAATTTTCAGTAGCACCAACGCTTGGAAAATTCAGCAGTACTTTGCCTCCAACTAGTTTTTCTGCCTCACCTTCTATATACCCGTGGCTACTAGTAAAGGAGGCTCCAAGCTCTTCTAGACCTTTTAGATGCATATCTATAGGTCTGTGCCCAAAATCGTCTCCGCCAGGTACAGATACTTTTGCTTTACCGAATCTTGCTAGTAGTGGTCCCAAAACTACAATTGAAGCTCTCATTCTCTCCACTATTTCATAAGGTGCTATCGGAGTAACTTCTTCTGGGATCTCTATTCGCATTACATCTTTTTGGTGTGAAATTGAGGCACCCATCGTTTCCAGCAAGTTAGACATCCATCGGACATCTGCTATATGTGGAACGTTGTAAAGAACATATTTTCCGGGTGCCAATAATGATGCTGCCATTATTTTCAATACCGAATTTTTTGCTCCAGAGACTCTCACCGTTCCAGATAAACCTTCTGATTGTTGGACGCGAATAGCTGAGCCTTCTTCGTAATGTGAAGAAGTTGTTCCAAATTCAGAGGAAAAAGAATTACTTGTCACGATTTAAGTATGCTTCGCTGTCGACACAGTTTGCGTTCACATGCAATTATTCAAGCAAAAACATTTAATTTGATGCAAGGAAACTATAGAAATCTTGTTTAAGCGAGACAAATACCTAAAAATAACAAAAACACTCAACGACGAAGAGTTAGCCGCTTTACGTAAGCCGCGTAACGACTTAGTAGCCGAAAAATTTGTTGGTGATGATAAATACGAATTACTGCACGGTCCTTTTTCTAAATATGAAAGGCACATAAGTGTCAAAGCCGAACCAGAAGGCGTAAATCAGGTCGTAGAAAGTTTCTCTTGGCGGCTTTCGATTCCATTTTGGGGAATATTTTTTTCGTTTTTAATCAGCAAAGCTTTGCCCAAAAGGTCAAAACCTTGGTGGTCGCCTCCCGACCGTCTGAATGAACGCTCTGCAAGGGTTCTAGGAATACTCGCATGCATCCAAGTAATTGATGGGTATCTAGGTTCAGTCATAACTCAAACAATAACTTTCGCAGCTGATGAATTTGACTACAGCTCGTCACAGCAAGGAATTACGCTCGCGGTCATCCGTGTCGGTATTTTAATCTCTCTTGGAGTTCTTGTAATTGCCGACAAAAAGGGGCGGAGGAACGTTCTTTTGATCACGTTGATACTTGCGGTCTTCACTACAGCTTTAGGCTCATTGTCACCTAATTTCTGGTTCCTTGGAAGCACTCAGTTAATTGCGCGTGGCTTGACTACGGGGATGGGTATTTTGATAGGAATTATTGCAGCTGAAGAATTACCGAAAGGCTCACGTGCCTATGGCGTGAGCATGTTGTCTTTGTCTGCTGCCTTGGGGGCAGGGATTTCTGTTTGGGTGTTACCAATCGCTGACCTGAATGAAAAAGGTTGGAGAATCGTATATTTGGTGCCTCTCTTGTTTTTACCGTCTTTAATGCGAATCAGTAAAAATTTACCAGAATCGCTTCGTTATAAAGCCAATTCAAAAATTGTTAAATCTGAAACTTCCAGTATTCAAAACAAAATAAAAACAGAGCCTTTTATAAATAAGCGACTTTTATTGTTAGCTGCTGTTGGCTTTTCTCTTTTAATTTTTGCTGCCCCAGCTTCACAATTCCAAAATGATTTCCTCAGAGAATACCGGGGATATTCTGCTTCCGGAATAACCGCTTATTGGCTTTTGACCTCAACCCCAGCAGGAATAGCAATATTTTTAGCTGGCCGTTTCGCTGATACCCACGGCAGAAAAAAAATAGCGTCGTCAGGACTTTTAGGAGGAACAATATTTATCGTTCTTAGTTATTATTCTTCAGGACTATTGATGTGGGCTAGTCATTTGTTCGGAGCCGTGCTTGGGTCACTTACAGTTGCATTGGGTGTTTACGGCCCTGAACTTTTTTCGACAAATCAGAGAGCCAGATCAAATGGCGTCATTGTCGTATTTGGTGTGTTGGGAAGTGCTACCGGCCTTTTATTAGTGGGGTATATGACTGATTTATTTGATAACTACGGTCATGCTTTTGCAATCATTGCGGCTGGTCCACTTTTAGCAGCATTGCTAGTAATGACTAAATTTCCTGAAACTGCAAGAGTTGAACTTGAAGATCTAAATCCTGGTGATGTAAGGCCAGAAATATCTGAGAATTAATTAACACTAAAAAGAAGATACCCACGCTTTTATTTCTTCACCTATAGCTTCATCTAGATTCGCTAAATCGTGGCGAGCTCCTTCGAACCACCTAGTAGTTACGGGGCCTCTGATCTTTTTCAAATATTTTTTGAACTCTGTTTTTGATCCAAAAGGGTCCTTATCACCAGAGATAAATAAACATGGAATATCTAGTTTATCGAAGTGCTCTATTCGAAGATTTTCGGGATTTTTGGGTGGGTGCAACGGATAACAGATCAGAATTAATCCACTGGCCGGAAGGCCTTCTGCAACAGCCATTGAGCACATACGTCCACCCATACTTCTTCCTCCAAGTAGAAGATCAGACGGTTTTATGCCATATTTTTTGCTCATCGATTCAGATGCTTTGACGATTGAATTAATTAACTTTGGAGCTCGATCAGGAAAGGGTCGGCCTGCTTTTCTATATGGGAAGTTGATTCTCTTAACTGGCAGTGGCGCCATCTTTTTTTCAATGCTTACCAAACTTGAGTGAGTTCGATCACTTCCTGCTCCATGGGTCAACAAAAGTCCTGCCGGTAAAGCCATTTCCGGATCATACGTTGATGCTTCAACTAGTTGGTGGAATCTACTAACCATTAATGGGTAGCATTTCTTTATGAAAGAAAATCCGTCACATTCTGAAATGCTTATCGCTATGACGGGTGGAATGGTAATACCTTCTCCAAAATTTACCGGCAGTAGCCGCTTGCATCCGGACGGAAGGCCAAAAAAGGCTTTTCGCGACCTTTTACGGACAGTCCCAAACTTCAGAAACTCTTTCTCAGTAATATTGTCTCTATCGTTCCTGCCTCTGATCGTTTGGATAACAACTACCTACAATCATCCTTTAGTTTGGGTCTTTTCAATTTTAGGAATGGGATTAGCGCAAAATCGACTTTTTATAATTAGTCATGAAGCAGCTCATCGTTTACTTTTTTCTAATCAGAAAATTAATGACTTAGTGGGCATACGTCTTATCGGTTGGCTTGCCTTTGGTTCAGGAAGCCATGGTTATCGAATAGGTCATATCAGGCATCATCGAGATGAGTTCGGCCCACAAGAACCAGATTTTCTTCTTTATAGCTTTTATCCGATTTCTAAAAGTTCCATGAGAAGGAAATTATTAAGAGATTTGAGTGGCATTTCAGCTTTTAGGATTATACGACCCAGATTCCAAAGGCTAAATGAAGTCAGACATTTACGTTTAACTATTTCTTTTCTTTCTGGTCAGTTAACGATTGCCACTTTATTTTGGGTTTTTAGCAATTTAACTACGTACTTTTTACTTTGGATACTCCCCTGGACATGTGTGTATCAAATCCTAAATAGAGTCAGAGCAATCAGCGAACATGGTGGAATGACTCAATCATCGGACAGACGTAAAACAACCCATTACGTCCAACAAAACCGCCTAGCTAATTTTTTCATTGTTCCTTTCAACGTTGGTTACCATTTAGCTCATCATGTTGACATGTTGGTTCCTTACAAAAATCTTCCTCTTCTGGATAGAGCACTTGTAGAAGATGGGTACATTTCTTCTGACCTTATTTGGCCCAACTATCGTTCTCTTTTGAAAGCCTTAATTCTGAAATAGTGTATTTTTAAAACTTAATATTAAGCATTTGTCTTTTAAATCATGGACCTCAAGATTTCAGCGAGTCCGCTCGCCTGAAATTTTATTTCTTCCTCATTCCCTGAGCCCTCCGACAATAACTCAACTAAATCAATCGCTCTTTTCCCGATTTCATCCCATTGATTTGCCTCAATTCCAAAAGGGGGTCGGTGTTCTACAAGCACGGGAGTCAACCTCAATATTTCGCCCACTCCTGTATCGTCACGATAATCACGCCTGAGACGATCACATGAAACAAAAACTTCAGTTAAAAGTGAGTTTGCATCTAGGCCATCAAGTTCAGGACGTTCATCATTAACAACTTGAAATGCATCAAGAGCAGTTTCAATAGCCTCTTCATCAGAAGCCTGCACTACAAGACCTCCGTCGTCATTAAATTCATATGGGATCCCTAGTCGAATCAATAAAGAACTGAACGAAGCCTGCTCTGAATCTGACCATCCTGCTGTTTCATATTCGATCGTTTCGGCGTCTACCTCAAGTGTTGGCATAGAAGTTGATTCTGCTTCTTCAATTAATTGATCTGTTGCTTTCTCGTCTTCTTCGCGAACCACCAAAGTGGCTCCCTGCCAAACATGAGGAACTTCGTTCAATATGAGAAGTTGGTCCAACACCAACCGAGTTTCACCTGCCCATTCGTGTAATTCGTATTCGATTTCAGCAGCTGCATCTGACTCAATTTTTTCTACACCTTCAAGCACTTCAGGGCGTTCATTTGTTTCGTTTTTAGTTTGCTTTTTACCCCACTTCATTCTCTTATCCTGACACCTTTCTCTATTAAAAAGCTAAACCGCCGATAATCCTTTAGCTGAGTGCATAAGAACTTCTCTGAGGCGCTAACGTCGAATTCGATGAGTGAAAAAGTTCAAACCCCAGATAGAAATCTAGCATTAGAGCTTGTAAGAGTGACCGAGGCTGCAGCTATGGCCGCAGCTAGATGGATGGGTAGAGGGGACAAAGAAGGCGCTGATGGTGGGGCTGTAAATGCCATGCGTCGTGTACTGGATACCGTAAACATGGATGGGATAGTTGTCATTGGTGAAGGCGAAAAAGATGAAGCCCCGATGCTCTTTAATGGCGAACACTGTGGGAATGGTAATGACCCAGCTACAGATATTGCAGTTGACCCGATAGACGGAACAACACTTACAGCTCTTGGGAGAGCGAATGCAATATCAGTTATAGCTGTTAGTGATAAAGGAACGATGTTTGACCCCGGGCCTTGTGTATACATGGAGAAAATTGCTGTAGGGCCTGGGTGTTCTGATGCAATAGATTTAGCAAAGTCACCAACTGAGAATCTCCAACAAATTGCAGAGGCTAAGAATAAAACTGTTAGGGATCTAACCGCTGTAATTTTGGACCGCGACAGGCATTCAGATCTTATTTCCGAAGTACGTGAAGCGGGTGCAAGAATACGTCTAATTTCCGATGGTGATGTGGCAGGTGCAATTTCTACTGCATGGCCTGAGTCGGGTGCTGACGTTCTTTTTGGTATCGGTGGAACACCTGAAGGAGTTATCTCTGCAGCAGCTTTGAAATGTATGGGAGGATCACTTCAAGGACGTTTGTGGCCTCGTAACGAAAAAGAAAGAAAAGCCGCCGAAGAGCTGGGATACGATTTAGAAAGAATTTTGGATCTCGATGACCTAGTTTCAGGTAATAACTGTTTTTTTGCAGCAACTGGCATTACGGATGGCGATCTTCTTGAAGGCGTTAGATATACGACAGGAATGGCTCACACTGAGTCACTTGTCATGCGCTCCAAATCTGGAACCGTAAGGCTCATTAAAGCTCACCACAGGTTGGATGACATTGAGGATATTTAAAAACAAGAAAGCCTAAGCTGACTTCCTTTTCATACTTTTTCTCCGCCAACGCGAAGTCTCACTTCAGATCTTTCAAGCGACGCAAGAGCCTCTTCATTATCTCGATCTGATGAAATCAACTCTTGAGCAGTTGAACGAGCTTCTTGTGCTCTTTCAACATCAATCTCATCAGCCGCCTCAGAAACATCGGATAAAATACTTACTTTAGTTCCTGCTACTTGCACAAAACCTCTGTGAACTGCAAAAACATCCCTTTCACCATCCGGTCGTATCACCTCAACTGACCACACCGAAAGGACGCCAATAAATGGAACGTGTCCAGGCTGAAAAGCTATATCTCCACCGTCAACAGTTCGAGCAATTATCATCTCAGCTTCACCACTGTATGAAATGGATTCTGGGGACACCAGCTCTACCTGAAAAGTCATAATTTTTATGCTTCTAATTCTTGAGCTTTACGTTGCGCATCGTCAGCTCCACCAACGTTCAAGAAAGCCTGCTCAGGGAGCTCATCGAGTTCGCCATCTACTAATGCTGCAAAAGAATCAACTGTCTCTTCAACTGAGACAGTAACACCAGGCAGACCTGTAAATATCTCTGCAACATTCATAGGCTGTGACAAGAACCTCTGAACCTTACGAGCTCTGGAAACAGTGATTTTGTCTTCCTCTGAAAGTTCGTCTAAACCAAGAATTGCAATAATGTCTTGAAGCTCTTTATAACGCTGGAGTATCTCCTGAACTCTACGGGCGGTGTCATAGTGTTTTTGTCCCACAACTTCAGGAGTAAGAATCGTAGAAGTGGACGCAAGTGGATCAACTGCAGGGTAGATACCTAATGCCGCTATGTCTCGACTTAGCTCTGTTGTGCCGTCAAAGTGCGTAAATGAAGTGAACGGAGCTGGATCGGTGTAATCATCAGCTGGAACATAAACCGCTTGCATAGATGTAATAGATCTACCACGCGTTGTAGTAATCCTTTCCTGCAGTTCACCCATCTCATCAGCTAATGTCGGCTGGTAGCCCACGGCTGATGGCATTCTTCCTAACAAAGTTGATACTTCTGAACCGGCTTGAACAAAACGAAAAATATTGTCAACGAAAAGTAGAACGTCTTGACCTTGCTCATCCCGAAAATACTCGGCCATAGTCAATGCTGAAAGAGCAACGCGAAGCCGCACTCCAGGTGGCTCATCCATCTGGCCAAAAACCAACGCTGCTTTCTCTAAAACACCTGATTCATCCATTTCAAGCAAAAGGTCTGTTCCCTCGCGGGTTCTCTCACCCACTCCCGCAAAAACTGAAACACCACCGTGATTGGTAGCCACGCGGTTAATCATTTCGGTAATCAGAACTGTTTTGCCCACTCCGGCACCACCGAAAAGACCAATTTTTCCACCCTGTAAATACGGTGTAAGTAAATCGATGACCTTTACTCCTGTTTCAAACATTTGTGCTTTTGGTTCAAGAGAATCAAATGATGGGGGCGGCCTGTGAATTTCCCAACGTTCGGATCCAGAACCAGCATTTGGATCGTCTAGTCCATCGCCTGTAACACTAAAAACATGCCCCAGAGTGCCATCACCTACAGGAACACTTATACCTTTTCCGGTATTTCGCACAATTGTTCCTCTTGTGAGACCATCAGTTGGTTTCATAGCAATTGCGCGAACTCGGCTTTCACCTATCTGTTGCGCCACTTCTGCAACAATAGTGATACTGCTGTCATCGACAGCGACATCAAACTCTAAGGCTGTGTTGATCTCCGGCAATTCCCCTTGAGGGAACTCGGCATCTATGACCGGCCCAGCAATTCCTACTATTCGACCGTCTTTAAGATCAGTTGTTGTCATAATCTTTCCTGATTTCTTCCTATTGCTTAGCTGTTATTTTCTGTGCTCGATCCAACAAGATCTAGCACTTCGTTAGATTTCTCACTATCCGAACCAAGAGCTTCGGCGCCGCTCACAATTTCCATAATTTCAGTGGTTATCGCATCTTGGCGAGCTTGGTTCATTTCACGAGAAAGTTTAGTTATTAATTCTTCTGCATTGTCAGTAGCAGCTTTCATGGCCCGCTGCCGATTTGCATGCTCTGAAGCTGCCGACTCTAGTAGCGCCCCAAAGAGACGAGCTTCTACGTAGCGTGGCAGCAAAGCTTCCAAAACAGATTCAGGTGATGGTTCAAATTCAAAAGCGGTGGTCAAATTAGAATCACCTCCACCTTCGCTTGCGATAACTTCAGTATCTTCAAGCGGCAAGAACCTACGAACAGTAACTTTCTGACTACCTATACTCAAAAACTCCGTATAAACAAGTTCCACTCTGTCAACTTTTCCTTCTGCGAACATTTCTGCAACAGTCTCAGAAATACGACGGGCATCCTCATATGAGGGATTATCACTTATTCCTTCGGTGTAAGAGTCAATGTTGAAGTTTCGAAAGGCAAAATAATCTTTTGCCTTCCTTCCTATAACAACTAAAGAATAATCTGCGCCTTCTGAACGCGCATTCTGAACTTGTCTCTCTGCCGCCCTTATTACTGAAGAATTATAGGGTCCTGCCAATCCTCGGTCAGAGGAAATTACCACGACTCCAACCCGACTGACTTTCTCTGCTTTTCGCAATAATGGATGGTCAACTTCTGCACCACCGGCTGCAAGGTTTTCAATTACCGAGGTTATTTGCTCCGCATAAGGTTTAGCGGATCGCGCTCTCTGCTGAGCCTTTACTACTCTAGTCGCAGCTATTAGCTCCATGGCTCGCGTGATCTTTTTTGTATTTTGAACACTGCCTATACGGCGACGCAGAACTCTCTCTTTACCGCCAGCCATTAGTAGCTCTTTACCACGCCGGGAATTCCAACAACTTGTTGGCTAAGTAAAATAACTCTCACTAGGCCCCCGAAATATCTTCTTCAGGCAGAGTCGTATCTGCATCAACGATTTTGGAATCTGTGTCAGCAAACTCTGCATCTGGTGTCGATTGATTAGAATTTGTACCTTCGAACTGGTCTGAAAAGGCTGCAATTGCTACTTCGAAAGCTTCTTCGTCTCCTATAGTTCCTGATTCACGTATTTCGCTCATAACATCTGAGTGACGTGTCCTGAACCAGTCAAGGAGTTCTGATTCAAATCTAGTTACATCGGCTATTTCAACGTTGTCTAAATGGCCTCTCGTCCCGGCCCAGATAGAAACCACTTGTTCTTCAACTAACAAGGGTGAGTTTAATCCTTGTTTTAGCAACTCAGTTAACCGGTAACCTCGATCGAGTTGAGCTTGGGAAACAGCATCTAAATCAGACCCAAAAGCTGCGAAAGACTCTAGTTCACGGAACTGCTGCAAATCCGATTTTAGAGTTCCTACTGCATTTTTCATTGCCTTTACTTGAGCTGCGGAACCAACTCGAGAAACAGAAATACCTACATCGATTGCGGGTCTTATACCTGATTTGAAGAGATCGTCTTGAAGGAATATCTGACCATCAGTAATAGAAATCACATTGGTAGGGATGAAGGCAGAAACATCTCCAGCTTTCGTCTCAATAACCGGCAAGGCTGTTAAAGAACCAGCTCCCTCATCATCGCTTAGCTTAGCTGCACGCTCCAAAAGCCTGCTGTGTAAATAGAAGACATCTCCTGGGTATGCCTCTCTTCCAGGAGGACGTCTAAGCAGCAGAGACATCTGTCTATATGCTTCGGCCTGTTTTGATAAATCGTCATAAACGGCTAGCGCGTGTCCACCATTATCCATCCAATGCTGACCAATTGCACAACCTGCATATGGTGCAAGATACTTAAACGGGGCGGGGTCTGATGCTGGTGCAACAACCACCACTGTGTAGTCCATAGCGCCGTAAGACTCTAAAACCGCAACATTTTGTGCAACAGTAGAGGCTTTTTGGCCAATAGCTACATAGACACATTTCATTCCTTGGCCTGCCTGATTGATAATTGTGTCGATAGCTATAGTTGTTTTTCCTGTTTTTCGGTCACCAATTATGAGCTCTCGTTGACCACGCCCAATAGGAACCAATGAATCTATTGCTTTAATTCCTGTCTGCATCGGCTCATGAACAGGTTTACGCCCCATGATCCCTGGAGCTTGAATCTCCATGCGCCTCGGTTCTGTATTAGTTAATGGTCCTTTGCCATCAATTGGTTCACCAAGAGCATTAACTACACGCCCTAAAAGACCGTCACCTACTGGTAGCGAAAGAATGTCACCAGTGGCACGAACTGTCTGACCTTCTTCAATGTCATCGACTTCTCCAAGGACTACCGCACCAATTGAACCCTCGTCCAGATTGAGAGCCAACCCAAAAGTCCCACTCTCAAACTGTAATAACTCATTTACTGCCGCATCGGGCAAACCCGAGACTCTGGCAATACCATCTCCCACTTCAAGCACTCGTCCAACCTGGCTTTGTTCTAAACTGGGCTCAAAACCCTCCAGATTTTTCTGGATTGATGCAGCTATGTCAGCGGTGCTGATTGTCAATTCAGTCATGTTTCTCTCTCGTCTCGATTCTTCCTACCGGAAATTCTCTCGAAGTTGGTTCAAACGGCGACGGACGCTGCCATCGATAATGTCATCACCAATCTCGGTAATTAATCCACCTATTACAGATGGGTCTATTACTACTTTTACTTCTACATCTTTATTAGTAGCTCCACTCAAAGCCGTGACTAATTTATCTTTTTGGCTATCATCCAATTCAACAGCGGAACGAACTGTAGCTACCGTTTTATTTCTAGAAGACGCACTACGTTCGATAAATGCATCAACAATGCTAGAAAAACGTGAAGAACGCCCAGAAGCAACGACCATCGACACCAATGCTTTAGTGGTCGGGCAAGCCGATCCTTCTAGAAGGTCTTCGACTATCTGCTGCCTGCGATCAACTGGCAAAGACGAATCGTCCAAAGTTGCTTGGAGATTCTCATCTGAATTTAACGCTTGTGAAAATCTAAATAATTCGTCTTCAACAGTCAACAAAACACCGTTTGCTTCCGCAACAGCAAACAAAGCATCAGCGTAACCAGCAACTGCATTATCAGCCATTACTAGCTACCAGCCACTTCATCAATATATTGATCTACAAGCCTTCGTTGAGCATCGTCATCCAAACTACTCTGAACAACTTTTTCAGCAGCTCCAAGAGCAATTCCCGCAACTTCCGCTCTCAGATCTGCAATCGCTTGCTGTCTTGATGCTTCAATTTCGCTAGCGGCTCTTGATTTCATCTCAGAAAC
Organism: marine actinobacterium MedAcidi-G1; assembly: GCA_000817085.1. GTDB lineage: Bacteria > Actinomycetota > Acidimicrobiia > Acidimicrobiales > MedAcidi-G1 > MedAcidi-G1. Next base: position 28,423 of record JUEM01000012.1, on the reverse strand, counting down.
ATCGGTTTCTGCTTTTGCCACCAAATCTGAACGCACCTGGTCAGCAGCTCCTCTAGCTTCGTCTATTAGTCGTGATGCTTCATTTTTTGCATCGGCTAAGCGTGCCTCATAATCAGCGTGAACACTCTGTGCATCTGTTTTGGCTTTTTCTGCTGCATCTAGATCGTCTCGGATCTTGTCTGCTCTGGCATCCATTGCAGCTTTTACTGCTGGGAAACCTTTCTTAACCATGACAACAAACAAAATTAAGAAAGCTCCACCTCCCCAAATAACCTCACTCAATTCTGGGATTATTGGACTAGGAGCTTCAAGACAACTCTCGAGCTTGTCTTCGTTCTTTTTAACCGCTTTCTGTTCTTCTTCTGTTGCACCTTCTTTAGCGTGAAGAGAATGAAAAAGATGTTCAACATCAGCATGGCCATCATGATGACCATCTTCCATTATGTGCTCAAGTTTCTCCACAACACAGCTTCCAATACTCTCACCTGATGCTGAGACTGGACCTGCGAAAAAAAGCAGTCCCGCCATTGCAAAAAGCAACGAAAAGCTAATTCTGATTCCTTTTCGTCTCATAAATTTAGACTTCCTTTCGATATCTAAGTTCTACGGCAAAAGCAGAATGAATACAACGAAACCTATGAGGGCAAGAGCTTCTGTAAAAGCTATTCCCAAGAACATAGTCGTTCGCACCATACCTGCAGACTCTGGTTGTCTAGCCATAGACGAGATTGCGTTACCAACCACAGTTCCAATACCCACTCCAGGTCCAATAGCAGCTAGGCCATATCCAAGGCCAGCTCCAATTGCCTTTAGACCTTCTACCATTTCACCGGCTTCAGTTGCAGCTTGCGCCAAAATGTTCAGCACTTCTCTCTCCTGTTTCCTATTTTGACCAACCGGAATGTCCGATCGGAATTATTTTATATTGTCTTCGGTCCACCATTGGGTGGGCGATCTAATGTTCTGCGTGCATCGAACCGCCGATATACACGGCAGTCAGAATAGTAAAGATAAAGGCTTGCAGAACAGAAACCAAAATCTCAAAACCTGTCATTAATACGAGCATTGAAAAAGGTGCAATGGCACCTATATAACCGTTATCCCACAAGGTCTGGGTAAGGATAGCGAATGTTACTAATAGAAGGTGACCCGCTACCATGTTGGCCCACAATCGAATAGCTAGAGAAAATGGCCTGACTACGAATGTTGATACCAATTCGATCGGAGTGACAATTAGATACAAAGCCTTAGGGACTCCAGGAGGAAATAGAGAGTTCTTCAAATATCCGCCGAATCCTTGCGCCCTTACACCTACAAAGTTGTAAATGACCCAGACCACCAAGGCCAAAGTAATAGGAACAGCCATCCTGCTGTTTGCGGGAAATTGTATTCCTGGAACTACCTCAAAAATGTTTGAAAAAAGTATGAAAAAGAACATTGTGGTCAGAAAGGGTAGGTACTTTTTACCCTCTGGCCCAATCGTCTCCATTACTACTGACTCTTCAACAAAATTAACTCCTGATTCTGCTACATGTTGAACTCCAACTGGTACCAACGAACCTCGTTGTCGGCCTGCAGTAAGAAAAATCGCAGATGTTATCAAGACAGCCGCAAGATATATGAGAGCTGTCTTATTAACTGCAAATAAAGAACCTGAGAAAATTATGTCGGGCCATTCAAAAAGATGACTTACAGGTGGGAATTCCAAAGCAAAAACATTCACGATTAGCGAATCTCCTCTGAACTAGTTGGCTTTAAATCAGGATAAGCCAAAGAAGCTGATATATGACGTGTCTCTGTGGCAAGTAAACCTAAGTGCGTTACCAGCAGAGTCATAGCAAAAGGGACCGTTTTAAACCAATCGAAGGATCGGACAGACAAGACGACTCCCGTCAAAATCGCCAACCTTACGACGTACCCTCCTAGAACTGATCCATAAAGCATATTAAGAGAAATTTTCACAGTTCTCGTAATAATCGCAGCACCAGCCAAAAAATTAAAAGACACCAGAATTAGAGCTAGCAGAGCAGAAACAATTCCACCCAAACCCCAGCCAATCGCGGAAAGAATTAAAAATAAAGGAGAGACCCATAAAGCTCTTAAAGCTAAGTGATTAGCTATACGCTTCTCTGGCTGCTCTGAGACACTTCCCACTATTTTTTCTTCCGTTTTCTGTTTAATCAACATTTTCGCTTCCCAGCAACCAAGTCTCACGGCGCTGTTCTGCCTCTTGGGTGAGTCTAAGGGTGAATTGCTTATAAAGACGCCACGAAGCATAAGTGATAGTGACCGCTACAAACACCAAAGTGCTTATCGGAAAGATTTCAAGTTTTCTGTCTAGAAGCCATCCTAGGAATCCAAAAATCGCAGGAGTTGCGACAAGCTCAAATGCCGCTGCCATAGCATCACCAGAACCTTGTTTCATCTCACGTTTTTCAGATTTAATCATCCAAGTTACCTCGGTCCTAATTTGTTATTTAAAAAGAAAGCTCAGAAAATTTGAACATCTGACCGCATGTGAATCTAGGTTCTTTCTCACGTGCTCACAACTCGGGGGGATGGTCTTCTGCCACAATTTCATTTTTTTTGGGTTTATTTATCCGTAAACGCGGATGAAGCAGCGTGAATAAAATTAAACACACCCCTGCTATACCCATAGGAACGACTCCATCACCGCGCCCACTGTAAGTTGGCCATAAAACGAATCCCGACAATAAAGCAGTCCAAGCCCAAAGAATAAAAACAACTCTTCGGTGCCCGTGACCAAGTCTCAAAAGTCTGTGATGTAAGTGATCTTTATCAGCAGTAGTTACAGACAGGCCTGGAGTGGCAATTCTTCTAATAATTGCAAATAAAACGTCAATTATCGGAACACCCAAGATCACTAAAGGAATTAGTAACGGTGCAAAAAAGAAAAAAGACTGCCCGCTATAAGCAGCATCCGTTCTACCGCCTACGGAAATAGTAGATGCCGCTAAAAGCACACCTAACATAAGAGCACCACCATCGCCCATAAATATTTTTGCTGGATGTGCATTATGAGGCAAAAAGCCAACACATACACCAGCTATAAGAACCGCAATTAGAGCGCCAGGATTTTCTTCAAACAGAACACCCTCATCAGACAAACGAATCGCGTAAATTACAAAAGTTGTCGATGCGATAGCAACAATCCCAGTTGCTAAACCATCTAAGCCATCAATCAAATTAATCGCATTGGCCAAAAGTACAACCCATAGGACTGTAGCTAATGCAGCCAGATCAGGAGAAAGCAAAACAACATCAACAAAAGGAATCCTCAGAACGACTAAAGACACACCCACCAAAGACAGCACACTTCCTGCTATTACCATCCCAGCAATTTTTGCTGGGGCTGATATTGGCTTCACATCATCAATAACACCAACTCCGCACATAACAATAGCTGCTACCAGAACTCCTAATATTTCAGATCGAGCAGAAAACACTTCAGAAAAATCGCCTATAACCCAAGCGAATAGAGAACCCGCAAGTAAACCCAACAACATTGCGGGTCCGCCTAAATGCGGAGTGGGCAATTCATGCACATCTCTGTCGTCAGGAGCAGAAATAACTCCGAAACGTTCGGCTGTTCTGCGTGCTAAAGGAGTTGAAACAAAAGTTGCGATAGCTGCCACTCCCCCAACCATCAGATACGCAACAGCTCCCGGCATGCGACTTTAATCACCATAAGGTGTGAAAGAACTACAAAGCTCTGCAACTTCTTCCCTTACCTTAGAAAGTAAATTTGAATCTTCTCTATCACGTAACGCCCGAGCCATTAACCGCGCAATAACCACCATCTCTTTTTCAGTCATTCCCTGCGTTGTAGTTGAAGGTGTACCAAGACGGACACCGCTTGTAACAAAAGGCGAACGTGGATCATCTGGCACTGTATTTTTGTTCATCGTTATACCAGCTTCGTCAAGAACGACTTGAGCTTCAGCACCAGTTATTTCTTCATCGAATGTTCGCAAGTCGACTATAAGCAGATGGTTATCAGTACCTCCTGCTACAAGTCTGAACCCTTCATCACTTAGGGCTTCAGCAAGAGCTTGAGCGTTACTTACGATCTGTTGCGAATAAATTTCAAAAGAAGGATCTAAAGCTTCTGCAAAAGCTACAGCTTTCGCTGCTATGTGATGCTCCAAAGGGCCACCTTGCAAGCCAGGAAAAATTGCTTTGTCCATTGCTGAAGAAAGTTCTTCTGTACTAAGAATGCAACCTCCTCTTGGGCCTCTAAGAGTCTTATGTGTCGTAAAAGTAACAACATCACAATATGGAACTGGATTTGGATGTGCTTTTCCAGCAATAAGTCCTGCTATATGAGCGGCATCAAACATCAAGTAAGCACCCACGGAATCAGCTATTTCTCTTATTGGAGCCGCTTCTATTACTCGTGGGTATGCAGTGGCTCCTAAAACTATGAGCTTTGGTTTTACTTCTTCAGCTTTTCTTTGTAGGTCCTCTACATCGATCAGTTCCTCTTCAGTTAAACCGTATGAAATAAAGTTATAAAGCTTGCCACTAAAGTTCACCGGTGAACCGTGCGTTAAGTGGCCACCATGATCAAGTCTCAGGCCAAGAACTGTGTCACCAGGTTCTAGTAGAGCTTGATAAACCGCCATATTCGCACTTGCCCCTGAATGAGGCTGGACATTTGCATGTTCGGCGCCAAACAAGGTGGTTATACGTTCACACGCAAGAAGTTCAGCTTCATCGACGTGAACATTGCCGCCATAATATCTTTTCCCCGGATAGCCCTCTGAGTACTTGTTTGTAAAAACAGAACCAGTTGCTGCTAAAACCGCGGGTGATGCAAAATTCTCAGAGGCTATTAATTGCAGTGTGGTGTTCTGACGATTAATTTCTCTCTTAATAATTTCGAATAATTCTTCGTCTTTAAGGTTAGGCCATGGCATCGTTTATTTTCTCCTAATTTAAGTCTTTTATCAATTGAAACGATGATTCTGAGGTTACAGCCCCTAAGCATACGTATCCTTATTGTTATATGACTGAAAAATTATCTATCACACCTGCTTCCGGCCGTCTAGGAGTTCTGACTCCTGGGCTGGGTGCAGTAGCAACAACTTTTATCGCTGGCGTTATTGCAGCTCGGCAAGGACTTGCAGCTCCAATTGGATCGGTGAGCCAAATGGCTCATATACGACTCGGGAAACGTGGTGAGGGACGCAATCCATTGATACGCGATTTCGTTCCTTTAGCCAGTCTCGATGATCTGGTTTTCGGCGGATGGGATCCGATTTCCTCAAATGTTCTTGAGGCAGCCCGAACATGTGGAGTTCTTGATGAAAAAGATATTGCACCAGTTTCATCTGAACTCGAGGCAATAGTCGCGATGGATGCAGTCTTCGACAACCGTTGGGTTAAAAACTTAGACGGCAAGAGAGTTAAAAACTTAGATTCTAAATGGGATCAAGCTCAAGCTCTGATCGCAGACATTGAAAAATTTCGTGTCGATAACGAATGTGACAGATTAGTAATGGTGTGGTGTGGCTCTACCGAAGCCTTTCAGGAAGCAAGTTCGGTACATGAAAGCGTTGATTCATTTGAAGAAGGACTCAAATCAAATGATGAGAATATCTCACCAAGCCAAATATATGCTTACGCTGCAATTATGAGCGGCGTGCCTTTTGCTAATGGTGCACCAAATCTTGCATTAGATATCCCGTGCATGGTTGAGTTGGCAAAAAGTAGAGGCGTTCCTGTAGCCGGAAAAGATTTCAAAACAGGTCAGACTCTAATGAAAACACTTCTTGCTCCGGGTCTTAAAGCAAGAATGCTGGGCTTAAGAGGTTGGTTCTCAACAAATATTCTTGGGAACAGAGACGGGGAGGTTTTAGACGATCCAGACAACTTCAAAACTAAAGAAGTTTCAAAACTAGGTGTCCTTGACACGATTCTGCAGCCCGATTCATATCCGGAACTATACGGCAATATAGATCACGTAGTTCGAATCAACTATTACCCCCCGAGAGGTGATAACAAAGAAGGTTGGGACAATATTGATATCTTCGGTTGGCTTGGTTATCCGATGCAAATCAAAGTCGATTTTCTTTGCCGTGACTCTATTCTGGCTGCTCCAATTGTTCTCGACTTAGCTCTTTTTCTTGATTTGGCGGCACGGGCTGATCAATCCGGTGTTCAAGAATGGTTGTCTTTCTACCTAAAAGCCCCTCAAGCCTCCTCGGATGCGGGACCAGAGCATGACATTTTCATTCAACAAACAAAGTTAAAAAACACTCTAAGAGAATGGATGGGTGAAGAACCTGTAACTCATTCAGAGGCAGGTTAGATCAGATACGTGTTTCTTTATCCGACCAATACTGATCTTTAAGAATACGTTTGTATAACTTTCCAGTTGGATGTCTTGGTAATTCTTCTTTAAAATCAATACTTCTAGGACATTTAAGGTCTGCCAAGTGAGAACGACAGTAAGCAATTAGCTCTCTCTCCAAAGCAGGTTCTGCTTTCTTTGGATCAACCAATTGCACTACTGCTTTTACCTCTTCGCCAAATTCCTCATTTGGCACTCCTATTACCGCAACGTCATAAACAGCAGGATGCATGGTCAATATATTTTCTGCTTCTTGAGGATAAATATTGACACCCCCGGAGATGATCATATGAGCTTTTCGGTCAGTTAGATAGAGAAAACCTTCTTCGTCAACGCGTCCTATATCTCCTAAAGTACTTAAATCTTCTCCCATTCGTGACTCTGCTGTTTTCCCCGGGTCATTGTGATACTCGAATCTTGAATCACTCCGAAAATAAATATTCCCTTCTTCTCCATGCGGAATTTCATTGCCATCGTCATCAACAATCACAAGTTCACCTAGTAAAGATTTGCCAACTGATCCCTGGTGATTAATCCAATCCTCTGAGTTGATGTAAGTAAAACCGTTACCTTCTGTGCCTGCGTAGTACTCGTGCAATATCGGTCCCCACCAATCAATCATTTGCTTCTTTACCTCTATGGGACAAGGAGCGGCAGCATGTATAACTGTCTTCAGAGAGGTCGTATCATACTTTTCACGAACTTCTTGTGGAAGTTTCAACATCCTGACAAACATTGTGGGCACCCATTGGCTTGCTGTTACATCATTGGATTGGATCGCAGATAATGCTCCCTCAGGATCAAATTTTTCCATAACTATAACTGTTGCACCGATACGGTGTGCCGCCATGCAAAATCTGAGAGGAGCAGCATGATATAACGGAGCCGGAGAAAGATAAACAGCATCACTTTCAATTCCGAACACTGCTCTAAACAACATTGCTTGAGCTGATGGGCTTCCTAGTGGAACATTTGGAGCCTGGACTTTTACACCTTTGGGAAGACCTGTGGTGCCAGACGAATAAAGCATGTCTTGACCTTCTACTCTGTCAAGTTGCGGTTCTTTAGATGAACTTTCTATAGCATCTTCAAAGGATGCGTATCCGTTCATCGCACCTCCGATAACAAACTTATCTTTGACACTTGTATCTAAAAAATCTAGTAGCTCGGCTGTATCTCTGTTTCCCACGGACGTCACAAAAACTCTTGCTCCACAATCTTTAACTATGTAACTCATTTCTTCTTCAGTAAGGCGCGAACTTATTGCCGTGTAATACAAGCCCGCATAATGGGCTCCCCATGCCAAAGGCAAAAAGTCAATAGTGTTTTCTAAACAAAAAGCAATGTGGTCCCCTGGCTGTAAACCCAAGCCGACAAAAAGGTTAGATATACGGTTAGCTTTTTCATCCAATTCCAAATACGTCATCTTTTCGCCTGATCCAACCATTAGGACTGCTACTCGGTCAGGTTGACTTATTGCCCAAGTTCCAGGGAACTCAAGCTGTTGTTGATCATTATTATTTCCCATACCTCAAAGGTAATGGAAGATAATCTGATGAATAAAGTCGAAGTTCTTAAGCAAGATGGACTTTTTAACGTCAGACTGTGTTATGGGGAATTTGTCTTTTCCGGAGCAAGTATTCAAAAGTCTCTTATTCGCGCCTGGAAATAAGGTTGACATTCTGTCTAAATTGCCACGAAGTTCTCCTGATGCATCAATAATTGATCTGGAAGATTCTGTTCCAACAGATGAAAAAACTAATGCACGTGAAACTGCTAGAGCAACGATCCCTGAATTAAAAGAAAACGCTACGAAAATGGGTTTATTCGTGAGAGTAAATGCCTTCGGAACAAAACATTTTGCCGAAGATTTATCAATTGCAATTTCGGATGACCTGACAGGAATAATCGTTCCAAAAATCTCTTCCAAAGAAGAGGCTGATCAGATCTCAAAATCACTTTCTGACTTTGGATTCGGGAACCTCCCAGTTATGGCAGGTTTAGAAACTGTTTCTGGTTTGATTCATGCTTTGGAAATCGCAAAACATCCACAAATAAAATGGTGCTATTTCGGAGCCGAGGATTATGTAGCTGACCTAGGCGGAGTTAGAAGAGTTGATAATCGTGAAGTACTTTTAGCTCGTTCACAGATGTCTCAAGCAACACGGCTAGGAGGGATTCACGCCATCGATATGGTTGTATCTGACTTTAAAGATGAAAGAAGATTTCTTGAAGAGGCTTCTGAGGCTAGATCATTAGGTTTCACTGGCAAATTGTGCATACATCCAGATCAGGTGAGTCTTGCTAATAAAGCTTTTCAACCTACAGAAGAAGAGTTTGCATGGGCAGAAGAAGTGATAAAAGAATTTGAAAAAGCGGTTAAAAGAGGCGAAGCCTCGATAGCAATTGGAAGTGAAATGGTCGATGAGCCCATTTATAAAAGAGCTCAAACAATCATAAGAATGTGCACTAATAGTGCTTAGGAGATTATGTGCCGAACTTAGTTCCTGAAGGAGAAGCTTTCTACGGAATACAACTACCAATTCAAACTTTGACCCAAACTTTGGTAGATCCTTGGGAAAAAGAAGCAGGGCCTGATGAGCTAGTCATGGTCGCGCAAGCAGCCGAGTCATCTGGTCTCGACTTTGTAGGTGTATGCGATCACGTAGCTATTCCAAACGACGATTACTCAGCTCACATGACAACAACCTGGTTCGACCCAATCGCAACTCTTTCTTGGGTGGGAGCAAACACAGAAAAAATTAACCTTCTTTCTGTAGTTTGGATTGCTGCATACCGTCACCCTCTTTTATCAGCAAGTTCATTTGGAACACTGGCTCACCTTTCCAATGGACGCGTTGTTTTGGGTTTAGGGGCTGGCCATGTCAAAGGAGAATTTGAAGCTCTTAACATCGATTTTTCGAAACGTGGATCAATATTAGATGAAAGCATTGACGCTATAAAAGCTGCTTTCGTGAATGACTACGCAACACATGAAGGAACCCATTTCAGTTTTACATCTGTTGGAGTCGGGCCAAAGCCTCCAACGAACGACCTTCCAATATGGATTGGTGGTTCAGGCCCTGCCGCATGGCGTCGCGTTGGGAAAAGAGGTGATGGGTATATACCTATGGGTAATGCGAGAGATCAGTACAAAGAAATAATTGAAACGATCCATCAAACAGCGAATGAATCGGGGCGAGAGAACGCTAATTTTGATATTGGAATAATGCCTCCATGGTCCTACATAGGCGACCCACCTGATGATCTACCTCCGGCGGGATTAACAGGTGCACCTGAAAAAATTGCTGAACACCTCAGAGCTGATCGTGATGCGGGGGCGAATGTTTTTCATCTTAAATTTCGCAGTCGCACTCTTGAGGAATATATTGAACAGTTAGAAATTTTCGGTGAAGAAGTAAGACCTTTGCTTTAGAGTCAACTTAGAAGATAAAAGATTTGAGCATATAAAATGAAAGAAATCGATGAAAAAACTCAGCAAGCTTTACTGCTTTTTAATAGACGAGCTGAAGCTGCAGAAAAAGAAGTAGAAGCTGCCAACAGATTAAAAAAAGCTGAAAAAACCAAAGATGAAGCTGTAGCTGCACTTCAAAAAGCTAAAGACGGTGGATCTGATCCCGAAGTAATAGCTGAGGCCGAATCTTCATGGAGAAATGCATTAGACACTTGGCAAAAACTAAGAGATGGTGAATATGTAGAAGAAACACCAGAAGAAACACCAGAAGAAACACCAGAAGAAACACCAGAAGAGAAGAAACACCAGAAGAAACACCAGAAGAAACACCAGAAGAAACACCAGAAGAAACACCAGAAGAAACACCAGAAGAAACACCAGAAGAAACAAAAGATTAAACGAAGTCTGAATCTTGACTACCATCCCAGATCTCATCGAAAATGCTGTAAAAAAATTTCAAGATCAGGAAGCTGTCGTAGATGAAAATTTAAGATGGACTTTTAAGGAGTATGGCGAACAGATAAATTCGGCTACCAAAGCTTTTATAAGCAAAGGAATTAAACCCGGGGATCGTATAGCCATATGGGCTCCAAATGCCGCAGAGTGGCCGGTTGCAGCTCTGGGGGCCCATTGTGCAGGTGCAGTATTGGTTCCTATCAATACACGGTTCAAAGGTGAGGAAGCCAGTTACATATTAAGTCGCACATCGGCGAAAATTCTTTTTACTGTTACTGATTTTCTTGATACCAACTATGTGGACTTACTGGAAAATAAAATCAGCCAACTGGATCTAGAGGAGATTGTAGTCTTTAAAGGCTCCACTCCAAGCAACTGCACAACTTGGAAAGAATTTATTAGTAGTGGTAATTCAATAGCTGAAATAGATCGGAAAAATCGTTCTAATGCAGTCACCGATAATGACCTCTGCCACATTCTTTTTACTTCTGGTACTACTGGAGAACCAAAAGGTGCAATGCTTGAACATGCAGCGGTATGTCGCTCATATCAAACATGGTGTGAAGTTATAGGTTTAACTTCAACCGATCGTTACTTGGTAATAAACCCTTTTTTCCACACCTTCGGACTTAACGCTGGAATTTTAGCTTGTCTTATGACTGGGGCTACTCTCATACCGCATCCCGTTTTCGACGTCCCCTCTGTCATGAAACGGATACCGGAAGAAAAAATCACAATGTTGCCTGGAGCTCCTACTATCTATCAAACTATTCTTAATCACCCTGAACTAGAAAATTTTGATATGTCTAGCCTCCGGTTAGCTGTAACAGGGGCTGCGACAATTCCGGTCGAAATGATACATGGGATGAGGAGGGAACTTGGTTTTGAAACTGTTGTAACTGGATATGGCCTAACTGAAGCCTCTGGAATTGCAACCATGTGTCGACATGATGATGATCCGGAGATAATCGCAAAAACTTCTGGAAGAGCAATAGATGGAGTCGAAGTTCTTGTAGTGGATGAAAACGGATCAGAAACCCAAGCTGGCGAACCAGGTGAAGTCGTTATCCGCGGCTACAACATTATGAGAGGTTATTTGGATGATCCAGAACGAACCGCCGAAACCATCGATCAAAACGGATGGCTTCATACAGGCGATATAGGAATCATGGACCAAAATGGGTATCTAGATATCACAGATCGTAAAAAAGACATGATTATTACCGGTGGTTTTAACGTCTATCCCGCTGAAGTAGAGAACTCACTAATGAGCCATCCTGAAATAGGCCAAATAGCCATCGTAGGCGCACCTGACGAACGGTTGGGAGAGATAGCAGTCGCTTTCGTTGTCCCCACCAAACAAACTGCTCCTACAGAGGAGGGTATAATTAACTGGGCTCGGGAACGCATCGCTAATTTCAAAGTTCCTAGACAGATAATCTTTATGAGTGATTTACCCACTAATGCAAGTGGAAAAGTTCTTAAATTTGAATTACGCGAAAGTATTAATAGCTCAAAACAAGTCGACTAGACATACTTCCGATCAACTATCCTTAAACAGATAATCTCTTAAAGAACAACTATGACTAAAGAACGACCGTATCCCGATGTCGGGAAAGCTGATTTTCCAAATCTAGAAGAAAAAATTCTAGATAAATGGGGAAAAGAAAACACCTTTCAAGTGTCTGTCGACAGCAAACCTAAAGAGTCAGAATTTGTATTTTACGATGGCCCGCCTTTTGCCAACGGTCTTCCACACCATGGCCACCTTCTAACCGGCTACGTAAAAGACGTAGTTCCTAGATTCCAAACTATGAAGGGTAAAAAAGTAGAAAGGCGATTCGGTTGGGACTGTCATGGCTTGCCCGCAGAAATGGAAGTGGAAAAGGAACTTAAGGTTTCCGGACGAAGTGAAATTACTGAATACGGCATAGACAAATTCAATGAGCGCTGTGAGGAGTCGGTTCTTCGTTTTACAGAAGAATGGGAAAAAACTGTAATTAGACAAGCCAGATGGGTTGATTTTGAAAACGACTACAAAACTATGGATCCTTCTTACATGGAATCGGTCATGTGGGCTTTCAAGCAACTGTGGGAAAAAGATTTAATCTACGAAGCATTCCGTGTGATGCCATATTCATGGGGAGCGGAAACACCACTTTCGAATTTTGAAATCAGACTAGATGACGCCACGCGACCGAGACAGGACCCTGCTGTAACTGTAGCTTTCGATTTGGATACTAAAGAAAACGAATCAGACAGAATTCGTTTACTTGCTTGGACAACTACCCCCTGGACGCTCCCTTCTAATCTTGCCCTAGCCGTTGGAGCAGAAATTGAATACTCAAAAAAGAAAGACTCTGACGGAACAATCTGGATTATTGCTAAAAATGCTCTAGGCCGTTATGAAGAGCAACTCTCGAAAATGGAAGACCTTGGAGTCATTTCAGGCTCTGAGCTCATAGGGAAAAGCTACAAACCTTTATTTGATTTCTTCGACTATCGGACTGATGCATTTAAAGTTCTAGAAGCTGACTGGATAGATGATCAAGAGGGCACAGGAATAGTGCACATGGCTCCAGGTTTTGGTGAAGACGATCAGATCCTTTGCGAAGCTAACGATATTCATATAGGTGACGTAGTCCCTGTAGACGATCAAGGGTGCTACACCGAAGAAGTAAAAAACTGGATGGGAATGAACGTTTTTGATGCCAATTCAGAAATAATCTCCGCCCTGAAAAACAGTGGACAATTGATTCGTCACGACAGCTATGAACATAACTATCCACACTGTTGGAGAACAGATACACCAATAATTTATAAGGCAATTTCTTCTTGGTACGTAAAGGTAACGGATCTGACCGATCAGCTTCTTGCTAACAATCAGTCAATCAACTGGATCCCTGGACATGTCCAAAACGGAAGATTTGGAATGTGGTTAGAAGGAGCACGAGACTGGTCAATAAGCAGAAATAGATTCTGGGGTTCCCCAATCCCGGTATGGAAAAGTGATGATTCTGAGTACCCGAGAGTTGATGTTTACGGGAGTATTGATGAAATAGAAAAAGATTTTGGTGTAAGGCCAGACAACCTTCATAGACCTTTCATCGACAAACTCACTAGACCTAACCCTGATGACCCAACTGGAAAATCTTTAATGCGTCGTGTGCCAGAAGTTCTTGATTGCTGGTTTGAATCAGGATCAATGCCTTTCGCTCAAGTTCATTATCCCTTCGAAAACAAGAGATGGTTCGATGAACATTTCCCGGCTGATTTCATTGTTGAGTACATAAATCAAACAAGGGGTTGGTTCTACACTCTCCATGTACTAGCGACAGCTCTATTTGATAGACCTGCTTTTCAGAATGTGATCTGCCATGGAATTCTTTTAGCAGAAGACGGGGCAAAACTCTCAAAAAAATTAAGAAACTACACGGAACCAAATGAAATTTTTGTCAAACAAGGCTCAGATGCTCTCCGCTGGTACCTAATGTCAGCAAACATTGTAAGGGGTGGAGACTCGCGCATAAGCGATAATGGAATAGATGATGTAGTGCGCCATGTCTTGTTGCCAATCTGGAATGCTTACAGTTTTTTTACCCTCTACGCAAATGTTGATGGATATAAAGCAAAATTCAGAACAGAGTCTGAACACTTATTAGACCGTTACCTTCTGGCCAAAACAAGACAATTAGTCGAAGCTGTCGATAGCAAAATGGAATCATACGACCTGCCAGGTGCAACTGAATCGATACAAGGATTTATAGATGCATTGAACAATTGGTATATAAGACGAAGTAGGGACAGATTTTGGGAAAAAAGAACAAAAGAAAACGAAAAGGAAAAGGAGGATGCCTACGACACTCTTTACACAGTTCTAAAAATTTTTTCTCAAGTATCAGCTCCATTCTTACCAATGCTCATGGAAGAGATTCACACCGGATTGACCGGGGAACCGAGTGTTCATTTAACCGATTGGCCAGATCCTGAAATTCTTCCTGAAGATGAAGCATTAGTAGCAAATATGGATCGTATCCGTGACGCAGCGTCAACAGCCTTGAGGCTCAGAGAGGATGAGGGGATTCGCGTACGGCTACCTTTGGCATCAATGGTCATAGCGGGACCTGGAAGTAGTTCATTAAGTAACTTTCTTGAACTGCTCACAGACGAAGTAAATGTTAAAAAAATAGAGCTAACCGAAAACTTAAAAGAATACGCAACGTACAGTCTGCAACCTAACGGTTCTTTACTAGGACCTAGATTAGGCAAGAAGGTTCAGTCAGTTTTTACAGCCGCTAAGAATGGAAACTGGGAACTAAATAACGATGGGACCGCTAAAGTCGACGATGTTTTACTAAGTGAGGAAGAGTTCGAGTTAGGACTACAACCTCATGAAGGTATTACTGCAGCAACTTTAAATTCTGGTGATGCAATAATAATTTTGGACACTGAAATAACTGAGGATCTCTCTAAAGAGGGAATTGCTCGAGATGTCATCAGACAAGTTCAACAAGCTCGACGAGATGCAGAGTTAGTGGTTACTGACCGCATAAAAATTTGGCTTAATGGCGGAGAAACTATCTTGGATGGTGTCAAAACTTTTGAGGAATATGTTGCTAGCCAAATACTTGCGACGGAAATATTGTATGGCGAAACCAAAGACCCCGGAGCCACAACCACGAAAGTTGAAATTGAAAACAGTGATCTAACTTTTTCAATAGTCGTATCTCAATAAACGTTACAGAAAACACTTTCCTTCTTAAAAAAATATTTATAATCTCTTGACAAACGTGTAATTACATGTGTGAAATATAAACCTTAGCGAAATCGCGGATCCCACCACTCATAATGAGCCACGGTTGGGCGAACGAAATTTCTAAGAAGGGGAAACGGAAGGGAATTATAAATATGGCGCTCGCAGAGGACCGCCTAGATCTAGAGGAAAAAGAACAAATACAAGGACCGGAATCCGGTTCAGCTATGAAAGTCAAAAAGAGAAACGGAGACTTTGAACCGGTCGACGTTAACAAAATTGTTCGCGCGGTGGAGCGTTGCAGTGCAGGTCTAAGTGGAGTTGACCCAATGAGAGTGGCAACGCGAACCATCTCTGGCTTAAGAGACGGAGCTACCACAGAAGAATTGGATGAACTCTCAATTCGAACTGCCGCAGGGTTTATCGTAGAGGAACCTAACTACTCAAAATTAGCTGGCAGACTTCTTTCAACGGTTATTGATAAAGAAGTAAGAAACCAATCAATTCATTCTTTTTCTCAATCGATAAATATTGGCTTCGAATTAGGTCTAATACACGAATCGGTAGCCGAATTCGTTTCTGTAAATGCTCGAAAATTTGATGACACGATTGAACACGAGCGCGACCATCTATTTGAGTTCTTTGGGTTAAGGACTGTCTACGATCGCTATCTTCTAAGACACCCTGACAATCGATTCGTAATTGAAACACCGCAGTATTTCTTTCTACGTGTTGCTTGTGGCTTATCAAATAATTCAGAAGAAGCAATCCGTTTCTACAAATTAATCTCTTCTCTGGAATACCTTCCATCTAGCCCAACTCTTTTCAACTCTGGCACGACACACCCACAAATGTCGAGTTGCTATCTACTCGACTCTCCAGAAGACAGCCTTGAAGCTATTTATAAGAGGTACACAGACATAGCTCAACTTTCTAAGTTTGCTGGCGGCATAGGAGTAGCTTGGCACAGAGTCAGGTCCCAGGGATCTTTAATAAAAGGCACAAACGGTCTTTCAAATGGAATAATACCTTGGCTTAAAACCCTAGACAGTTCTGTTTCAGCTGTTAACCAAGGTGGAAGAAGAAAAGGCGCTGCGTGTGTTTATCTGGAAACTTGGCACGCAGACATAGAAGAATTTCTTGAACTCCGCGACAATACGGGAGACCATCTGAGACGTACGCACCATTTAAACCTAGCCAATTGGGTACCTGATCTCTTCATGGAAAGAGTCGAAAAGGACTGGCAATGGTCTCTTTTTGACCCTAAAGAAGTACCTCACTTAACAGATTTATATGGATCGGACTTTGCTACCGCATACACCAAAGCTGAGGAAGAAGGTCTCTACGTTAAACAAATACCTGCTAGAGAGCTCTATAGCAAAATGATGCGCACCCTTGCACAAACTGGAAATGGATGGATGACATTTAAAGATGCTTCTAACACTAAATGCAACCAGACCGGCCAAGGTAATCAAGTTGTGCACCTATCAAATCTTTGTACAGAGATTTTAGAAGTAACTAATCAAGATGAAACCGCTGTATGTAACTTAGGGTCAGTCAATCTCGGCGCCTTAGTAAAAGATGGTTCTTTCGACTTTGACCATTTAGGGGAAATAATAAGAACAGCCGTTCCATTTTTAGATCGAGTAATAGACATAAACTTCTACCCAACACAAGAAGCAGATAACTCAAACAACGCCTGGAGACCTGTAGGTCTTGGGTTAATGGGGCTTCAAGACGCTTTCTTCAAAATAGGCTTACCTTTCGACGATCCTAAAGCGCGTGAACTGTCGAAAAAAATCTCAGAAGAAATCTATTTCAATGCTCTTTGGGCTTCGACTGAACTGGCGGAAGCGTCAGGACCTCATCCCAATTTTGACAAAACACGTGCAGCTGCAGGTGACCTTCAGTTCGATCTATGGAATGTAGAACCAAGCAACCCAGAACGTTGGGAGAGTCTACGAAAAAGAATCTCTAAGCACGGACTTCGTAACTCTTTAATGATTGCTATTGCTCCAACTGCAACAATTGGCTCAATTGCAGGATGCTACGAATGTATAGAACCACAAGTATCAAACTTGTTTAAGAGAGAAACACTTTCTGGTGAATTTCTCCAAATTAATCGATACTTGGTTTCCGAACTGCAAAAAAGATCACTTTGGACTGAAAGCATGATTAACGCCCTGAAACAATCAGAAGGCTCTATTCAAGAAATTGAAGGAATGCCAGATGATCTGAAAGAAATTTATAGAACTGCTTGGGAAATACCTATGAGATCCTTGATTGATATGGGAGCTGAAAGAGGTGCCTTCATTGACCAAAGCCAGTCCCTTAATCTATTTATGGAATCCCCAACTATAGGAAAACTTAGTTCTATGTACATGCACGCCTGGAAAGCAGGCCTGAAAACAACCTATTACTTGAGGTCCAGACCAGCTACCAAGATTAATAAAACAACTGTAAACAACGACGATGCTACAGAATCATCGGTAACAACTTTTACTGATGCTGAAGCGGTCGCTTGTTCTCTAGAAAACCCCGAGACTTGTGAGGCATGCGAATAATGGCACTTTCTGAAGTTTTTCCTGAACCTTCCAGTGATCTAGCAGATCAACCGGATCCCACCCCAATAACAAGACCCAGCAATATTTTAGATCCAGGCTTTGATTTAACACTTAGACCTATGCGTTATCCGTATTTTTACGAGATGTATCAAGATGCCATAAAAAATACATGGACAGTGGATGAAATCGATTTTTCTACTGACCTTACAGATCTACGTAGTGGAAAAATGGATTCTGCGCACATACACCTTGTCAAAAGACTCGTAGCGTTTTTCGCCACTGGGGATTCCATAGTCTCTAACAATTTGGTGCTGAACCTTTATAAGCACATAAATGCGCCAGAAGCACGAATGTACCTTTCTCGTCAACTTTATGAAGAGGCACTACATGTTCAGTTCTACCTAACACTTTTGGATAATTACATACCAGACCAAGACGAGAGAGAAGAAGCTTTTGCGGCAATCCACAATATTCCTTCGATCCGCAAAAAGGCAGACTTCTGTTTCAAATGGATGGGTTCAGTTGATGATCTAGATGAACTAGACACAGACGAAAAACGTAAAGCGTTTCTAATGAACCTGATTTGTTTTGCTTCTTGTATAGAGGGCTTGTTCTTCTTTGGAGCTTTTGCTTACGTTTACTTTTTACGTGATCAAGGACTTCTTGATGGATTAGCTGCTGGCACAAATTGGGTTTTCAGAGATGAAAGTTGCCATATGAACTTTGCTCTTGCAGTTGTTGACACAGTTAGAGAAGAACAACCAGACCTCTTTGATGAAAGCTTTAAAAGCCAGATAACTACGATGATAGAAGAGGCTGTGGACTGTGAATATCAATTTGCAGAAGACCTCTTAGGGGGCCAAGGCGTTAACGGCATGTCACCGGCTGACACTCTTGAATACCTGAGATATGTGGCTGACCAACGTCTGGCAAGGCTCGGAATAGAACCTATATACGGCTCAAAAAATCCTTTTGGTTTTATGGAACTCCAAGATGTCGCTGAGCTAACAAACTTTTTTGAGAAAACAGTAACTGCTTACCAAACCGGTGTTGAAGGTGAATTCTCTATGAGTGAAGACTTTTAGAAGTACACCTCCCCTCCGATTCCCCAATCGGACGTAGATAAGACCCCCGCGAGGGGGTCTTATTTGACTTTTAAGAGGATTTGAACATTTCTAACTTCAGCTATTCAGTGGGGTCTTCTTTTGTTGATCTTCGACGAAAAGCTACAACTACTGCAAGCACAGCAGCAGCAACTGCTGCTGATACTCCGCCTATAACCCCCCCATTACTTCCCTTGTCATCTTTTACAGAAGCCGCTGTTTCTACTGCTTTAGCCAAAGTCGTAGTAGGCGCAGCAGTCGTAGTAGGCGCAGCAGTCGTAGTAGGCGCATAGGCGCAGCAGTCGTAGTAGGCGCAGCAGTCGTAGTAGGCGCAGCAGTCGTAGTAGGCGCAGCAGTCGTAGTAGGCGCAGCAGTCGTAGTAGGAGGTGGAGGAATTACTCTTCCTCTAAATGGTCCTGATATCTCATAAGTGACTCCGGCATTGTAATGACCACCGTCGGTATAAGCCGGAACCACTTCAATTGCTTGCTTGTTTGATGGACCTCTTTGAGAGCTAAAATAAAGTCGATCTCTATTTGGGTTAAAACATGGCCCCGTCATTTCAGACCCTTCATGTGCAAGATCCGCAAGCCGACAAAATGGAGCCACTTCTCCTTCCGGACTAATTACTACTAGTTCCATATTTCCACCGTCTTCAGCTACAAATAAATCGCCAGATCCCTCTTCTACTGTGACATTGTCAACTCCAGTCAGTGGTTGACGGTCGTCAATGCCGTCCCATATCAGTTCATATTTTTGATTCCTTAGGTCGACGCTGTGGATCCGATTATTTCCTTTTGTCGCAAACCAAATCCATCCATTGTGATACCAAATTCCTTCACCTCCGTCTGTAATAAAAGCCCCAGGTAATTGCTCTTCAGTAGGAGTAGAAGCACCCGTAGGATCATCTATTTTCCCCCATGAGACATCACCATTGTTTGAAACAATCATTGCCTCGAGAAGTCCGTTTGATAAGTCGGGATATGAATCTGGAGTGAATCTGTAAAGTAAGCCGTTGTTCTTATCTTGAGTTAAATACAACTTTTCGTCTACAGGATCTACCGCTACTGCTTCGTGTGCAAAAAACCCCAAGGAGTCTCTTTCAACAGCAGCGTTTTGCCCCGTTGGGTCACATTCCCAAACTTTGCCCCACAATGGAGGAAAGAAACCTTCTTCGCATGAAAGCCAAGTACCCCAAGGAGTTGGGCCTCCTGCACAATTAGAATGGCTACCCTCCAAGATCGGAAAAGCATCAACTACTTCAGCATCTTTATTGAAATGGACAGAAGAGGCTCCTCCATGGCTTTCAAAATTTGTCATGAAATTAAAAACTTCACTGTTGCACACGTAATACCAACCACCATCTCCATCGGGAAAAGTAGCTGCGCCATCAGGAAAGATATGCCACTGATGAGAAGTATTTGAAACCAGATCCCCTGAAGTAGCGATGACACGGGAAGTAAAACCTTCTGGAAGGATTATGCCGTTAGCATCAGGATTAATTCCTTCCAGCGAGCCATAGGGACCAACTCCCGGCTCCGCTGCATAAGCTGCGGTCATTTCAACTGTCGAAAGCACCCCGACACCAGCAGCACCTATTAGTCCATTTCTTAAGAACTGTCTCCGGTCCATAGTGACCACAGTAACGGTTCAGCCCTTCATAGTGAAATCGAGGTTATTTTGACTTGAATTAGGTATTTTTTCGAAAAGTCTCTAACAATATTTCAGCAGCAGCTGTAGCACTAATTTTTCCTTCTAGAACAGCCTTTTCCAATTCTGGGACTTGCTCGGTTATAGAAGGATGATCATGCAAATCCGAAGATAAACGATCTTGCACTATTGACCACATCCATTTCATTTTCTGAACTTTCCTACGCTGTTCCCACTCACCACTATTTCCAAGAATTGTTTTGTGCTCTTGTATTTTTTCCCACACTTCATCAAGACCTTTCCCAGTTAGAGAACTGCAGTTAACTACTGGAGGTCTCCAATTAGAAGTTGCTGGCTGCGTGAGTCTAAGAGCCGAAATGTAATCCCTAGCTGCTTCAAGGGCTTTGTGTTCATTTTCACCATCAGTTTTGTTAACAGCGATCATGTCGGCTAATTCCAAAACTCCTTTTTTGATTCCTTGTAACTCGTCTCCTGCTCCGGGAAGCATCAAAACCAAAAAGATGTCTACCATTTCAGCTACAACAGTTTCAGATTGTCCTATGCCAACTGTCTCAACCATAACTATGTCGTAGCCTGCGGATTCAAGAAGAGCCATCGATTCTCTTGTCGTTCTAGTCACTCCGCCTAAAGTCCCAGAGCTAGGTGAGGGTCGCACAAAGGCATTGGGATCGTTTGCCAAGCGAGTCATTCTGGTTTTATCACCTAATATGCTTCCACCACTTACCGTGCTGGTCGGGTCGACGGCTAAAACCGCGACTTTATGTCCAGTTTCTATAAGCTTGCTTCCCATTGCTTCTATGAATGTACTTTTACCGACTCCTGGAACGCCAGTAATTCCTATTCGGTGTGCTTCACCAGTTTTTGGGGAAATATGAGCTAAGAGGTCTTCAACTACTTTTCGATCTTCTATTCTGTTCGACTCAACAAGTGTTAGAGCCCTCCCAAGGGAAGTCCGATCACTTTCTAGGACTCCTTTGACAAGTAAATCTAGATCAACTTTCACGACAATTTCTCTAAGAGTTCAATCGCTGCTTCAGCAATTACTGTTCCGGAGGGAAACACCGCAGCGACTCCTGCATCCTGAAGTGCATCAAAATCGTCAGGAGGAATTACTCCACCCACTACGATGGCGATATCACTACGTCCTAAAGACTCCAATTCTTTTTTCAACTGAGGAACCAGAGTCAAGTGACCTGCAGCTAAAGAACTAACACCTACAACATGTACATCATTTTCAACTGCCTGCATAGCGGTCTCAGAAGGTGTCGCAAACAACGGCCCTATATCGACATCAAAACCTAAATCAGCAAAGGCAGTGGCTATTACTTTTTGACCCCGATCGTGACCATCCTGTCCAATTTTCGCGACAAGAATTCTAGGGCGTCTTCCAGAATCAGCTTCAAACTTGTTTGCGCGATCCCTAACGGCCTGGACATCTTCGTTGTCTCCCACTTCACTGCTAAATACTCCCGAAATTGTTCTAACCTCCGCTCTATGGCGTCCGAAAATTTTTTCAAGCGCATCGCTTATTTCTCCGACCGTAGCTCGCGCCCGTGCGGCTTTTACAGATGCGGCCAATAAGTTTTCATTTTTTTCAGCAGCATTTGTTAATTCTTCTAGAGCAATCTGGCACTGGTTTTGATCCCTTGTAGCTTTAAGCTCTTCTAGTTGGGCTATTTGCGACGCTCTCACTTCAGCGTTATCAACTCTAAGGACATTTACTATTGACTCTGTTTCGGGGCGATACCTGTTTACCCCTATAACGGACTGCTGTCCCGAATCGATGCGGGCTTGAGTTCTTGCAGCCGCCTCCTCAATACGCAATTTTGGAATTCCAGCCTCGATGGCTTTAGCCATGCCTCCTGAGTTTTCGATCTCATAAATATGATCCATTGCTTTCTCTGCAAGATCCTTAGTGAGTCGTTCTAGGTAATAACTTCCCCCCCAAGGATCGATGACCCTGCATGAATCGGTTTCTTCTTGAAGAAAGGCTTGGGTGTCCCTTGCGATTTTTGCCGAAAAGTCTGTCGGTAAAGCTAAAGCTTCGTCAAACGAATTTGTATGAAGTGACTGTGTGTGGCCCTGTGTCGCCGCCATAGCTTCTATACAAGTCCGAATTACATTGTTATAAGGGTCTTGAGCTGTAAGGCTCCAACCAGACGTTTGGCAATGTGTTCTCAGCGATAGAGAACGGTCATCTTTTGGTTCAAACTGCGACATCAACCTTGCCCAAATAAGGCGAGCCGCTCTCATTTTGGCTACCTCCATGAAAAAATTCATTCCGATTCCCCAGAAGAAACTTATTCTTGGCGAAAAAGAATCCACATCTAAACCTGCTTTTAAACCAGCTCGGACATACTCGATTCCATCTGCCAAGGTGTAGGCCAGTTCTAAATCGGCTGTTGCTCCGGCTTCTTGCATGTGATACCCCGAAACAGAAATGCTGTTGAAACGTGGCATTTCCGCACTTGTATAAGCGAAGATGTCAGAAATTATTCTCATTGATGGTTCGGGCGGGTAAATGTATGTATTCCTAACCATAAATTCTTTGAGGATGTCGTTTTGGATTGTGCCTGTTAATGCTTTAGCAGGCACTCCCTGCTCTTCGGCTGCAACAATGTACAAGGCCATTATTGGTAAAACAGCACCGTTCATCGTCATTGAGACACTCATCTTGTCAAGTGGTATTCCATCAAAGAGTTTTTGCATGTCCAAAATCGAATCAATTGCTACTCCCGCCATTCCAACATCGCCTGCTACTCGCGGGTGGTCGCTGTCATATCCTCGGTGAGTCGCTAGATCAAACGCTACAGAAATTCCTCTTTGACCGTCTTCAAGATTTCTTCTATAGAAAGCATTTGATTCTTCTGCCGTCGAGAATCCACCGTATTGTCTGATTGTCCACGGTCTAGTTTTATACATGGTCGCATGAGGGCCTCTCAAAAAGGGAGCTAATCCTGGCCATCCATTCAAGAAATCTAAATTTTCTATATCTTTGTGGGTGTAGCAGTTCTTGATTGAGATTTTTTCAGCTGTTTCCCACAGCTCACCATTGTGTTGACTTTCGTTATTATTCGTTTCTGGATTCTGATCGAATTCAATTTTAGAAAAATTAGGAATTTTAGTCACGACTAGAGCCTCGAATTTTTAATAATTCCTCAATTTTTTTCTCGTTATTAAGAACTTGCACAATGCCACCGGAAGATTCAATCTGTTGGAAAATATTCCAAGATTTCTGAGCTAAATTTTCTGTAAGATTCTCAACGAACCACGATCCGCCGGCGGGATCAATGACACGTCCTATATGGCTTTCTTCCGCTAATAGAAGTTGGGCATTTCGCGCCATCCGTCTTTCTGACTCTCCGCCTGAAACTTCATCTGAGAGAGCAAATGGAATGACAGTTATTGCCTCCGCTCCGCCTATTCCGGCAGAAAAAGCAGCAACTGTAGCTTTGAACGAGTTGAACCAAGGATCTTTTTTATCGATTGCCACAGTGGAGGTAACTGCATGTTGATTTTGCTTTTGATTCTCTGGTGTTGCTCCACATTCTTTTGTTATCTGCGTCCATAAGCGTCTCGCTGCTCGAAACTTTGCAATGGTCATAAACTGGTCGCTACTTGAAGAATAAGTGAAATACATATTTTCTATAATCGTTTCAATTTCTAATTCTTTTTTTTCGAGTTCTCGCAAATAGTGAACAGCAACGGCTAATGAATATGCGAGCTCAGCTGAAGTTGGCCCACCAAGTTCTGGGTAAAAACTGCTGTCTATATTTAAAACTTTTGAACATCCGGTTCTATCGATTAAATCTGGGACGTCTGACAACTCCCTCGAATAATCGCTTTGTGTTCCTTTTCTTACATTTACTCCTATGGGGTCTATTCCCAATCCGCCATGACGTTCGTAGTTTCCTATTTCACGTTGATCCCATAATTCGATCATCCATTTTGCAACCTCTGCTCCCTTCAATGCAGGTTTGAACCAAATACTGGTCATATTCAAAAAAACGCCTTCAAGAGTTTTATCTAGATCGTTAATGGACTCAATTCCAATTTTTTCGTGATCAATTAATAGTGAAGTTGAACCGTTTAAAAGTTCATTTAATGCGGCTTTGTTAGCTGATTCTGGGGTTGAGTCATCAATTAAAGCTCGGATATCCCAAGTGCCATTTTCATGCCCATTGATTTTAATTCCTCGTGTGAATGGGGCCACGCCGGGAATGCCAGCAGGGTTTATCAGCTTTTGATCTTCAGAACTGTAAATTGCTTTTATTTCAATTTCGTCATCGACTATTTCATTTAGTGAGTCAATTGACTTGTCTGACAATGTCTCTAAAGCTAGATCTTCCCAGTCTTGACGGGAATATGTATTAAAAACCTCAGACACATTTATGGTTTCTTTTTCGGATTTAGAGTTATTTCCCACCCTTTGATGGTAGGTGACAAAACGCTCACAAAATAGCTACTTGTGACTAATTACCCTATTTTGAAACTATTCATTCGAAAAATTGCTGTAATGTGGGCTTTTCTTTGCCAAACGTCAGTTAGAAAAGTGAACGACAGAACAAATTACGATCTTCAAAGCCACCCAAGACGTTGGCTTATTTTGGCAATTTTGACTCTTTCGCTTGTAATGGTCGTAGCGAGTGTCAGTTCTCTTAACCTAGCAATTCCTTCGATCCAGAAAGCACTTGATGCTTCAGCGTCCGAATTGGTATGGATAAATGCAGCTTATGCACTTGTGTTTGCTGCTCTTTTACTTCCCGGTGGGGCTATAGGTGACCGCTTCGGACGCCGCGGTGCACTACAAATTGGTCTCATTATTTTTATAATCGGAGCATTACTGGGAGCCACAAGCTCCGATCCCTTTCAACTGATTTTCTTTCGAGCATCAATGGGAGTGGGAGCTGCTCTGGTGATGCCAGCCACTTTGTCGATCATTAGTGTTATTTTCCCGGTTGAAGAGCGAAGTAAAGCTATAGCTATCTGGTCAGGTTTTGCCGGAGCAGGTGCAGCGATCGGAATCATCGCTGCCGGATTATTACTTGAAAAATTTTGGTGGGGTTCCATTTTTTTTATTAATGTTCCCACTGCTGGAATAGCGTTGTTGCTTGTTGCATTTTTTGTGCCGACTTCGCGAGATAGTCATATTAATCCTCTGGATTTACCCGGTAGTTTCCTTTCTGCCTTAGGTTTAACTTCTTTGGTGTATGGGTTGATTCAGGGCCCTGAGTTTGGGTGGACTGACCCAGTTGTCATCTGGGCTTTTATTGTTTCTATTGTTGTACTTGTTGGTTGGGTTTTTGTGGAACTTAATCGCAAATATCCGATGTTGGATCCCAGACTTTTTAGAATACGACGGTTTGGAATGGGTAGTTTTGCGATCCTTATTCCTTTTGCTGTGATGTTCGGATTTTTCTTTGGTTTGGCTCAATACCTTCAATATGTACAGATGCATTCACCTTTAGGAGCTGCCGTAAGAAGTCTTCCTTTTGCTTTAACTATGTTGATTGCAGCACCTAGAGGTCCTGCTGTTTCTCGTTTAATCGGTGAAAAGGGGTGTTTATCTCTTGGGTTGCTATTTGCCGCTTCTGGTTGTTTTGTTTTAGCTTTTCTTGAAGCGACCTCTTCTTATCTTCAAATTGCCTTATCCCTTGTCTTAACTGCTCTTGGAATGGCCATCACATTTCCTACTGCAACTGCAGCGATTATAAATTGTTTGCCTACTGATAAAGCGGGTGTGGCATCGGCGGTCAATGACACCACTCGAGAAGTAGGGGCTGCAGTTGGTATCGCTTTTCTAGGGAGTCTTCTGTCAGCAGGTTATAGAAATAGTCTTGGGGATTCTTTTGCTTCTATGCCAGCTGATGTGAATGAAATAGCTAAAAATTCAGTAGGAGCTGCTTTGCAAGTAGCTGAACAATTTTCAGTTGAATCTGGTCAAGTGTTAGCTCAAGAAGCCAAAGCCGCTTTCACTAACGGTTTTTCTCTCTCTATGAGCGTTGGGGCGGGAATGCTTTTGGTCGCTTCCATAATTGTATTTTTTCGTTATCCAAATACTGAAAAGAATCACAGTGCCAACTAGAGATCTTCAGTTACTTCTGAAATGATTCATTTATGCGAATATCAACTCTTTTAAATTACGCGAACGATCCGACAGAATCAGCTAGACAGGCTAAAGCTTTAGAATCAGCCGGTGTGGATATGATCTGGATTCCCGAGGCTTATGGTTTTGATGCTGTAAGCCTGTTGGGTTATTTAGCAGCTGAAACAAAGACAGTCGGTCTCGGTAGCGGCATATTGAATACATACAGCCGAACTCCAGCAGCTTTGGCTCAAACAGCTGCAAGTCTTGATTCTCTGTCCGGTGGGCGCTTCACACTTGGCTTAGGCGCATCCGGACCTCAGGTAATTGAAGGTTTCCACGGAATTCCTTACTCGATGCCTTTAACTCGACTCCGAGAAGTTATGGAAATTTGTCGTATGGCTTGGAAACGTGAACCACTCACTTATAACGGTAAAGTTTTCGATTTGCCTCTACCTGCTGAGCGGGGAACTGGACTGGGGAAACCATTAAAGATCATTAATCACATGCTCAGAGATGACATACCTATTTATATCGCTTCCTTGGGGGCTAATAGCGTAGAGGAGACTGCCGCATCGGCTAATGGTTGGCTTCCTTTCATGGTTTTTCCTGAAAGAATGGACACAGTTTGGGGTGATTCTGTTAGGGCCGGTATGGAAAGAAGGGATCCAGAGCTTGGTGATTTTGATGTTGTTGCAGGAGGTTTAGTTGCTATAGGTGATGACGCTGAAAAATACAGAGATATGGCCCGTCCGATGGCTGCACTTTACATAGGTGGCATGGGCGCTAAAGGAAAGAATTTTTATAACGACCTTTGCTGTCAGTACGGCTTTCCTGACGAAGCTTCAGCAGTTCAGGAAGCTTATTTAGACGGTCGAAGAGATGAAGCTATGGCCGCTCTTCCTGAAGAGTTGATTGAAAAGTCGAATATGTGCGGTGACGAAGCATACGTTAAAGATCGCTTAGCTGCCTATAAGGAAGCAGGAGTTACGAGCCTTAATGTGACACCTATTGGTGGCGACCCCGCTGCTGTTTTGGGTCGCTTACGTGAATTAGCTGAAGACGTCTAATAGGCCTCGATGTCGGATAACTTCAAGCCTTTTGTTGTCTCTGTGGGTGATGACGAGATAGCAGATCTCAAAGATCGTCTAGAAAAAACTAGATGGCCTGATCATTTGCCCGACGTGGGATGGGACTATGGCATTGATGCAAATTTGGTGAGAGAACTAGCTGAGTATTGGAAAGATGAATTTGACTGGCGTTCTTTCGAAGCCTACTTAAACTCTTTTGAAAATTTGACTACCGATATAGACGGTCAACGTATTCACACCATCCATGAACGTTCTAAAAATCCTGATGCTCTTCCGCTTTTGATAAGCCATGGTTGGCCAGGTTCAATAGTCGAATTTCTAGATGTAATAGGCCCTTTAACGAATCCTCAGGATCATGGCGGCGATGAATCTGATGCTTTTCACGTAATCGTTCCTTCTCTGCCAGGTTACGGACTATCGGGTCCCACTTCTGAGCGTGGATGGGGTCCGACTCGAATAGCTCGTGCTTTTGCCGAACTGGCTAAAACTTTGGGTTATGACCGCTATGGCGTACAAGGGGGTGATTGGGGTTCAATTATTTCCCGTGAGATAAGCCGCGTAGATCCAGAAAATGTGGCTGGATGTCACATAACAATGCTGACAGGAGGCCCTCCGGGGAAGTCTGACGACATGGAAGATGTAACAGATATTGAACAAAAATTGCTTGACCGGGCTGCTTGGTATCAAGCAGAAGATGATGGCTATTTCCGTATTCAACAAACAAGGCCTCAGACTCTTGGCACTGGCTTGAATGATAGTCCTGCAGGACTTTTAGCTTGGATTACCGAAAAGTTCTACGGTTGGACTGACAATGGTGGGGACCTTCTCAATACGGTTGATAAAGACAAG
>JUEM01000033.1 GCA_000817085.1 marine actinobacterium MedAcidi-G1 | reverse complement strand
TGATCCAAATATTCAGACATTCCCCATCCAGTCACGCCATCACACTCATAGCGTGTGAGACCTTCAGTTATACGTGTAAAAAGTTGTTTACCATCTGGATCGATTCTTTGATTCCTGAGTGGTATTAGAGACTCAACTTCACCTTTAATTTCATAGTCTCTGTCATCTGTCGATATCCGAGCTTTAAGAGATTTCTGATACCAATTGTCATCCCAAACAGAATCAATTTCCACACTTCTAATCAAATGGTAAGTGTCATCGTGAAGAACCATTCCTCCACTTGAGGCCGTTATGCCATCTTTGCTAATTAATGAAATCATCATCGCGAAATCATCAGTGAAAGCCATTGGCAGCCAGCGGTACCAGGCGATTGCCTGCCAATACCGGGCACCCCATGATTTATCTCGTAGGCCCAAACCATTTAACTCAAAACGTTCATCTCCAACTTCTACAGTCCCTTTTCCGGATATGTGTTGTTCATAGTGTGCTTTTGAAAAAGATTCTTCCATTTTTTGAGCAGGTTCTTTTCCTGTTGATTTTTCCACTGGACGTCCACCAAACATTGGGGAAATGCCATTGAATGTCAGCTCGACTTTCGTATCTACCATGGGATTTTCAGTAAAAGCTTTTTTAGGTTCAGCCATATCATTTGGCTTGTCCAAGACACACACTTTCCCTTCGTAAGAAAGTTTTAACTCCTTAAAAGGTTCGACCACTTCGAAACGCATACCCCCAGCATCAAAAACATCGTTTGTTTGAATTTCTGGTTTCTTATACATGAAACCAACACGCCCATTCGGTAAATAGATGCAACAGGTCATTTCTGCGTAATTCTCATTAACTCGATTACCCAATCTAAACCAGCCACCGATTCTCTGAGAATGATCAATCAGATTGAAATACATTGATTCGTTGTAGTTAGAAACGTCATCAGGTTCATGGTTGTATTCATCTTCAGGCTCGAGAAGCAACTCAATATCTCTTTTATCTCCCACGACCCAATCTTTGCAGAGTTTCCGCATCTTTTGCCTGATCGGCCCATCAGATCTTTTAGTAGATAAAGTCGAGATATGGATACAGATTTAAACGGAAAAGTAGCGATAGTGACCGGCGGTTCTCGAGGTATCGGCAAGGCAATAGCAGCCGAACTTGCTTCGGCAGGAGCAAAAGTAATGATTACCAGCCGCAAGGCTGAGGTATGCGAGGAAGCTGTAAAAGAAATTACTGAAGAAACTGGCGGTGACCTAGCATTTGAGGCTGGTAATGCTGGTCGGATCGAAGACATTGAAAGTGCGGTCCAAGCTACGCTTTCGACTTTTGGAAGCGTAGATATTCTCATTAACAATGCCGCGACAAATCCATATGCTGGACCGACAATAGATGTTGATGTTCCCCGCTGGGATAAAACAATCGAAGTAAACCTCACAGGGCCATTGCTGTGGAGTCAAAAATGTTGGAACCTCTGGATGAAAGAAAATGGTGGAAACATCGTCAACATTTCCTCAGTGGGAGGACTCTCAACTAACCCGATACTTGGCCCATATGACATAACCAAAGCTGCTTTGATTCATTTAACTATGCAATTAGCTGCGGAGCTTGCGCCCAGCGTTCGAGTTAACGCGATTGCACCAGGTTTAATCAAGACAGATTTTGCAAAGGCCTTGTGGGAAGGCGGACAGGGTGACATTGTGGCTCAAAGCTATCCTCTAAAGCGTCTGGGCGAGACTCAGGACATAGCGTCGGCTGCTTTGTACCTTGCTAGTGAATCATCTGGATGGATGACAGGCCAAACTTTAGTTCTCGACGGCGGAGGACTTGTTAGTTTCAATAATCTGAGTTAATCAAATGGAATTAATTATGACTGGCACTGGGACTCCGCTTCCAGACCCTAATCGTTCTGGCCCCTCGCAGTTGGTAAAAGTAGCAGATCGTAGTTTTCTTATTGACTGCGGAAGAGGTTGTCTGATGCGTTTGGCAGCTGCCGGAGTCCCACCTATAACGATTGAGAGGCTTCTTATCACTCATTTGCACAGTGATCATGTAACAGATGTAAATGATTTAATTACGACTAGGTGGATTCAGGGGTTTCCGGCTCCACCTCTACCGATAGTTGGGCCAGAAGGCACGGAGAATTTCATTGAAAACACACTAGAGATGCTTGGGCCCGATATCGGATATCGAATTGAGCATCATTCAGATCTGGATTCACCGCCTCAGCTTGAGGTAACCGAGACTACTGCAGGAGTTATCTTAGACGACGAACAGGTACGAATTACCGTAGCTCTTACCGAGCACAAGCCAGTCCACCCGACGGTCGGATACAGAATTGAAGCAGAAGGCAGTTCGATTGTTCTAGCAGGAGACACGATTCCATGTGCGGGTCTAGATGAACTTTGCTCAGGTGCAGATGTGTACGTACAGACCGTCATAAGAGACGATCTGATCAAACAACTTCCAATAAAACGTCTTTTGGACGTCCTTGATTACCACTCGACAGTTGAAGATGCGGCTCGTACGGCAACTAAAGCAGGAGTTAAAACTCTGGTTTTAAACCATTGTGTGCCTGCCCCTTCAACGCAAGAAGATATTGACCAGTGGATACAAATGGCTTCTGAACATTTTGAAGGTGAAATTATTCTTCCATCTGATCTTGAGACAATAAATTTATGATTTAAATCAAGTTTCTAATTGCTCAGCTAGAGATTCACAAGATTCGATAAATTCCTCAATCATATCTATGACCACTTGGCCAGCTGGTCGTGCTCGGTTCATTGACCCAACAATCTGACCTACAAAATAAGTTGCAAGTTTCTCTGATCCAGAACCGGAATGATGAGCTGTTCTGTTGATTCGAGCCTGTGAACCGTCAGTTAAAATAGGTTGCAAAGGCATGCCGAGAGGATCAGGTGTATCTTCTCTAGCCCATTCTTCAGTCCATGCACTTTTTAGCATTCTTGCGGGCTTACCTGTCAGAGAACGTGACCTGAGGGTGTCACCAGATCCTGCAGCTAACATTTTTTCTTTTACTACAGGGTGAGTTTCTGCTTCTTCAGTAGTTAACCATACTGAGCCACACCAAACTCCCGCTGCTCCTAAAGCCATTGCAGCTGCCATCTGTCTGCCTCTTCCAATACCTCCAGCGCCAACAACAGGTACAGAACCTGCGGCGTCAACAATCTCTGGAATTAAAACCATAGATCCTATCTCGCCGGTGTGGCCTCCCGCTTCGTACCCTTGAGCGATTATCATGTCGACCCCTGCGTTCACGTGTCTTTCAGCATGCGTGCGTGCTCCTGCCAATGCAGCTACTTTCACACCTGCTGCATGGCATTTGTCGATCATTTCCTTTGGAGGAGGCCCTAACGCATTGGCCATTAAAGATGGTTTGTGAGCTAGAGCTATTTCTATTTGACGGGCAGCGCGATTTGCGGAAAAAGGGGCGTCAGTGGATCT
The DNA here is from genome assembly GCA_000817085.1 of marine actinobacterium MedAcidi-G1. GTDB lineage: Bacteria > Actinomycetota > Acidimicrobiia > Acidimicrobiales > MedAcidi-G1 > MedAcidi-G1. The sequence continues at coordinate 9,525 of JUEM01000033.1, read as the reverse complement.
CTCCGACCAGCTATCGGATGACTTTGATTCCTCAGGAGCTTCTTCGGGCACTTCATACCGTTCAAGTAATTCTTCAAGGAATTTTCTGTGCTCATCAGGGATCATTGCAGCAATATCTTCGATTTTTAAGCCACCTTCACCGTCTCCGGCGTATCGAGCTGGGACTATCAGATCAACCCCGTATGGAGAATCGCCAACTTCCTCCTCGATCCATTTCAAATCAATTTCAAGGTCCTTATCGCTGTGACCTACAGCTCCCAGCACTCCCAGACCACCAGCTTTAGAAACTGCAGCCACTACGTCTCTGCAATGACTAAATGCGAGAATAGGAAATTCGATTCCTAACATTTCAGTTACTGATGTTTTCATTCATTCTCCCCGTTGCGTCGTATCTAAGTTTGCCCGAAAAATTATGTCATTGACTATTTGCCTAGCCCAATCATTAGAAACGAACTGCAGCGACCTAGATTATTGATTATTAAGGAGGAAAGCTTTGAGTAAATGGAATAAAGACACGACAACAAAAGAAATCCTAGAAAGCGTTGATTTATCTGGTAAGAAAGTTCTAGTTACGGGGGCTTCCGGTGGATTAGGTGAAGAAACAGCGCGTGCTCTAGCGACAGCTGGGGCATCAGTCATTATGGCGGCAAGAGACAATGCAAAAAATTCTGAAGCTAAAGAAAGAATCCTCTCGAGTAATTCTGAGGCCAAACTCGACCTACATGAGCTCAACTTGGCGTCTCTAAAAGATGTCACGTCTTCCGCCGAAGAGTTTCTCAGCAAAAATGACAGCCTGGATCTTTTAGTTAACAACGCAGGAATAATGTGCACTCCATTTGGTCACACAACTGACGGTTTTGAACAACAGTTTGGTGTCAATCATTTAGGGCACCATCTGTTCACTGGGTTGCTGATGCCAGCATTGGAAAAAGCAGAGGCGTCAAGAGTCGTGTGTCTGTCTTCTGGAGCTCATCTCATTTGTGGCGTAAATTTAGAAGATCCGATGTTTGAAAGACGCGATTATGACGGATGGGACAGTTACGGGCAGTCAAAATCAGCTAATGCGCTGTTTGCAAGAGAGTTTGATCGGCGGTATGCGGACAAAGGAATCCATGCTTTTTCAGTTCACCCAGGGATGATCTTCACAGAATTGGGAAGACACATGACAGAAGAAGATATGGCGAGTCTTATAGAAAGACGCAAATCACAAGTCAAAGCAGATGAAGAACCAACTGACAGCACTGACATGATGAGTCCCAAAACGGTTGAAGCAGGAGCGGCTACAACGGTTTGGGCCTGTGTTGAAAAGTCACTTGAAAATCAAGGAGGGCATTATCTAGCTGATTGCCAATTAGGTGTTCCGCTTGCATCTGAAGATAGTTCACCAGGATCGTGCAGTATGGCTAGTCATATTCTGGATGATGAGGCTGCTGAAAAACTTTGGGGACTAAGCGAACAACTAACCGGTGCAGTTTTCGACTAAAGAGAAACTTGCATGTAGTCTAGAGTTATGACATTCCAGCCGCCTGAACACCATCCTGCTTTTGAGGAATATTGTGAAACTATATTTGAATTAGCGGAGGATGGGGTTCAAGTAAAACAAGCACGAATTGCGGAACGTCTAGGAGTTGCACCCCCTTCAGTTTCGGAAATGATTCATCGTATGGTTGACGTTGGGTTAGTTAAATTGGCTGCAGGACAGATCAAGTTGACTTCAAAAGGTACAGACTTGGCAACACAGGTAGTCCGTCGCCACAGACTGGCAGAATGTTTTTTAGCTGACGTTTTAGGTCTGTCTTGGACTGAAGCACATCATGAAGCTGGCAAATGGGAACACATTATTTCAGGTTCTGTAGAGGAAGCGATGAGAAAAATTCTTGACGATCCAACTACATGTCCTCATGGAAATCCAATCCCAGGGTCTAATTATAGAGCTCCAGAAGATGCGGTCGTTTTGAGCAATTTAGCTGATGGAGAATCCTTTGTTGTCGAGAGGATTACAGAAGAACTTGAATTTGCAGATGGCCTATTGGAGTATTTTGAAAAAGCAGAATTAAAGCCAGGAAGTGAAGCTCAGATAAAAGGCATAACACCTGCGGGGATTAGAAAAGTAGAAATCAATGGCAAGAATTTAGAAATTGATTTGTTCGCTTCGGAACGTATTTTAGTTACTTCACTTTAGTGTCAGGTAGAAATACTGTTTCGGCGAACAATCAGTCCCCAGCTTAGGATACCACTCAGTATCACTAGAATTAGTGACAAAATGGCAGTTTCAGCTAGGTAAGAGGCTTCATATGTGTCCCAAATTTCCACTGCAAGAGTCCGAAACCCTATTGGCGAAGCTAAAAGAGTGGCTGGCAGTTCTTTCATTGTGGAAAGCATTACCAGTCCGGCTCCAGCTGCAAGTCCTGGAGCCATAATTGGAATATCCACAGTGGTTAGTTTGCGAATTTTCTTAGCACCTAAAAGACGGGCAGCGTCTTCTAGGGGAGGAGGAACTGAACTAACTGCAATTTGAGAAGTTCTCAGAGCCTGCGCACCGAAGTGGACAATGTAAGCAAAAATCAGTAATGGTAATGATCCAATGAGGAAATCAAATGGTGAAGCATGCAACGTCCAGAAGATCAGCGAAAGTGCTATTACCAATCCGGGAATTGCAAAACCGGTGATGATTAAGGCATTAGTGGCATCGCCTATGGGAGACTTATATCGAGTTTGAAGATATGCAACTGGAAGCAAGACTGCAACGGCTATTAGAGCAGTTATAACACTGACCCATAGTGTAGACCAGACAGGGTTAATTATTGAATCCCAATTAAGTTGCAACTCTCTAGTAGATCGCCCACTTATTTGACTTATCAAACCCCAATCAGCCATAGAAACCAGAGGAGAAATCAGAGCGAGGCCGACCACTAAGAAACAAACTGTAACTGCTGGCCAGCGCCATTTTCCAAGCGAGATAATCATAGGTGGACGGTCAATAGCACTGGGAAATACTGTGGCTTTTCGAGAAATTTTTCTCTCTGCTGTTATTACAACAAAAGCAAGTATCAGCAAGATCAATGCCATGGCGAAGGATCTTTCTTGATCGAAAAGCCTGGTACGAAAAATTGTTTGCGTAAGGGTTTCATATCTCATGAGATGCACAGCTCCGAAGTCGCTTAAGGTATATAGAAACACGAGCAGAGAGCCAGCAAGTATTGAAGGCATTAATTGCGGAGTAATAATGCGAAAAAAAGCTTTACCAGATTTATTGCCTAGGACTCGAGCACTCTCTTCTAAAGAAGTTGGGAGCTTCATTATGCGTCCGGCGACGGGAAGGTAAACGTAAGGGTAGGTAAAAAGAGTTAACACGAACCAAGAACCTGTCAATCCTTGAAGTCGAAAAGAAAGTTCGATTCCGAAAAAAGATAAGAGATCATGCAGTATTCCACCAGAAGTCAATCCCGATAATAGCGATGCCGCTCCCACGAAACTAGGAAATACTAGAGGAAGAGGTACTACGATTTTCCAGAACCGACTCCACGGGATATCAGTTTTGATGCATGCCCATGCAAGAAATGTTCCTAGTATTGCCGAAGAAATTGATACAAGAACTGCAAGTTGCACAGTTCTCCATAGAGGTTCCATAGCTCTTTGTTCGAAAATAAGATCTATAGATCGACTGCTACTATTTAGAAATCTCCAAATTACATAAAAGCCAGGTAAGGCAAAGCAAACAGCGACCATTACAGCCATACCACTCATCGCGGGGGAAGTTTTCTCCGGACGTGGAGCGGCTGTAATGGTCATTTGTTCCTATTGATCTAGAATTCCACTGGCTTCGATTATTTCTATAGTGCGACGAAACTCTGCAGCTATGTCGTTTATATCGACAGCACCAACCGCATCAATAGGGGTGGGTGGGAGAACTGAGCTGGGCTCCACGCCGATAGCAAGTGGATATTCGTATACGGAGTCGGTCAGGTATCGTTGTTGCCCATTAGATAGTAAGTGAGCAATTAATTTATTGGCAGAATCGTAGTTTTTGCTTCTGTCGAGGATGGCTGCTGTAGCCATAATCATAAGCCCTCCATCATCACCAGGTGCAAAAGTATGATTTGCTGAGCGTTGTGCATCACCATTAGATGCAACCTCCTGATAGTTGTAATAGTGGTTAACCAGTCCGAATGTGACTTCATTGCGGCTAACTGCCTCAACGATCGCTCTATTTTTAGGATAAAAACGCGCCCCATTTGCAACCATGTCGTTTAGCCATTTGACAGCTTCGTCATCACCATTTCTAAGACGGAAAACAGTAAACCAATCTTGGAATGATGAATTTGAACCGGGTACTGCCACTAATCCTTTATAGAGTGGATCGGTTAAATCGAAGACTGATTGTGGCAAGTCAACAGTCGCAATTTCATCAGTGTTATAAACAAGAACTCTCGCTCTTCCTGCAAAACCAACCCAGTCATTATTAGGTGAGCGACGATCAACAGGTACACGTTCTAAGACAGTTTTGTCAAGGTTTGCCAACATGTCTAGATCTGCCAGATAGCCGGTGGGTCCAGGACTTCTGGAAAGGAATACGTCAGCTTGGGTTTTGTTCCCTTCAGTTGAAATAGCTAAAGCTAAGTCATTTGAAGACCCGTATTTAATTTCTAGATTTATTCCAGTAGTGGCTTCAAAATCCGAAAAAATTGGACCAACGAGTTTTTCGCTACGTCCAGAATAGACAGTAAGGGTTTTAGAATCTTCGTCACTTCCGCATGCAGGTGTAGCCAGTATCGTAATTGCCAATATAGCTGTAAGTATTTTTTTCATTTTGAATTTCCCTCCAAAGTGGATATTAGGCAAACCTAATATTTAATGTTAGGTAAACCTAACATTCACTACAGGTTTTTCCAACCTAAAGAAGTGCTGCACCCATTCCCACATATGAAACGCTAACTTGATCCCCTCTTTGGCAATTAGAGACTGCCGGAGTTCTAGCTTTGATTAAAGTTCCATCCTTAAGTCGAATTAGAACCATTGCATCGTGGCCGTAGTATTCGACTATTTCGACAATGCCATCATTACCTTCAGAGATTTTTAGCTCTTCTGGTCTAATAAGAATTCCAGAGGGATTATCAGCAACTTTAAGAACAGGTATTTCTCCAATGGGTGTGGAGCACACACTGTTTACAGATTTGTTAAAGGGAAAAATATTTGCGTCGCCTACAAAACCTGCAACCCAGCCATCCACAGGTTGACGGTATAAGTCATGAGGAGGATCTATTTGTATTAGTCGACCCTCTCGCATTACAGCCACTCGATTTCCTAGAACAAAAGCTTCATCTTGATCGTGGGTAACGAAGATAGTAGTAATTTCTAGATTCGTAAGAAGTTGGTTAACTTCACTGCGGATTTCTACCCTCAAGGTGCTATCTAAATTTGAAAACGGTTCATCAAGTAGTAAAACAGAAGGTTCTGGTGCTAATGCTCTTGCTAGAGCGACGCGCTGTTTTTGACCGCCGGAAAGAGTATGGGGACGACGGTCTCCGAAGCCAGGAAGTCCAACAAATTCTAGTAACTCTGCAACTTTTTTTTCTTTCGAAATCTTTTTTCGAATTCCATATCCAATATTTTCGCTGATGCTCATATGGGGGAAAAGGGCAGCGTCTTGGAAGACCATACCAATTTTCCGTTTTTCCGGTGGAACCGAAATTGTTTCACTAAAAACCACCCTTCCACTGACTGAAATATGGCCTTTTTCGGGTTGTTCTAATCCGGCGATTGTGCGTAGAAGAGTTGTTTTTCCGCATCCACTTGGTCCTAATAGAGAAAGAGTTTCTGTTCTTTTTACTTTTAAATCTATTTCTTCAAGAACGGTTATTTGATCGAAAGATTTTGAAAGCCCCTCAATTACAACCTCACCTAGTTTATTATCTTCATTCATTATGGATAAGACTAGTATCGAATTTCTTTTTTTGTTAGGTATACCTACCAAGCTAAAAAATTTTCTGTGGAAACCTAAAACTATAGTTAACGTCTAGGCATGCAAGAAGTAACAGTCGGATGGTGGGGCCTGGTTGCTTCTTTGACGATGGTAATTCTCACTGTTGGAATATCACTTTTTTTAAAACTAAAACTCGAACGTGATTTAACGATTGCAACTGGACGGTCCATCGGACAGTTAGTGATAGCGGGCTGGGCTTTGACACTAGTTCTGAAAGACGAAACATCAATAGTTTGGGCTTGGTTATGGGTCGTGGCAATGATTCCATTCGCAGCTATTTCTGCTTCTAGGCGTGAACAGCGTCTTCCAGGTCTTGTATGGACAACAGCATCGGGGTACCTGCTTGGGTTGGGAATCAGCCTTTCTGTTCTTTTTGCTTTACAAATTCTTCCTCTTGAATCTCGTGTATTAGTTCCAATTGCAGGAATGATAGTTGGTAACTCACTGAGAGTTGTTGTGGTCGCAGCTACACGACTTGTTGACGCTGTACGCGACTCCCAGCTTGAGATAGAAGCCATGCTTTCACTTGGATTCACACGTCATAAAGCTGTTAAAAGAACCGTCTCTGAAACACTCAAGTTGTCTTTGACTCCACAGATTGAGACAACAAGAACAGTGGGGGTCGTTTTTCTTCCCGGAATACTCACAGGACTGATACTCGCAGGAGTAGACCCTCTGGAAGCTGCGTTGATGCAAGCAGTCATACTTTTTCTCATACTCGGTTCAGCAGCAATAACAGGTCTAATCGTGGTCTTATTTGGGGCTCAAAAGTTTCTGACTGCCGATCACCGTCTCGAAGCACCGGAACTTTAAAAACTACTTCGAGCAGTCACAACCCAATTCGTTTAAACACGAAATAACTTCATCAACCGGAAGTCCAACAATGTTGTCGAAACTTCCTTCATAAGAAACTACAAAATTCTTGCCACCGCCTTGGATCCCGTAACCACCAGCTTTATCCAATGGTTCACCAGTCTGTATGTAATTAACGATTTCTTCTTTTGTGAGGTCTCTCCATTTGACTTGGGTAGCAACTATCAAAGATCGACGACCTTTAGGCCCACTTAGAGCAACACCGGTTATCACCTGATGAGTTACCCCCGAAAGGGTTTGTAGCATTTCTAAAGCTATTTCAGGCGTCCCGGGTTTACCTAAAATTTTTTCATTAATGGAAACCACCGTGTCTGCGGCAACACCACATTCACCAACATTTATTACAGCATCAAGTTTTTTAACGGATAAACGTTCAACTAAAGAATTAGCTGACTCACCAACGAGTATTGATTCATCTACTTCGGGTACGCGAACTTCAGGCTCGAATCCTGCTTGGACTAGTAGAGAAAACCTTTGTGGAGACCCTGAAGCCAGAATTAACCGGTCTTTTATCCCACTCAACTTTCAACCTCCTGAAACAAGAGCCTCAGCTTCAATATGAAGAGGGGTCAAATCAGAAGGATCGTCGAGCCAGCCAGCAGGTAAAACCACAGGTTTAGGTCCATTTCGATGACTCCTAGGAAGTCTTAGAGCAGAAGGGTCAAATTCTCTGTCAGCTCCAATAGTCGACAGAAGGTCGCTTAAAAGTTCTTTCAGATTGTCCATATCTTCAACCATCTGAAGTGAACGCCTCGCAGCAGGTCCAGTCTGATACCCCTTCAAATACCACGAAGTGTGTTTCCGAAAATCTCTAATTCCATGAGGACCTGTCCAATCAACCAACATTTGCGCATGTTCAATCATCGTCTTAGCAACCCCACCCAATAGCGGAGGATAGTCAGGATCTGAACCTCCTGACGAAGGATCTGAACCAAAAACTGAAGCTAACTGCCCGAACAACCAAGGCCTACCCAGACAACCACGACCGACCACGACCCCATCGCATCCAGTTGAGCGCATCATACGCAAGGCGTCCCAAGGCTCCCAAATGTCGCCATTACCAAATACAGGAATAGATAAAACAGTTTCTTTCAAACGCGCAATAGCATCCCAGTCGGCTTCACCCGAATACAACTGTTCCGCTGTCCTAGCATGCAAAGCTAAAGCCGAAGCCCCCACAGATTCTGCTATAAGACCAGCCTCAAAGTAAGTCAGATGATCTTCGTCTGTACCTTTACGGAACTTCACAGTCACAGGAACAGGCCCAGCAGCCTTAACCACAGAAGAAACAATCGACTCAAAAAGTTTAGGTTTCAACGGAAGAGCAGCTCCGCCACCACGCCGAGTCACTTTAGGCATAGGACAGCCAAAATTCATGTCAATATGATCTACTCGGCCTTCACCAACCAACATGGCAGTTGCAGCAGCGATACTTTTCGGCTCAGTCCCATATAACTGGATGCTTCTAGGCGTTTCACCCACAGCGAAACCACTTAACCTCTCAGTCTTAGAATGACCCTCCAACAACCCTCGGGCAGTGATCATCTCGCTCACATACAAACCCGCACCAAATTTTCGACACAGCGTCCGAAACGGAGCATTAGTAACTCCCGCCATAGGAGCTAGAACAACCGGAGGCCAAATCTCGATAGGACCAATATTAGGTTTTTTGAACTCACCAGAGATCGCTGTAATCACATCACGATTAATTTCACTTCTTAAACCCATACATAAAGCGTAGAGCCCAAGTATTTATCTAACGCGCTATTCGAAACCCTTGATGGCCTAAAGAACTATCCGGCAGCAAACCCATCCTCGCCCCTAAGCGATACCTGTTGCAATAACTGTCATGGCAAAGATACGAACCACCTTTTACGACCCTGTCCAAACCCATTAAAGGACCCTTCGGGTCTATGATCGGCTCATCTGATTCATGACGTGAGGAAAACCAATCATCACACCACTCCCAAACGTTCCCTGAACAGTTATGAAGACCAAAATTATTTGCAGGAAAAGCATCAACAGGACAAGTTCCAACCCAACCATCTTCAGCATCGTTTTTGTCAGGAAAAGAACCAGTAAAAATGTTGCACATGAAATCCTCACCAAGCTTGCTTTCATCACCCCAAGGAAATCGTTTCTGGTTGAGATCACCACGAGCTGCGAATTCCCATTCGGCTTCAGTTGGTAAACGGCAATCAGCCCACTCGGCAAACGCTTTTGCATCAAACCATGACACATGAACAACAGGATGATTCCATCTAGAGCATCCAGGCCCCAACTCAGACCCAGGACCCTCAGGATGCAACCAATCAGCACCTTCGACCTGCCTCCACCATTCAGCACCCAAAACACCTCTGGTTGGTGAGAAATCGTCAGGTAATAAACCTGCGAAAACAAACGACCAAGGAGGGTTTCCGTCTTCGCTTTGCTCAGCAGTGGTCAGATAATTGGTATCGGCAACAAAAGCTTCGAATTCTGCGTTAGTCACTGCAGTCGATGAGATTGAAAAAGAAGACAAGAAGACTTCTCTTACAGGTCCCTCACCATCTGCAGGGTATGCATCCTGTTCATTACCCATCAAGAAAGAGCCACCTGACAATTCAATCAGATTCGCTATTGGAGCAGATTCAGCCATTGCCTTCTAAATCAAGACTTGAAACGAAACC
>JUEM01000032.1 GCA_000817085.1 marine actinobacterium MedAcidi-G1 | reverse complement strand
AGCTGGGGAAGAGAAAGATCAGGAGTTTCATATACCCGAAGGGGTTTTAGACACTATTCCTTTGGGAATTGTGATTGCAAATAAATCAGGAGCAATAGTTTTTCGTAATAATACTGCTGACGCCATTGTTGATTCATGGACAGACGGGGTCGTTGGACGCAAAGTCTTGGAATGCCTGCAAAAAAGTATCCGTGGAATTTCGTCTGCCGAACAAGTCCGCACATCTGATTCACCACCAAAAATCATTGAAGTAATAACAGAAACTTTAGAAATCGAAAAACAAATAACCGGAGCAACTTCAATTCTTACTGATGTAACTGAATTAGTAAGAACTGAATCTATGCGCCGAGATTTTATAGCGAATGTTAGCCATGAACTGAAAACGCCAATTGGGGCTGTAAGCCTTCTAGCTGAAACCCTCTCCCAGGAAGATGATCCAGACACCACTTTGCGTCTAGCCAAAAGACTCGAAGCTGAGGCACAAAGACTGGGGCGTATAGTCGATGACATCCTCGATTTAAGCCGAATCGAAGGACAAGCCATAGAAGCACCAGATGTGGTCGAATTAAATGAGGTCGTAAATGAAGCTGTAGACAGGTTGTTCACATTTGCTTCAAGAAAAAAAGTCGAAATTAAAACAAAATTAAATGCGAATACTGTTGAAGGAGATCGTCTGCAACTGATCAGTTTAGTTCACAATATTATTGAAAATGCTGTCAAATATTCTGAAGAAAACAGTCAGGTTGAGGTAACACTTGATTTTTCAAAAGACTCTTCAACAGTTTGTTTGAACGTAATTGATTCTGGAATTGGAATACCTGAAATTGAGATCGAAAGAGTTTTTGAACGTTTTTATCGAGTTGATAGAGCCCGAAGTCGTCAAAGTGGAGGAACAGGCTTAGGGCTATCGATAGTAAGAAATATTGCAACAAGACATGGTGGGTCAGTCAAGATCGATTCTGTAGAAGGTGAAGGTACTACTGTCACAGTCGACCTGCCAGTCATCATCCCTATAGGCGTAAAAGAATTTAAACAATGAACGGCATTCGAGTACTGGTAGTAGAAGATGAAGTTTCCTTTATTGAAGCTCTTCAAGTTGGATTAGAGAGAGAAGGTTTTACTGTAGAAATAGCAAAAGACGGATCTGAAGCCTTAATAGCATTCGAGAAATTTAACCCTGATCTAATTCTTCTTGACTTAATGCTCCCTAAAATTTCCGGGATTGATGTTTGCAGGCAGATAAGAAGCCGCTCTGACGTTCCAATAATTATGGTTACCGCAAAGGGAGAAGAAATCGACACAGTTGTTGGTTTAGAAGTAGGAGCTGATGATTATGTTTCTAAGCCTTACCGATTAAAAGAACTCGTTGCAAGAATGCGAACTGTTATTAGGAGAGCTGAAAAATCTAATAGAAACCCTAATTTTACGGAAGAACAATTATCAACGATTTCTGTTGGCGATGTAGAGGTACATGTAGAGCGGTACGAAGTAAAGATAAGAGATGAAATAATTTCAATGCCTTTGAAAGAATTTCAATTACTGGCTTTTCTCATGGAAAACGCCGGAATTGTTTTGACACGAGACACATTGATCGATCGTGTATGGGGTATGGATTATGTAGGAGACACAAAAACTTTAGATGTTCACATAAAACGTTTAAGATCAAAAATTGAGGAGGAACCCACAAAACCAGAAAAGATTCTTACCGTTCGAGGTGTGGGTTACAGATACAACAAACCAAAAAGTGGAGTAGCCAATTGAAATTTCTTATTACAAACGATGACGGAATTGATTCAAAAGGCTTGTACGCGCTAGCACAAACAGTTACAGAACTTGGACACGAAGCCGTGGTAGCCGCACCTTCAAAAAACATGAGTGGTGTTTCAGCTTCGCTCATGCCATTCGATGACCATGACAGAGTAGCAGTAGAAGAATTAGAAATCCCAGACCTTGAAGGCATCAAATCATTTTCAGTAGGCGCACCCCCCGCCCTAATTGTCATGCTCTCGATGCTCGGAGGTTTCGGAGACCCACCTGACATGGTTGCTTCAGGAGTTAATCTAGGTCCAAACACAGGCCGGTCAACTTTGTTTTCAGGAACAATCGCAGCTGTAAAAACGGCAGCAAGATTTGACCGTTCAGGAATAGCAGTGAGTATCAATTACCATTCCTCTATAGACACACACGAATATTGGGAAACAGCGAAGGAAATGACAGCTCAACCTCTCCAATGGTTAACTTCAGCCCCAAATGCAACAATGCTAAATTTGAACATTCCAAACAAACCCTTAAAAGAAGTCCTTGGGTTCCGCCAAGCCGATTTAGCGCACATAGGAAGAGTTCAAACAGTAATTACTTCAAAAGATTCAACTGGCATAGACATAGAACTCGAACCATGCAACGACCCGGTACCTGAAGGAACAGATTCAGCTCTTTTAGAAAAAGACTACGCAACAGCTACAACACTAGAACCAGCCAAAGAAGCAGATATAGATCTACCAACTGAACAATGGGAATAGTCCTATACCTAGTGGAAGATTTACATACTGAAATTGACGTAACCTGAAACTGTGAGCGTCAAGGAAACAAAACCCCCACTTAGTCCATTTACAAGAATGGCTATCACGCACCTTTCAGGCGCAGCCGCAGACGCCATGATCGCAGTCTCGCTGGCAGGCTCACTATTTTTTCTTGACCCCGACTCCGCAAGACCAAAAATAGCTCTATACCTGCTTCTTACCATTGCACCATTCGCTATTGTCACACCGCTCATAGGTCCTTTTATGGATCGAATTTCTGGTGGTAGAAGAACAATGATTCTCATAACACTTCTTGCACGTGCTATTCTTGCAACACTTCTAGCCGTTTACATAGAAAGTCTCGCCCTTTTCCCAATAGCTTTCGGAATTCTCGTGTTCCAAAAAGCCTATTCAGTAGCGAAAAGTGCTGTAGTTCCAAAATTAGTCAGTTCAGAAAGAGATCTAGTAGAAGCAAATTCTAAACTGGCACTTCTAAGCGCAGTTGGGAGCTTTTTTGGAGCTTCAATCGGAGGACTCGCTCTTCTAATAGGCTCTTCCTGGCCTGCTAAAATTGCGGTTATAGGGTTCACAATAACTTTGGTTTCTGCAGTTCAAATCCCAAGAGTCATCGTTGCAACCGCTCCGGCAACGCAAGGAGAAAAAACAGACTTACGTTCTGCTGGAATAATAAATGCAGCTACAGCAATGGCAGTCCTAAGAGCTGCTGTAGGTTTCATAACTTTTCTACTCGCATTTGAATTCAGAGGAGGAGAGAAAGGTGTAGCAATGGAAGGAACAGGTCGCGCATCAGGAGTAGCTACTGGATTGATTAGAGATCAGGACATTCTTGGAACTCCCGGGGCTCCAGTTTGGCATTACGGCGCTGTTCTCGCATGTGCAAGCGGAGGAGCTCTCCTTGGGGCGCGCATAGCACCACGGCTAAGAACGTTTATGGTCGAAGAAAGAATAATCTCAGGTGTTCTCTTTATAGCTTTCGTTGGAACAGTATCTGCATCTTGGCTCCCATCGATTTCAGGAGCCATGGTCGTTTCCCTACTCTTAGCTGGATCTGCGGGATCCGCAAAATTATCGTTTGACTCACTCGTTCAGAGAGACGCACCCGATGTAAACCATGGAAGATCTTTCGCTCTGTTCGAGGGAAGGTTTCAGCTCAGCTGGGCGTTCGGTTCACTTATAGCATTATTAATTGCAATGCTTCCAATACAAGTCGGTTATTTCACAATGGCTCTTGGTTTAGGAGTTGGCCTTGTTTTCTATTTACCAAGAACACGAGAAGCTCGCAGAGTCGAAAAAATTATTACACCCGAAGAACCTCAAAAACCTGATGGTCAACTTGGCTTTTGGACTAGAAGCAAAGAAAAAGAAAGTTAGTTTCCAGTTTCTAAATCTAATCGCGCCAACCACAACCCTGGAGCATCAACCTCATTAGGGGTTGGCAGATTGGATTCATTAACCCAAAGGCGATCCAAACCTTTAGAACCTGTCCGTTCAATAATTCCATCAATAAAAGAGACTCCACGATCCACCTGTTGTTGCGTCAGATTCAAACCCAATATTTTTTCCACAAAACGGTCAGCTTCTCCAGTCTCGACCCGACGCCTTCTCAGAGCTTCAGTCATCATTGGGTAAGAAGGAATTAAGTCATTTCCTATTTGATCCATTGTGTAGTCAACAAAACCGATAATCACCGCAACAAGCGCTTCCAAATAGGGCAACAGAGCTTCTTGCTGAGGTGAACGAACCGCACCCAGCACCATCTCAGGATTAAGAACATTTTGTAAAGAAGCTAAACCTTCTAATCCTTCGCCGATTTCGATTTCACCAAATTGATCCTGAATTACCGAAGGGTCACTGTTGAAACTTTCAGCATGTTGACTTAACAGTCCACTAAGATTTTTCCTAATATGAGGAATTCCTAGAACGGCATGATGGGTAACTTCATGAAGACAAATCCAAAGTCTCAAGTCTTCTTTAGGGATACTCCAATCATCACCAAAAGCATCAATATTTGGGACAACCAGAAGGATGCGTTCATCTTCACGGGGTATGGGAAGGTCGTAGGTGCCTAAACATCTACTAGCAAGATGGCCAACCATTGTCCCTGTAGTCATTTCAGCCATCATTGGAGCTAGTAAAGCCATTATTTGATTAATTTCAGAAGGAATATCACCTAAATCTTCAACTTCATTAGTTCCTATGGACGCTAAGCCGCTGAGTAAAGGTTTGAGGGCATCCAAAGAATGTGTTGCCCAACCAGCCTTAGTAACTGGCTCTATTTTCAGAGATCCACTACGAGAGGGAGGCAAACCTGTCATTTTATTAACGTGCAACTCAGCGACTCTTAAAAGATTCTCAAATTCCATACGTTCAACAGGGTCGACATTGGGCTCACTAGTTCCACCAGAGGCAATAGTCATCGCTATTTGTTTAGCTGATTGCCCGCCTTGTTGTGAGAAGGATTTTAAAATTTCATTTAAAAACGACATATCAGAAAAAGGATTATCATCATCTGGGTTAGATGGATCGAAGAACTCCACATCTGCATCGTAGGTTCAAAAAATTGTTTAGCGTTGATTTTTTAGGAAACAAAATTACAGAAATAAATCAGTATCTAACAAAAATAAAATTCTTATACCACAACGGTTAATAAAGGCAGTTAACCATACGCTATTCTGCTCACCGTATGCGTAACATTTATTATCTGTCTAAGATTTCAAGATGACGCTTTCCCCGCCGACTGATAGTGACACTTGGATTGGTTTAGATAACCAAACTCTCCCAGTTAATGAAGCCCTGGAATGGGTTAATCAACCTGAGTGTGGCGCAGTGGTTCTTTTTACTGGAAATATCAGAAATCATGCTGAGGGTCGCGCAAATGTTACAGAAGTAACTTATGAGTCATATGAAGAACAAGCCCTATCGCGTTTAGAAAAAATAGCTGAAAAAACCCGCGAACATTGGCCGGAAGTAAGAAGAATAGTTATGTTGCACCGAATTGGAAAACTTGAAATCGGAGAAACAGCTGTAATCGTTTTGGCTTCTTCAGCTCACAGAGACGATTCTTTTTCCGCAGGACGTTGGTGCATAGACACGCTCAAAAAAACTGTTCCAATTTGGAAATCTGAAATATGGGAAGGTGGAAGTGATTGGGGACTTGATGCTCAACACATTATTGAATTAGATGAACTAAATTCTTTTGAACCAGATAATGGAAACTCATGAATACAAATTTAATTTTCTTGGCAGGAACAGTGGTTATAGCTGTAATTGGTTCACTTATTCTTTGGTTGGTTACAAGGCCTAGAACTCGTTCAGCAACCCCGGATGAGGTGCAGAGGATTTTGCGAGGAGCGTCACAAAAAAAACCTAGACGGATGCAAAATCCAGATGGTATAAGGGTGGTAGGCAGTGAAGATAAATTAGAAACTCAAATAGAACGCGAAGATTGAAATGGCAAGAGATTTAGCTATTGACCTTGGAACAGCAAACACTTTGGTTTACGCGCGAAGTGAAGGAATAGTCTTAGCGGAACCTTCAGTTATTGCTTTAAATGAAAACAATCGCGAAGTTTTGGCAATGGGTTCAGATGCTTGGAACATGATAGGAAGAACCCCAGCTCATATCGTCGCGCATCGCCCATTACGCAAAGGAGCGATTACAGATTTTGATATAACTCAGAGAATGGTTCGCCTTATTCTTAAAAGAGCAGGAGTAAGTCGTTTCAATAAACCAAGAGTTGTTATTTGTGTACCGTCCGCTATTACACCAGTTGAAAGGCGCGCAGTGACTGAGGCTTGCCGTCGTGCGGGGGCTTCGGATGCGCAGCTGATTGAACAGCCTTTAGCTGCTGCTATCGGGGCAAACCTTCCAATAAGTGAAGCTTTTGGCAGCATGGTTGTTGATATAGGAGGCGGCACTTCAGAAACAGCGTTACTTTCATTGGGTGGAATTGTTGAAATAGAAGCGAAACGTGTTGGCTCTTTTGATATCGATGACGCAATACAAAACTACATAAGGAGAGAATACGGATTAGCTATAGGTGAGAGAACTGCAGAAGAAATAAAATGGACAGTTGGGTCCGCTACAGAAACGCCTGGTGAGGGTAGGGCGGAAGTGCGCGGCCGGGAAATGTTTACGGGTATGCCAAAGACAGTGATACTCCAGCCCTATGAGATCAGAACCGCAATCGAAGAACCTGTTTCGGTGATGGTTGATTCAGTGGTTACTTGTCTAGGGAAAGCCCCTCCCGAACTTGCTCAGGATCTGTTAACCAGTGGTATCAGTCTTGTGGGAGGAGGAAGTCTTTTACGCGGACTAGATAGTCGTATATCTCAAGAAACTGGAGTGCCGGTAGTTCATGCAGACTCTCCAATGGAATGTGTGGTGCTCGGAGCTGGCCAACTTGTTGAGGATTTTGATGCAATGCGCGCAATGTTTATGGAAGCTAGACGTTAATAATCAATTTGGTCTTGGTCCGATGTCAACGTGAGTGATCACCCTATTTGCATCAAGTAGATCTTCAGCTATTTGTCTTACTTGCCAATCTCTGTCATCCAGAGATTTTTTAAGAGCTTCATCAACTCTTGGGTCCTCAAAAGCTGCCAGAGCGATAACTGCTCGACGTCTTATTGCAGGCTTATCTTTGAGAGCTGCAAGTATGGTTTCCAGCCCTAAAGGTGAACCTATAGCGCCAAGAGAAGCAACGGCAGCTTCTCTGCACAGTTGGTCTTCATGACTGTCAGCGATTAAGCAAAGTTTGTTAATTAATTGAGGTATTGGGTTCTCTTTTTCTCCTATAGCCCAACATGCTGTTTCGACGACTAGAGAGTCTTTATCGTCGAGTATGTTAAGAGGAATTTTTTCAGGTCTTTTTGCTAGCAGTTCTATAGTTCTTTTACGAACTTCAGGGGAAGGGTCCTGGATGAATTTTTCTAAAATTTTTCCTGAAAGTTTCCCCATTTTTTCTAGTGCACTGAGAGCTGCTCCTCTTACTTTTTCGTTTTCATCGTTTAGCAATGAATTTGCTAATTTATAGTCACCTGAGTGTCCAGCAAGAACAGCTTTTCGTCTATTTGTAGTATTTGAGTTCACTTAGCCGATTGCCTGTTCCAAGAGAAAACCCCCCGCAAAAATAATTATTCCTATGAGTGAAGCTAAAAGAATTCCCCCAAAGATCACGAATAGTCCAAGAAGAACAAGAGATCTTAAGCGATGCCAGAAACGGATTTTCGCTGATTTACCTAAAGCTATTCGGCGAGGAGGTTGAAACCAAATTCCTAATCTAGCTACCGGACTCCACCCGTTGTCTGCCGCACGTTCGGTAGTGCCTTCTGGTGGAAAAGGCGAACTGAAGATGTGTCGTAATCTATAAAAAATCTGAGTTCCTTAAAAGTCTTCCTGTAATTTAATCATGATAGTTAATGCAACTGCAGTCACGAATTTAAAAATACATTTATAAATAAATGTAAAGTCTAAGAAAACCCATGGATACGGTGATCGCTAAATCGCGCGAGAATTTGATGAACAAAAAAATCTCAAAAAAGTGGAAAACAGGAATCATATTTTTTCTTTTGGTCGGGTTCTTAATGTCTATGACTTTTATTCAACTTCCGTATTTCGCTTTTAAACCAGGAACAGTGAACGAGCTATCGCGCCGGATTGTTGTTTCGGAAGGGAGAAGCTTTGAACCTTCTGGCGAAATTCATTTCACGACAATTTCACAAGATTCATCGATAAATGGTTGGGAGTTTCTTGAGGGAACCTTTAAACAATCTATTCATTTGATTGATGAGGATTCAATTTTAGGAACAAGAAACAGAGACGAAAATCAAACTTTCAATTTTGATTTAATGAGAGCTTCTAAATCGACAGCCGTATCAGTTGCTTTAAGCCATTTAGGATTGGAACCATATAAAGCTACGGGCGTAGGGGTTGCCTCAGTTGGAGGTCCATCTGAAGGCCTTTTGACCACTTCTGATGTAATAATTTCCGTTGATAAAAAAAAGGTTTTTACAGATCAAGATTTAATTTTTGAAATCAGAGAACGCAAACCTTCGGAAATCATTCAACTTGATGTCGAGAAAATTGATGGTTCTGATCCAAGAGAAATTTCAATTGAACTTGGTTCACGTGAAGATCAACCTTCAGTTGCATTTCTTGGGATAGCTCCTCAGACTCGCATAGAAGATAATGAAGATTTACCTGTGCAAGTTCTTGTAAATACAGGAAGAATTGGTGGTAATTCAGCTGGTTTGGCGCTAACGCTATCTGTGTTAGATGTCCTAACCCCAGGTGAATTGACCGGAGGGTTTCAGATTGCTACTACAGGCACAATCGACCTCGAGGGAAATGTAGGCCCCATAGGTGGGGTAGAGCAAAAAACTATTACTGCACGTAAGGCAGGAATGGATTTATTTCTAGTACCTGAAAACTCTCTAGAAAAAGCTAAAAAACACGCCGGTGAAATGAAGGTAGAAGGAGTTGCAAATTTAGATGCTGCTTTAAAGGTTCTTACTGAATTGGGGGGTAACGGAGATTCATTAGAACTACCAAAAAATTAATAATCTAAATTCCAGAGCGTTTGCCTCAATAGGCTCGCCAGTAAGCTAAAGAACAAGAGAAGAGCGGATTAATTTCGCAGAGAAAGAAGTTGAGAATGCAACCTGAAGACGCTCCACCACCTAGGCCAAGAGTTTTACCGCGTCGTGGTCGACGTGGTCCTGCAGGGCGTTTCAGATTAATTATTTTTGGAGTTATAGCAGCTGGAATTTTTCTTCTCATGTCGCTAAGAGGATTAGCTGGTTTTTACACTGATTTCTTATGGTTCGACTCACTCGGTCAAGGTGACGTATTTAGAGCTGTCATAGGAGCACAGGTAGTTCTCGTACTACTCTTTATGCTTCTATTTTTTCTAATTCTGTTTGGAAACTTAACAGTCGCTCAACGTTTGGCACCGAGAGTAAGACCACCCGGCCCGGAAGAAGATTTACTTGTTCATTACCACACGTTTATAGGTAAAAGAGATCGACTTGTTCGCATTCTTTTCTCAGCTTTTTTTGCATTAATAGCCGGATTAAGAGTTTCAGATAAATGGCAAGACTGGCTTTTGTTCACTAACAGAGAAGACGTAGGGGTAACTGATGCCCAGTTTAATAAAGATATAGGTTTTTATATTTTTGAATTGCCTTTCTTCAACTTCGTAGTTGATTGGGTGTTTGGAACCCTTTTAGTAACAATTATTTTTACTGCTATAACTCACTACCTGAATGGCGGCATCCGTTTCCAAACTTTGGGTGAGAGAGTTAGGCCTCAGGTTAAAGCACATTTATCTGTACTACTTGCAGTCATAGCTTTAGTGCGCGCGGCAAACTACTGGTTAGCTCGATATGAATTGACAACATCTGATCGAGGAGCAGTAGATGGAGCTACTTATACAGATGTAAAAGCTCAGCTTCCTGCTACAAATTTGTTGATTCTTATTTCTCTATTAGCAGTAATTCTTTTGGTCGTTAACATCCGTAGACGAGGATGGGTTTTACCGACACTTGCAGTCGGATTGTGGGCTTTTGTGGCGGTGGTAGTGGGCAGCATCTATCCGGCAGTCATACAGAATTTTCGTGTTGAACCAGCAGAATCAGAAAAAGAGGCTCCTTACATAGAAAGAAATATTTTTGCCACGCGAGAAGCTTATGGACTGGATGAAATTGACGAAGTCCAGCTAACAGATTTTGACAACAGTATTACTGCAGATGATTTAAAAAATAATTCAGAGACGGTTAGAAATATAAGAATTTTAGATCCGCTTATCGTTCAAGCAACTTTTGATCGCCTGCAGGGTGAAAGAGAGTTTTATAGATTCTCTGATGTCTTAGACACAGACCGGTATGAAGTTGATGGTGAAATGACGCAGGTTCTACTTGGGGCAAGAGAGCTGAATCTAAACGAAACCCGTTCATGGGAAAATCAGCATGTTGCATTCACTCACGGTTATGGAGTTGCATTGGCGCCGGTCACGAGAGTTAAAGGATCTGGCGACCCTGATTTCTTGATAGGTGACTTACCAGTATCAATAGACGAGAAAATCAACGTAACTCTTGATAGGCCGCAAATATATGTAGGAGAAAATCTAGATGGGTATGCGGTTTTAGGAGCGAGTCGAAATGAGGTTGATTACACCGACGAAAATCAACAAACGCTTGCAGTCCGTTACGACGAATTAGGCGGTGATGGTGGAGTCGGTATGGGATCGTTATTCCGCAGAATGGCCTTTGCTCTTCGATTTGGTCAAATAGAGCCGCTCATCTCCAATTTCGTAACCGAAGATTCCAAAGTGATGTTCGTTCGTGACGTACGAGAAAGAGTTGAAAAACTTGCACCTTTTTTGCATTTTGATGCTGACCCTTACCCAGTATTGGAAGATGGACGCATTGTCTACATGATTGATGGTTATACAACAACAGACCGTTATCCATATGCCCAGAATGCACCTGTGGCTGAGCTACCGAGAAAGAGCGGGTTACGTCATAATTTTAATTATGTAAGAAATTCAGTTAAAGCTACAGTCGATGCTTTTACCGGAGAGGCAATTTTTTATGTCGTTGATTCAGAAGATCCACTAATCAATGCTTACCAAAGAGCGTTCGAAGGTTTATTTAGACCAATAGATGATATGCCAGCCTCCTTAATCGATCACGTACGTTACCCAGAAGACTTGTTTAGAGTTCAAACAGAACTTTGGGGTAAATACCACGTTGAAGACACAGAGAATTTTTATCAAAGAGCCGCAGAGTGGGCAGTTTCTCAGGATCCTGGCAGAACTGGAGAAGGTGCTGCCAATTTAGCGATAGTAAATGAACAAGGCATCCGAATCGGTAGTAGGGATATGCGAATGTCTCCATATAGAACGATTGTGGAACTACCAGACTCTGATGAAGCTGAGTATGTAGTCTTGAGAGCGTTTGTTCCACTTGATGAGGAAGATACACGCAAAGAACTTGCAGCATTTATAGTTGGCCGAAGCGATAAAGATAACTATGGCAAATTGGCTGTATACAGACCTCCTTCATCAAACTTCGATGGACCGGCTCTAGCTGAGGAAAGAATTCGTAATGATGAAGAAGTGGCTAGTCTCCAGACTTTATTGAGCCAACGAGGTTCAACTGTCTTGTTTGGAGAACTGTTATTGGTGCCAATCGAAGACTCGATACTTTATGTCCGTCCGTTGTATGTACAAGCCGAGGGTGACAGCACAGTTCCAGAATTAGTACAGGTAATTGTAGCGGTAGGTGAAGATGTAGTAATGGCAGATTCTTTACAGGACGCGCTTGAAACCCTTACAAATTCTTCTCTTCCTAACTTATTTTCAGGAATAAGTGCGGGAAGATCCTCTGAAATAGAAATTAGTGAAGAAGATGATTCTCAGACGGAATCTGTTTCCTCGATTGAATTTTCAGATATTTCCGGAGATGTAGCTGAAATTATTGTTGAAATAGATCGACTACAGAAAGCCTCAGGCAAAGCTTTAGCGAGTGACCCTGCAGATTGGGAAGAGTTTGGTCGTCTGCAGGCTCAAATACAAGAGCTTGTTAATGCTTTAGCACTTGAAGCTTCTTGATCGGAGAATCAATTTAGCGGCTGCCAGCCACCATTTTTTCTATCATGTTGTTTTCTTACAGGTGAGTCTGATGCAAGATCACTAAAAGCTTCGTCTCCATCTAGAGAGGGAGACATTGTCTCTTCTTCGAGGTTCATTCCAGCGTCAATACTAAGAACAGAAATTTTTCCTCTTAGCTCTATGGTCAAACGAGAAAGTTCAGCTGACAGACGTGCAACATGAAGTTGAGTTTCAAGTATCGCATCTTCATCAGCTGAAGAAGTGGTAGTTCCCAAGACATTAAAATTTTGTTCGAGTAAGGAAACTCGCTCCTCAAGGTCTCGAATACCGTTAACTAAATCAAGCAAAACTTGACTCGTATCGTCTGTAATTTCAAATTTTTTACTTTCAGAAGAAGTTTTAAATCTTTTTGATTTTTTTGCCACAATTAAATCGTAGTACCTACTCAGACACATAAGTTTCTTGTTAAGTCGAAAACATTAAAAGGTTATGAGATCGTTTATTGTCAGAATACTTTTTCGCCCTTACGGTGTTAGGAATGACAATTAATGATTACGAAAACGTGGTTGTGACAGGAGCTTCAAGTGGAATAGGAGAAGCTGTTGCTAGAAGCCTAAGTGAGGCAGGGCTTACCGTGCATGCAATTGCGCGTCGGACAGAACGGTTAGATGAGCTTGCCGCTAATACTAAATGCATAGTTCACACGATGGATGTTTGTGATTCTAAGGCATTTATAGATTTACTAGAAACGATTGAAGTTGATATTTTAATCAACAATGCTGGTGTAGGAAGAGGTTTCGGAAATTTGGTTGATGCAAACTTTGAAGATATCGAAACAACAATTGATACAAATGTCAAAGCTGCTATCTACGCTGCAAAAGCAGTTCTACCCGGCATGGTTGAACGCCGGAACGGTCACTTAATAAACATTGGTTCGATGGCTGGCCTATACCCTCT
Source organism: marine actinobacterium MedAcidi-G1 (assembly GCA_000817085.1). GTDB lineage: Bacteria > Actinomycetota > Acidimicrobiia > Acidimicrobiales > MedAcidi-G1 > MedAcidi-G1. The sequence goes on along the minus strand of JUEM01000032.1, from coordinate 1,351 downwards.
AGCGTCGTCGCTATATGGTGCAACAAAAGGAGCCACGCACGTATTGTCGATGGATTTGCGCTTAGAACTTCAAGGAACAGGTGTTAGGGTAACCGAAATCTGTCCTGGTCGAGTGACTACAGAGTTTTATGATGCTGCATTAGATGATCATGCGATGGTAGAAAGCAAAAAGAACTCTGGAATAAAAGAAGTAACAAGCGAAGATATTTCTCAAGCAGTTATATATGCCCTAGATGCTCCTCAACATGTAAATATTAATCGGATTGAGCTTCAACCAACAGAACAAACTTACGGTGGAATGCAATTTACTCCCAGGTCGCCGAAATGAGCTTTAAAGGAAAAGTAGCAGTTGTAACCGGTGCTTCCTCAGGAATGGGTGCTGCAACTGCTAGGGCTTTGGCTTCAGCTGGTGCCCAGGTAAATTTGATCGATATCGACAAAAAAGGAGCTGAAGAAACAGCTCAAAAAACAGGTTCGGAAATTTTTATAGGAGATGTTTCAAATTCAGAATTTTGTGATCTGACGATCGATTCCATTGTTCAAAAGCAAGGTCAGGTCGACATATTAGTAAATGCAGCCGGAATTATTTTACGCGCAGATGCTCTAGAGACAAATGATGACAATTGGAAAAGAATCATGGCAGTCAATGTAGATGGGGTCTTCTTTATGTGTCGTTCAGCTATTCGTCACATGGTTAATAAAAAGTCTGGATCCATAGTAAATTTCGGGTCTATCTGGGGTGATGTTGCTTCATCAGGAGTAACTGCATACTGCGTTACAAAAGGAGCAGTGCATCAATTAACAAGAGCTTTGGCACTAGAACATGCTGAAGATGGAATCAGAGTAAATGCAGTTGCGCCAGGCGAAGTAAATACACCAATGATCAAAGCCGGTAGAGATAAACCACCTACAGGTGATGAACTCCAAGAGTTAGCTAACGCAACAATCCCAATTAAACGACTGGCAGAACCTGAAGAAATTGCCGAAGTGGTGTTATTTTTGGCCTCGGAAAAATCCAGTTATATGACTGGTTCTATAGTCCCAGTTGATGCTGGTTATACAGCAAGATAAGTTCTGGTTGGCTCAGCGGTCACCTCGCGATACTCTAACGACGCGGGGTGGAGCAGTCTGGTAGCTCGTCGGGCTCATAACCCGAAGGTCGCAAGTTCGAATCTTGCCCCCGCTACTCAGGAACATTGAAGGTTAGTTTCTTTGGAGTGAACCTTGAAAGATGAAAAGACTGATACGTATATAGATAATTACGAAGACGTATCAGTGTTTTCTCTTGATTCAGGAAGAGAGCAATTACTCCACAACAAACAGACTGAGTGCGTTTTTATGTGGACTAACT